>NZ_QWLM01000001.1 GCF_003515945.1 Dermacoccus abyssi
CACCGAACCCCAGATCGGAGCTGACGACCTGCCCGCAATCACCGCCTGAACAACCCCAACGAAGGAACGCAGCGCTACACCACTACCCGGGACTTGACCACGAAGCGCGGAGTCCGATCGGGCGAGTTGCCCAACATCGGCGTCGGCTCGACAGAGGCCGAACGGTGTGACCTCACCTCACGCGATGTGCTCGACATCGTCCAGCACGAGATCGACGAACTCTCCCGGGCCGCAAGTCTTCTCGGCGACGGTCAGCCAGAGTCGGTCGCGCGATTGCGGCATCAGGCCGCCATCCTCACGGTGGTTCTCGAGAAGGCGGGCCACTGACGCCCGGGAGCTTCGCGCACACCACGCGCGACGAGGTGTCACTCGCCCGTGAGTCGCTCCTCGATGCGCGCGACCTTGGCGTCGAGTTGGCCGGTGAAACCGGGCCGGATATCAGCCTTGAGCACGAGTGAGACCCGGGGCGAAACGGCTCCGACGGCTTCGCAGGCCCGCTTCACGACGTCCATGCACTCGTCCCACTCCCCCTCGAGGGTCGTGAACATCGCGTCGGTGCGGTTCGGGATGCCCGACTCACGCACCACGCGGATGGCTGCGGCCACCGCCTCGCTGACGGAACCGTCCGGGTCGTCCGTCGCCGACGGTGCGACGGAGAAAGCGACGAGCATCATGATCTCCTCGAAGGTGATGGGAACGATGCAGTCAGGTTCGCACGTCAGCCACCCGCGCGGCGTGCGACGAGCGTCGCGTCTTGGGCCGGGCAGGATCAGCTCGCGCAGGCGTCCGGGTCGCACGTCCCCGTCACGACGGCCTCGAGCCAGTGGTGAACGAGCGTCACGGCCCCCGCGCCCTCACCCGACGCCGCGGCGACGCGCTTCATCGACCCGGCGCGGATGTCGCCTGCGGCAAACACGCCAGGCACGCTCGTCGCGAGCGCTTCCGGGGGCAGCCCGTCACGCCAGAACTCCTGCGGCACGTCACGACCGGTGAGCACGAAACCCTTGGCGTCACGCGCCACGGTGCCGTCGAGCCAGTCGACGCACGGGTGCGCGCCAAGCAGGAGGAACAGCCCGCAGGCGGGAACCGTCAGCTCCTGGTCCTTCTCGTTGAAGCGGATCGTCACGTGCTGCAGCCGATCGGTGCCGCTCGCCCCGACGATCTCCGCATTCGTCTTGACGACGATTCGCGGGTTCGCCTCGATCTCGCGGATCAGGTAGTCAGACATCGTCTCCGCGAGCCCGTCGCGACGCACGACGATGCTGACGGAGCGCGCGAAGCGTGAGAGGTGGATGGCGGCCTGGCCCGCCGAGTTGCCACCGCCGACGACGAGGACGTGCCCGCCCTCGCACTCGCGGGCAGCCGACGACGCCGCGCCGTAGTACACGCCGCGTCCGACGAAGCCTTCGACCTCCTCGACGCCGAGGCGACGGTAGGCCACGCCCGTCGAGATGAGAACGGCGCGGGCGCAGACCGGCCCGTCGTCGGTCTCGAGCACGTGCGGTTCGCCGCGATAGCCGGGCGTGAAACCGGTGACCTCGGTGGCCGAGTAGATGCCCGCGCCGAACCGGGTGGCCTGGAACCGCGCGCGCTGCGCGAGGCGCATGCCCGAGATGCCGCGGGGAAAGCCCAGGTAGTTGCGGATCATCGAGCTCGTGCCGGCCTGGCCGCCCACGGCGTCGGCCTCGATGACGGCTGTGCTCAGCCCCTCGCTCGCGCCGTACACCGCGGCAGCGAGGCCGGCCGGGCCCGCACCGACGATCGCAAGGTCGACGACGTGGCCCTCGCCCAACTCGTCGACGGTGGCGCCGAAGGCGCGCCCGAGCACACGGACGTCAGGGTTGGCGTGAACCTCGCGCTCGGCGATGCGCACGAGCGGATAGGCGATCTCGATGCCCTGCGAACGCGCCATCTCGAGCGTCTTGGCTGCGTGCGGAGCGTCCGGCGGCCAGACCCCCATCGGGATGCCCTGGCGGTCGAGGAAGTCGCGCAGCACCCCGACGTTGGGGTCGCCTGCGGGCGCCACGATGTTGACGAGCTCGATCTCGGGGCCACCCGCCGACCACCCCCAGTCCGAGAGCAACTCGGTGACGGCGGTGTGGAACTCCTCGTCGCGCGGGCCGCTCGGCAGCAGGAGCGCGGCCTCGATCTGGCCGCTGATCTGCGCGACGCGCTGCTCCTCCACCGCCCACGGTTCGCTGCGCAGGCGCACCATGACCCGCTTGGCCGCCGGCATGACGGCATGCAGGCACTGCAGCGTGACGAGGCCCGTCGCGTCGCCCACCTGCGTCGTCGCGGCGAACATCGCGACCGGGATGCCGCGCGCGTTGAGGCCCTGCGCCATCGTCATCGATTCGCTGAGCGTCGTGGCGAGTTGCAGGTCGTAGTCGGCAGCGTAGCGGTGGGTGAATTCGTCCCGCATCTCTTCGGCGTGCTCAGCGGCCGCGATGAGCATGATGACGGGCGTACGAGGCTTCATGCTCCAAGTCTATGTATCGGCGCCGACAACCCCGGTATTCCGCGGAATCAGAGCTGATACCGGCCGGCGACGCACCTCAGAACACGCTCTGGCGACGCCTCGCTGCCATGGGCTCTCGCGCGGTTTCGGACGCGCATCGAGCCCCTCACCCTCAACCCGCGACGGCCTGCGCCGCGGCGTAGGGGTCCAGAACCCCTCGAGCGACAGCCTCAGCGAGGTCGTCGAGCTTCACCTCGGCATTGGGGCGTTCCCAGCGCTCACGCAGTCGCCGCACCGCCAGCTCTTCGATCTCGCCCGCGGCCCGACGTCGGCGGCGCGCGCTGAGCTCGTCGTGCTCGAGCATCCACGCCCTGTGTGCCTCGACGGCCGCGACGACGTCCTCGACGCCCTGCGCCTTCTCGGCCACCGTGGAGACGACCTCCGGGCGCCACTCACCGGGTTCACCCGACATGCCGAGCGAGATCATGTGCCGCAGATCGCGCACCGTTGCAGGCGCACCGTCCCGGTCGGCCTTGTTGACGACGAAGAGATCACCGACCTCCAGGACACCGGCCTTCGCGGCCTGGATGGAATCTCCGGCACCGGGCGCGAGCAGGACGATCGTCGTGTCCGCGAGGCCCGCGATATGCACTTCCGACTGTCCGACGCCCACGGTCTCCACGAGCACGATGTCTAAGCCTGCTGCGTCGAGCACGCGCAGGGCCGCCGGAGCGGCGGCCGCGAGACCACCGAGGTGGCCGCGCGTCGCCATCGAGCGGACGAACACGCCCTCATCACCTGAGTGGCCGACCATCCGGATGCGGTCGCCCAGCAGAGCTCCTCCGGAGAACGGCGAACTTGGGTCGACCGCAAGGACGGCCACCGTCTTGCCGTCCTTGCGGTAGGCCTCGACGAGCGCGTTCGTCGACGTCGACTTACCGACCCCGGGCGGCCCCGTGAGACCGATGATCTGCGCCTCGCCCGTGTGCGGCGCGATGGCTGCTCCGATCTCCTCGAGCTTGGGGTGTCCGTTCTCGACGCAAGTCAGCAGCCGCGCGAGCGCACGCCTGCTGCCGTCGCGCATCTGCGCGACGAGCTGGGGCACGTCGATCTCGCGCGGCACGGCTGATCAGCCTTCCGCGGCCACGCGCAGGACGAGCGCGTCACCCTGTCCCCCGCCACCGCAGAGCGCAGCGGCGCCGACCCCGCCACCACGACGCTTCAGTTCGTGGGCCAGCGTGAGAACGAGACGGGCTCCGGACATGCCGATCGGGTGGCCCATGGCAATGGCGCCGCCGTTCGGGTTGACCTTCTCCGGATCCAGGCCGAGTTCCTTGGTGGACGCGAGGCCGACGGCCGCGAACGCCTCGTTGATCTCGACGACGTCGAGGTCGGTGGGCGACATGCCGTCCTTGGCGCAGGCAGCCGCGAGGGCACGCGCGGGCTGGCTCTGGAGCGTCGAGTCCGGGCCGGCGACGACGCCGTGGGCACCGATCTCGGCGAGGACCTCGAGCCCGAGTTCGTCGGCCTTCGCCTTGCTCATGACGACGAGCGCCGCGGCACCGTCACTGATCTGGGAGGCCGAGCCGGCCGTGATCGTTCCGTCCTTGCTGAAGGCCGGACGCAGCTTGCCGAGCGATTCGGTCGTCGTGTCGGCGCGCACGCCCTCGTCGTTCTTGAACTGCACCGGCTCGCCCTTGCGCTGCGGGATCTCGACGGAGACGACCTCGTCGTCGAAGTACCCCTTCTCCCAGGCGGCGGCAGCCTTCTGGTGCGACGCAGCGGAGAAGGCGTCCTGCTCCTCGCGGCTGAACTGCGCATCACCGCAGTTGGCCTGCTCCGTGAGGTTGCCCATGGCCTGGTCGGTGAAGGCGTCCCACAGACCGTCGTAGGCCATGTGGTCGCGCATCGACACGTCGCCGTACTTGAAGCCTTCACGGGACTTCTCGAGAAGGTGCGGCGCCTGGGTCATGGACTCCTGACCACCGGCCACGACGACGTCGAACTCACCGGCGCGGATGAGCTGCGCGGCGAGCGCCACCGCGTCGAGACCCGAGAGGCAGACCTTGTTGATCGTCAGGGCGGGCACGCTCATCGGGATGCCGCCCTTGACCGCGGCCTGACGGGCCGGGATCTGGCCGGCGCCGGCGGTGAGCACCTGACCCATGATGACGTATTCGACCTGATCGCCCGTGACGCCGGCCTTCTCGAGGGCCCCCTTGATGGCGATCCCGCCAAGATCGGAGCCCGAGAAACCCTTGAGCGAGCCGAGCAGGCGACCCATGGGGGTACGGGCACCCCCGACGATGACGGCGGTGGTGTCGGTCATGTCTTCCTCCACATTGAGTTAATCGTCATTAACCAAAGACGCTGTTTCCAGCAAACCATATGGTGGGGTCATGACCGGCTCTTTCACGCACCTGTTCGAGGCGATCGACCACGTCGGCATCGCGGTGGCCGACCTCGACGACGCGATCGCCTTCTATCGAGACACGTACGGCATGACGCTTGCTCACGAGGAGACCAACCAAGAGCAGGGTGTGCGTGAGGCGATGATGAGCGTCGGCCCGGCCGATGCCCCGCACAGCCACATCCAGCTGCTCGCGCCGCTGTCGCCGGAGTCGAGCATCGCGAAGTTCCTCGACCGCTCCGGCCCCGGCATGCAGCAACTCGCCTACCGCGTCGCAGACCTTGGCGCGGTGAGCGCGACGCTGCGCGAGCGCGGGATGCGGTTGCTCTACGACGCGCCGAAGATCGGCACCGGCGGCAGCCGCATCAACTTCATCCACCCCAAGGATGCCGGCGGCGTGCTCGTCGAACTTGTCGAGCCGGCGGCTGAAGGACACTGAGGCAGCCCATCGTTTCTACCCCAAGGCTCGGCGTCGTCGCAAAACGTTGGCGGATTCAACCGGTCAACGCACCATTGATGGTGTTCAGGCTATCGGTGAAGGCGTCGTGGGATGAGGCCCAGCCGAGGACCTTGCGGGGCCGTTCGTTGATGCGCGTCGCGATGGTGTCGAGGTCGGTCTGGGTGAAGGAGCGTAGGTCGGCGTTCTTCGCGAGGTACTGACGCAGCAGGCGGTTCGTGTTTTCGTTCGTGCCGCGCTGCCATGGCGAACGGGCGTCACAGAAGAACACTTGCATGCCCAGGGCGTGCGTCACCTGGTCGTGGAAGGCCATTTCCCTGCCGCGATCCCACGTCAACGACCGACGAAACTGCGGCGGCATGTCGGCGAGATTCTCGATGAGAGCGTCCCTGACGGCGTCAGCCTTGTACCCGTCGGGCAGGGCGACGACGCGCACCAGGCGGGTGGAGCGTTCGACGAGGGTGGCCACGGCTGATGGGCGCTGGCCCATGATGAGGTCACCTTCCCAATGGCCGACTTCGGCCCGGTCTTCGACGCTGGCGGGTCGATCGTGGATGGAGGTCATGTTCCGCAACACGCCGCGGCGTTGTCGGGGCTTCGCGACGCGCGCATGGCGCAGGGATCGCCCTGATCGCAGGAGGCTTCCCTGTCGTGGCGCACGGATCTGGCCGGTGTACAGGGCGTGGTAGATCGACTCGTGCGACAACGAATCCTGCTGTTCGCGCCGTAGCCAGTGGGCGATCTGGGTGGGTGACCACCCTCGTTCCAGCTTCGCCGCGACTAGGCTCGACAGCGCCGGGTCGCGGTGAAGACGTGAGGGTTTCGGGCGGCGCGCGTTGCGCCACGCGCCCGCGTCAGCGCTGGCCGCGCGATAGGTGCCGGGGCCGCCGTGGCGGGCGACTTCGCGGCTGATGCTCGTGTGATGCCGTCCCAGCCGAGCGGCGATGACACGGCACGACAAGCCGGCGGCGAGGCCGCGGGAGATCTCTTCACGTTCACTCAGCGACAGGTGCCGCCGGTTCCGGGCGCGCGGCGGCGGTTTCACTCCGCCATGGCGGCGCAGCAGCGTCCGGACTGGGGTTTGGCTGACGCCGATCGTGCGGGCGATGAGCCTGAACGACTCACCCTTCGCCCACAACGCCCAGACGTTCTCCTGCTGCTCGTTCGACAACCCGGCCATGACACCCACGATCCCCTATCGGTGGTGGTGCGTTGACCGGTTGAACTCGCCTTCGTTTTTGTCTAGCTCGGGAATGCTGTCCCTATGACCAAGACCCGGGCAAGCAAGATGTGTGTCTTCCTAGCGGCTCTCCTGGGTGTCGCGATCCTCTCACTGGGCGCAGTGATGCACCTGCGGGGGCCAGCTGAGGATCGTTCAGTCATCCGTCACGCAGCCGCTGATCGTCTTCATGTCTCAGACAATCAGGTGGAGGTCAACAGCTTCGTGTCGCAGGGCGCCTGTTACGTCGCTGAGGTCACGGTCAAGAGCGCAGGTGACCCGGCGTACTCCGTGGCAGTCCGCAAACAGGAACCGGCCCCCGTGGTGACTCGCATCAGTGGCGGATCGCTCGGCCCCGACGGCGACCCTTACTTTGATACGGACGGCCCGGAATGGGAGTCGCCCTGCATCACGAGCTGATCCCCACCCAGAGGTGCGGAAACGGTGGGTTGAGCTACCGGGCCAGCACGATGGTGCAGAACCCTTCGTTTGAGCTACAGGGGCATGGCGCGAAAAATGGTTGACCGGCCAGGTCGAAAACCGATTGGGTGCGAGCATGAGTGACTTCACCACTGAGCGACTTGTCCTGCACCCAGCTACGCCGGACGAGGCCGAGCGCATTGTGGGGCGCGACCCGGCGCCCGATGACTTGTGGGCGGAAGACTTCCCGTTCGAGGGCGATGTCATCGGAGCGACGATGTTTTTGCGCGCCACCAACACATCCGGGGATCAGCAGCCGTTCGGTTTCTACGTCATCATCCGTCGCAGCGACGGTCGCGCCGTTGGCGGCATTGGGTTCAAGGGTCAGCCCCAGGATGGCTCGGTGGAGATCGGATACGGCCTCGTCCCTTCCGCACGTGGCGCAGGATTCGCCGCCGAGGCTTCGCGCGCGCTCATTGACGCGGCCCGTGAGCTCGGCCTCGATCACGTGGTCGCCGCCACTGCCATGGACAACATCGCCTCCCAACGCACCCTTGAACACGCCGGCATGTCCCGCGTCGGTGAACAGGGAGACGAGTACCAGTACCGCATCGACCTCTGATCGCCTCGGGGTGCAGAAACGGTCGTTTCTCCACCACCCAAGCTGGGGTGGCTCTGCACGTGGTTATGCCCCGGTCAGGGGGTAGTAGAACGACGTACAGAACCTCGCGGCGCCGAACGTCAGTGTCGACAACCGGTCCGAGACAGCCACCAAGGGTGCCCGGGCTCACAGAGGCGCCCACCGCTTGCGTGTCAACTCAGCCCTCGACCACGAGCGAAGCGTCGACCTCGGTTGGCAGGCCACCCTCGGGCAGCTTCGACGGCGCGACGATGCGCACGATCTCGTCGAGCACGCGCCGCACGTACTTCTCCCCCACCCACAGGTGCTTCGCGCCATCGACGCCGATGACGTCAGCCTGCGGAATGGCCGCGAACCGGTCGCGCGCCTCGTCGGGGCGCAGGTTGTCATCCAGTTCGGGCACGAGCGCCGTCACCGGCTTGCGCGATTCGGCCCACGCCGCGAGGTGCTCGGGCTGCGACCACCGCAGCGGCGGCGACAGCAGGATCGCGCCCTCGATCGACGGATCGAGCCCGTGCATGAGCGTCAGATCCGTGCCGAAGCTCCACCCCACCAGCCAACGATTGGTCAGCGCCGGCGACTCGTGGAACTCCGCGAACTCGATGGCGGCGGCGACGTCGAACCGCTCACCGTCAGCCGAGTCGAACGCACCCTCCGACGTCCCGCGCGGCGACGACGTGCCACGCGTGTTGAACCGCAGCACCGCGATGTCCGCGAGCGCCGGCAGCCGGTTGGCGGCCTTCTTGTAGACATGGCTGTCCATGAAGCCGCCATGCGTCGGCAGCGGGTGCAGCGTCACGAGTGTGGCCACTGGATCGTTCGACGGCGGCAGCGCCAGTTCACCCACGAGCTTCAGGCCGTCCGCGGTGTGCAACTCGATCTCCTCGCGCCGCGCGGCGAGCACGGTGTTCGAGCGGATCTCCTGCATCGTCATGTCGATTTCCCTCGTCCGGTGGTTCAGCGCCAAGAGCCCTGCGGCGGACGCCGGTCGCGAGCCTGCCAGCAGCTCGTGTGCCAATGGCGTCGGTCGGTCACGTCACCGAGCCGGTCCATCGGCCAGACGACGACGTGCGGCAGCGACGACGCAAGTTGCTGCTGGCAGCCGGGGCACGTGTAGACCTTGCCCTCGCTGTTGCCCCGCAGCACCCGCACCGTCCAGCGTCCGCCGGCGTAGCTCTGGACGACATCGACGGGACGGAACGCCGCGCTGACGTCGCCGCGCGTCTCGTCCCGGCGGGGTCGGTTCCGCCGAGGCATCAGTTCCGGAAGGGACGATCCGCGAGGATGTGCTCGGTGAGCAGCGGCGACGGCACGAGGTGCTGTTCCCCGGTTTCGAAGTGCATTTCCGAGAGTACACCGTGGACGTCGTCGGGGCCGGCCTCGTCGAGCAGTTCGAACAGGCCCTGCGGGTAACCGCAGCCTGCCTTCATCGCCGTCTCGATGTCCTCGACCGTGGCGTAGCCGGAGTCGAGCATCTTCGCGGCGTCGTTGAGGTGCGGATAGAGCAGCGCGTCGACGACGAGGCCTGCACGGTCCTTACCGACGACGGGCGTCCAGCCGGCCGCAGCGGCGAGCGAACGCACCGTCTCGACGGCCTCGTCGCTGATGGCGACCGAACGGCCGATCTCGAGCACCTGGCCGGCCCTCTGCTTCTCGTGCAGGACGACGGGCACGATGGTGGCGTCGATCGTCGGGTCGCCCGTGGACGCGGTCTCGACGGATCCCTCGCCGAGCGCAGCGATGACGCCTGCGTCACCGATGGCGTCACGCACGGCGCGCAGCACCGGCTTCGCCCCGATCTCGAGGCCGCTCTCGACGTCGCCGTGCGAGGCGTCGTCTCCACCGCAGCATCCGCCGCCGCAGCAGTCGCCGTCGAGCTCGACCGCGTCAACGGCGAGCGTGACGGCCACGCCCTTGAGCGAGGCTGCGTCGTCCGCCGAGACAACCCGGACGACCTCGACGCCTGCGTCGCTCAGCTCCGAGCCGAGGGCGTCGACGAGGTCACCCTCGCCGACGAGACCGACCTTGCCTTCGAGGGGCTTGGCGGGTGCCGTCGTGGCAGCGTCGTCGACCACCGTGCCGGAACCGACACCGTCGTAGGTGTAGAAGCCGTGACCGCTCTTGCGGCCGAGGCGACCGGCCGTCACCAACTGGCGCAGGATCGACGGCGAGGCGACGCTCGGGTCACCCGTGGCGTTGTAGAGCACGCCGCACACCTCGTGGATGACGTCGAGGCCGACGAGGTCGCACAGCGTGAGCGGGCCCATCGGCAGACCGACGCCGGCGGCCATGGCCGCATCGATGTCGGAGCGTGAGGCGAGGCCGGACTCGTAGGCGCGGATGGACCGCGCGAGGTAGGAGACGAGCAGAGCGTTGGCGACGAAACCGGCGCGGTCGCCGACAACGACCGGCTTCTTGCCGAGGCGCTCGGCCAGCTCGCGGACCTGCTCGACAAGCGTCTCGTCGCTCATGACGGAACGGATGACCTCGACGAGCGGCTGAACCGGCGCCGGGTTGAAGAAGTGCATACCGATGACCCGCGACGGCACCTTCGTGGCCCGCGCGATCTCGGTGATCGACAGCGACGACGTGTTCGTCGCGAGCACGCAGTCCTCACGGACGATGCCGTCGAGCGTCGTGAAGATCGATTCCTTGATCTCCAGCCGCTCCGGCACCGCCTCGATGACGAGGTCGGCGTCCTTCATCGCACCGAGGTCGTCGCCGAACGAGACGCGGCCGACGATCTCGTCGCGCGCCGCCTCGTCGAGCTTGCCCTTGCTCACCGCACGACCGAGCGACTTCTCGAGGAAGCCCTTGCCGCGCTCGGCCAACTCGGCCGAACCGTCGACGGCGATGACGCTCAAACCGGCCTTCGCGAAGACCTCGACGATGCCCGCACCCATCGTGCCGAGCCCGATGACACCCACTGTGTTGATCATGGTCGCCAGTCTCTCAGATGTGTCCGCGCCACGGGCCGAGGCTCCCGATGCTGCGAGGAGGGTGACACAGTCAGCGCATGCTCCTCGGACTCCTCGGCGCTCTGCTCGCCGCGCTGGCGTACGGAAGCGCCACGATCCTCCAGGCACTCGGCGTGCGCGGACTCCGGGCGGCCCCGGCCGGCAGCACCCTCCTGCAGCGGGCGCGAGCCGGGTGGTTGTACGCCGCGGGCCTGGGACTCGACGTCGTGGCGTTCGCCGCCTCCGTGGGCGCGCTGCGCGCTCTCCCCCTCTTCCTCGTCCAGTCGGTCATTGCATCGTCGGTCGCCGTGACGGCGGTGCTCGCCGTCATCGTGCTGGGCGCCAAACTGACGCGGCGTGAGGTCGCAGCTCTGGCGGTGGTCGCCCTAGGGCTCGTCTGCCTGGCCGCCACCGCACGGGACACGCCGCCGCACGATCCGCCGTCGTGGCTGGCGCCGGCCCTCGTCGCCGTGGCCGTCCTGCTTGCCGCCGTCGGGGTCCTTGCGGCGCGTCGTCGCGCCAGCTCCGTGCTGGCTGTGGTCGCGGGGCTCGGGTACGGCGGTCTCGCCGTCGGCGCCCGCATCCTGCCGTGGAACGGCAGCCTGGGCGATGCCCTCGGGACCTGGGCACTGTGGGCGCTTGTGCTGCACGCCGTCATCGCGACCGTTGCCTACGGGTTCGCCCTCGACGCCGGCGAAACGACGTCTGTCGCGGCGATCACCTTCGCCCTGGAAACCGTGGCACCATCCCTCGTCGGCCTCGCCCTCCTCGGCGACGGGGTGCGGCCGAACACGCAGGTCCTGGCCGTCGCGGGCTTCGTCCTCACCCTCGGTGCCTGTATCGCCCTGGCCGGACGCAGCGAGGCGGAAGCGTAGGCTTACTCCTCGTGCGAATCGTGATTGCCGACTGCAGCGTCGACTACGAGGGCCGCCTGCAGGCCCACCTCCCCCTGGCCAAGCGGCTTCTCATGGTCAAGGCCGACGGCTCCGTGCTCGTGCACTCCGACGGAGGCTCGTACAAGCCCCTCAACTGGATGGCCCCGCCGTGCGCCATGGCCGAGATCGAGCCCGACGAGGTCGAGACGGTAGAGGGCGTCAGCTCCGTGTGGCTCGTGCAGCACGCCAAGTCCGACGATCGACTGCGGATCAAGCTGTACGACATCCACCACGACAGCGCCCACGAACTCGGCGTCGACCCTGGCCTTGTCAAGGACGGTGTGGAGGCGCAGCTGCAGAAGCTGCTCGCTCAACACATCGAGACCCTCGGTTCGGGCTACACGCTCATGCGCCGCGAGTACATGACGGCCATCGGACCCGTCGACATCATGTGCAAGGACTCCACCGGGGCCACGGTGGCCGTGGAACTCAAGCGGCACGGCACGATCGAAGGCGTCGAACAGCTGACGCGCTATCTCGAACTGCTCAACCGCGACCCGCACCTCGCCCCCGTGTCGGGTGTCTTCGCTGCCCAGACGATCAAGCCCCAGGCCCGAACGCTCGCAGCGGACCGCGGCATCCGCTGCGTCGTGCTCGACTACGACGCCCTCAAGGGAATCGACGACTCCGAGACACGCCTGTTCTGAGCCGGTTCGCTCAGGCGGTGGCGGCGAGCGGGACGAACTGCGTCAGCTCCCGCTCGACCTCGAGGTGACGGTCGAGCTTCGTCGCACACATCAGGCGGCGCAGTCGCGGCGAGGCGTCGGCCACGACCAGTCGCCGTCCTTCGGCAGCAGCGCGGCGGTGAGCTCCGACGATGACGCCGAGGCCCGTGGCGTCCCACACCTCGGCCTCCGAGAGGTGAACGACGAGGTCGCCCTCGCCCGCGCCGATCGCCTGGGTGAGCTCGCTGCGCACCTCACTGCTCGTGCTGGCACAGATCGACCCCACAACACCGAGTTCGACCCCGTCGACGATGTGGCGCACCTCGGCGGTGCGCTCGCGCGCACGTGCATCGGTCTTGTCTGCAACCGGCTGGGACATGTCGTTCCCCTTCGTGCGTTCAGGACGGGCTCGGGGCGGCGGCGGGCGCCGCTTTGCTTCGCTTACCTCTACTCTGACGCGCGACCCCCACGTGAGGTTCGCCCATTTCGGTAACGAAAACATAACGACTGCCAAAGGGTCGTAACGCGCCGCTCTCACGCCCAGCTGACGGCGGGGACGGCCACACGCCTGCGCCGACACGGCGGCCCTTCGTCTGGCAGGGTGATGCCATGGTCGTACTCAGCACCATCTACACCCGCACCGGCGACGACGGTTCCACCGGCCTCGGCGATTTCTCGCGCACCTCGAAGAACGATCCGAGGCTCGCGGCCTACGCCGACACCGATGAGGCAGGCGCCACCATCGGCCTCGCGCTCACCTGCGCCCCGGACCTTCCCGAGGCCCTGCGCCCCGTCCTCCTGCGCATCCAGAACGACCTCTTCGACGTCGGAGCCGATCTCTCGACGCCTCTCGTCGAAGCACCGGCGCACCCACCACTTCGCGTGCGCGAGGAGTGGATCGACGAGTTGGAGCAACAGTGCGACGAGTTCGGCGCCGAGCTACCGACGCTGCGCTCCTTCGTCCTCGCAGGTGGGACGCAGGCAGCGGCCTACCTCCACCTCGCGCGCACCGTCGTCCGGCGTGCGGAGCGGGCAGCCTGGGCTGCCCTCGACGCACACGGGGACGAGCCGGCGTCCGGTGACGGCAAGAGCGCCGAACGCCCCGGTGGCGTCAACGTCCTCACGGCGAAGTACCTCAATCGGCTGTCGGATGCGCTCTTCGTCTTCGCGCGCTACGCCAACGCCCAGGGCCCTGGGGATGTGCTGTGGCAGCCCGGCGGTGGCCGCGAAGAGGGCGCTTCCACAACCTGACGCCCGCAACGCACACCCGTGCGCGCAGGAGGGCCCCCGACACCGATGTGTCGGGGGCCCTCCTGTGCGCGCCTGACTCAGTAGCCCTGCGAGCGCAGGCCGGGCGGAGCCGACTCACTCCAGGATCGCAAGGCCGTGTAGTCGGCAGGCGCCATGGCGATCGAGAAGCGCTCGACAGCACACTCGACATCGACCGCGACCGCATCCCCCGTCATCGCCCGCGGCAACTCGCTCGAGTCGAGCGCGTTGCGCGAGCCGAGAACGAACTCGCCACGCTTCCAGATGCGCTCAGGCGTGAGCCGCAGAGTCCGGAAAGTGAACCACTCGAGCCGATCCGGCCGGTAGCGCACCATGCCGGTGCGCCACGAGCCGTTCGGGTAACGGGTGGCCATGACAGCGAGGTTTCCCTCGCGCGAGAGGCTGCGGGTGCGATACACCATCGCGCCGAGCCTTACGAGCAACGCAATGACGGCCAGCGCGAGAACGATCTCGCCGGCCGTCAGCGCATCAGACATCGTGCGTCGTTGCCTCAGGAGGCGTCGGCCATCTCGACGTGCTGCGCGACTACCGTGACGACGTTCTTGTCGACGGAGAGGAAGCCACCGTCGATCTGGACCGTGCGACGCTCGCCCGAGGTCGGGACGACGACGACGTCGCCCTCGATGAGCACGGAAAGCAGGGGCTGGTGACCGGGCAGGATGCCGATCTCACCTTCGGTGGTGCGGGCGATCAGACGGCTCGCTTCGCCTTCCCAGACCTCACGGTCGGCGGCGACGAACTTGACGTTCAGGTTGCTCATCAGGGCGATTCCTCTTCGAGTCGGTGAGTTCCCCCATGATAACCGGGGAAACGTGGGCTTCGTCTCAGGCCTTCGGCTCGCGACGTTCGACGTCGTCGGCCTTGGCGAGTGGGTCGGGCACGGCGCCGCTCGTGCGCGCCGCGAAACGCATGGTGTGGAAGAGGGCGACGGCGGCGAACGTGCCGAGCGCGATGCCGGCGAACGTGAGGTCGCCGACCTTCCAGGTGTAATCGGCTATACCGATGATGAGGGCCACTGCGGCCGTCATGAGGTTGACCGGGTTGGCGAAGTCGACCTTGTTCTCCATCCAGATCCGCACGCCGAGCATGCCGATCATGCCGTAGAGAACGGTGGCCACTCCCCCGAGGACACCCGGCGGAATCGTTGCGATGGCCGCGCCGACCTTCGGGCAGAACGAGAGCAGCACGGCGGTGACGGCGGCGACCCAGTAGGCCGCGGTCGAGTACACCTTCGTCGCGGCCATGACGCCGATGTTCTCGGCATAGGTCGTCGTACCGGAGCCACCACCGAGACCGGCCAGGGTCGTGGCGAGACCGTCACCCATGAGCGCGCGGCCCGACACGTCGTCGAGGTTGCGGTCCGTCATCTGCGCGACCGACTTCACGTGCCCGATGTTCTCCGCGACGAGCACGAGCACGACCGGCACGAACAATCCCATGACGCTCAGGTCGAAGGACGGCGAGTGGAAGTCCGGCAGGCCAAGCCAATCGGCAGCGCCGAGCGCCTTGAAGTCGACTTCCCCGCGGAAACACGCGACGGCGTAACCCGCCACGACACCCAGCAGAATGCTGAGACGCCCCAGCAGGCCCTTGGCCAGCACCGTGACGGCGAGGACGACGAGAAGCGTCACGAGAGCCGTCACCGGCGACTTGATGAAGTTCTGCTTCGCGGCCGGGGCGAGGTTGAGGCCGATCAGCGCGACGATGGCTCCTGTGACCACAGGCGGCATGAGGGCTCGCAACCAGCCGTCACCCACGACCTGCACGAGCAGACCGACGAGGAACAACGCCAGACCGGCCATGACGACGCCGCCGAGCGCGGTGGCCATGTCATGCGACTTCGTGGCTGCGGTGAGCGGCGCGATGAAGGCGAACGACGACCCGAGGTAGCTCGGTACACGACCGGCCGTGAGCAGCAGGAAGAGCATCGTTCCGATGCCCGAGAAGAACAGCGTCGCCGAGGGCGGGAAGCCCGTCAGCAACGGCACGAGGAACGTGGCGCCGAACATGGCGACGACGTGCTGCATACCGATGCCGATCGTCTTCGGCCACGCGAGCCGCTCGTCCGGCGCCACCACGGCACCGGCCCGCGTCAGGTCGCCGTCGTGCGGCCGCCACTTGAGCCCGAGATCCATCACGTCGTCCTTCGTTCGTTCGTCACATGACGGACGAAGGGCCGGAGGCTTCTCGCCCCCGGCCCCTCGTCCGAATCATCACGGGTTGCCCGACACCTGCGGCGTCCGGCTCACCGAGATCAGTCCTGCTTGGCGATCTCCGCGGCCTGACGCTCGACGTCGTCGAGGCCACCGCACATGAAGAAGGCCTGCTCCGGCACGTGGTCGTAGTCGCCGTCGGCGATCTTCGTGAACGCCTCGATCGAATCGCTCAGCGGAACCGTCGAGCCCTCGATGCCCGTGAACTGCTTGGCAACGTAGGTGTTCTGCGACAGGAAGCGCTGGATGCGGCGAGCGCGGTTGACGAGGATCTTGTCCTCTTCCGAAAGCTCGTCGATACCGAGGATCGCGATGATGTCCTGGAGCTCCTTGTTGCGCTGCAGGATTCCCTTGATGCGCACCGCGGTGTCGTAGTGCTCACGCGAGATGTAACGCGGGTCGAGGATTCGCGACGTCGACGTCAGCGGGTCCACGGCCGGGTAGATACCCATCGACGCGATGTCACGCGAGAGCTCGGTGGTGGCGTCGAGGTGGGCGAACGTCGTTGCCGGAGCCGGGTCGGTGTAGTCGTCAGCCGGCACGTAGATGGCCTGCATCGACGTGATCGAGTGACCACGCGTCGAGGTGATGCGCTCCTGGAGAACACCCATCTCGTCGGCCAGCGTCGGCTGGTAACCCACGGCGGACGGCATACGGCCGAGCAGCGTGGAGACCTCGGAACCGGCCTGCGTGAAGCGGAAGATGTTGTCGATGAACAGAAGCACGTCCTGCTTCTGGACGTCACGGAAGTACTCCGCCATCGTCAGGGCCGACAGAGCGACGCGAAGACGCGTGCCCGGCGGCTCGTCCATCTGGCCGAAGACCAGCGAGGTCTGACCGAGAACGCCGGCCTCCTCCATCTCGACCATGAGGTCGTTACCCTCACGGGTACGCTCACCGACACCGGCGAACACGGACACACCGCCGTGGTCGCGAGCGACTCGAGCGATCATCTCCTGGATCAGAACGGTCTTACCGACACCGGCACCACCGAACAGACCGATCTTTCCACCCTGCACGTACGGGGTGAGAAGGTCGATGACCTTGATGCCGGTCTCGAACATCTGCGTCTTCGACTCGAGCTGGTCGAAGGCCGGAGCGGTGCGGTGGATGCCCCAGCGCTCGTTGACCTCGAGCGTCTCGCCCTCTTCGAGGTTGAGGCAGTCACCCGTGGCATTGAAGACCTTGCCGAGCGTCACGTCGCCGACGGGCACCGAGATGGGGGCACCGGTGTCGCGCACCTCGGAGCCACGGACGATGCCGTCCGTCGGCTGCAGCGAGATGGCTCGCACCATCGAGTCACCGATGTGCTGGGCGACCTCGAGGTTGATGTTCTTCGTCTCGCCGTTCAGCGTGACGTCGAGCTTGAGGAGGTTGTAGACCTCCGGCATGGTGTCGGCGGAGAACTCGACGTCGACGACCGGGCCGATGACGCGCGAGACGCGGCCAACGCCGGCCGCGGCGGGAGCCGCCGACTGGCTTTCGTTAATGGTGGCAGTCATGGTGATTCCTTTGCGTTGAGGCGCTCAACTGGCGTCCGCGAGGGCGCTGGCGCCACCCACGATTTCGCTGATCTCTTGCGTGATCTCGGCCTGACGGGCCTGGTTGGCCAGTCGGGTGTAAGTCTTGACGAGTTCCGTGGCGTTGTCCGTCGCGGACTTCATGGCGCGCTGACGTGCAGCGAGCTCGGAAGCAGCCGACTGCAGCAGCGCGTTGAAGATACGAGCGTTGACGTACCGCGGGAGCAGCGCGTCGAGCACGCCCTCGGGGTTCGGCTCGAACTCGTACAGCGGCATGAGGCCCTCGGCGTCGTCCGCTTCGGCCTCGCGCTCCTCCACGCCCAGGGGCAGGAGGCGGATGACGCGGGACTGCTGCGTCACCATGCTCTTGAACTGGGTGTATACGACGTGAAGCTCGTCGACACCGCCCTCGTCCGAACCCTTGATGAAGTCCTCGGTGAGGCGATCACCGATCTCTTCGGCGTTCTCGAACTTGGGGCTGTCGGTGAAGCCCGTCCACTCGGCCTCGTACGGACGGCGACGGAACTTGTAGTAGCCCACGCCCTTACGTCCGACGATGTAGGGAACGACCTCCTTGCCGTCGTTCTCCAGGCGCGTGATGAGCTCCTGGGCTTCCTTCATCGCGTTGACCGAGTACGAGCCGGCGAGGCCGCGGTCGGCAGTGACGATGAGGACACCCGCGCGCTTGACGTGCTCGCGTTCGGTGGTCAGTGCGTGGTCGATGTCCGACGTGGACGACGCGACCGAGGAGACCGCTCGCGTCAGGGCGACCGCGTAGGGCGTCGACTTCGCGACGGCCTCACGAGCCTTGACCACGCGCGAGGCAGCGATGAGCTCCATCGCGCGCGTGATCTTCTTGGTCGCCTGGACGGACCGGATGCGCTGGCGGTAGACCCGCTGCTGCGCTCCCATAGCTTTCCGCCTCTCTGTACTGGTTCTGACGTGGTGGTGGGGATGACCTTCGTACCGGCCCCGTGGGAGACCCCGACGGGGCCGGTACGAGGAGGATCACTGCTTGCGCTTGGTGATCTTCTCCTGGTTGATGTGGTCCTCGTCGATCTCGTCGAACTGCTCGGAACCCTCACCACTGCGGTCGGACGAAGCCTGGAACTGCTTCTTGAACGCTTCCATGTTCTTGGCGAAGACGTCCTTGCCGTCGTCGGCCAGCTTGCCGCTCTCGCGGATCGCGCGCATGAAGTCACCGTTCTCACGGTTCATGTACTCGATCCACTCGGCCTCGAAGCGCTGCACGTCCTCGGTCTTGACGTCGTCGAACTGACCGGTGGTACCGGCCCACAGCGACGCGACCTGGTTCTCGACCGGGAACGGGTTGTTCTGCGGCTGCTTGAACATCTCCATGAGGCGCTCACCGCGAGCGAGCTGACGACGCGAAGCGGCGTCGAGGTCGGAGGCGAACATGGCGAACGCCTGCATCTCGCGGAACTGAGCGAGGTCGACCTTGATCGAACCGGTGACGGCCTTCATGGCCTTCGTCATGGCGGCACCACCGACTCGCGACACGGAGATACCCACGTCGACGGCCGGGCGCTGGTTCGAGTTGAACAGGTCGGACTGGAGGAAGATCTGACCGTCGGTGATCGAGATGACGTTGGTCGGGATGTACGCCGAGACGTCACCGGCCTTCGTCTCGATGATCGGAAGACCCGTCATGGAGCCGTGGCCCAGGTCGTCGGAGAGCTTCGCGCAACGCTCGAGCAGACGCGAGTGCAGGTAGAAGACGTCACCCGGGTAGGCCTCACGGCCCGGCGGGCGGCGCAGCAGCAGCGACATGGCGCGGTAGGCCTCGGCCTGCTTGCTGAGGTCGTCGAAGACGATGAGGACGTGCTTGCCCTGGTACATCCAGTGCTGGCCGATGGCCGAACCCGTGAACGGAGCCAGGTACTTGAAGCCCGCCGCGTCACCCGCCGGAGCGTTGACGATCGTCGTGTACTCCAGGGCGCCGGCCTCTTCGAGCGTGGCGCGAACCTCGGCGACGGTCGAGTTCTTCTGACCGATGGCGACGTAGATGCAGCGAACCTGCTTGTCCGGGTCGCCCGTCTCCCAGTTCTGCTTCTGGTTGATGATCGTGTCGGTGGCGATCGTCGTCTTGCCCGTCTTGCGGTCACCGATGATCAGCTGACGCTGACCGCGACCGATCGGCGTCATCGAATCGATGGCCTTGATACCGGTCATGAGCGGCTCGTGGACCGACTTACGCTGAACGACGGTGGGCGCCTGGAGCTCGAGGGCGCGGCGGCCCTCGGCCTCGATGTCACCGAGACCGTCGATCGGCTGACCGAGCGGGTTGACGACGCGGCCCATGAAGCCGTCGCCGACCGGAACCGAGAGCACCTCGCCCGTGCGCTTGACGGGCTGGCCCTCTTCGATGCCGGCGAACTCGCCGAGGACGACGACACCGATCTCGTGAACGTCGAGGTTCAGCGCGATACCGAGCGTGCCGTCTTCGAACTGCAGCAGTTCGTTGGTCATGGCCGAGGGCAGACCCTCGACGTGCGCGATGCCGTCAGCGGCATCGGCAACGCGGCCGACCTCTTCGCGGGAGGCCGCGCCGGGCTCGTAGGACTGAACGTAAGCGTTCAGCGCTTCCCGGATCTCCTCCGGACGGATCGAAAGCTCCGTCATCATCACTCCTTGTCATGGGCCCGCTTCGGGCGCCGAGCTGTTTTAGCTGGGCCGCGGTAGCGGCCCGGGATGGCGTCGTGTCAGCCGGACAGGTGGGCGCGTGCCTCGTCGAGACGGCGCGAGATCGTGCCGTCGATGACGTCGTCACCCACCTGAACCTTGATGCCGCCGACGACCTCGGGGTCGATGACGACGTTCGTCTGCACGGGCTTGCCGTACATCGTGGACAACGCGGCGCGCAGTCGCTCCGACTGCTCGCCCGTCAGTTCGACGGCGCTCGTGACGAGTGCCTGCGACTGACCACGGCGGCTTGCGATACCGGCGAGGAATTCCTCCATCGTCCGGTCGAAGCGTCGTCCGCGGGGGTTGCCCGCTGCGCGACCGGCCAGGAAGAGAGTCTCCTCACTCACCTTGCCCTCGAGCAGACGGGAGACGAGGCCTCGCTTGTCCGCGCCGCTACGACCGCGGTCGGCCAGCGCGTCGCGCAGACCGGCATCGGAGGCAACCGTGCGCTCGAAGCGGAACATCTCGTTCTCGAACGAGTCGGCGCGTTCGGCCTTCTCCGCCGAGGCGGTGAGGGCTTCGACAGCCAACTGCTCGAGTGCGTCGGACAGATCACGCTCCGAGGACCAACGCTCACCCACCGCAGCGGTGAGCACCTCGCTGGCCTCGTTGCCGATCTTGCCGCCGAACAGGCGCTGGGCGAGCCCGCGCTTGGCGTCGGCGTCACGCGACGAGTCGGCGAACGCACGACGGAGCGTGGCATTCGTGTCCATGACGTCGATGACCGCGAACAGGTCACGCGCCGTGGCCTTCGGGTCACTCAGGCCCGACAGCGTGCCGTTGAGCACCCGACGGGTCGAGGTGAGAGCCGTACGCGAAGAGCCCTGCATCAGGCATCCACTCGCGAACTGCCGGAGGCTTCCGGACGGATGTTGCCGGACTCGAGCTCGGCGAGGAAGCGGTCGATGATGCCCTTCTGACGCGCTTCGTCGTGCAGGGACTCACCGACGATGCGGCTCGCGAGCTCGGTGGACAGACCGCCCACCTCGCTGCGGAGCTGAACCGTGGCCTGCTGACGCTCGGCCGCGATCTGCTTCGTCGCGTTCTCGGTGATACGCGTTGCCTCGGCCGTGGCCTGCTCGCGGCTTTCCGCGATGATGGCCGCGCCCTGGGCACGGGCGTCCTCGCGGATCTTCGCGGCCTCAGCGCGCGCGTCGGCGAGCTGCGACTCGTACTGCTGCTTCGCGGCGTCGGCCTCCTTCTGGGCCTCCTCCGCCTTGGCGATGCCGCCCTCGATGGCCGCCGTACGCTCCGCGTACATGCGCTCCATGTTGGGAACGACCTTCGTCTTGAACAGCCAGTAGAGGATCGCGAAGGCGATGAGCCCGATGATCATCTCGGCCGGGTGCGGCAGGAGGGGAAGTGCCTCCGGCCAACCGGCGCCTTCAGATGCGAGGAACACCTTGGCTTCCTATCTGTTGAGGGGACTGATCAGGTTCGAAGAGCTGGATCAGCCCTGGAAGACGAACGCGAAGACCAGACCCAGGATGGCAAGGGCCTCGGTGAGGGCCATGCCGGTGAAGGCGATGGTCTGGAGCATGTTGCGAGCCTCGGGCTGGCGAGCCACACCCTGGATGTAGGCGGCGAAGATCAGGCCGATGCCGATGCCGGGGCCGATAGCAGCGAGTCCGTAGCCGAGGAATGCGATGTCGCCGGTCATGTGCTTTTCCTTTCGAGTGGCACCGGGACCTTTTCCCGGTGTCGCTGAGTTCAGAGGGTCAGAGTGTCCGAATCAGTGGTGTTCGGACGCCGCGTCCGCGATGTACAGAGCGGCAAGCATGGTGAAGATGAAGGCCTGCAGGAACTCGATGAGGAGTTCGAAGAAGGTCATCAGGATGGCCGAGGCGAAGGACAGGATTCCCGCGCCCTGCAGCCCGATGTTGCCACCGTGCAGGAGCAGGTACTCGCCACCGACGATGAACACGAGCAGCATGAGGTGCCCGGCCATCATGTTTCCGAAGAGTCGCAGTGCGAGCGTCAGCGGGCGGATGACGAAGTATGTGAGGAACTCGAGCACGAACATGATCGGCTTGAGCCAGCCGGGCAGACCCGGGGGGATGAGCGAACCCATGTACTTGCCGAAGCCACCCTTCGTCTTCACCGCAACCACGTGGTAGGTGATGAAGACGATGATCGTGAGAACGATCGGGAAGGCGATGCGACCCGTGCTGGGATACTGGATGAACGGGATGATGCCCGCCAGGTTGTTGAACAGGATCAGCGTGAAGCACGTGAGCAGCAGCGGAACGAACCGCATGAAGTCCTTGGAGCCGATGATGTCTCGGCCAATCGTGTTGCGCACGAAGTCATAGGCACCCTCGGCCATGAACTGACGCTTGCTCGGCACGACGGAGAGCTTCTTGCCCGTGACCGAGACGAAGAACCAGCCGATGAGTAGGGCCGAGATGAGGAAAACGACCGCCGGGCGCGTGATCGCCCAGTTGCTGTCGCCGCCGATGAGGGGCCACCAGAAATCGCTCGTGGTCGGAGACTCGAAGGACTCCCCTTCGGCAACGAGGGCCGCGCCCGCGATGAAGCTCACAAATTCTCCTCAGTCAGCATCCAGCAAGAAAAGTCACAGTGTCTGTTGCAATCGGATCGGCCCTGCCGCCCTCGGCGGGGGGCCCGACCGGTCGTGCACGCCGGAGACAGAACGCATTCTACCCGACGCAGTGGCGCGGTTCACGTTCGCCCACCTGCCCCTGCGTCGCCAGCCTCCGGGTCGTAGACGAATTGGCGCGTTCGCATGAAGCTGCGCACCTGGAAGATCTGCCACGCCACGACCACGACGGCCACCGTGATACCGGTTGCCGGCCCGTCGAGCGAGTCGATTCGGCGCGCAGCCACGAGAACCAGGCCGAGCACGATGATCTGGCCGAAGAAGACGGCCATGGCCGCAGCCATGATGGCCATGGGGTTGAGGTTGCGCAACGTGCGAAGGACGAGCAGACCGCTCGCGAAGAAGCCCAGGGCCAGCGCCGCGCCGAAGAGGGCGGAAAGGCCCCCGGCGACACCACCGAGGACGAAGAAGACCGCGGCACACACGAGCCCGACGAGAGCGCTGGGCAGGAACGACGAGCGCAACATGGCGTCGAAGGGCGACACGGAGGTCACCCCGCGCGGTGCGGTGTCGTGGGAGTCCATGGGAGGGCTCTCAATCTGCTCTGGCGTGCGGGTTGACGTCGGGCGGAGGGCCGGATTTCGGGGCGTCCGGGCGCTTGTGAAAACTATCACAAGGCCCTTCGGCGTCGCCAACGGGGCAGGCCCCACGTGAGCGCGAAGGCGAGCACGGTGAGCCCGATGAGAGCCGCCAGCGAGCGCTCCACGGGCCAGTACGCCATCGAGACCAGACCGAGCGCGATGCCGATGGACCACAGGTAGAGGATGAGCACGGCCGCGCGGTGGGTGTGACCGATCTGCAGCATCCGGTGGTGCAGGTGACGGCCGTCCGCCTCCCACGGCTTCTGCCCGGATCGGATGCGTCTGACGATCGAGGCCGCGAAGTCCCACAGCGGCACCGCCAGAATGGCCAGCGGCACGAGCAGGGGAAGCATGAAGGCGACCGACGCGTCACCCGCACTCGAGACGACAGCCGGGTCGAGGTTTCCCGCGAACGAGATCGTGGCCGACGCCATAAGAGTGCCGAGCAACAACGACCCCGCGTCCCCCATGAACAGGCGCGCCGGGTGGAAGTTGTGCGGCAGGAAGCCGACGCAGGCGCCCACCGTTGCGGCGGAGATGAAGGCCGAGGTCGAGAAGACCCGATCCCCTGACGCCGAGGCCTGCTGGTAGGCGTAGAAGAAGAAGGACGCCGAGGCGATGGCGACCATGCCGGCCGCCAGACCGTCGAGGCCGTCCACCCAGTTCACCGCGTTGACGATGACGAGGATGACGAAGACCGACAGGACGACGAGGAACGGCGTCGGTAGGACGGTCTGCTCCCCCAGCGGCAGCATGAGGAACTGGACACCGGAGACGACGAGGACGCAGGCCGCGAGCGCCTGCCCGCCGAACTTGATGGCCCAGTTGAGCTCGGCGAAGTCGTCCCACGCGCCGAGGGCACACATCATGCCGGCCGCGATGAGTGTGCCGACGGCTTCACGCGTGCCGAAGATCTGGGACAGGTACGGCAGTTGCGACGAGACGAGCGTCGCGGCGGCGAAACCGATGAACAGAGCCGTGCCGCCCAGGCGCGGGATCGGGACGGCATGCACGTCCCTGGCCCGCACCTGGGTCACCGCGCCGAAACGGATGGCCGCCCATCGTGCGAGCGGCGTCGCGACGAACGTGAAGACCGCCGCGACGACGCTGATGAGGAAGTACTCACGCACGGGCCGGTGCCGACCTCAGCGGGGGTAGGCGGGGAAACGCGTGACGAGGTCGGTGACCTGCTCGCGGATCTCCTTGGTGACGGTGTTGTCGGCCGAGCCGTCGGTTTCGGTGACGGCACGGTGAATGACGTCGGCGATGACGTCCATCTCCTCGAGACCCATACCCTGCGTCGTCACCGACGGCGTGCCGACACGGATACCCGAGGCCACGTTCGGCTTCTGCGGGTCGAACGGGATGGCGTTCTTGTTGAGCGTGATGCCTGCGGCGTCGCAGCGCAGTTCGGCGTCAGCGCCGGTGACACCGACGCCCTGCAGGTCGAGCAGCGACAGGTGCGTGTCCGTGCCACCCGTGGTCGGACGGATGCCCTTGGCTGCAAGGCCTTCGGCGAGACGCTGGGAGTTGGCGATGACGTCCTTCGCGTACTTCTGGTACTCCGGCGTCGCACACTCCTTGAAGTTGACCGCCTTCGCAGCGATCGTGTGCATCTGCGGGCCACCCTGCATCATCGGGAAGACGGCCTTGTCGATGGCCTTGGCGTGCTCTTCCTTGCAGACGATGGCGCCCGAGCGCGGGCCGCGCAGCACCTTGTGCGTGGTGAAGGAGACGACGTCGGCGTAGGGCACAGGCGACGGGATCGCCTTGCCTGCCACGAGACCGATGAAATGCGCTGCATCGACCCAGAAGATGGCGCCGACCTCGTCGGCGATGGCGCGGAAGCGCTCGAAGTCGATGAGACGCGGGATGGCGGAGCCGCCGGCGAGGATGACCTTCGGCTTGTGCTCCTTGGCGAGGCGCTCGACCTCGTCGTAGTCGATGTCCTCGGTCTTCTTGTCGACGCCGTAGCCGACCGCGTTGAACCACTTACTCGAGAACGAAACCTTGGCGCCGTGCGTGAGGTGCCCGCCCATGGGCAGGCTCATGGCGAGGATGGTCTCGCCCGGCTGCATGAAGGCGCCGTAGACAGCCTGGTTCGCGGAGGCACCCGAGTGCGGCTGGACGTTCGCGTGATCTGCGCCGAACAGCGCCTTGGCGCGCTCGATGGCGATCTCCTCGGCCTTGTCGACCTCCGAGCAACCGCCGTAGTAGCGGCGGCCCGGGTAGCCCTCGGCGTACTTGTTCGACAGCGTCGAACCGAGCGCCGTGAGGACGGCCGGGCTCGACATGTTCTCGCTCGCGATGAGCTGCAGACCGCCGCGCAAACGATCGAGTTCGGAAATCAGCACACCGGCGATGTCGGGATCAAAGAACTCGAGGGCGGCATAGTCGGAGCCGTAGAACGTCGTCATGGGTTCAACCTTAGTCGGTGGGACGCCCGGGACGACCGGGCAGTTCGGCACTTCGCACGGGCTCACGCTCGAAGGGCGGCTCGGCGCCCACGCCGCCCGCAGGCATGGCCTGGGTGGCGTCGCTCGAGCGGTCGACGTCAGCGCCCGCGCCGAGCGTCACCGGGACGGCACGCGTGCGCCGCTCGACCCGCGTGGCGGGGGCCGCCGCGCTCTCGTCGGCAGCACTCTCGTCGCGGGAGTGGGTGGGACTTTGTGCGGCGTGGGTAGCGTCGCTCTCGTCGCTCGTCGAGGCGTCGGCCTCGGCGGCGGCTTCCTCGCCGGCCCGGGGCGTCTCGGAGACCGGAGCGCCGGTGGAGTCGAGCAGATCGATCGGGCCGAGCACCTCACGCAGCTGCTCGGGCGTGATGCCACCGCGGCGCAGAAGCACCGGGTCGGCCTTCGTGCAGTCGATGATCGTGCTCGCGAGGGCACCTGAACGCTCACCGCCGTCGAGGTAGACCTCCACGCTGGGACCGAAGGCGAAACCCGCCTCCGTGACGGTGCGGGCGGTCTCCTCACCGGTGCGGTTCGCGGAGCTGACCGCCATCGGCCCACTCGAGCGCAGCAGCTCAAGAGCGATCTCGTCGTCCGGCACGCGCAGGCCGACAGTGCCGTTCGTGTCACCGAGATCCCACATGAGCGAAGACTGGGCGCGGAAGATGAGCGTCAGGCCACCGGGCCAGAAGCGCTCCATGAGGCGTCGCGCGTAGGAGGGCGCGTTCATCGCGAGACCGTCGACGGTCTCGGCACTGGGCACGAGAACGGCGGGCGGCTTCTCACGGCCACGTCCCTTGGCGGCCAGCAGGCCTGCGACACCGTCGGGGTTGAACGGGTCGGCGCCAACTCCGTAGACGGTGTCGGTGGGCAGGACGACGAGCTTGCCCTCGCCGATCGCCACCGTGGCGGCCTCGATCGCCGCAGCGCGATCCCCGCTGGTCGAGACGTCAAAAACCGGGCTCACGCCACACTCCTCCAGGTCGAATCCGCCCTTGTTGCTTCCGCAAGTCTCCCCCACCGGCGCTCGCACGTCGAACCCGTGCCACGCCGCGACGGAGCCCGCCGCGTCATCACGTGAGAGCCCACGCGAGCAGAGCGAGCAGCGGCAGGGCTCCCTGGACCGTCGCGGCCCGCAGCTTGGCGCGATCGCTCGTCACGAGAACGAGCGCCGCCGCCACCATGAAGGCGCACCCGGCGACGACGAGGGTCGAACCGACGGTCGGTGCTGCCCACAGGCAGACGACTCCGACGCCGACCTGGAGCGCGAGGAGGAGGTTGTACCAACCCTGGTTGTATGCCCAGGGGCGCATGATCTCGGCCTCTTCGCGGCTCGCGATGCCGAAGACCTTCATCGTCGCGGGGTCGGTGATGCGCAGCGACTCGAGCACGAAGATGTAGACGTGGACGCAAGCGGCCAGCGCGGCGGGCACCGCGACGAGGATCTGGCTCATGAACGCTCCTGGGTGTGATGGGCGTCGAGCGGAACGGAGGATTCCTCGACGTCGGGGAGATGGGTGGACCGGCCCGCGATGACATCGCGGGCCAGCCGGACGAGGTCCGCCGGCCAGACGGGGTGAGACGCGGCGTCGAGATCGTCGAGCGACCACCACCGCCACTCCTGCATCGTCATCTGCTCTTCCGGGGTGAGAGCTGCGGGCTCGACGTCGAAGCGAGGGCATCGGACGACGAAGAAGGTCTCGTGTTGGTAGGTGATCTGGTCGGAGAATCCGTGGGAAACGGTCCGCGAGGCGACAGGGCCCACGACGTCGGCCTCGTCGATGCGTAAACCCGTTTCTTCCCACAGCTCCCGCACCGCAGCAGTTCGGGCACCCTCCCCCGGATCGACGCCGCCGCCCGGGGTGGCCCACCAGGTGAAGACCGGGTCGAGGCCCTGGTCGGAGTCGACGTAGAGCAGAACGGCGTCGCTCTCGTCGAGAACGATGAGGCGCACCGCCTCACGAGTTCGCGAGGGACGCTCGTGGGGCGCGACCGCTTCGAACGCACCCCCACCCTCGCGGCGGGCGATCGTCATGCGCGGCTTGTCGGCTGCGTCGCGCACGTCGCGGGCCTGATCGAACCCACGGCTCGCGAGGAGAGCTGCGGGCAGCGTCTCGCCCTGGACGTCGGCGTGCTCCATGACGAGGTGCCCACCCGGCTTGAGCAGTGCGGCCGCACGCTCGGCGATCTGCACCGGGAACCTCAAGCCGTCGTCGCTGCCGCCGTACAGCGCGATCGAGGGATCGTGATCGGCCACTTCCGGGTCGACCGGCACCATGCCGACAGGGATGTAGGGCGGGTTGCTCACGACGACGTCGAAGCTGCCCTCAAGCCCGGCTAGAGCCTCGCGCGCATCCTCAACGCTCAAGTGGACGTCGAGGCTCGTCGCGGCGATGTTGTGGGCTGTCCAGGCCGCTGCGGCCTCGTCGAGCTCGACTGCGCAGACACCGAGATCGGGGCGCTCGTGCTTGACGGCCAGCGCGATGGCACCTGAGCCCGTGCAGAGGTCGACAACGCGACCGCCGTGCGGGGCCAAGCGGATCGTCTCGTCGACGAGCATCTCCGTCTCCGGGCGGGGCACGAACACGCCCGGCCCGACACTCAGCTCGAGGTGGCGGAACGGCGCCTTGCCGGTGAGGTGCTGCAGGGGTACTCGGGCCGCACGCTCGTCCACGAGGCCGGCGAAGCGCTCAGCGTCGGCGTCGTCGAGGTCACGCCCGAGGATCTCGAGGCGTCGCACCTCCCCCAGGGGCACACCGAGAGCGTGCGCCATGAGGGCAGCGGCGTCGTGGGCAGCGGATTCGACGCCGGCGTCGGACAGGCGCTGACGTGCGTTCCGGATTACGTCGCGCAGCGATGCTGCCACCGGTTCAGTCCTCCTGGCCGACGGCAGCCAGCCGTGCGACCTCGTCGGCGTCAACGGCGGACTGGACCACGGCGTCCAGGTCACCGTCGAGCACGGTGTCGAGGTTGTACGACTTGTAGCCGGTGCGGTGATCGGCGATGCGGTTCTCGGGGAAGTTGTAGGTGCGGATGCGCTCACTGCGGTCCACGGTGCGCACCTGCGACTTGCGGGCCGCACTGGCCTCGGCCTCGCGCCGCTCGAGTTCGATCTGACGCAGGCGGGCCTTGAGCACGCGAAGCGCCGACTCCTTGTTCTGCAGCTGCGACTTCTCGTTCTGGCAGGAGACGACGACGCCGCTCGGCAGGTGGGTGATACGCACGGCCGAGTCGGTCGTGTTGACGCTCTGGCCGCCCGGTCCGGAGCTGCGGTAGACGTCGATCTTGAGGTCGTTCGGGCCGAACTCGACCTCGTCCTCCTCCTCGATGTCGGGCATGACGAGCACGCCGGCGGCGCTCGTGTGGATGCGGCCCTGGCTCTCGGTGACGGGGACACGCTGGACGCGGTGCACTCCGCCTTCGTACTTGAGACGCGCCCACGGCGCCTGCCCCGGCTCGGGGGTGCCCTTGGCGCGCACCGTGAGGCGGACGTCCTTGTAGCCGCCGAGGTCGGCGTCGGTGGCGTCGGAGATCTCCGCCTTCCAACCGCTGCGCTCGGCGAAGCGCAGGTACATGCGCACGAGGTCACCGGCGAACAGGGCCGATTCGGCGCCGCCCTCTCCGGCCTTGACCTCGAGGACGACGTCACGATCGTCGTCCTCGTCGCGCGGGAGCAGGAGCTTGCGCAGAACGTCGGCGGTCTCGTCGCGGTGCGTGCGCAGTGCGGGCAGTTCCTCGCCGAAGGCAGGGTCTTCTGCAGCGAGCTCTTCGGCGGCGCTCACGTCCTCGGTGGCGCTCTTCCACGCGTGGTACGCGGCGACCGTCGGGGCGAGCTGCGCGTACCGCTTGTTGAGCCGGCGCATGAGCGTCGGGTCGGCGTGCGTCGCGGGGTCGGCGAGCTGCTTCTCGAGGTCGTCGTACTCGGCGACGATCGTGGCTGCGGATTCAAGCACGGGGGCTCCTGGGCGTGGGAAGGACGTGGGAATGCAAAACGCCGACCCCAGCAGAGTTGCTGGGGTCGGCGTGCGCGAAGACTACTTGGCGTCCTTCTTGCCGTAGCGCGCCTGGAAGCGAGCGACTCGGCCACCGGTGTCCATGAGCTTCTGCTTACCCGTGTAGAAGGGGTGGCAGTTGGAGCACACTTCGACGTTGATCTTGCCGGACGTCGCGGTGCTGCGGGTCTCGAACGTGTTGCCGCAGGTGCAGGACACCGTCGTGGCGACGTATTCGGGGTGAAGGTTCTTCTTCACGGGGTTCTCCTAGCTGTTGAGGATGCCGCCGGGTCGTCTGCTCGGGCGAGCGACGTGAACCGGAAGCCAACAATGAAGTTTGCCAGACGAGCTGGACACCTTCCAAAACAGACGAGGCCCGGAACCTATTCCCGGGCCGTCGACTGCCGACGCGGGACCGAGCCAGACGCAGGACGTGGACGCAGCTGGCACCTCGGTGCGCGTAGGCGCGACTGGGGAAGAAACCTTCCCTACTTGCGTCCAGAAACGCCCCCGAAGACACAAGAAGGGAAGAGACCATCCCTATTTGCGTGTACGCGGGTACCACGAAAAGAGTGCGACACGTCATCGGAGAAGAGGGTGCGACACGTCATCGGATCAGAGTCCCTGTTGCGAGCCCCAAGCAGGCGACGGTGCAGACCGCCGGACCACGCTGGAAGCCGACCCGCCGCGTGTCGCAGCGAGACAGGCCCGTCAGGGCCTGGCCGCAAGACGCGCCTGGACGACGGCGAGGACCCTGGAAGCAGTGAGGCCGGTGCGAGCTCGCTCGCACCGGCCTCACTGCTGAACAGGATCAGTCCTCGTCGTCGTCCAGCTTGATGTTGGAGGTCTGCTGAACCTGCATGAGGAACTCGACGTTGTGCTTCGTCTTCTTGAGGCGGTCGATGAGCAGCTCGATGCCCTGCTGCTGGTCGAGTGCGGCAAGCACGCGACGCAGCTTCCACATGATCTTCAGCTCTTCGGCCGACAGGAGGATCTCCTCGCGTCGAGTACCGGAGGCGTTGATGTCGACGGCCGGGAAGATGCGGCGGTTGGCGAGGCCTCGGTCGAGCTTGAGCTCCATGTTGCCGGTGCCCTTGAACTCTTCGAAGATGACCTCGTCCATGCGCGAGCCGGTTTCGACGAGCGCCGTGGCGAGGATCGTCAGCGATCCGCCGTTCTCGATGTTGCGCGCGGCACCGAAGAACTTCTTCGGCGGGTAGAGCGCGGCCGAGTCGACACCACCGGAGAGGATGCGACCGCTCGCCGGGGCGGCGAGGTTGTAGGCGCGTCCGAGCTTGGTGATCGAGTCGAGCAGGACGACGACGTCGTGACCCATCTCGACGAGGCGCTTGGCGCGCTCGATGGCGAGCTCGGCGACCGTCGTGTGGTCCGTGGCGGGACGGTCGAAGGTGGAGGCGATGACCTCGCCCTTGACCGCGCGCTGCATGTCGGTGACTTCCTCGGGACGCTCGTCGACGAGGACGACCATGAGGTGGCACTCGGGGTTGTTCGTCGTGATGGCGTTCGCGATCGACTGCATGACCATCGTCTTACCGGCCTTGGCGGGCGCGACGATGAGGCCGCGCTGGCCCTTACCGATGGGGGCGACGAGGTCGATGATGCGGGTCGTGAGGACGTTCGGCGTCGTCTCGAGGCGCAGGCGCTCCTGCGGGTAGAGCGGCGTCAGCTTGCCGAACTCGACGCGCTTCTTGGCGGCGTCGACCGTCATGCCGTTGACGGTGTCGAGGCGCACGAGCGCGTTGAACTTCTGGCGTGCCGGCAGCTGCTCACCCTCGCGCAGGGCCCGCACGGCGCCGGTGACGGCGTCACCCTTGCGCAGTGCGTTCTTCTTGACGAGGTTCATCGGGACATAGACGTCCGTCGGGCCCGAGAGGTAGCCGGTGGTGCGCACGAAGGCGTAGTTGTCGAGGACGTCGACGATGCCGGCGACCGGCACGAGGACGTCGTCCTCGCGGATCTCGGGTGCCTCGTCCTCGAAGTCACGCCCACGGCCACCTCGGCGGCCGGAACGGTCACGGTCACGGCCGCGCTGACGACGGCGGCGTCCGCCGCGCTCGTCGTCATCGTTGTTGTTGCCGTTGTTGTTGCGCTCGTTGCGCCCGCCACGCTCGTTCTTGTCGGAACGGTCGTCGCGCTTGTCCGAACGGTCGTTGTTGTCGCGGTTCTCGCGGTTGTCCCGCTTGTCGCCGCGCTCACCGTCACGACGCTCGTTCTGGTTGCCCTGGCCACGCTCGCGCTTGTCGGAGCCGTCGTGCTTGTCCGGGCGCTCGTTGCTGCTCTTGTCGTGGCCCTTGTCGGAGTTGCCCTTGTCGGAACCCGACTGGTCGGAGGATCCGCGGTTCGAACCGGAGTCGTTGCCGTCACGCTTGCCACCGTCACGGCGCTCGTCGCGCTGGCCACGGCCGTCGTTCGACGCGTCGTTCTGGCCGGACACGTTCTGAGCGTTCGCGCCGTCGTTCTGGCCGTCGCCCTTCGGACGCTCCTCGCCGCCGCGGCGACCGCGACGGGTACGCGGGCGTCCCTGCCCCTGCTCGTCACCGTCGTCCGACGCGTCACCTGCCGGTGCGCCGGCGGCGATCGCGTTCGTGGAGTCACCGTCACGCTGGACGCGCTGCGGCTTCTCGCTGGGCGCTTCGGCGGCCTGCTCCTCACGCACGGCACGACGCGCGCTCGGCGCGGTCGAGGTGAGCTCGCCGGCCTGCGAGCGGCTGCCGCTCACACCGTTGGCCTCCGCGCGCGCTGCGCGAATGGCAGCGACGAGGTCGACCTTGCGCATCTTGGAGATGCCACCGATACCCATGCTCTGCGCGAGCTGCTTGAGCTCGTCGAGGCGCATCGCGGACAGCGCGCCGCGCGGGCTGGACTGCGCCGGTGCGGCAGGCGTTTGTTCAGACACGAAGGATCCTTCCCCCTCGTTCGGCCCGCGTGTCAGATACGCGGACGGGATGTGAGTGGAGCCGGGTTCGAACAGAAACGAACCCGCTGCCGACCTCGTCCGGGGACGGACGGGGGATTCGGCAATGCACGAAAGCGCGGGTGGATCACCTGCGAGGCAGGTAGGCGTTCTTGGGACGTCGAAAGACATTCGAGGCCTCCGCTACCGCGACCGTGAAACGGTGACGGCTCGAGCGCCCTGGGAATTTCACCCGGGTGCACCTTGACGGTACACCCCCGACCTCACGAGGACGAAACCACGTGCACCCCACGGCTTGTTGTGCCGGGCGAAATGATCTCCACGTCGCTGGCCACCGCACGCACGGCTTCCTCTCCCTGCCCGCTCGTCAGGGCGAGCACGGTGGGCCCGGCGCCCGAGATGACGGCAGGGATGCCGGCGTCGCGCAGGGCGTCGACGAGGGCCATCGACTCGGGGTAGGCGGGGCGACGGGCTTCCTGGTGAAGGTAGTCCTGGGTGGCCGGCATGAGGAGACTCGGGTCCGCGGTGAGGGCGTGCGCAAGCAGCGCCGTGCGCCCCGAGTTGCGAGCGGCGACGGCGAGCGGAACGGCGGTGGGCAGCGCGGCACGCGCGGTGGCCGTCGACAGACGTCGCTGCGGCACGACGAGTACCGGCACGAGGTGGGGGTGCGGCGCGAGGACAGCGCTTCGCCAGTCGCCTGCGTCACCATCGCCGGCCCAGCTCACCGTGACGTTGCCGTACACGGACGCGGATGCGTTGTCCGGGTGGCCCTCGATGCTCGAGGCGATGTCGCTGACGAAGCGCAGCACGGTGTCGTCCGCGAGGTCGAGGCCCGCCAGGGCCGTCCCGAGCGCGACACCGGTGACCGCGGCACTGGCCGACGAGCCCATCCCGCGCGAGTGCGGAATGGCACCCCGGTAGCTCAGCCTCAGGCCCTGCGGAGCGTCCAGACCGAGCGCCTGCCAGGCGGCCACCATGGCCCGGTAGGCCAGGTGCGACTCGTCCAGCGGCACCTCCCCCTCACCGAAACCGGTGGCCTCGACGACGAGCGAGTCGCCCTCGACGCTCGCCTCGGCCTCGTCCCAGACGCCGAGCGCCATGCCGATGGAGTCGAAGCCCGGCCCGAGGTTGGCCGTGCTCGCAGGCACTCGCACTCGAGCGCGGGCACCGGCGGCCACGACGGCCCCGTCACGCAGCGGTTCGGCGCTCGTCACACGGTGCGCCATCGTCAGGAGTCGAGGCCGAGCGCCCGCGCCACCGAGTACGCGTCGACGTCGACGCGCTCGGGCTGGATGTCGTCACCGTCCGCGTTGCGCAGCGCCCACTGCGGGTCCTTGAGGCCGTGGCCCGTGACCGTGCAGACGATTGTGGCGCCCGCGGGCACCTGACCGGCGGCGTGCTTCTTGAGCAGGCCGGCGATCGACGCGGCCGAGGCGGGCTCGACGAAGATGCCCTCCTCGCTCGAGAGGTAGCGGTGGGCGTCGAGGATCTCGTCGTCGCTCACCGAGTCGATGAGGCCGCCGGAGTCGTCGCGGGCCTCCTCGGCCTGCTTCCACGACGCCGGGTTGCCGATACGGATTGCGGTGGCGATGGTCTCGGGCTCGTCGAACGGGTGCCCGGCGACGATGGGCGAGGCACCCTCGGCCTGGAAGCCCCACATCTTCGGCGTCTTCGTGGAGACGGCCGGCAGTTCGCGCCCGTGGGCGGTGGTGAACGGCGCCGCGTACTCGCGGTAGCCGCGCCAGTAGCCGGTGATGTTGCCCGCGTTGCCGACCGGCAGCACGTGGATGTCCGGGGCGTCACCGAGGGCGTCGACGATCTCGAAGCTTGCTGTCTTCTGCCCCTCGATGCGGGCCGGGTTGACGGAGTTGACGAGCTCGACCGGGTAGTTCTCGGCGAGCTTGCGCGCCACCGTGAGGCAGTCGTCGAAGTTGCCGTCGACCTGGAGCAGCTGCGCGCCGTGCGCGATGGCCTGGCTCAACTTGCCCATGGCGATCTTGCCGTCCGGCACGAGCACCGCACACGTCATGCCGGCCTTCGTCGCGTAGGCGGCTGCGGAGGCGGACGTGTTGCCCGTCGACGCGCAGATGACGGCCTTGGCACCGTTCTTCGCGGCCATCGACATCGCCGTCGTCATGCCGCGGTCCTTGAACGAGCCTGTCGGGTTGAGGCCCTCGTACTTGACGAAGACGCGTGCACCGACGCGCTTGCTCAGCTTCTCCGCCTCGATGAGCGGCGTGCCGCCCTCGCCGAGGGTGACGACGGGGGCTCCGTCGAGCATCGGCAGACGCTCGGCGTACTCGGTGATGACGCCGCGCCACAGGTGGGCCATGTCAGATTCCTTCCGCGCGCAGCACCGACGTCACGCTCGTGACGTCGGGCAGCTTCTTGATGGTGTCGACCGTGGTCGCGAGAGCCGATTCGGGGGCCTCGTGGGTCATGAACGTGAGCGAGGCGAGCCCATCGTCGGAGCGGCGCACGCCTTGGCGCATACTCTCGATAGAGACGCCCTGATCGCCGAAGGCGCTCGTCACGCGACCGAGCACGCCGGGCTCGTCTGCCACCTCGACGCGCACGACGTAGCGGGTGAGCGATTCACCGATCGGCAGGATCGGCAGGTTGGCGTACGCCGACTCCCCCGCGCCGTGCGAGCCGCTGACGCGGTGCCGGGCGGCGTGGACGATGTCGCCCAGCACGGCGGATGCCGTGGGGTCGCCGCCGGCGCCACGCCCGTAGAACATGAGCTCGCCGGCGAGCTTCGTCTCGACGAAGACGGCGTTGAACGCCTCGCGCACCGTGGCGAGCGGGTGCGAGCGGGCGAGAAGCACGGGGTGAACGCGGACGTTGACGCCAGGGCCACCGTCGGCCCCGTCGCGCTCGACCTTCTCGGCGATGGCGAGCAACTTGATGACGCAACCGGCGCGGCGAGCGGCCTTGATGTCCTCCGCCGTCAGGCCCATGATGCCCTCGCAGTGCACGTCACTCGTGCGCACCCGGGTGTGGAACGCCAAGGAGGCGAGGATCGCAGCCTTGGCCTGGGCGTCGTGGCCCTCGACGTCGGCGGTCGGGTCGGCCTCGGCGTACCCGAGGCTCTGCGCCTCGGCGAGCACGTCCTCGAGGTTCGCGCCGGTGCGGTCCATCTTGTCAAGGATGAAGTTCGTCGTGCCGTTGACGATGCCGAGCACCTTCGTCACTTCGTCGCCGGCGAGCGACTCGCGCAGCGGGCGGATGAGCGGAATGGCGCCCGCAACGGCCGCCTCGTAGGAGAGGTCGACGCCGTGCTCCATCGCGAGTTGGTACAGCTCCGGGCCGGCTTCGCCGAGGAGAGCCTTGTTGGCCGTGACGACGCTCGCGCCGTTCTCGAGGGCCTTCGTGATGAGCGACTTCGCAGGCTCCGTGCCGCCCATGAGCTCGACGACGATGTCGGCGCGCTCGACGAGGCCTTCGGCGTCGGTAGTGAACACGTCGGCGGGCAGACCCGTCTCGGAACGGTCCTTCGACGCATCCCGAACGAGCGCGCCGACGATCTGGACCGGGGCCCCGACCCGGGCTTCGAAATCGGCTGCGTTGCGGGTGAGTTCACGCGCGACGGCGGTGCCGACGACGCCGCTGCCGAGCAGCGCCACCGTGATGGGCTTGGTCGTCATGGTCATTCCTCTTCCAGGGCGAGCAGGTCGTCGATGGTCTCCCGGCGCAGCAGGACGCGCGCGTCGCCGTCTTTGACGGCGACGACGGGCGGGCGCGGGACGTGGTTGTACTGCGACGCGAGCGCGCGGCAGTAGGCGCCGGTCGCGGCGACGGCGACGAGGTCACCGTCCGCGACGTCGGCGGGGAAGTTGATGTCGCGCACGACGATGTCGCCGCTCTCGCAGTGCTTGCCGACGATGCGGGTGGCCACGAGGTCGTCCGCGCCACCGCGGTTCGCGAGCGCCGCGTGGTAGTCGGCGGCGTAGAGAGCGGGGCGGGCGTTGTCGCCCATGCCGCCGTCAACGCTGACGTAGGAACGCACGAGGTCGTCCGTGGCCTGCACGGGCTTGACCGTGCCGACCCGGTACAGCGTCACGCCGCCGGGGCCGATGATGCTGCGGCCCGGCTCGATCGAGACACGCGGAACGGCGACACCGGCGTCGTCGCAGGCCGTCTTGACGATGCGCGCGAGCTGCTGCGCCATGTCCGCCGGCTCGAGCGGGGTGTCGCTGGGCAGGTAGGCGATGCCGAACCCTCCGCCGAGGTCGAGTTCGGGCAACTCGACGCCGTGCGTTCGCGCGACGTCGAGCTGGAGGGCGACGAGGCGCGTCGCGGCCTCTTCGAACCCGTCCGATTCGAAGATCTGCGAGCCGATGTGGCTGTGGAAGCCGAGCAGTTCGAGCTCGGGGTGGGCGAGCACCCGGCCCACGGCGTCGGCGACCTGACCGTCCGCGAGGGAGAAACCGAACTTCTGGTCCTCGTGGGCCGTCGCGATGAACTCGTGGGTGTGGGCCTCGACGCCGAGCTTGACGCGCAGCATGACGGGCGCGCGCAGGTCGTGCTTGGCGGCTGCCACGGCGACGCGTTCGATCTCCTCGAACGAGTCGATGACGATGCGCCCCACGCCGTACGCGAGCGCCGCGTCGATCTCCTCGAGGCTCTTGTTGTTGCCGTGCATGCCGATGGCCTCACCGGGCACCTCGGCCTTACGGGCGATGGCGAGTTCGCCGCCGGAGCAGACGTCGAGACGCAGGCCCTCCTCGACGACCCAGCGCGCGATGTGCGACGTGAGGAACGCCTTGCCCGCGTAGTAGACGTCGGCCATCGTGCCGATGTCGCCGAACGCCTGCGAGAACGCCTCGCGGTAGGCGCGGGCGCGCCGGCGCACGTCGTCCTCGTCGATGACGTAGGCGGGGGTGCCGAAGCGGTCGGCCAGTTCGGTGGCGGCAATACCGGCGATGCTGATGACGCCGTCATCCCCGCGGCGGGCCGTGCGTGGCCAGACGATCTCCTCGAGGGGGCCGGTCGGCGCGTTCGGTACGGAACTCACGTCGCTGTCTCCTGCGGTGTCGAAATCGCTGCCGGTCGTGCTCGTCGGGCAAGCCGATGAGCCGATCAATAGGGTACGGGGGCGGCCAGGCGGGCCGCCGTCAGCGCCCCTTCGAGGACTCTACGGGCGGCGTCGAACACCGGCAGATCCGTCCGCGTGGCGGGCGAGTGTTCGGCAAACTGCGTGGTGCGCTCCGCGAGGATGACGATCTGGGTGAGCAACGGACGGGTGCGGCCGGTGTGTACGGCGTCCTCTGCCACTTGCGGGACGAGGGCGAGCGCCGCGAGGAGTCGCCGCCCGGCGCCATCCGCACTCGTGCCCGCGGCGGTTCCCGCCTCCTCGCCGGCCCCGACGCCCGCGACGGCGAGGGACGCGACCGAGTGTGCGCGTCGCACCAGAGCCAGAGTGTTCGCGTCACGGCGCGAGGCGAGGACGGACTCAGGTGCTGCGACAGGTACCGGAATCCGTTTCGGATGGGCGGCGTCGAGAAGCGCCCAGGTCAAGGCATCGAGGCCGATGCGTTCCGCGGCCGCCGCGAACGACATGGCTGCCCCGTCGATGCGAACGTCAGGCTGCACTGATTGCCACCTCGTCGTCGCCGCGTTGAGAGGGGCGAAGTCAGCCCGCAGGTGCGTGCACCACTCAGGACGCACAGCCACGTCGACGCTCAGTAGCCCCTCGTCGAAGGCCGCAAGCTCAAGCGCTCCGGGGGTCGTCTCGTCCAACGCCTGCCGAATCGCCGCGTGCGCCGCCTCGACGGAACTGGCGCGTCCCCGTTCGACCATGACGTGCGCCGCGTTGTTCGTGACGACGCCGGGTTCCTTCGACGGAGCCCACCGCCAGGCCACGCCGAGGCGCTCCCCCAGCGCCGAGGTCGTGGCCGCGTCGAACATGGGCATGAGCGTAGCGAGTGAGACAAAGTCGCTTACCGCTGGTGCGCCGCAGCTTGATCGTTCCCGCGTAGAGAATCAGGGAACACGTGCCCCCTGCAGGAACCGTCGCACCTCGCAAGCTCGGGGCTCCTCCCGAATCCTTCGCGTTACTCAGGTATTGAGGAAGGCCACCACACCTGCGCTAGCGCTTCGGCGTGACGGCCTTCCTCAACAAGTGCCCCCTGCAGGATTCGAACCTGCGCTCCCGCCTCCGGAGGGCGGTGCTCTATCCCCTGAGCTAAGGGGGCGGCGTGCGCCTGAGGCGCGACTGCACACTTTAGCAGCGTGCAGGGAGCCTCACGAACGGTCGTTCCCGAGTGACCCCGCGACCGAGCGAGCGACATCATCGCGCGTCGCCCCACGCAGTCCCGCACGCGCGGCCGGACGCTGGGTCGCATCAGCCACCTCGCCGACGAGCTCCTCGAGCACGTCCTCGAGGAAGACGACGCCGCTCGTCTCGCCGTCGTCACCGACGACCCGCGCGAGGTGGGCACCGGAGTGCTGCATCGTGACGAGCACGTCCTCCACCTCGTCCTTGGGCCGCACCGTCGCGAGCGGTCGCACCCGCCGCGGCGGGATCGGCTCGGTGTACGCCTCGTCCTGCGCGTACAGCACGTCCTTGAGGTGGATGTAGCCGCCGAGGTCACCGCGCACGCTCGTCACCGGGAATCGCGAGAAACCGTGCTTGGCGACGAGGGCGTCGACGTCCGCAGGCGTCGAGCCGAGACGCAACGTCACGAGGTCGCCGAGAGGAACGGCCACGTCCTGGGCCAGCTTGTCCGTGAACTCGAGCGCATCGCGAACGCGTCGCTCCTGCTCCGTTTCGAGCAGGCCCTCACGGTGTGACTCCTCGACGATCATCTCGACCTCCTCGGTCGAGAACGTCGAGGCGACCTCGTCCTGCGGCTCGATGCCCATCTTGCGCACGATGCCCTTCGAGACCGACTCGAGTACGCGAATGAGCGGACGCAGCGCCTTCGTGATGCGCAGCAGCGACGGCGCGAGCAACAGAGCCGCGCGGTCCGGGCCGGCGATGGCGAGGTTCTTCGGCACCATCTCGCCGAGCACGACGTGGAAGTACACGACGACGAACAGCGCGAGCAGCAGGCTGACGACGTGCGTCAGCCCGGACGGCAGCCCGGTCGCCTCGAGCGGTCCCACGATGAGATGGTGAATGGCGTCCTCGGCCACCGCACCCAGGAGCACCGAGCACACCGTGATGCCCAACTGCGAGCACGCGAGCAGGGACGCGACGTTCTCCAGCGCCTCGAGTGAGCGAGCGGCCCGTTTCGAGCCCTGCTCCGCGAGCGGTTCGAGCTGCGAGCGCCGCGCCGCCATGACGGCGAACTCGGCCCCCACGAAATAGGCGTTGCCGGCGAGCAGCAACAGCGAGATCCAGAGCATCATCGGGCGTCTCCGTCCACGCGCGTCGAACCGCCGACGACATCACCGACACCAGCGTCGGTGGTCGCGTCCGACATCGGCGTGAAGCGCACCCGGTTGACGCGGCGACCGTCCATCGACATGACGCGCAGACGCCAGCCGGGCATCGACAGCTCGTCCCCGGCGCGCGGAATCCGTCCGACCTGCTGCATGACGTAGCCGCCCAGCGTCTCGTAGGCACGATCGTCGGGCACGGGCGCACCGATGCGGTCGGCGACCTCGTCCGGACGCCACAGCCCCGGCACGGTCCACGATCCGTCGGGCAGGTGACGGCTCGCGTCCTGCAGCTTGTCGTGCTCGTCACTCACCTCGCCGACGATCTCCTCGATGACGTCCTCGAGCGTCACGACACCCGAGGTGCCCGAGTACTCGTCGACGACGACGGCGAGTTGCAGGCCGGCCCCGCGCAGCAGCACGAGGAGCGGCTCGAGCGTCACCGTCTCGGGCACGAACGTCGCCTTGACCATGAGGGCGGTGACGGGCACGTCACCGCGGCGCTCGACCGGAACGGCGATGGCCTTCTTGACGTGGACGACGCCGTCGACGTCGTCCCACCCGTCGCCGAGCACCGGGAAGCGGGAGTGCCCCGTGGAGCGCGCGAGATTCACGACGTCCTCAGCGGTAGCCGAGCGATCGACGGACTCGCAACGCACCCGCGGGCTCATGATGTCCGACGCCGTACGCTCACCGAAGTTGAGCGAACGCGTGAGCAAATCGGCCGTGCCCTCCTCGATCGTTCCCGCCTCGGCGGAGCGACGAACCATCGACGACAGCTCCTGCGGGGTACGTGCCGCGGAGAGTTCCTCCTGCGGTTCGATGCCCATCTTGCGCAGCAGGAGATTGGCCGAGCCGTTGAGCAGCGCGATGAGCGGTTTGAAGACGACGGCGAAGATCTGCACGGGTCTGGCGACGACCTTGGCCACCCGAAGCGGCGCCGAGATACCGAGGAACTGCGGCACGAGCTCGCCGAAGATCATCGAGAACAGAGCGGCCAGAATCATGGCCAGCGCGGTCGACAACGCGACGGCCGCTCCCCCACTCACCCCGAGCGCCTCGAGGGGCGTCTCCAACAGGTGACCCAGCGACGGCTCCACGAGGTAACCAAGCAACAGCGTCGTGAGGGTGATACCGACCTGAGCGGCGGACAGCTGAGTGGAGAGCTTGCGCAACGCGGCGAGAACGGGGCGAGCGCCTTCGTCACCTTCGTCGATGGCGCGCTGGACGGCGTGCCGGTCGAGAGCGACGAGCGAGAACTCGGTGGCGACGAACAGTGCCGTTCCGAGGGTGAGCAGAACTCCGAGGAGAATCAATATCCACTGCGTCATCAGGGCTTGAAATTATCACGGGGCTCATCGTGTTCTCGTCTTCCTGACCCGAACCTCGTAGCGCCCTCTCGCCCGAAGTGGCGCTGCGGGATAGGCTGGTCGTCGTATGCCGTGCATCCACCTGCGGCAGCGGCCATCAGGCCCAACCGAACGACGCACATGAAAGAGGCGCATCTGCGTGTCATCCCAGTCCCAGAGCTCTGACCTCGAGGCCTTCGGACCGAACGAGTGGCTCGTCGAAGAGCTTTACGAGCAGTACCGCCAGGACAAGAACTCAGTGGACGCCGCGTGGCAGGAGTTCTTCGCGAACTACCGCCCCGGCCAGGGCGGCTCGGGTGCCGGCACCTCCAAGTCAGCGACTTCCGACGCGGGCTCCACCGATGCGAAGTCCTCGACGTCCACGAAGTCCGACTCCGCCAAGGAGAAGACGGAGAAGCCCGCAGCAGCCGAGGCGCCGCGCGACCAGCAGCGCGCCGAGTCGCAGCAGGCGGCCGAGCCCACGAAGGACACCTCCGACCAGGGCGCGGACGACAACCAGGGTTCCCAGCAGAAGCTCGACCCCAAGCAGGCGGAGGGCTTCACGCCCCAGCCGACGCCGCGTGACCACGGCGACGCCTCGGTGGGCGACCTGCCGGAGGCCGAGGACGTCGACACCCCGCTGCGCGGTGTCGCGGCCAAGATCGTGCAGAACATGGAGGCCTCGATCGAGGTCCCGACGGCAACGTCCGTGCGCGCGGTGCCGGCCAAGGCCCTCATCGACAACCGCATTGTCATCAACTCGAACCTCGCCCGCGGCCGCGGCGGCAAGGTGAGCTTCACCCACATCATCGGCTACGCCATCGTCAAGGCGCTGCGCGTCATGCCGGAGATGAACGCCTCCCTCTCGGTCGACGAGAAGGGCAAGCCGCAGCTTCACCAGCCGGGGCACGTCAACTTCGGCCTCGCCATCGACCTGCAGAAGCCGGACGGCTCGCGCACCCTCGTCGTGCCCTCGATCAAGGGCGCCGAGCGCATGAACTTCGCTCAGTTCATGGCCGCTTACGAGGACATGGTCAAGAAGGCCCGCAACAACAAGCTGACGCTCGACGACTACGCCGGCACGACGATCTCGCTGACCAACCCGGGCGGCATCGGCACCGTGCACTCGGTACCGCGCCTCATGAAGGGTGCGGGCACGATCATCGGTGTCGGCGCGCTCGACTACCCGGCCGAGTGGCAGGGCGCGAGCAACGACACGCTCAACCGCAACGCCGTCAGCAAGATCCTGACGCTCACCTCGACCTACGACCACCGCATCATCCAGGGTGCGACGTCGGGTGAGTTCCTTCGTCAGATCCACCAGCTGCTGCTCGGCGAGCAGGGCTTCTACGACGAGATCTTCGAGTCGCTGCGCATCCCCTACGAGCCGGTGCGTTGGGTTCAGGACATCTCGGCTAACCACGACGACGACATCAACAAGGTCGCCCGCGTCCAGGAGCTCATCCACGCCTACCGCGTGCGCGGCCACCTCATGGCCGACACCGACCCGCTGGAGTACAAGCAGCGTCGTCACCCGGACCTCGACATCACGAGCCACGGCCTGACGCTGTGGGATCTCGACCGCACCTTCCCCACGGGCGGTTTCGGCGGTCAGAACTTCCTCAAGCTGCGCAAGATCCTCGGCATCCTGCGTGACTCGTACTGCCGCACCGTCGGCATCGAGTACATGCACATTCAGAACCCCGAGGAGCGGGCCTGGATGCAGTCCAAGGTCGAGCTCGCCTACGCGAAGCCGACGCAGGACGAGCAGGAGCGCATCCTGAAGAAGCTCAACCAGGCCGAGGCCTTCGAGACGTTCCTGCAGACGAAGTTCGTCGGCCAGAAGCGCTTCAGCCTCGAAGGCGGCGAGTCCGTCATCGCCATCCTCGACCGCATCCTGAGCGAAGCGGCCGAAAACGAGCTGGACGAGGTCGCGATCGGTATGCCGCACCGCGGCCGCCTCAACGTGCTCGCGAACATCGCCGGCAAGTCCTACGGCCAGATCTTCCGCGAGTTCGAGGGCACGCAGGCCCCCAACTCGGTCCAGGGCTCCGGTGACGTCAAGTACCACCTCGGCACCGAGGGCGAGTTCGTCGCCGACAGCGGCGCCAAGACGAAGGTCTATCTCGCCGCCAACCCGAGCCACCTCGAGGCCGTCAACCCGGTTCTCGAGGGCATCGCCCGCGCCAAGCAGGACCGCATCAACCTCGCCGGCACGGCGTTCACGGTGCTGCCGATCCTGCTGCACGGTGACGCGGCGTTCGCCGGTCAGGGTGTCGTCGCCGAGACGCTCAACCTGTCGCAGCTTCGTGGCTACCGCACGGGCGGCACGATCCACGTCGTCATCAACAACCAGGTCGGCTTCACCACGGCGCCCAGCGCGTCGCGCAGCTCCACCTACTCCACGGACGTCGCGCGCATGGTTCAGGCGCCGATCTTCCACGTCAACGGTGACGATCCCGAGGCCTGCGTCCGCGTGGCCGAGCTGGCGTTCGAGTACCGCCAGACGTTCAACAAGGACGTTGTCATCGACATGGTCTGCTACCGCCGTCGCGGTCACAACGAAGGTGACGACCCCTCGATGACGCAGCCGCTCATGTACAAGCTCATCGAGGCCAAGAAGAGCGTGCGTCGTCTGTACGCCCAGGCTCTCGTCGGGCGTGGCGACATGGACGACGAGCGCGCAGAGCTGCTGCTCAAGGACTACCAGCAGCAGTTGGAGCGCGTCTTCGTCGAAACGAAGGAAGCCACGAAGCAGGCGAGCCAGGACGCTCCGGCGGCCGACTCCAGCCAGGGCACCGACGCCGAGGGCCACGGCGGCCTCGAGCGCCCGTCCGCTCAGCTCGAGGACGACGCGAAGAGCGCCTACTCCTCGGGCCGCTCGTCGGCCATCACCCAAGCCGCTCTCGAGCGCATCGGTGCGGTCTGGACCAACCCGCCGGAGGGCTTCACGCTCCACCCGAAGCTCAAGCAGCTGCTCGAGCGCCGCACCAAGATGGTCGCCGACGGCGGTATCGACTGGTCGATGGGCGAGCTCATCGCGTTCGGTTCGCTGCTCATGGACGGCACGCCGGTGCGTCTGTCCGGTCAGGACACCCGCCGCGGCACGTTCGTGCAGCGTCACGCCGTCCTCATCGACAAGCAGAACGGCAACGAGTGGACGCCGCTTCGCTACCTCACCGACGATCAGGCGTGGCTGTGGATCTACGACTCGATGCTGTCGGAGTTCGCGGCGATGGGCTTCGAGTACGGCTACTCCGTCGAGCGCCCCGACGCGCTCGTGTTGTGGGAGGCCCAGTTCGGTGACTTCGTCGACGGCGCCCAGACGATCATCGACGAGTTCATCTCGAGCTCGGAGCAGAAGTGGGCGCAGCGCAGTTCCGTCGTCCTGCTCCTGCCGCACGGCTACGAGGGTCAGGGTCCCGACCACAGCTCGGCGCGCATTGAGCGCTTCCTGCAGCTGTTCGCCGAGGACAACATGACGATCGCCTACCCCTCGACCCCGGCGTCGTACTTCCACCTCCTGCGTCGTCAGGCATACGCCCGTCCGCGCAAGCCGCTCATCGTCTTCACGCCGAAGCAGCTGCTGCGCGTCAAGGCCGCCACGAGCTCGCCGGAGGACTTCACGACCGGCCAGTTCGAGCCGGTGCTGAAAGACGCAAAGCAGCTCGACCCGTCCAAGGTCGAGCGCGTGCTGCTCGCGTCGAGCCGCGTGGTCTACGACCTCGAGGCGGAGCGCGAGAAGCGCGGCGACGAGACGACCGCCATCTTGCGCGTCGAGCAGCTAGCACCGATCCCGGCCAAGGAGATCGCGGAGGCGATCAAGGAGTACCCGAACGCCGAGATCGTGTGGGTGCAGGACGAGCCGAAGAACCAGGGCGCCTGGCCGTTCATGTTCTTCAACCTGCCCGACATGCTGGAGGAGCAGGGCGAGACTCGTCGTCTGCGCGTCGTGTCGCGTCCGTCGTCCGCGTCGCCCGCCACGGGTAACAGCAAGCGTCACGCGGCGCAGCAGGCCGAGCTCGTCGAGCAGGCCTTCACCCGCTGATCGCTCAGCACTGACGAGAGCGGCGTCGCCCTTCGGGGCGGCGCCGCTCTCGTCGTCCGCGGACGTGCCGCCAGCGCGCCGGGCGACAGCGGGAAGGGCGTGACGATAAGCTGCCCACGTGTATTTCACGGATCGAGGCATCGAGGAACTCGCCCATCGGCGCGGCGAAGAAGAGGTGACGTTCGAGTGGCTGGCCGACCAGCTGCGAACGTTCGTCGACCTCAACCCCGAGTTCGAGATCCCGGTCGAGCGCCTGGCCACGTGGCTGGCGCGCCTCGACGATGACGACGACGAATGAGTGAAGGCGAAGACACCGTGGCATACCCGCACGAAGGCAGCGAACCGCAGTTCCGGCCGAGCGCCGACTTCCAGGTCACCGAGGGCGATCGGCGGATCGGCCTGTGCTTCGTCGGGGACAGCTACGTCAACGGCTACGGCGACCCCAAGGCCCTCGGGTGGGTCTCGCGCGTCGTGGCGCGCACCCCGCGCGACGGCTCGGCGCTGACGACGTACAACCTGGGTGTGCGCGGCGAGAGCTCCTCCGACGTCCTCGCCCGCTGGCGCAGCGAAACGGCCCTGCGGTGGAAGAACTGCAACGAGCGACGCCTCGTCATCGGTTTCGGTACGAACGATGTCGCGCAGGGCATGACGACGGCCCGCTCGCGCCTCAACCTCGCCAACATCCTCGACGACGCGTCGACGAACGGCATCGCGACGTTCGTCGTCGGCCCGCCGCCCACGAGCGACCCCGAGCTCAACGCGAAGCTCGAACTGCTCGTCGACGCTCACGCCGACGTCTGCGCGCGCCGCGGCGTCACCTACGTCGACTGCTTCCGCCCACTGCTGGGGCACGACCAGTGGCAGTCCGACCTCGCCGCGAGCGACGGATACCACCCCGGCCAGGCGGGCTACGGCCTCATGGCTTGGCTCGTCCTCCACGCGGGGTGGCAGGACTGGCTGAGCCTTCCCTAGTCCTGTCTTCAGGCGCGCCTACCTCGCAAGCTCGGTAGCCTCGCTCGGTGCGACAGGCCTTCGGGCCTCACGCTTCACGCGCTCGGGTCTGTGGTGCCTTCACGAACCCGCGTGGGACAAGGAATCCGCATGACCATCCGATGTTGCCTTCAAAACGAGGCACCAGTGCCCACATGCCCGCTCAACATCGGGATGGGCCCGGCGAACTCCAGGGGCGCGAGCGTGCCTGAACGGCTGTCGCACCGAGCCGGGCCCCCTCGGGGCCTGGCCGGAAGACGGCCGGAAGGAGGGTCAGTACGCGCCGTCCCTCGCGAGCACTGCGCAGACGGTCTTGAAGAGAATGACGAGGTCGCCGGAGAGCGACCAGTTCTCGACGTAGTAGAGGTCCTTGCGGACCGATTCTTCCCAGGAGAGGTTGGAGCGTCCGCCGACCTGCCAGGGGCCGGTGATACCCGGCTTCACGTTGAGGCGGCGGTGGACGTGCGTCTCGTACTCGTCGACCTCTTGCGGCAGTGGCGGGCGCGGCCCGACGAGGGACATGGAACCGGCGACGACGTCGAACAGCTGGGGCAGTTCGTCGAGGCTGTAGCGGCGCAGGACGTTGCCAACGCGGGTGATGCGTGGGTCGTCCTTCATCTTGAACAGCAGGCCGGAGCCCTCGTTCTGGGCTCGCAGTGCGGCGAGGCGCGCTTCGGCGTCCACCACCATGGAACGGAACTTCGTCATCTTGAACGGGGAGCCGTTGACGCCGACGCGTGTCTGACGGAAGAAGATGGGCCCCGGGCTGTCGAGGCGCACGGCCAGAGCGATGAGCAGGAGCAGCGGCGAGAGCAGGAGCAGCATGCCAATGGCGACGACGACGTCGAAGAGTCGCTTGAGCGAGTACTTGAGGCCGCTGTAGCGCGGCATCTCGACGCTCATGAGCGGCAGGCCCTCGATCGGACGCCAGTGGATGCGCGGGCCCGCGACATCCGTCATACGGCTCGCGAGCGCCAGACGAATGTCGGTGTCCTCGAGTTGCCACCCGAGTTCGCGAAGCTGCTTGCGGTTGACGCGGTTGTGACCCGCGACGATGACCATCGACGCGTGGTGGCTGTGCACAGCCGGCACAACATCGGCCAGCCCACCGATCTGCGGCACCACCAGTCCGTTGGCCAACTCGAAGGTCGGAACATCGTGAGTCTCGGTGGCCACCCCGCGCACGACGAGGCCGGCTTCGGGGTTACGGGTGATGCCCTCGGCGACGTAGCGAACCTCCTGCGGCGAGCCGACGACGATGACGCCGTCGACGAGCCGGAAACGACGGCGCCGTTGCACGATCCAGCGCCGGACGAGCGCACGCTCGATGAGGAGCAGTACGAGCCCGAGTGGGAGTGCGATGGCGAGGAAGCCTCGCGCCACCTGGAGACGAAGTAACTCACTGACGATGGCGAGCGCGCCGAACGTACCGAACGTCGCTCGGACGATGCCCCGGTACTCGTCGGAGCCGATGGCCAGGGCGTCGACGTGGTAGGCCTGGTTCCACTGGAGCGCCGCGACCCATCCCACGACGAGGCTGACAACGACGGCGACATACAGCTTGAACTGACCGTCGACCGCTGCGAGGGACGTCTCGGCCGTCCAGAATCGTGCGAAGAAGGCTGCCACCACACTGAACGTCACGACGGCGAGGTCGAGAACGAACAGGACGAGCACGATCTTGCGTCGCCAGTCGCTTCGCGGGGAAGCTCCCTGCTTCGCGGTCGGTGTCGTCATGGTGGTGTCAGGATTCCTCGGTCGGCCTGGGAGAAGTTGTGGGGCACGAAGCATCTTAGCGCTCACTATGCGACTCGACCTATTCCTGAATTCGAGCCACGGCGAACGCCTTGGCGGGGCCGCAAACACGACCTGAACCAGCGTTTAACGCAGGCTGGGGCGGCGTCCAGCCCAAAAAGGTCACGATCGGGAACACAAATGCGCGTAGTTCTTCCACGGCGCCAAACCGGGTGGCACTCTTAACCCACAACTGGGACGAGCGACTCGTCCCGTCCGCGGAAGGATCCTCCATGCGTACCACCACTTCGGCCGTCGCCGCTTTCGGCGCCGCCGCACTCCTGCTCTCCGGCTGTGGCTCGGACTCGCTCGATGACTCGAAGGATTCCGGTTCGGGGGGTTCGTCCTCGTCCTCGAGTGCGGCCCCGGCCGTCAAGAAGGACGATGCGCTCGCCAAGCTGGTTCCCGCCGACATCGCGAAGATGGGAACGCTCACGGTCGGCACCGACGCCTCCTACGCCCCCAACGAGTTCACGGCCGCGGACGGCAAGACGATCCAGGGCATGGACATCGACCTGCTCAAGGCCGTCGCCGCGAAGCTCGGCCTGAAGCTCACGTTCCAGAACGGTGGCTTCGACTCGCTCATCGGCGGTGTCACGTCGAACAAGTACCCGCTCGCCATCAGCTCGTTCACCATCAACGAGAAGCGCATGCAGCAGGTCTCGATGGTGCAGTACTTCAACGCCGGCACGTCGTGGGCCACCGCCAAGGGCAACCCGAAGAAGGTCGACGTCGACAAGGCCTGCGGTCTCACGATCGGCGTCCAGAAGGGCACGGTCCAGGCCGACGACGACCTGCCGGCCCGTAACAAGAAGTGCGTTGCCGAGGGCAAGAAGGCCAACAAGCTCGTCGTCGAGGCCGAGCAGTCGAAGGTCACCGCCGACCTCATCGCGGGCAAGGTCGATGCGTTCGCCGCCGACTCCCCCATCACGGCGTGGGCTGTCGCGAAGAACGAGGACAAGCTCGAAAAGGTCGGCTCCGTCTACGAGGCCGCCCCGTACGGCATCGTCGTCGCGAAGGACCAGACGAAGTTCGCCGAGGCCCTTTCGAAGGCTCTCGAGTCTCTCGAGAAGGACGGCACCTACAAGAAGATCCTCGAGCAGTGGAACAACGGTGACGGCGCCGTCAACGAGTTCCCGGTGAACCCGAAGGCCTGATCACACCCCATGTCTGGTTCCACCCCGCCCCCCGCCCCGGACGAGCAGCGGCCCGGCGTCATCGACGCCAAGCCGGTGCGACACCCGGGGCGCTGGGTTGCCGTCGCCGTCATCGCGATCGTCATCGCGATGATGATCAGTTCGTTCGTCACCAACCCGAAGTGGGACTGGCCGTTCGTCTTCAAGGTGATGAACTACTCGCCGGTGCTCGAAGGCCTGGCCAAGGGCACCATCATCGTCACTGTCGCGTCGATGATCATCGGCGTCACCCTGGGCATCCTCCTCGCGATCATGCGCCTTTCGGACAATCCCGTCCTGCGCGGCGTCTCGTTCGTCTACACCTGGTTCTTCCGCGCGGTGCCGCGTTACGTCCTCATGGTCATCCTCGGCCTCGGCGTGCTGTACCTGTACCCGACGCTCGACATCGGTGTGCCGTTCATGAAGGACTTCGGCCTGACGTTCTACTCGCTCGACGTCAAGACGATCAGCTCGGGCATCACCGTCGGCATCATCGGTCTCGGCCTGTCCGAGGCCGCGTACATGGCGGAGATCGCCGCGCGGGCATCCTGTCGGTCGACAGGGGTCAGCGTGAGGCAGCCGAAGCGCTCGGTATGGACAGCTCGAAGACGATGCGCCGCATCGTCCTGCCGCAGGCCATGCGCGTCATCGTGCCGCCCACCGGCAACGAGGCCATCTCCATGGTCAAGGACACCTCGCTGCTCGTCGCCGTCCCCGTCTCGGCCGAGCTCTTCTACCAGGCGCAGGTCGTCGCGAACAACACGTACAAGATCATGCCAAGCTACTTCGCCGCGTTGCTGTGGTACCTCATCATCTGCTCGGTGCTCATGCTCGTGCAGGCCCGCCTCGAGCGAAAGTACGGACGCGGCTTCGGCGGCTCGGCGACGGACGGCGGTCTCATGACCAAGGTCAAGTCACTGAGCTTCGGGTGACGGGGTGAACATGGAAGGCAACATGAACAAACCACTGGTCCACGCCGTCAACGTCGGCAAGTCGTTCGGCAAGAACGAGGTGCTCAAGGGCATCGACCTCGACGTGCACCCCGGTGAGGTCGTCGTCCTGCTCGGCCCCTCCGGCTCGGGCAAGACGACGTTCCTGCGCTGCATCAACCAGCTCGAGACGATCGACGCCGGCCGCATCTGGGTCGACGAGGACCTCATGGGATACCGCGACAAGGACGGGCAGCTGTACCGCCTCAAGGATTCCGAGATCGCGGCCCAGCGTCGCGAGATCGGCATGGTGTTCCAGCGCTTCAACCTCTTCCCGCACATGACGGCGCTGGAGAACGTCATGGAGGCGCCCGTGCAGGTCAAGGGGGTCTCCAAGGCGGAAGCGAAGTCGCAGGCCGTCGACCTGCTCGAGCGGGTCGGTCTCGGTGAGAAGACCGGGCACTACCCGAGCCAGCTCTCCGGCGGTCAGCAGCAGCGTGTCGCCATTGCGCGCGCTCTTGCGATGAAGCCGAAGCTCATGCTGTTCGACGAGCCGACGTCGGCCCTCGACCCCGAGCTCGTCGGCGAAGTCCTGTCGGTCATGAAGGAACTCGCTCGCGAGGGCATGACGATGGTGGTCGTCACTCACGAGATGGGCTTCGCCCGTGACGTGGCCGACCGGGTCGTCTTCATGGACGCCGGGGTTGTCGTGGAGACGGGCCCGCCGCTGCAGGTCATCAACAACCCCCAGCACGAGCGGACGAAGTCGTTCCTCGCCCGCATGCGCTCCGAGCACGATACCGTCGCGGCGCTCGTGGCCGGCGAGGCCATCTGACCCGAGGCAGCGCTCGACGCGAAGCCCGGCTGCTCCCCTACCCTGGGGTCATGCAGCTGGGCTTCGTCGTCGTCAGAGGTCGATCGATGGAACCCACGTACGTCGACGGCGACGTGCTGCTCGCCGTCTACGGCGCGCAACCGCGGATCGGCGATCCTCACGTCGTGCGGCTGCCCGACGGGCCGGAGGGGCCGCGCCCCATCGCCGTCAAGCGCGTCACCTCACGTGGCCCCGACGGCTGGTGGGTCGAACGCGACAGCACCCGTGAGGGTGTGGATTCCTGGCTGGTCGGTGCGCTCGCCGACGACGCGGTGCTGGCACGGGTGCTGTGGCCGCGAAAACCGCGCCATGTCGCGGCAATGCGACGCTGTCGCACCTTGGTTGCCACCTTTCGGAAGAAGCGAGAAAAGCGATAGGTTGGAACCAGAGTTGCTGTTCGGCAACTGTCCACCACCAGCAGAAGGAGTTCCCCATGCTGAAGCGTTTCTTCGCGCCCACCACCGAGGTCTCGGCCCACTGCGACCTGCCCTGCGGCGTCTACGACCCCGCCCAGGCCCGTATCGAGGCCGAGTCGGTCAAGGCCATCATCGCCAAGGTCGCCGACAACGACGACCCCGATTTCCGCACGCGCGCCGTCGTCATCAAGGAGCAGCGCAGCCAGCTCGTCAAGGAGCACCTGTGGGTGCTGTGGACGGACTACTTCAAGCCGCCGCACTTCGAGAAGTTCCCCGAGCTCCACACCCTCATCAACGAGGCCACGAAGCTCGCCGGTGCCACGGGCACCAAGGGTGAGTTCGACGCCGGCAAGGCCGACGAGCTCCTCGCCAAGATCGACCGCATCGCGGAGATCTTCGCCGAGACGAAGAAGGGCTGACCCTTCGTCGCACGCGTACTGCGCAACGAACGGCCCCGACACTGCCTGCGTGGCAGGTCGGGGCCGTTCGGCGTCTCGGCAGGAATCCGGCGATGTGGTCGCCAGCCTCGCATATGACAGAATGGACAGGTTGGCCCCCGACTTTCGGGGGGAATCAACCCCGACACAGGGAGTTCACGATGAGCAAGCGCGCACGCAAGCGTCGCTCGCGCAAGGGCAAGGGCGCGAACCACGGTAAGAAGCCCAACGCCTGAGCGTTGATGCAGTGAGTCACGAAGGCCCGCTCCCCCATTCGGGGTGAGCGGGCCTTCGTCATGGCTTCGGGGCGTCAGTTCTCGTAGCGCACCTGGGTGTAGCTGTAGCTGATCTGCGTCATGATCATGGACCGGAGCTGCTCCGGCGCCTGCTCACGGCCACACGCTCGCTTGACGAGCTTCTTGAGCAGCATGTCGCGCTCGTACTCCGTCAGGCACGGCGGGCAGTCGAGCAGGTGCTGACGCAGCTCCTCGTACTCCTCCGCGGAGAGTTCACCGTCGACGTAGGAGTAGAGGTTGGCGACGTAGTCGGGGCATTTGTCGCTCATTTCTTCGTCTCCCCCTTCGACTCCTTGAGGAAGCCGCGCTCACGCGCGTAGTCCTCGAGCTGCTCACGCAGGAGCTTGCGTCCGCGGTGCAGGCGCGACATCACGGTGCCGATGGGCGTGTCCATGATCTCGGCGATCTCCTTGTACGGGAACCCCTCGACGTCGGCGTAGTACACCGCCAGGCGGAAGTCCTCCGGAAGGTTCTGCAGAGCGCGCTTGATGTCGTTGTCGGGCAGGTGGTCGAGAGCTTCGTTCTCGGCCGACTTCAACCCGGTGCTCGAGTGCGCCTCGGCGCGGGCCAGCTGGTAGTCCTCCACCTCGGCCGCATCCGACTCGAGCGGCTGACGCTGCTTCTTGCGGTAACTGTTGATGTAGGTGTTGGTCTGGATGCGGTATAGCCACGCCTTGAGGTTCGTGCCCGGCTTGTACTGGTGGAAGGCCGCGAAGGCCTTCGCGAACGTCTCCTGGACGAGGTCCTCGGCGTCGCTGGGATTGCGCGTTGTGCGCAGGGCGGCGCTGTAGAGCTGGTCGAGGTACGGCATGGCATCGCGCTCGAAACGCGCGGCGCGCTCCGCCGGGGTCTCCGTGCTCGGGTCGGTGGCGGCGGAGTCCGTGGAGCTCTCGGCGTCGACCGTGGTGTTCTCACTCATCGCCTTCAACCCTAGCGCGGGTCGCGACGCGGCACGAGCGCGTTGCGGGGGCGTGGCCACGAAGCCGGCCCCAAGGCTCAGGCCGGACGGCTCCACCGGCACCACAGGTGTGACAAGCATCCTGATTCACTTTCGGTTCCTCGAAAGCCCGCGGGCGGGCTTGCTGTTCGCTCACGTCAACAGGAGGTGGACGAACGTCATTCCCGAAAGGGAATTCGGCCGAGTACAGGCTCGTGTCAATCAGTCGGACGCACCCTCACTCAGAGAGGTTCGTCAGCCAGCCGCGTACCGCGTCGATGACGTCGGTCGGGTTCTTGCTGAAACCGTGCGGCCCCTTGACGCCGACGACCTGCGCACCGGGAACGGCGTCGCGCACCGCGTCGGGTCCGCCGAACGTGTCCGTCGCGCCCTGCACGACGAGGAGCGGGATCTCGGCCTCGACGACGCTCTGCGCTTCACTCGTGCGCCACTTCTCGGGTACGTCGAGCTTGCCCGGCGGCATGAGGGGGAACGCGAGTGCCACAGCGGCGTCTGCGCTGCACTGCGCCGCCGTGCGACAAGCGACACGGGCCCCGGCCGAGCGTCCGCCCTGCACGAACCGGCCCTCGATCTCCCCCGCCGCTCGTAGGTGCTCGATCACGGCGAACCACGCTTCGTCGAGGGCCTTGGGTGGGGTGGCGAGGCGCCGTCCGGCAACGACCCACGGCTGGTCGACGAGGACGACGCGCCAGCCGTCATCGGCCAGCGCCGTGAGTCCGTCGAGGTCGGGGGTGTTCGTGCCCTTGCCGGCACCATGGCCCAGGACGAGCGTGCCGTCAGCGGCGCCATTGGGGTCGACGACGTAGACGCGGGCGGTGCCGGGTGGTGTCTCGACGTCGACCGTGCGGTGGGCACGGGTCGGCGGAACGGACGTCGCCATCATCAGCCTCCGATGATCTCGCCGGTGACGGGATCGAGGACCCCGACGAGCTGGTCGCTCGGCAGCGGGGTGAGCAGACCCGGGCCGTTGTTGCGCGTCGCGCTCACCGCGCTGGAGATGGGATACGCCTCGAAGGGTGAACTGTCCCCCGGGCGCAGGAAGGCCGCCACGTCGGCCTCGTCGCTGAGCGACGGGTCGAGCCAGTCGCCCCACTGCTCCGGCTCGAGGCTGAGCGGCTGACGGTCGTGGATGCGGTCCAGCCCCTCGCCCGCGCTCGTCGTGATGATCGAGAAGGAGACGACCCACGCGTCCGGGTCACCCTCGGGCAGCGTCCGGTCACGCCAGAACTCGTAGATGCCGGCGAAGGCGGTGTCGTGACCGTCGGTGCGGTGCATGTAGAACGGCTGCTTGCGTGGCTTGCCCTTGGCGTCGTGCGCCACCGGCGAGACCTGCCACTCGTACCAGCCGGCAGCCGGCACGAGGCAGCGGCGCGCCTTCGCGGCCTTCGCGAACGAGGCCTTGTCGAGCAAGGTCTCGGCGCGCGCGTTGATCATCCGCAACCCGACCTTCGTGTCCTTCGACCACGACGGCACGAGGCCCCACGTGAGGTGGCGCAGCTGCCGGGTGGGCTCGCCGCGGCTGCCGTCGTCGAGCTTGCTCGCACGCGTGAGCACGACGGGCGCCTGCTTCGTCGGCGCCATGTTGTAGTCGGGCGCCCCCACCGGCGGTTCCTGCGCCGAGACGAGGAGCGAACGCGTCGCTTCCCCACTCGCGTCGACGTCCACCTCGAACTCCTCGACGAGCTCACCCGCCCCGGCGCTGGCCGCATACCTGCCACACATGAGCCCCAGCGTAGGGGCATCCGTTTGGAAAACGTTCCGGCCCGGGAGGTCGCGACGTCGCACGACGCCGACTAAGTTGGAGGTAGAGATCATTCGACCAAGGAGGACACGATGCCCATTCGTCGTATCGCCCGCGCGGCTCTCGCCAGCTACTTCCTCAACGAGGCTGCCAAGGCGTTCAAGAACACCCAGTCGCAGGCCGAGGAGGCCGCGCCGTTCGTCGAGTTCGTCAGCCGCGAGAGCGGCAAGAAGGTGCCGAACGACCCCGAGCTCGTCGTCAAGGCCCAGGGCGCCCTCATGGGTGGCGCCGGTGCCGCGCTCGCGCTCGGCAAGTTCCCGCGCCTTTCGGCGGCGCTGCTGACGCCGACCGTCGGTGCGAACGCCTACATGCACGACGCCTTCTGGGCCGAGAAGGACCCGGCCGCTCGCGGCCGCAAGCAGTCGAACTTCTTCCGCACCGTCGCGATCGTGGGCGGAGTGCTGCTCGCGGCCGCCGACACCGCGGGCAAGCCGGGCCTCGCCTGGCGCGCCTCGCACGGCGTGAAGACCTCGCGCCGTGAGGCCGCTCGTGCGGCCAAGACTGCCCGTCGCGAGGCGAAGCTCCTCGCCGCCCAGGCAGGAAACGCGCTTCCCGCATGACCCCTGGTAGTCCCGTGACGACCGACTGGCCCGCCCCCGTGGCGCGCCGGTCGGTCGTCGGCACGTTCAGCGTCCCCGGCTCCAAATCCCTCACCAACCGCTACCTCGTCCTCGCAGCGCTCGCCGACGACGAATCGCTCCTGCGAGCGCCGCTGCGCTCCCGCGACACGCTGCTCATGGCCGAGGCCCTGCGCAGCCTCGGCGTCCGCGTCGACGACGTCGAGGGCGACTCCCCCGAAGGCGCCGACTGGCACGTCGTGCCCGGCGACCTGCGGGGCCCTGCGAACGTCGACTGCGGCCTCGCCGGCACCGTGATGCGGTTCCTGCCGCCGGTCGCCGCGCTCGCCGACGGCCCGGTCACCTTCGACGGCGACCCGCACGCCCGCAAGCGCCCCATGGGCCCCGTGCTCGAGGCCCTCATCGACCTGGGCGTCCCCGTCGAGGAGGCCGACGGTGGTCCCGCGAGCGCCCTGCCGTTCACCGTGCGCGGCCAGGGTCGCGTGGACGGTGGCCGCGTCGAGGTCGACGCCTCCACGAGTTCCCAGTTCGTCTCCGCCCTCCTGCTCGCGGGCGCGCGCTTCAGCGAGGGCGTCACGGTCGTTCACACCGGCGAGGCGCTGCCGAGCATCCCGCACATCGACATGACCGTCGAGGTGTTGCGCGACGCGGGCGTCGTCATCGAGGTCGACGAGAACGACGGCGCCTGGAGCTGGACCGTCGAGCCGAGCGACATCCGTTCCCTCGACGTCATGGTCGAGCCCGACCTGTCGAACGCCGCGCCCTTCCTCGCGGCTGCTGCCGTCACCGGCGGTGAGGTGTTCATGGCGGACTGGCCCACGTACACGACGCAACCGGGCGACCAGATCCGTGACGTGCTCGAGCGCATGGGCGCCACGTGCACCCTCGACCGTGAGGGTCTGCGCGTCACCGGCCCGCAGCAGCTGCGCGGCATCGACGTCGATCTCGCGGAGGCCTCGGAACTGACGCCCGTCGTCGTCGCGCTGTGCGCGTTGGCCGACGGTGAGTCGCGCATCCGCGGCGTCGCCCACATCCGCGGCCACGAGACCGACCGCCTCGCCGCGCTCGCGGCCGAGTTCGGCGCCCTCGGAGTCGACGTGTCCGAGACCGAGGACGGCCTCGTCATCCGCCCGCGCCCTGCCGACCAGATGCGTGGCGGCTTGTTCCGCACCTACGACGACCACCGGATGGCCATGGCCGCCGCCGTGGTCGGTCTGCGGGTTCCGGGCGTCGTCATCGAGAACATCGCGACGACCGGCAAGACCCTGCCGGAGTTCGACCGACGCTGGAGCGCGCTCGTCTCCGCGAGCGCCGAAGCGCACTGACGTGGCGGGTCGCAACTGGAGCGAGGCCGACGTTCGGGTACGCCCAGGTCGCAGGAATTCGCGCCCGCGCACGAAGGATCGTCCGAAGCACGAGGACGCCGTCGTCGGCATGGTCATCGGTGTCGACCGTGGGCGCTGGTCGGTGCTGCTCGACGGTCGGCGCATCACGGCGATGCGGGCACGCGAGCTGTCCCGCACGCCCGTCGTCGTCGGTGACCGCGTCGCCCTCGTCGGAGACACGAGCGGCGACGCCGGCACGCTCGCTCGCATCGTGCGCGTCGAGGAACGCACGAGCGTCCTGCGGCGAACGGCCGACGACACCGACCCGTACGAGCGCGTCATCGTCGCCAACGCCGATCAGCTCGTCATGGTGACAGCGCTCGCCAACCCGGAACCGCGCACCGGCCTCATCGATCGGTGCCTCGTCGCCGCGTACGATGCGGGGCTCGACCCGCTGCTCGCGCTGACGAAGGCCGACCTCGTCGACCCGGCCGCCTTCCTCGCGAACTACGCCGCGCTCGACGTGCCGTACACGGTGACGTCGGCGCAGGAACTGAGCGACGACCAGCGCGAGGAGCTCATCGCCTCCAGTGGCCGAGTGCCCCGTCGTCTCGACGGGTTGGACGAACTGCGCGAACGGCTCGCCGGTCGCGTCAGTGTGCTCGTCGGCCACTCAGGCGTCGGCAAGTCAACACTCGTCAACGCGCTCGTGCCCGACGCGGCGCGCACGACCGGGCACGTCAACGACGTCACCGGTCGCGGTCGCCACACGTCGACGTCCGCTGTTGCCCTCGAGTTGCCCGGCGGCGGTTGGGTCATCGACACCCCGGGCATCCGCTCGTTCGGCCTCGCGCACGTCGACCCGACGACGATCGTCGAACACTTCCCCGATCTCGCGCCGGGCACCGCGAACTGTCCACGCGGTTGCACGCACGACGAGCCGGACTGTGCCCTCGATGTCTTCGTCGCCGAAGGTGGCGCCGGTGAGAGCGGGCAACAGCGGTTGGAGTCGTTGCGGCGTCTCCTGCGCTCCAGGGACGTCCCCGACAAGGACGAGCACATGGAACGGCGATGACGCCGCCGACGGAGCAACGACGCACCCGAGTTGCCGAGGAGGCAAGTCGCGTCGCGGGCGGCGTGCGCACGCTCGGCGAGGCTCTCGCCCGACTGCTCCAGCCGGCGGCCCACCGCTTCGGACTCGTCGGCGCGGACATCGTCCCGCTGCTCGTGCTCCTCGTGTGCGCCGTCGTGCTCTTCGTCGGCCTCGCCGGTGGCGCTGAGGTCTACGAGGGCGTGCGTGAACGCGGCGATCTCGCCCGCTTCGACCAGCCAGTTCTCGACTGGGCCGTGAGCCACCGCAGCGGCGGGCTCGACTCGGCCATCACCGCCTTCACGCATCTCGGTGGGCCGGTCTACTTCCCGATCATCCTCGTGCTGCTCCTCGCCGTGTTCACGTGGCTGCGCCGCACTGCGTCGCCCTTCCTCGTCCTGGCGCTCGGCCTCGGCTCAGCTCTGGCCTTCACGGCAGCGGGCAAGGACATCACAGCGCGCTCCCGACCGCCGCGTGCTCTCGCGGTGCCGCCCTACGAGTCCTCACCCTCCTTCCCGAGCGGCCACACCGTCACCGCCACCGTGACGGCGGTGCTCGTCGCCTATCTCGTGTTCCTCGCCGCCCGCTCACGACGGGTGCGCACGGTCGCCGTCGTGCTGTGCTCCCTGTGGGCCCTGCTCATGGGACTCTCGCGCGTCTTCCTCGGCCACCACTGGCTCACCGACGTCATGGCCGGCTGGTGCCTCGGCCTCGCGTGGGGCGCGCTCGTCATCGTCGTCAACACGGCACGGCTCCTGCTGCGCACCCGCCACCGCCGCCTCGACGACGCCGGCGACACGCCTGTCGCCGGCTGACGGAGCACGCGGCGAGAGGGGACACCCGCGCCGACCGGGTAGCGTGACGGGGTGACCCCCATTCTTCGAGAAGCCAGCCCGTACCACGACGATCTGCGGCTCGCCCACGTGCTCGCCGACTCCGTCGAGGAGATCACGATGGGGCGCTTCGGCGCGCCCGACCTGAGCATCGATACGAAGCCGGACCTCACCCCCGTCACGGAGGCCGACCGTGAGGCCGAGCGCGTCATTCGGGAGAACCTCAAGCGCGCGCGGCCGCGGGACGCCATCAAGGGCGAGGAGTTCGGCGAAACGGGCAAGGGCCCGCGTCGCTGGATCATCGACCCGATCGACGGCACGAAGAACTACGTCCGCGGCGTCCCGGTCTGGGCCACCCTCATCGCGCTCGTCGACGGCGACGAACCCGTGGTGGGCCTCGTCGCGGCGCCCGCGCTGCACCGACGGTGGTGGGCGGCCAAGGACGCCGGCGCCTGGACCGGTCGTAACCTCACGAGCGCGACGCAGATCCACGTCTCCAAGGTCGACTCGCTGGCCGACGCGTCCCTCAGCTACTCCTCCTTCAACGGCTGGGCCGAGCGGGGCAAGGACATGGACCTGTTCCGCCTGAGCAAGGAGGTGTGGCGCTCACGGGCGTACGGCGACTTCTTCTCCCACATGCTCGTCGCGCAGGGAAGCGTCGACATCGCGCCCGAGCCGGAGCTCGAGGACTACGACATGGCGGCACTCGTGCCCATCGTCACCGAAGCCGGCGGGCGCTTCAGCGGTCTCGACGGGCGCGACGGCTGTTGGAGCGGCAACGGCGTCTCGACGAACGGCTTGCTCCACGCCGAGGTTCTCGCGCGCCTCGGCGACAATTCCCCGGCGCCCTCCCTCATCCCAGGTGAGTGACACAGCCTCCTCCGACCGTGACGAAGGCCCCAGCCGTTTCCGGCTGGGGCCTTCGTCACGGTCGCTGGGACGCAGATCAGTTCTTCGGCGTCTCGATCTGAGCCGGCTCGTCCTTGGCCTCGATGGCGTGGTTGGTCTTGGACTCGGCCAGCAGGCCCGGCACCTCGACGCTCGGGCGGTACTTGTCGCCCAGTTCGTGGATCGCGAGGCGTGCGTGAACCTGCTGCTCGGTGGCCGTGCGCTCGTCACGGTTGTCGCCGAGGAAGGCCAAGGCCCAACTGATCATCGTCGTCAGACGCGACTTGAAACCGATGATGTAGAACAGGTGCACGCCGAGCCACATGAGCCAGGCGATGAAGCCCTCGGTCTCGAGACGACCGACCTTCGCCACGGCAGAGAAGCGCGAGATGGTGGCCATCGAACCCTTGTCGAAGTACTTGAACGGGCCCGGGGACGGCTGGCCCTTGACACGCGCGAGGATCGACGTCGCGGCGTAACGGCCGCCCTGGATGGCTACCTGCGCCACGCCGGGCAGCTTGTTGAGGCTCATCATGTCGCCGACGACGTAGATCTCCGGGTGGCCCGGCAGCGACAGGTCGGGCTGCACTGCGATACGACCCGAGCGGTCGACCTCGGCACCCGTCTTCTCGCCGAGCAACTTGCCCAGCGGGCTGGCCGCGACGCCGGCGGCCCACACCTTGCACACCGAGTCGATGCGCGTGACGGTGCCGTCCTCGGTCTTCATCTCGATGCCCGTGGCATCGACGTTCGTCACCATCTGGCCGAGGAGCACCTCGACGCCCATGCTCTCGAGCTGCCCCTGGGCCTTCTTGCCGAGGTTCGCCCCGAACGGCGGCAGCACCTGCGGTGCGGCGTCGACGAGGACGACGCGGGCGTCCTTGGGGTTGATGTGACGGAAATCGTCGGCGAGCGTGCGGTTGGCGAGTTCGCTGATCTGACCTGCCATCTCGACACCCGTCGGACCGGCACCGACGACGACGAACGTCAGCAACGAGCGCACGTCGTCCCACTGGCCGGCGGCCGCTGCGAGCTCGGCCGTCTCGAAGGCGCCGAAGATGCGTCCGCGAAGCTCGAGTGCGTCGTCGATGCTCTTCATGCCCGGCGCGAACTCGGCGAAGTGGTCGTTGCCGAAGTACGACTGGCCGGCGCCCGCGGCGACGATGAGCGAGTCGTAGTCGTAGACCTGAGTGGAGTCGAGCAGTTCGGCCGTGACGCGCTTGGCATCGACGTCGATGTCCGTGACCGTGCCGATGAAGATCTCGACGTTCTTCTGCTTCTTGAGCACCTCACGCGTGCTCGGGGCGATGACACCCTCGCTGAGGATGCCGGTGGCGACCTGGTAGAGCAACGGCTGGAAGAGGTGGTGCGTCGTCGACGAGACGAGCACGACGTCGACGTCCTCGTCCTTGAACTTCGTCGCGGCGAAGAGGCCGCCGAAGCCGGAGCCGACGATGACGACGCGGTGGCGTCCCGTGGACTTCTTCTCAATCTCCATGAATTCCTCGCACATCTCTCGCGGCGCGTCTCGCCTGGCCCGAGCACGCACTGCCGCCAAGCTTACTCACCCGCGCGGCGAGTCGTGGGGCGCACCGGCCGGTAGGGTAGGCCTGAAACAGGTGTGCCGGGACGAGATTCGACCCGTACGCACGAGGCCAGGACGAGTCAGACGATTCGGTCGCGCCACGCGACACGAGACGACGGAGTGTGCGATGAACGGCGAGCACAACCAGAGGCAGCCCCACGCCATCCAGTGGAGCGCCCCGCAGCCCGGCGGCGCCGAACCGGCGTGGCAGGGCCCGAGCCCCGACGCCCCCGCAGCGAAGGCCCCCGAACCGACGCCCCCGCAGAGCGAGGCGGCGCCCGGCCTCGGCGCCCAGGGCAACTGGGGTTATTCGTCCGAGGCGTCTCACCCGAACCAGCAGGGTGGGCAGGAGGGCGCACGCGAGCCCCGCCGCGACGAGGCCGGGCACGGCGAAGAAGCATCGGCGCCCCTCGGTAACCCGTGGGGCTTCGAGCCGAATGCGGGTTCGGACGCCGGAGCCTCGCGCTCCTTCCCGTCCGATGCGCAGTCCGCATCCGCCCCCGGCTGGGCCGGTGCGGCGGGCAGCGGTTCCACCGCCGAGGAGATCTCGAGCTCCCACCCCGACAACGCCGGATACGGCTGGTCGGGTGCATCAGGCGCATCGCGCTTCGACGCCCCGGATCGCAGTGACCACGCGCCACGCGCGAGCGACCCCTCGTCGGATTCCGCCTCACACGGTGCGTACGGGAACGAGTCGCGCTACGAGAGCGCACCGCCCCAGGCCGACTCTGCTCGCTCCTACGAGAGCGCACCGCCCCAGCAGCCGCGTGACGGTGGCGACACCGGCGGCTCCCGGCCCGAGCGGAACGAGGGATCCTCGTCCGCGAGCGCGGCGCCCGCCAGCTACGCCTCGGCGCCGAACCTCGGCCAGACCGGCGCCGACAGCTCGGCCAGCTCGGCCGCCACGCCGCAGGAGTACGAGTCGAACCCGCCGCAGGTCATCGGTCAGAACGACGACCTGCCGGACGACTCCCTGACGATCGGACGCAGCCGCAGTAACAGCATCGTCCTCGACGACATGCTCGTCTCGCGTCGTCACGTCGTCATCACCGCCGACGAGGAAGGCCTCCTCCTGCGCGACCTCGGCTCGCGCAACGGCACCTTCGTCAACGGCCGCCGCGTCGAACAGACGCACCTGCACGAGGGCGACCGCATCGGCATCGGCGCCTCGACGTTCGAGGTGCGCGACGGCTGGCTCGTCTCGGTCTGATCGCCACGCGACCGCCGGCGGGCGTGCACGCCGGTGGTCAGCTTCGTTCGAGCACGTACCAAAGGGGAAGGACGAGCGTGAACGACGCTCAGCAGGAGCTGCACATCGAGGTGGAGGGGCGCCGCATCCGGCTGTCCCCAGGTCAGAGGTTGACGTTGGGGCGTGATCGGGCCGCGGACGTGCCCCTCGCGAACGCCGACGTATCCCGCCGTCACGCAGAGATCCGTCATGAGAACGGCTCGTGGCAGCTTCGCGACCTCGACAGCTCGAACGGCACGTGGGTCGGCGGACACCGGGTGCGCGGATATGTCGCACTCCGTGGCGGCGAGAGTGTTCGCCTCGGCGGTGAACGCGGCGTCCCGTTCCGGGTCGGAATCTCGGCGGCCCCCGCAGAACGCACGGGCTCGAACACGAGCGCCACCGAGCACGCCGGCACCGGTCCCGTTTCCGCACCCATGCCGCGCGCCAAGACCTCCTCCGGTGACACTCAGGCCACGCACACGGGTGGCCCCACGGCGGCGAGCGGCCCGCTCCCCAGGGCCGCTGCTCCGGCCAACCAGGACGGTTCCGGCGTCACGACGACCGGGCCCATCCGTCTCCCCCGCCCGCCACGGGCCCCCGAACAGCGCCGCGCAACGGGCGACGTCTTCCAGAGCTGGAGTGGGCAGGTCGAACCGCAGCCGACCGGCCGCATGACCGTCCAGGGTGCGGCTCCACAGGCCATGAACGCGCCGACCGGCACCATCACCATCGGCCGCGGTCTCGAGAACGAGATCGTCATCAAGGACCTGCTCGCGAGCCGCCAGCACGTACGTCTCGTCCCCCAGGGCGACTCGTTCGCCGTCGAGGATCTCGGCAGCCGCAACGGCACCTACATCAACGGTGCTCGCATTCACCGCGGAACCCTGCGCGAGGACGACCTGCTCGCCGTCGGCCGCACACGCTTCACGCTCAGGCAGGGCCGACTCGTCGCGAGTGAGGACGAAGGTGACGTCAGCTTCGTCGCCAACCACCTCTCGTTCGTCCTGCCCGACGGCAAGAAGCTGCTCGACGATGTCAGCTTCGGCCTCGAAGGTTCGAGTCTCGTCGCCGTCATCGGCCCTTCCGGCGCCGGAAAGTCGACTCTGCTCAAGGCCCTCATCGGTGCGCAGAAGGCCACCGAGGGCGAGGTCTACTACGACGGCCGTGACCTCTACGACAACTACGAGGATCTGCGCCACCGCATCGGTGTCGTGCCCCAGGACGACGTCGTCCACCCGGAGCTGACGGTCCGCCAGGCCCTGCGCTACGCCGCCGAGCTCCGGTTCCCGGACGACCTCGACAAGGAGCCGCGAGAGGAGCGCGTCGAGGAGGTCATCGACGAACTCGGCCTCACGGCGCACGCCGACACCCAGGTGGCGCGCCTGTCCGGTGGTCAGCGCAAGCGCACCTCGGTTGCTCTGGAGCTGCTCACCCGCCCGTCGCTGCTCTTCCTCGACGAGCCGACCTCGGGCCTCGACCCGGGCCTCGACAAGCGTGTCATGCTCACCCTGCGCGGCCTCGCCGACGGCGGCCGCACCGTCGTCGTCATCACCCACAACGTGGCGAGCCTCGGCGTGTGTGACCGCGTGCTCATGCTCGCTCCGGGCGGCAAGGTGGCCTTTTTCGGCCCGCCCGAGGAGATGCTGCCGTTCTTCTCCGCGTCTGACCACGCCGACGTGTTCAACACCGTGACCGACGACCCGGAGCGCTCGCAGGACACGTTCCGCCGCTCTGCGCTCATGGACAGCCACGTCTCCGCGCCGCTCAGTGCACCTCGCTCACCGGCATCGACGACCGAGGACAAGGCTCCGCGCCAGCAGACGATCGGACGCCAGCTGTCGACGCTCATCCGCCGTCAGTTCCGCGTCATTGCGGCCGACCGGGGCTTTGTCGGATTCATGCTCCTGCTGCCCATCGCGCTGGCGGGCCTCGCCATGCTCGTGCCGGGCAGCCACGGGCTGCACACCGTCTTCTTCGAGAAGGAAGTCGCTGCCGCAGGGGGTGATCCGAGCAAGGTCACGCTGACCCCCGAATCGAGTCAGATCATGACGCTCATCGTCATGGGTTCGGTGTTCATGGGCCTCGCCGCGACGATCCGAGAACTCGTCGCCGAGCGACCGATCTTCCTTCGGGAGAAGGCTGTCGGCCTCTCCCCGTTCGCCTACATCGGGAGCAAGGCCGTCACGTACGGTCTGCTCATCGCCGTGCAGTGCGGCGTCATGGTGGCCCTCGTCATCCTCGGCAAGGGTGCTCCGGACGCAGCGGTCACCCTCGGCAGCCCGATTCTCGAGACCTACCTCATCGCGTTCCTCACCGGTCTCGCGGCTGTCGGTATCGGCCTCGCGCTCTCGAGCTTCGCGAAGACGAACGAGCAGGTCATGCCGATGCTCGTCATCGTCATCATGGGCGCCCTGGTGTTCTCCGGCGGACTGTTCGACCTCAACTCGGCGGCCATGCGCGCCATGGGCAGTATCTTCCCGAGCCGCTGGGGTCTCGCGCTCGGCGCACAGACCGCGACGTGCACCAGAGCCTCACCATCCCCGGGCGCGAGCGTGAGTGGGATCCGTTCTGGCTGCGCGACAGCAGCAAGTGGGCTCTCGGCGCTGCCATCCTCATCGTGCAGTTCGTCGTGGCCTTCCTCGTGGCCCTCGTGAGCACGCGCCGCCGCAAGAGCATGTGACGGCTGCGCGGGCGCGTCAGTAGCGCAGGTCGCTCCAGACACCCGCGTGGTCCGTGCCCTCGACGGTGACGATGCCCGCCTGCTCCGGCACGAAGCCGCGGGTCAGGATGTGGTCGATCTGGCTGAAGGCCGGGATCGAGCCGCCCATCGGCCATGTGGGGCGCCAAGCACCGTGGACGTGCGGATAGGCGTCCACCATCCCGCGGGACAACTGCCGGAACGCGGGGTGGGCTCTCGAGGCGTTGAAGTCCCCCGCCATGACGACGTGCTCGGCTGTCCGCTCACGCTGCCACTCCCCCTCCGCCCGTAGCTGGGGACGCCACTGCGCGACACCGTCGCGAAGCGGCGGGTAGGTGTGAACGCCCTTGACGACGATCTGTGCGCCCGGTGCGCGCACGCGTACCACAGGCGACTGGAGATCCCACGGGCCGAGCTCGGTGTCGGCGTCCAGCGTCTCGGTCGGGAACCTCGACAGGATCACGGTCCCGCGTGAGCCGTCGTCGATCATGCCGCGTGAGCGGTGCGGAAAGCGCTGGGCGAGGCCTGCCTCGTCGAGGGAGCGCAGACGCGCCGTCGTCATCTCGACGAAGACGACGACGTCCGGATTCGTCTCGCGAACCGCCTCCATGACGGAGGCCGATTCCGCTTCTCCCAGTTCGCTGTTGAGGGAGAGCACACGAAGATGGTGATCGCCGGCCCTGGCTGCGACCTCGCCTGGCACGTCCGGGTGACTGCTCAGGGCGACGGCAGCAGCGAGTGTGCTCACCACGAGCGGCACCAGCGCGACGAAGCTCGCTCGTGTTCGCACAACGAGCGTGAGGGCGAGGCAACCGAACGCGGCGATGATCCACACCGGCGTGAGGGCCTGAAGGACCGGCACGACGTTCCCGGCGAGAACATCAACCCACATGAGGGAAGCGAGCAACGCCACCCCGAGCGAAGCGGCCGCCACGAACCGGCCGGCGGTACGCCGCAACGGCGGAACTCCACGACCGCTCGGACCGACACTCTGCCGCGGAGCCGACGCCGTGAAATCAGCGGGGCCGGACTCGCTCATCCGCCGAAGACCTGTCGCAGTCGGTCCATCTCCCGACGGTCCTTCTTCGTCGGACGCCCTGCACCGCGGTCGCGTACGGGCACCTGCGGGATGACCTCGCGGGGGCGCTCCGGGGTGCGGTCGTCGTAGCAGCGTGCCGCGACGGGGGCGCCGACGCGCTTGCTGATGAGGTCCACGACCCCGAGGATCCGATCGAAGCCGTGCTGACGAACGCGCACCTCGTCACCGACGGAGACGTTCGTGGCGGGTTTCGCGCTCACACCGTTGATTCTCACGTGACCGGCCTTGCAGCCGCTCGTCGCGGCCGAGCGTGTCTTGTAGACGCGCACGGACCACAGCCACACGTCGACGCGGACGCTGCCGCGCTTTACAGGAGTGCTCACCCGCTCAGCCTAGGCAGGCAGGCTGCGGCCCGACTGCATGTTCGCTCCGAGAACGCCCCTGGAGCCTCGAGGAGACGAAAAGACGACGTCCGCTCCTCGCCGGAGCGAGGAACGGACGTCGAAGGGCTGAGCGATCAGTGCATGAACCGCCGGCGTAGGAGAACCGCACCTGCGGCGAGCACCCCCGCAACGGCCAGGCCCGTCAGGCTCGCGCGAGAACTCGCCGCCGTGTGCGCCGGCGCCTCGTAGTCGGTCTGCACAGTCGGTCCGACGGCCGCAGGGGCCTGAGCCTGCGGCGCTGCTGCCGGCACGGCAGCAGGACGGGCCACCACAGGCGACGCGGGGCGCGGGGCGACTGCACGCGGCGTGGCGACCGGGGCCTTCGGCGCCATCGGCTTCGAGACGGGCTTGGTGGCGGGCTTCGGGGCCACGACGCCGCAGCGCAGCGACGTCGAGGTGCGGGCGCCGACGGCACCCGTGGCCGGGTTGACGAAGGCGACCGCGTGGCGGCCGTTCGGCACACCGATGGCTCCGTAGTCGTGGCTCTGCGGCAGCACCCGGGCGCCGGCGTACCCGCGACCGTCGAGGGTGACGTTCCAACGCGCTTCGGTCGCCGCAAGGTTGATCGCCCAGACGCCGATGTAGCCCTGACCCTTGTCGCACACGGAGCCGAGAATCTCGACCGCCGCCGGATAGCGGATACCCATTTCCTCCGCGATCTGGTGACGCTCGGCCACCGAGGCGTTCTTGATCGTCCAGGCGAGGATCTCGTCGTCGTTCGTCGCATCCTCAGGGTTCTTCGGCGCCTTCATGCCGAAGACCTTCTCCGGCACGGCGCCGGAGGGCTTCGACGTGGACTCTCCCGCGGGCGTCTTGACCGGCATCGTGGCTGCGGGCTTCGGCGCAGGTGTCACCGTCGCGGACCGCTCGAGCGTTGTGGCGGCGGCCGGGCCCGCGGACGGGACGGTTGCTGCGGGCACAGTCTGAGGGGCTCGCGTCGCCCTCGCCGCGTCGGTCTCCTCCGCAGCCTCCTGCTGGCCCGTCGTTGCCGGAGCCACCTTCGCCGCGTCGTCGGCCGTCAGCACGACCGGGGGCGTGACATCGGCGGCCGCTGCACTGGGGGCGATGGCGAGCCCGCCGAGAACGAGTGCGGGGAAGAACGCCGACGTGACGGCGGTGCGACGCAGACACGTACGCAGGACGGAAGAGGGCATGAAGACTCCGGGGAAAGCGCAGAAGAAGGCGCGACGACGTCGCAAGACGAATCCTCCCACGCGCTCGGCCCGGAGAGGACACCCAGCTGACATTGTGACCAACTTGTTGCGTGAGCACGCAAAAGGCCCGGAACCTCGTTCGAGATTCCGGGCCTTCCGTGGTCCGACGTTGGACCGCAGTAGCGGGGACAGGATTTGAACCTGCGACCTCCGGGTTATGAGCCCGGCGAGCTACCGAGCTGCTCCACCCCGCGTCGGTATGCCTCAACCTTAAGAGCAGGTGAACGGAATACGCAAATCGGTGGCGGCGTGAGGTGCCTCACGCCGCCACCGACGCGCCTCACTTCGCCGTGACCGAGCCCGACGGCGCGGCCGACGTGGCCGAATCGAGAGCCTTCTGCAGACGCTGCTGCGCCTCGCCGTAGGCCTTCCAGTCGCCCTTCTTCATGGCGGCCTGCCCGTCGTCGTACGCCTTCTGCAGATCCTTCAGGGCCTTGTCGAGCGTTGCGTTGGACGAGGTCGACGGCTTCGTCGTCGAATCCTTCCCGGAGTCCTTCTCCGAGTCCTTGGCCGAATTCGCGTCGTCCTGGGACGGCTGCGGCGCCCCGTCCGCTCCGGAGTCTCCTGCGAACAGATCGTCGAGCGCCGCCTCGAGGGTCGGCGCCCATGCGAGCTTGTTGCCGAACCCGACGACGACCGCACGCTGCAGCGGGTAGGACGTTGCACCACGGGCCTGGATGTAGATGGGCTCGACGTAGAGGAAGCCTCCCCCGACGGGCAGCGTGAGTAGGTTGCCGCGCGCCACCGTCGAACCGGACTGTCGCGCCTGGCTGAGGAACTGCGTGAGGGGCACGCTGCCGTCGGCCGAGGTGCGCGTCGTCGAGTCGAGATCGTTCTGGAACTGCGCCGGGCCCGTGACCGAGGTCGAACCGGGCATCTCGAGCAGACGCACCCGCCCGTAGCTCGAGGCCTTCTTGCCCGCCTCGGAGCCTGCGTCGGAGTCGACCGACAGGTAGCCGGTGAGGTTCTGTCGCGAACCGACCGGAATGTACGTGGACGTGAGCGAGTAACTCGGCGCCTTCTGCCCCGGCATCGCGAGCGTGAGGTAGTACGGCGGCTGGGGCTGGCCCTTGGCGTTCTCACCGGCCGTCGGGTCGTCCGGCACCTGCCACTGGTCACTCGCGTTGAAGAACTCACCCGCATCGTTCTGGTGGTAGGTCTCGAGCACCGTTCGCTGCACCTTGAACAGGTCCGAGGGGTAACGAACGTGAGAGACGAGGTCGGCGCTCATCTGCGACATCGGCTTCACCGAACCGCCGAACGCCTTCGTCCAAGCCTTGAGCATCGGGTCGTTCGGCTCCCACGCGTAGAGCTTCACCTCGCCGCTGTAGGCGTCGACCGTGGCCTTGACCGAGTTGCGGATGTAGTTGACCTGGCCGTCACGCAGCGCACGGACGTTGCGCGAGGTCGCCGTCGTCGAGTCCGAGGTCGCACCGGAAAGGTTCGACTTCGCCGCGCCCGGGTAGTTGTCGCTCGTCGTGTACCCGTCGACGATCCACTGCACGCGCCCGTCGACGACGCTCGGGTAGACGTCGCCGTCCGTGGTGAGCCACGGCGCCACGGCCTTGACGCGCTCGGACGGGTCGCGGTTGTCGATGATGCGGCTGCCGTCGCTCACCGCGTCGGACAACAGGATGTTTTTGTCGCCGTACGTCACGGCGTACGCGAGACGGCTCATCGGGTTCGACAGCGCCACGCCGCCCTTGCCGGCGTAGCGCGTGCGCTTCTGCTCACCGGAGGCGTCGGGGTGGTCGAGTTCGCGAGCGCCCTGGCCGCCGACGATGGAGAAGCCGGGCATGTCCTCGCCGAAGTAGATACGCGGTTCGTACTTGCCGAGCACCCCGCTCGTCGGCATGTCCTTCTCGACGAAGACGGGCGCACCCTCGGACGTGAGCTTTCCGCCGTCGGCCGCAACGACGCCGTAGCCGTGCGTGTACACGGTGTGGTCGTTGACCCAGTTGCGCTGCGAGGCGGGCACACCAGCGAGGTTGAGGCCGCGTACCGCAACGACGGTGTCGCGCTTCTCGCCGTTCGTCGTGTAGCGGTCGACGTCGAGGCTGGCCGGGAAGCGGTAGTAGTTCACGCGCCCCTGCAGCTGCTGGAACGTGGCGCCGACGACGGTGGGGTCGAGCAGGCGGATACCGCGCATCGTCGCGGTGTCACCACGCAGCTGCCCACCGGATGCGTCGGTCGTCGCGCTGTAGCTGCGCCGATCGATGTCGCCGAGCCCGTAGGCCCTCATCGTGGCCGCCATCGCGTCCTTGATGTACGGGGTCTCCTTGCTCGCCTCCGAGGGCTTGACCTGGAAGCGCTGGACGAACGCCGGATACACCTGACCGACGAGCACCGCCACCGCCGTCATCATGGCGACGCCGACGAGCGGTACGCGCCAGGTGCCCGTCACGATGGTCGCGATGAACATGGCCGCGCAGCACAGCGCCGCGAGGGCGAGGACGCCGCGCGTCGGAATGATCGCGTGATCGACCGTGTACGTGACGCCGGTGATGCGCGATCCCGCAGCCGTCGTGCTCTCGTAGCGCGACAGCCAGAAGGAACCGGCGCGCACGAGCAGGAGCGCAGCCGCGAGGACGCACAGGTGCACGCGAGCCGCGGCCGACGTACGGGGGCTGCGGGAATGAGCGCCTCCCCCGGCACCGCGGAAGTTGAGGCCGCCGTAGAGGTAGTGCGCGAGCAGCGCCGCCAGGAGGGCGAGCATGAGCACCATCGTGAGGAAGCCGACGAGAAAGCTCAGCCACGGCACGGTGAAGACGAAGAAGCCGATGTCCTTGTTGAAGTGGGCGTCCTTCGTGCCGAACGGAACACGGTTCAACCACAGGAGGGCGAGCTTCCACTGCGAGGCCGCTGTCGCGCCACCGAAGAAGCCGACGAGCGCCGGGACGGCCATCCACACTCGGCGACGGATCGGCTCGAAGGCGCCGCGGTAGCGCTCCATGACGAGCTCATCGTCGGATTCCGGCACGATGACGGGCCGTGCCCGGTGCGCCACGGCGAGGGACGTCCAGACCGCGCCGCCGGTGAGGAGCGCCCCGATGACGAACAGCACGCCCTGGGTGATCCACTGGGTTCGCAGCACGCCGACGAAGCCGACGGAGTCGAACCAGGCCCACTGCGTCCACGCGCCGGCGACGAGCCGAACGAGGAAGATCGCTGCGATGAGCCCACCGACGACGAGCCCGAGGCGCCTCGCACGCTTGACCGAACGGGGGTCGAGAGCAACCTGCTGCTCGCCGCCTTCGGGCACCCGATCTGCAGGCACCGGCCCCACCCCTTCACCCGCGCAGCGCGCGTTCGTTCGCGCTCAGCGCGCAGACTCGTTCCAGCGTTCTGCCTCAACCTAACCCGTGGCCCACCTCACGCGTGCGGGCGGGGTCCCCGGGCCGCCTACGATGGGATCCATGAGTGCCGTCAAGCCCGTCCTGTCACCCCTGACCCGCTGTGCGCTCGAGACCGAGGTGCATGTCGCCTCCGAAGGGTGGGGCCAGGCGCCCCGGCTCTTCGCACTCGCCCGCAACGGCGAACTGTTGCGCGCCCAGCCCGCGCTCGCAGCCGTGCTCGGGGACATTGATCCCCACGAGTACTCCGCCATCGAGCAGGAGGACGCCATCGTCGGCGACGACCTCGAGAAGGCCCTCGGCCACACGGCGTGGCCCGATGACGTCGAAGGCGTGGCACTCGCGGTGGAGCGCATCATCGTGCCGCCGAGCGCGCAGACCGACACCTTCGGCACACGAGGCTCCACGACGGAGCGTCTCGCCTCTCACGCGGAGCGCGAGGACGTCCGCCTCCTCGTCGCTGCACTGCGTGGCGGCGAGATCATCACCCTCGTACGGCGCAAGGCCGAGGACAGCGACGACAAGGTTGCCATCGGAACGAACATCGCCCCCGGTCTCGTCGATGCGCTGAAGGCCACTCTCGCAGGCTGACGACCTCTCGGCGCCTCAACCGCAGCGGGCGAGGCCCTTCGTGTCGTTCTTCGCGATGCCTTCGACGGCCTTGACGGCCTCGTCGATCGTCGCCACGCGGTAGACGCTCAGCCCGTCCGGCACATTGCCCTTGAGTTCGGCGCAGTTGTCGGCCGGTGCGAGGAACGCCGTAGCACCCTCTTCACGAGCCCCGACGACCTTTTCCTTGACCCCGCCGATCGGCCCGACCTCGCCGACGGAATTCATCGTGCCGGTACCGGCGATGTGCTTGCCACCGGTGAGCGGGCCCGGCGTCACCGTGTCGTAGATCGCGAGCGTGAACATGAGGCCCGCGCTGGGGCCGCCCACGTCGCCGACGGCGAGCTTCACCGTGAAGGGCAGGGAGGCCTTGGGGTTGAGGGCCACTCCCATGACGGCACGCCCGTCGACCTCCTGTGTCGGCACCTCGAGCGTCATCGGCTTGCCGGCGCGAGTGATGCCGAGCTTCACCTTCTCCCCCGGCTTCACCTTCTTCATCTCCCGCTGCAGGGTCGGCGAATCCTTCACCGCCACGCCGTTGACGCTCGTGATGACGTCCTTGGTACGCAGGAGCTTCTTCGCGGCGGCCTTCTCGGAGACGGCGGCGATCTCGATCGTCTCCGGCACGGTGAATCCGGCCTTGCGGGCCGCGACCACCTCGGCGGCACTCTGCGAACCCGTCATCTCCGCGGCGTTTTGCTGCTCGACCTGCTCCCTCGTCGTCTCCGGAGCGAAGAGATCGGACTCCTTGTAGATCTCCGCGTGCGAGTCGGTGAGCGCAAAGGCGTACTCGAGGGCGCTCGGACGGTTGCCCGGGCCTCCGTACATCGAGACCGTCGTGAAGCGCAGCGAACCCGTCGTCGGATAGGTCTTCGTGCCGCTGACCTGGAGGATGCGCTTGCCGTCGAGCGAACCGAGCGTGTCTGGAGCCGGCCCGGGACGCAGGATGACGTACGGCACCTTGATCGCGACGGAGGCGATGAGGGCAGCCACGAGCAGCAGGAAGACGCAGAGGACGATCTTCGTTCGACGCTGCAGGGCCATCACGAGTGGGCCCGGCTGATCGTGACGAAGGAGGCGCGGGAACTCATAGCGACCTTTCGATGTTGTACGGGGCGAGGTGCCGACCGGCGCTCATCCTCTCACCCGCGGCTGCAAGAACGCCGAGGAGTTCGAGTTGGTGCGAGCGGTAGTGTCGGTCGCAAAGCGACGACGCCCAGTGCGGAGGTTTCCATGCCCGACGTTCCCAACCCGATGAACCCCTACGGGGGCCGCGACGACGACGACCGCGACGAGAACCGGAACAACGGTGACGGTCTCGAGGACATGCTGCGCAATCTCATGGGCGGCACCCCCGACGCCGGCATGGTCGACGCCCTGCGTCAGATGGGTCTGGGCAACATCGACCCGGCTCAGCTCGGCATGATGCAGGCCCAGCTCCAGGCCATGATGAGCGGGGACACCGGCTCGGCCTTCAACGAGCGCATGGCCGGTGACGTGGCCCGCCGCGTCGTCGCCGCCGAAGGTGACCCGAGCGTCCCCGCCTCGACGCAGAGCGATGTCGCCCAGGTGGCGCAGGTCGCCAACCTATGGCTCGACGCCGTCACAGACTTTGCCGCGCCGAGCGCCCGTCCCCGCGCACTGTCACGCAGCGAGTGGATCGAAGCGACGATGCCCACGTGGCGCAAGGTCGTCGAGCCCGTGGCCACCGGCGTCGGCAACGCCGTCTCCGACGCGATGATGAAACAGCTCGGTCAGATGGACGCCGGCGACCTCTCCCAGCTCGGCATCCCCGAGGGCATGCTGCCCGCGGGCTTCGACATCTCGAGCCTGTCGTCGCAGATGACGCCGATGCTCAAGCAGATGAGCAGTTCGATGTTCGGCATGCAGGTCGGCCAGGCCATCGGCGCTCTGGCCGGGGAATCAGTCACCGGCACCGAGGTGGGTCTGCCGCTCGTCACGCCGAACGCCGTGACGATCCTGCCCGGCAACGTCGCGTCGTTCGCCGACGGCCTCGGGGTCGACGCCGGTGAGGTGCACCTCTACCTCGCCGTGCGCGAAGCAGCCCGCGTCCGCCTCTACGAGCGTGTGCCGTGGTTGGGCGCCGCTCTCATCGCAGCCGTGCAGAGCTACGCCGGCGACATCCGCATCGACACCGAGGCCATCGAGGAGAAGGTGCGCGACATCGACCCCTCCGACGCCGAGGCGATGCAGGAGGCCCTCGCCGGCAACCTGTTCTCCCCTGAGCCGTCGCCGGAGCAGAAGCGCGCCCTCGCCCACCTCGAGACGCTGCTCGCGCTCGTCGAGGGCTGGGTCGACGTCGTCACCGACGAGGCCGTGCGCGGCCACCTGCCCAACGCCGCGGCCCTCTCCGAGGCGGTGCGCCGCCGTCGCGCGTCGGCCGGCCCGGCCGAGAAGACGTTCAGCTCACTCGTCGGGCTCGAACTGCGTCCGCGCCAGATGCGCGAGGCCGCCGACCTGTGGCGCAAGCTCGCCGAGGCGTCCGACGCGGCCACGCGTGACGAGGCGTGGGGTCACCCCGACTTCATCCCGACCGCGGACGACATCGCCGACCCGGAGAACTACATCGCCAAGCGCACCGGCGTCGAGGTGGCCGAGCCCGAGCGTGACGCCATGGACGACGAACTCGAAGCGCTGCTCACGCAGGGGCGCGCCGAGTGGGACGCCGACCGCGCCGATGACGCTCCTGGCGCGTCCACCGCCGGCGCGACCTCCGAAACGCCGGACTCCGGCGACGCGAAGGCCGGCGACCCCGACGAAGACAAGGACGACGACGGAGACGACGCGCCTTCGGGTCCGTCCGACTCCGAGAAGTGAGCCCCGCCCACCAGGCAGAGCCCATGCCGGAGGCGTTCGCGCCCCTGCGCGACGACGCCCGCGCTGCGCTCACGGCGTGGCAGGCGCCGACTGACGCCTTGGAGGCGACGCGAGCGCGGATGCTCGACGTCCTCGAGGCCGAGCCGCAGTGCATGTGGCGCCACGGCGTGCGAACGCACTTCACGGCGTCACTCGTCGTACTCGACGCGTCGCTCGAACACGTGGCGTTGACGCTGCACGGCAAGGCGAAGCGGTGGTTCCAGTTCGGCGGGCACCTCGAAGCAGGCGACGCGAGCGTCCGCGACGCGGCGGCCCGCGAGGGGCGTGAGGAGTCAGGTCTCGGGGATCTCCTCGTGAGTACCGACCTCGTCCAGGTCGACACGCACGCGTTGCCGCCCGTCTTCGACTGGTGCCGTGAACACCTCGACCTGCGCTACGCCGCGATCGCCCGGAGCGGCGACCTCGTCATGAGTGACGAGTCGGACGACGTGCGGTGGTGGCCGGTCTACGCGTTGCCCGAGGGTACGGAGGAATCCCTCGTCGAAGCGATCCACCTGGCACGCGAGAACCTCTCCGCCCGAACCTGATTCGCCGACACGAAGCTCAGCCCGCCACCTCACGCGGAGGTGGCGGGCTGATGCGTTCGGGGCGTCAGCTGTGCGCCTCGGCATCGAGAGAGAAGGTCGCCGTGAGCCGGCGCAGGATGTTCTCCGCCTCGGCGACCGTACGCGTCACGATCTCGCCGGCGGGGACGATGTCGTGGATGAGGCCCTGCACCATGCCCGCCGTCCAGATACCGGCCTCGAGGTCGCCGTCCTCGTAGACCCTCTTGCCGCGCGAACCGGCAACGAGATCGCGAACGTCGGCGAATTTGCCTCCGTCCTCGAGGATCTGGACGACCTCGCGACTGATGCTGTTGCTCGCCACACGGGCCGTGTTGCGCAGCGGGCGGAAGATGAGTTCGGTGTCGCGCTCCGTGGCGTCGACGATCGCCTTCTTCACGCCGTCGGCGATGGGCGACTCGGTCGTGCACATGAACCGGGTGCCCATGTTGACGCCGTGCGCGCCGAGGGAGAGCGCCGCCGCGAGCCCGCGTCCGTCGGCGAAACCGCCCGAGGCGATGAACGGAATGCTGAGCGCGTCGGCGGTGGCGGGTACGAGCACGAGCCCCGTCACGTCGTCCTCGCCGGGGTGGCCCGCACACTCGAAGCCGTCGATGCTCACCGCGTCGACACCGATGCGCTCCGCCTTGAGCGCGTGCCGCACGCTCGTGCACTTGTGCACGACGCGGATGCCGGCGTCCTTCAGCTTGGGCATGAACGGCTCGGGGTTGGCGCCGGCCGTCTCGAGGATCGTCACACCGGATTCGATGATCGCGTCGAGGTACTCCTCGTACGGCGGCGGGTTGATGCTCGGCAGGATCGTGAGGTTGACGCCGAACGGCCTGTCCGTGAGTTCACGCGCGGCCTCGATCTCCCGGACGAGCTCGGCCGGCGTCGGCTGGGTGAGGGCGGTGATGATGCCGAGGCCACCGGCCTCGGAGACCGCAGCTGCGAGGGGCGCCCGTCCGACGAACATCATGCCGCCCTGAACCACCGGGTGCTCGATGCCCAGAAGCTCGGTGAACCGTGTACGCATGCCTAGCAATTCCTCTCGTCGGGTACGTGCCCCCAGCGTGCCGGAAAACCGCGACCCACGAGGGTGAAGCCGGACGGTTTGGTCGCCGCTGCCCACGACCCGAGATGCCCCGGACGAGCTCTGAGACCCGCGAGGAAGTGGTCAGCGCACGACCGAGGGCGCGTCGTCACCGGGCGACGACGTCGCGTGGGCATCGGTCGCGGCTCGCTCACTGTTGTCGTCGTCAAGGCCGTGCTGAGGCAGCGCATCGGCGGTGCGGCGTGCTCCGAACGACGCCCCCGCGAGATACGCCTGCGCCACATCGTGTTTCGGGTCGGCGCGAACGATGGTCTGGAACGCCACGCCGTGACCGCGTTCCACGAGGTGCGCCACCTCGTGCAGGAGCACGGCGTCGACGACGTAGGCGGGCATACCCACGATGGCGTCGGACAGGCGAATCGAACCGTCGGCGGGTGAGCAGGAGGCCCAGCGGCTCGTCATGTTCGAGACCCACCGCACCGACGAGGGGACCGGCGCGCCGGGAACGTACGTGCGGCTGAGCTGTGTCGCACGCTCCATGAGGGCGTCGTCGTTGCGCGCCGAGCGGTTCTTGCGCGTCACTCGCCGGACGAGATCCTCGACGGCGCGCCGCTCCTCCCGCGCCGACATCGAAGCAGGCGCCAACACGACGACGACACCGTCCTCGAAGCGCGCCTGAATGGTGCGCTTACGGCGGCTGCTACGGCGAATCTCCACGGGCTGGTCGTCGATCGTGAGGTGGGTGGGGCGCCGATCGCTCGAGCTGGTCATGACGTGAACGCTAGTGGAGAGTGCTGACAACGCTCCGGCTCCTGTCCACAACCGCGACGGCTGTGGACAACGGCGGACTCGCTTCCCGACACGCGAGGCACGCTGAGTCGACCAAGCCACGCCCAGGAGACGGTGGCCAGGCACGAGGAGCGAGCATGTCCCAGCCCAGCGGCACGACCCCCACCCCGCACGTCGCCGAACGGCGAGCCCTGCGCCACCTCGTGCCCGAGGACCCCGAGCGCTCGAGGCGCGCACCGGACGCGGCCGTCCGCGCGTGGCACGAGTTTGCCGAATCACTCGCCGCTCCCGTCCGGCGACCGTGCCGCGTTCTCGTCACCGGCCCCGATGCTCTCGTGCGCCCCGTCGTCTCCGTCGTGGCCGGCCTCGTCGACGCCGTCGGCGAGTGGGACGGACGGCGTCCCGTGCCCGCCCCCGACCTGCTCATCGGCGCTCTGCCGTGGCGCTACGAAGCGATCGGGGACGTGCCCGATCTGCCGGGGCCGTTGATCGGGCCTCGACCGGCCGTCCTTCCTCTGGCCTTCACCTCACGCACCGTCACGGTCGGCCCCGTCGCGGGCGCCGGTGGGCCGTGTCCCGACTGCGTCCACCCCGCCTTCGCCGCGGCAACGGTCAGACCGGAGACTCCGGTCGCTCCGGCGCTGCACGCCTTCGCTGCCGGAGCCGCCGGCCTGTTCGTCCGCTCGTTCACGGCGTCGAACGTCAACGCCCTTTCGATGAGCCTGACCTTCGACATCGCGGCGCCCCAGGTGGAGCACCGCCTCTGGTCGTGCACCGCCTCGTGCCGCCGGGCGGCCTGAGCCCCGTCGGACGCAGACCGCCGCGGTCACCGGTGACGGCATCACGCCGCGTTCTTGCGGGGGCGGCCGCGCGGACGCTTGCGCGGCACGACGACGCCGCGTTCGAACAGCTCACCGCCCCAGACGCCCCACGGTTCCTCGCGCTCCTTGGCACCGGCCAGGCACGCCCGCACGACGGGGCAGGTGCTGCACAGAGCCTTGGCGAACTCGACGTCGGCAGGCTGCTGCGCGAACCACAGTTCCGGGTCGGCGGTGGCGCAGGGAGTCTCTACCTGGGCCGCCGCCACGGGTATGAGGTCTTCGAACAATGCGGTCATGGTGTTCCTCGCTTCACGGATGACGCCCGCTCATCGGGCGATGTGTCTCGGGCGGGTCCACCGGCTCGACGTGTCGACATCTCATCGACACGAAAGAAGCCGCGGACCCGGGTTTCGGATCTCGCGGCTTCGCTTCGAAGGCTGATGTGTGACTACACCAGACCCCCGAGCGGATGCGGGGAGAACCGAGAAAGGTGGGGACGACGCTTGCCGTAGCCGCGCGCACCGGCCGAAGCGATGTTCAGCTTCTGTGCGGCGACGACGCCGGTGCGCTCAGCGTCGGCGTGGCCCAGGGCAGACGGGTACCCCGAAAGATCGAAGGTGAAACCCGTACCGCAGGCCTCGCGGGCAGCGCGCAGGGAGGCGGACGACGTCATCGTGGTGATGATGTCCATGAGGCACCTCCCTGGTCGGTCCGCTCGGCGAGCGGAGCTTTCTCGGTCCTACTCACGCGAATGCGAGGCATCCGCCGTGATGTGAGAACACAGTAGTCGGGCCGTCGAGAAGCGGGCAACCGAATTAACGGGGAGATTTCTCGCGGCCCCGAAATCCGCGTCAGGCCGGGTCGAACTCCCCGAACGCGCTCGGCGATTCGACCTCTGCCTCCGGGTCGGCGCCGGCGAGGACTGCGAGCACGGACGCGCCGTATTTCGTCACCTTCGAGGTGCCCACACCGGAGATGGCACGCAGCCCCGCCGGCGTCGTCGGACGCGTCTCGGCGATGGCGACGAGCGTCGCATCGGTGAAGATGACGAAGGCTGGCACCTTGTCGCGCTGCGCGGCGCCACGTCGCCACGTCTTGAGCGCCTCGAACTGCCCCTCGTCGTAGGTGGCCGGGCATTCGGAGCAGCGCCCGATCTTGCGCTCGGCGGCCGTGTCGAGATCGCGGCCACAGGTGCGGCACTTCGCCGCCTTGAGCGGCTTGCTCGTCCGGGTGCTGCGAGCGCCCGGACGGCGCGCAGCGGCCGCTCCTTCCAGTACCGAACCGGTGCCGTCGAGGAAACGGGACGGCGAACGGGTGGCCCGTCCGCCCTCGTGACGGGCCAGCGCGAAGCTCAGGGACAGGTTCTTGCGTGCTCGCGTGATGCCGACGTACATGAGGCGTCGTTCCTCCTCGATCGCCTCGGGCGTCGTGGCCATCATGATCGGCAGCAGCCCGTCGCTCGCACCGGCGAAGAAGACCGAATCCCACTCCAGCCCCTTGGCCGAGTGCAGGGAGGCGAGCGTGATGCCCTCGACCTTCGGCGCGTGTTGTTCCGCGGCCCGACGGTCGAGTTCGGCGACGAACTGACGCACCTGGGCCCCGGGCACGGTGCGCGCGACGTCCTTGCTCAGTTCCACGAGCGACTGCAGCGATTCCCACCGCTCGCGGGTGGCCCCGGCAGCCGGCGGATGTGGCGACCACCCGGCGCCCATGAGGACGTCGGCGACGGTGTCGGGCAGGGGCTTGGAGCCGTCGTCGCTACGCGCTGCACCGCGCAGCAGGAGGATGCCCCGACGGACCTCCTCACGGTTGAAGTACCGCTCGCCCCCGCGGATCTGGTACGGCACGCCGGCATCCGCGAGTGCCGTCTCGAAGGCCTCGGACTGTGCGTTGGTGCGGAAGAGGATGGCGATGGTGCTCGGCTTCTCCCCTACTTTGAGAAGGGCGCGGATGTCCTCGACGACGCCGCGCGCCTCGGCCGCATCGTCGGGGTAGGTGACGAGGCGCGGCGTCGAGCCGGACCCGCGCTGGGCCTGGAGCGTCACGCTGCCGAACGCGCGGTCGGCCTTCTTCATCACCTCGTTGGCGAGCGTCACGATCTGCGGCGTCGAGCGATAGTTGCGCACGAGTTCGACGCGCTTCGCGCCCTCGAACTTCGACGCGAACGTGCGCAGATGACTGGGCGATGCGCCGGTGAACGAGTAGATCGTCTGGGCCGGGTCGCCGACGACGCACAGGTCCTTGCGCTCGCCGAGCCACAGCGACAGCAGGTGCTGTTGGACTGCGTTGACGTCCTGGTACTCGTCGACGATGAAGTGGCGATACTGATCGCGCACGGTGCGGGCAATGTCCTCGCGCTCGGCGAGGATGCCGGTCATGAGCAGCAACACGTCCTCGAAGTCGATGACGTTGCGCGCGGACTTCATGTCCTCGTACGCGTCGAGGAGCCGCGCCATGGCCGTCAGGTCGAGGTCGGCCGGCTGACGTCCGGCTCGTCGAGCGGCGACGGGGTAGGTCTCCGGAGTGAGCATCGAGACCTTGGCCCACTCGATCTCGGAGGCCACGTCACGCAGGGCAGTGCGGTCCATCTGCAGGCGCAGGCGCCCGGCGGCCTCGCCGACGATGCTGCCCTTCGTCTTGATCACCTCGGGGGCGCCTCCACCGATGGCCTGGGGCCAGAAGTACTGCAACTGCTTCAGGGCCGCCGAGTGAAAGGTGCGGGCCACGACCTGTGGGACGCCGAGGTCGCGCAGTCGCGTGCGCATCTCACCGGCCGCCCGGGCCGTGAACGTGACCGCCAGGGTGCGCTGGCCGACGAGCGCACCGGAGTGGACGCCGTAGGCGATGCGGTGCGTGATGGCGCGGGTCTTGCCGGTGCCGGCACCCGCGAGCACGACCATGGGGCCGAGCGGGTTCGCGGCCACCTCGCGCTGCCCCGGGTCGAGCCCTTCGAGTACGGCGTCGGCATCCATCGCCCCTGGGGAGACGGAGCTCACGCGGCGCCCCCTTCGACGCCGTCGGGCAACTCGGCGCCGTACCAGTGCTCGATGAGGGAGCGGGCGATCGAGATGCGCCCCGGCAACCGCAGCGTGCCCTCGGCGAGGCCGCGCTCGATGTCGGAGCGCGAGTACCAGCCGATCTCCTCGATCTCGCCGTCCTCCGGTGTCAGCGCTGTCGTGCGAGCCGTGGCGACGAAACCGATCATGAGTGAGGCCGGGAACGGCCACGGCTGGTTACCGAGGTAGCGCACGTCGTCGACGACGACGCCGGATTCCTCGAAGGTCTCCCGTGCGACGGCGGCCTCGAACGATTCGCCGGGCTCGACGAAGCCCGCGAGCACCGATCGGTGCGGGCCCTTCCAGCGCGGCCCCCGGGCGAGCAGGATGCGCTCGTCGTCCCGGCCCTCACCGGGGTGGACGACGGCCATGATGACGGCGGGGTCCGTGCGCGGGAAGTGCAACGACTCGTCGTTCGGGCAATAACGCACCCATCCCGCCTGACGCGGCAACGTGGCGCCACCGCAACGCGGGCAGTGCCCGTGCGTGGCGTGCCAGTGCGAGAGCGCAACGGCCGTCGTCAGGGCCGCCAGGTCGTCGTGGTCGAGGTCGAGGGCCACATGACGGAGCGTGAGCAGATCCTCGCGGGAGTCGTCGGCCGGGCGCAGAAGCGCGAGGCGAGCAGACTCACCCGCGCGCCCCAGGTAGAGCACGACACCCTCGTTCTCGTACCAGTCGAGGTCGGCTGCGGAGGGCGCCCGCCACCCGAGCGCACGCCCGTCCAGCGCCGTGCGGTCACCGAAGACCTCGAGCACCTTCGTCGAGGCGTCCTGCAGCAGACCCCGGACGAAACCGTGCCCGGCGCGGGCCGCTGCGTCACGGTCGATCTCCGACGACGCAAACAGGAGATTCGGCAAAGAAGGCGTGGCGTCGGGCATGCCTCCCAGCGTAGGCGGCGGGTCCGACATACGGTGAAGGGGTGTTGCGCTCCCCCGTCCTTCTCGCTGCCCTCGCCGACGCTGCCGTGCCCGGCATCCGCCCCGTCAAGGTCGAAGGTCTCGCCGTGCCTGCCGGCGCGGTCTACCAGAGCGCCCACGTCACCGGCCAGGACGGCCGTGTCTGGGTGGTGCGCTCGGCCCTGACGGGTGCCGCGGGTGCCGAACTCGCTGCCTCGGACGCGCTCGTCCAGCTCCTCGACCGCCGCCTTGCGTTCGACCTTCCGCGGGTCGAGGGCTCGGCCCGCCCCAAGGAAGGGCCCGCGGTCGCCGTCTACGCCCAGCCACGCGGTAACGCCCTGGAGTGGAACGACCTGCAGGGACGCACCGCGGCGGCGCGCGCCGTGGGTGTCGCCCTCGCGAAGCTTCACGACGTCGATCCGCGTGTTGTCGAGGAGGCGGGGCTTCCGAGCTACGACGCCGAGACCTACCGCCAGCGTCTGCTGGCCGATCTCGATCGCGCGGCCGACACCAAGCGCGTACCGTCTGCGCTGCTTTCCCGCTGGGAAGAGGCTCTCGAGGCGCCCGAGCTCTGGCGTTTCTCCACGTGCGTGACGCACGGCCCGCTGCGCGGTGAGGACGTTCTCGTCGACGAGGGTGAGGTCAGCGCGATCACCGGGTGGGAGCACGCCGGCGTGGCGGACCCGGCCCGAGACTTCTCCCTCCTGTGGACACACGCCCCGCAACAGGCGTTCGACACCGCATTCGAGGCGTACGCCGCCGAGCGCTCCGACCGTCCCGACAGCTACCTCGAACGACGCATCCGCCTCATGGGCGAGATGGAACTCGCCTACGCACTGCTCGCGAGCCGCACGATGGGCGAAGAGGAACTGGTCGAGTACCACGCGGAAGCTCTCGAAGAGCTCGCTTTCGACGTGGAGGACGACACGAGCCTCGTTCCGCCGCCGCGCCGTGCAGGCATCGAGCCGATCGACCTCGAAGCTCCCCTCGACCCCGCCGACATCGAGTCGGTCGGCGAGGGCGACCTCGCCCCGGACGACGATCTCACCGTGGAGATTCCGGTGCGGGTGGCGCGCGCCGAGGGCGACGCCCCGGCCGAGGACGGAGCCACCTCCACGGGTGCCACCCGCGTGGACGCCGACACCCCGAAGACCCGCCTGCCACAACGCGGAAGCTGAGTTCGCTCGGCTTCCGTCACCCCTCGGTGGCGGTGACGAGCAACTCCTCGATCTCACGCTGGGTCTGCATCAGCGGGCGGTACGTCTCTCCGCTCGCGGCGTAGAAGAACGCCCCGTCGACCATGGCCGGGTCGAGCCCCTTGAGGCGCGCGTACGCGAGGGCGTACGTGGCGAGCTGAAGGCTGCGCTGGCGCAACGTCGCAGCGTCCGGGCGGGCGCCTGTCTTCCAGTCCACGACGGTGACGCCACCGTCGGCGCGCGCGAAGACGGCGTCGATGCGACCGCGAATGGCGTAGCCCGCCACGACCGTTTCGACGGAGACCTCGAGATCGAGCGGGGTGCGCGCGGCCCACTCGCTCGCGAGGAAGTTCTCCTTCAGGCGCGGCAGGGCGTCATCGGTGGCCGGTTCCTCGTCGAAGAATCCGGGCAGCTCGTCGACATCGACGAGCGCAGCCGAGCCGTAGTGCTGCTCGACCCAGGCGTGGAACGCCGTACCGCGGCGCGCGGCGACCGCCGGCTCGCTCGGCATGGGTCGACGCAGGCGCCGCGCGAACGTGGCCGGATCGCTCGCGAGCGCGACGACGGCCGAGGCCGACAGGTGGGAGGGAAGCACGACCGAACGATCCTCACGCCGACGCTCACGAGCGCGCTCTGCGAGAAGGAGTTCGACCTCGAGGTCGCGGTCCTCCGGGGTGCCTTCGAGCGGCAGGCCGGCCTGACCCGGTGCTTCGAGGTCCTCGCCCTCGGCGAGACGTTCGCGCGCCTGCTCGACGAGGCGGGCACCAGGCGTCATGGCTGCGCGGTGATCGGCCATCGCGTCGACGGGCCAGATGACCTCGTGCGCGTTCTCCTCGAGGGGGTTCGTCGGAGGTTCTCCGTCGACGAGCGTGGGCGGCATCGGCGACCACTGCAGCACCTCGGCGAGGTCGGCGGCGATCACCTCCTCGAGAAAGCTCGACGCCAACCGCGGCGACTTGCTCCCGCTCGTCCACGGCGCAGTGGTGAGGAGCATCTCCGAGCGAGCGCGGGTGAACGCGACGTACGCCAGGCGCCGTTCCTCGACACGCTCGTGAGCCTGGCCCGCCTCCCGGTAGACGCCGTAACGGTCGTTGAGGTCGTCCGAGTCAGCGGCGGTTCGCCAGTCGAACGCGGGAAGGCCGCCTCGGTCGCCGCGCAGGTCGTACGGGATGCTCGCGAGGCCCGAGAGCCAACCCTTGACCTTGTGCTGCGAGAAGGCCCACTCGTCGCCGGCCGCCTGCGTTCGCCCGTCGAGCCCGGGGAAGGAACCCTCGACGAGGCCGGGCACGGCGACGACATCCCACTCGAGGCCCTTGGCCGCGTGCACGGTGAGCACCTGAACGGCCCGGGGGTTCACCTCGATGGCCGGCATTTCCAGGCCACGTTCCTCCTCACGTGCAGCATCGAGCCAGTCGAGGAACCCTCCGAGCGTGGGACGCTCCGCCTGCGCCGAGAAGGTACCGGCGACGTCGGCGAACGCGTCGAGGTGAGCGCGCGCCGTCGACGGATCGTGCCCCGGCCGCGCGAGCACCTCGATGTCGAGTCCGAGCACTCGCTCGGCCTCACCCACGAAGTCGGCCAGCGGCAAACCGGTGAGCAGACGAAGTCGGTTCAAGGAGGTATGAAAGCCCGCCAGCCGAACCAACGCCTCCGGCGAGAAGCGCTCGTCGTCCCGCCCACGCCACGATTCGTCTGGCAGTTCACCGATGGCTTCCACGAGGCTGATGTCGTCGCGGGTGCCTTCGGCGAGATCTGCCTCCCGGCGCGCCACCGGCGCGAGCAGACCCGGTGACACCTCGCCCTCCGAACGGCCCGGGGACTGGCCCTCCCCTGCGCTGCCGGCGGATTCGGCGGCACGCGCGAGCGCTGCAGCGGCCTCCTCGCGCTGACGCTCGTGCACTTCACGGGCCCACGTGCCGAGGGCGTCGAGGTCGGCCGGGCCCAGGCGCATGGCCGGACCGGTGAGCAGCCGCATGAGGTGATCACCTCGACCCGGATCGTCGACGACCCAGAGCATCGAGACGAGATCGACGACCTCGGGGGTCTGCAACAAGCCGCCCAGGCCGACGGCTTCGGCCGGGATGCCCTCGGCGTCGAGGGCTTCGAGAACCGGGACGAACTGAGAGCGCTTGCGGCACAGGACGGCTGCTGTTCGCTCGTGCCCGTCGGCATTGACGACGGCACGTCGTTCCGCGATCCACCGCGCGACGTAGCGCGCCTCCTCGACATCCGTCTCGAGGCGGGCCGCCTGCACGGCGCCCGGCCCGGCGTCAGGACGCGCTCGCAGCGGCTCGACCGGAACACGGGAAGCCTGGGTGAGGGGCGCCGCCACGACGTTGGCCACATCGAGGACGGCCTGGTCGTTGCGCCACGACGTCGACAGCGACGCCACCGGCGTCACGTCCTCACCCGGCAGAGCGAACTCCTGACGGAACGAGGCGAGCGTCGTGGCACTCGCGCCACGCCAACCGAAGATCGACTGGTGCGGGTCACCGACGGCGATGACGCCGGGACGCTGCTCACCGCGCGCGAAGACCGAGGCGAGGAAACTGATCTGCGCGGCACTCGTGTCTTGGAACTCGTCGAGCAGCACCGCGCGGTAACGCAGACGCTCCCCCTCCCCGATCTGCTCGAAGCGCTCCGCCAATCGCGCCGCGAAGGCGATCTGGTCGGAGAAGTCGAGGGCCGAGCGTTCGGCCTTCAGCCGCGTATAACCCTCGACGAGCGGAAGCAGTTGAAGATGTCCCTTGGCCTTGATCCGCAGCGCCTTTCCAGCGTCTCCCAGGCTGCGCTTGCGGGGTGCGTACGGGATCGTTTCGAGGCCTGCGAGCAGGCCCTCGTAGTAGGCGCGCAGATCGTCGACGTCGCGCTGGTGTTCCTTGAGTTCGCCGCTCGTGGCGAGAACCCCCGCGCTGACGCTCGCTTCACCCACCGTGATGTCGGACATGTCCCCGTCCCACGAGGCCACGACCTCGTGGGCGAACTGCCAGGATGCCGACTCGGAGAGCATCCGGGAGTCGGGTTCGATGCCGAGGCGCAGCCCGTGTTCGCTCACGATGCGCCCGGCGTAGGCGTTATAGGTGGAAACGGTGGGCGCCTCGCCGAGGCCTTCGGTGCCGTCCTCGTCGGCCTGTGGCTTCCACAGCCCGCTCGCCTCGAGCAGGCGCAGGCGCTGCCCGATGCGCTCGGCGAGCTCACCCGCTGCCTTGCGCGTAAAGGTGAGCCCGAGAATCTGCGCAGGACGCACGATGTCGTTCGCCACGAGCCACACGACGCGTGAGGCCATCGTGTCGGTCTTGCCCGAGCCCGCACCTGCCACGACGAGCAGGGGCTCGAGCGGAGCCTCGATGACGGCCTTCTGCTCGGGCGTGTGCCGGTAGCGCCCCAAGGCGTCCGCGATCTCGTCCGCGCTGACGTACCGCCGACCGTTCGACGCAGCCGTGGCGGGCTCGGTGGGGATGTCGCTCACAGCGTGCGTCCTTCCGGCTGGAGAGGGCAGGAACTCTTGACCGGGCAGATCGTGCATCCCGGGTTGATGGCGGCGCGGAACGTAGCCGCGCCCATCCCGTCGGCGGTGCGTTCCATGAGGTCGCGCGCCCAGGCGCTCGTTCCGACGGAGGCTTCGGTCGAAGCCTCGTCCCCGGCCGGATCCTGGCGGGATTCGTCGGCCACGAGGGGCGGTTGCACCTGGAGCTTGGCGGGACTTCGGCTGCTGTCGCCCGCGGCTTTACCGAGCTGAACGAGTGCGGCGCCGCCGCTCGTCACGCCCGGACCGAAGGCTCCCGCTTCGAGCGCGGCCTGGTAGGCGGCCAGCTGCGGGTGCGCCACCACCTCGGCATCGTTGGGCTTGGACCCGCCCGTCTTATAGTCGATGATGCGCAGGCCGCGGCCGTCGTGGCTCTCCAGCCGGTCGACCATGCCGGAGATCTTGGCCCGGCCGATGACGGCACTGAAGGGCCGCTCGACTCCGGCGCCGGACCAACCGTCTGCCTTCGCGTCGGCGAGATAGCCCTCGAGCCGGCCGATCATGCCACTCGTTCGTTCCTTGGCGACCCTCGCCAGCCAGGTTTGGCCGAGCCCGAGACGTGGCCAGCGTTCGTCGAGCGCGGCCTGCATCGCGGTGGGATCGGTGTCGGCGAACTCCTGCGCGATCTCGTGGACGAGGGTGCCGATAATGCTTGCTCCGATCGAAGGGCCGAAGGCACCGTTCGTCGTGAGCAGCCAGTTGAGCGAACAGCGGTGGAAGCTCTCCACCTTGGACGGGCTCACCCGCACGACGCTCTCAGGGGCGCGCACCGGTCGGTCGTCGGACTGGGCGACGAGGGCCCACCAACTGCTCGGGTCAGCGCCCGGAACACCGGCTGCGGCGAGGCGGGCGAGGCGCCGGGAGGCTTCGTCTCGTTCGATCTCGTCGGTGGAGGCGAGCATCCGGCGCGCCTCCGCCACGACACCCGCCAACGTCATGGGGCGTGCCACCGAGGTGAACTCGCGCAAGGCGTCCGCTCCGGCCGACGTGGTGAGCGGGTCGACGATGTCGAGGTAGACGCTCGGCTGTTCGTCGTCGTCACGAACCGCTGTGACGAGGAGGTTCTCGCGCGCGCGGCTGACCGCCATGGCGAACTGCCGTGTCTCGTCGTACCGCACAGCGGCCTGACGCGCGGCCAGCGAACGGCCACGGCCCGCGAGGATGTCGACGAGTTCCTCCGAGCCGAGGACCGAACCACGCAGCCGAAGGTCCGGCCAGACGCCCTCCTGAACCCCGGCGACGACGACGGTGTGCCACTCGCGTCCGGCCGCGCCGGCCGGCGTGAGCAGCGCGACGGCGTCGTCGTCCGGCGCCGCCGCGACGAGGCGGTCACCGGGAACGTCCTGGCCGCGCACGTGGTCGAGGAAGTCGCGTACCGCGGCGCCGGGCAACCGGTCGGCGTACGTGGCCGCTGCCCCGAAGAGCGCGACGACGGCGTCGAGGTCACGGTCGGCTCGAGTGCCGGCCACGCCACCGCTGAGGGCGTTCGCCTCCCACGGCTCGGCGAGACCACTGGCCTGCCACATGGCCCACAGCACGTGCTCCGCGTCGCCGGACTCACCGGATTGGGCGAACGCGGCTCGTCCGGCGTCGAGGACACGCGCCACCCGACGAGCCGGGGTGCCCTCCGGGCCGAGCGACGCGAGCAGGACGGGCTCGAACAGCGCAGCACCGAGTAGTTCGTCGGAGGTGCGAGCGCCACCGAGTGCCAGTTCCTCGCGCCGCAGCGCACGCCGCAGCCGCCGCAGGACGACCGGATCCGCACCGCCGAGCGGGGAGGTGAGCAGATCGAGCGCGAGGTCACCGGGCACCGTCTCTTCCCCCGCAGTGACGAGGTCGAGGGCGGCCAGGAGAGGACGTACCGCCGGTTCGTCTCGCAGCGCGAGTGAGGCGGGCGGGATGGCGACGGGAACCTTGGCGGCATTGAGCGCCCGACGCAGCGCCGTGGTCATGCCGGAGCCGCGCACGATGACCGCCATGTCGCGCCAGGCCACCCCGTCGACGAGGTGGGAGCGGCGCAACGTACCGGCGATGTGCGCTGCCTCCTGCGAGGCGCTACGCAGCAATGCGACGTCGACCTGGCCGCCCGGTCGCGTGGTGACGCTGCGGTGCGCCGCACCGTCGACCGCACCGATACGGGCGCTGACGCGTTCGCGGACGGCCGCCAGGGCGCGCGGCGCGCGATGCCCCACGCCGAGCGTGAGACGCCGCGTGGCGCCGTGATCCTCGGCGACCTCGGCCATGTAGCGCGGGTCGGCTCCCCGGAAGCCCTGCACCGTGACGTCCGGGTCTCCGATGAGCACGAGTCGTTGCGTTGCCCCGACGAGCGTTCGGAGGAAGACGACGCCTGCGCGGGTGAGCTCCTGCGCATCGTCGACGACGACGAGCGAGAACTGCGAGCGGTACTGGGCGAGCAGGTCGTCGCTCGAGCGGAGCGCCTCGGCGGCCGCGCCGAGGATCCACGCCGGGTCGAACGCCCCGGGGCGCGACAGCGCCGTGACGTCGTCGTACTCGTCGAGGACGCTCGCCGCGGCACACCACTCGGGTCGCCGTGCTCGTGGCCCAGTGCCACCAGCTCGTCCGACGAAAGGCCCCACTCCACGGCACGCATGAGCAGGTCACGCAGTTCGTTGCGCAGGCCGCGGGTGGGCAGTGCCTCGCTCAGATCGGCGGGCCAGTTCGGCACACGGCCCAGCCCGGCGCGGTGTCCCGCGAGCAACTCCTTGATCACTACGTCCTGCTCCGGCCCGGCGAGCAGCCGCGGCGCGGGAAGCCCCTCAAGAGCGGCGCGGGCGCGCAGGATGCCGAAGGCGAGCGCCTGCGGCGTTCGGGCGATCGGTTCGCTCGATGTACCTCCGACGCGCGTGGTCACCCTGGCCCGCAGCTCGCCGGCGAGCGTGCGCGTGGGCGAGAGCAGAACGCAGGCGTCCGGGGCCAGGCCGTCGCGGACTGCCTGAGCCACGAGTTCCACCGCGAGCGTCGACTTGCCCGTACCCGGCGCGCCCACGACGTGCAGCACTCGGTCGTCCGCGTCGAGCACCGCCTGCTGTGTCGCATCGAACAGCATGGCGGCCGCGGGGTCGCCGCCGGGTGTGGCGCGCGGCATCGAGCGGAGCTGGAGCGGTGGCGTCGACATGTGCGTCATCCCATCACCAGCCACCGACAACCGCGCGACGACGCGTCATTCGTCGAACCCGGGCCGCCATCGCGCGCGACGCAGATCGGCGTGATCACCGCGGATCGGTGTTCCTTCCTCGCGATAGGCCGCGAGCGCCTCCGCCTGCAGGTGCTCCGGAAGGCGACCCGCGGCGTTCGTGACGCGCCACCACGGCCAGGCCGCATCGCCCTCGCTCATGATGCGGCCGACCTGTCGGGCGCCGGTTCCGACGACCGCGGCGATGTCGCCGTAGGTCGTCACGGCGCCCTCGGGCACGTCGTGGACGACCTCGACGACGCGCTCGCGCAGTTCCTCACGCGCCCTCTCGTGCGGACGAGGTTCTGATCGAGATGTCCCGCCTGCTGCGCTCATCCGACCTCACGAGAAGTCGGCTCCGCGTGTTCCTGCCACGCGGCCAGGCCACCGGCGAGCGACATGATCCGCGGTCCCGTCTGCTCGCGACTCTCATCGAGCAGCACCCGCGCGGCCCGGGCCGAACGCGATCCTGCCGCACAGACCGTCACGACGTCACGGCCCTGTGCCGCGGTGAGGAGCTCGCGGCCCGTCGACGACTCCCACGCGCTGAGCGGCCGGACCACGACCTCACCCCACCCTGCGGGAACGGGCGATGCGTCCACTTCCGTCTGCTCCCGAACATCGACGACGAACGGGTCACCGAGCGCAGCCAGCTCCGCAGCATCGATTTCGCACACCTCGCCCACCTCGGCCCCACTGGCCCCGACGTCACTCCCCCGCCCGGCTTCGTCGAGCCCCTCGAACAGACGCTGGTCCCCGTCACCGCACACGACGCACTGCGCGTCACGCGCGAGCGGCAACCGCGTCAGGCTCGTCGAGAGCGCGTCGTAGAGCCAGACCCCGTCGCGGGCCACCTCCCCGGCGCCGGTGATGATTTTGATCACCTCGACCGCTTCCATCGTGCCGACGACACCCGGCAACACGCCGAGCACGCCGCCGACGGCGCAGTCCGGCACCTCCCCGTCCGCGAGCGGGTGCGGGAACAAACAGCGATAACACGGGCCGACGCCCGGAACAACCACCCCGAACTGGCCCGAGAACTGCGAGATCGACGCCCACACCAAGGGAAGGCGCAACGCGACACACGCGTCGTTGAGGACGTAACGCGTCGAGAAGTTGTCGCTCCCGTCGACGACGACGTCGTACTCGGGAAGAATCTCGAGCGCAGTCCGGGCGTCGAGGCGGACCCGGTGCTCCATGATCGTCACTCCGCTGTTGAGCTGCGACGCGAACCGCGCCGCGGAGGAAACCTTGGCCTCGCCCACCCCGGCTTCGGTGTGGATGACCTGCCGCTGCAGGTTCGAACGCTCCACCACGTCGTCGTCGACGACACCGATGACCCCGACCCCGGCCGCGCTTAGGTACGAGACGACGGGCGCCCCCAGACCTCCGGCGCCGACGACGAGGACCCGTGCGTCACGCAGCGCACGCTGCCCCGTCTCGCCCACACCGGGCAGCGTCAGGTGGCGCGCGTAACGCAGGCGCTCACCCGGGTCGAGTGGTCGCGACGATGCCACAGATGTTCCTTCCCGCTAGCTGCCGCCCGCTCTGGCGGGGCGGGGCGCTAAAGTCACACCCAGCTTATGACCGCCGACGAAGGAGTTCACCCGATGACCGGCACGGACGACCCCACCAAGCGCGGACGTCTGCCCCGCTCGGCCCGGCGAGCCCAGTTGATGGAGGCCGCGCAGTCGGTGTTCGTCGAGTCGGGGTTCCACAGCGCCGCGATGGACGAGATCGCGGAGCGGGCGCACGTCAGCAAGCCCGTGCTCTACCAGCACTTTCCCGGCAAGCTCGACCTCTACCTCGCGCTGCTCGACCAGCACACCCGCGAGTTCCCCGAACTCGTGCGCAAGGCCGTCGAGTCGACCACCGACAACAACGAACGTGTCGCCGCCGCCGTCGGGGCCTTCTTCGAGTTCGTCGAGCGTGAGGACGCAGGCTTCCGCCTCGTCTTCGAGTCCGACCTGACGAACGAGCCCGCTGTCGCCGAGCGCGTCGAACGCAGCCTCGCCGACACGGCCGACATCGTCGCGCAAGTCGTACGGGAGGACACCGGGCTGCCCGAGGCGGAGGCGACGCTCGTCGCCGTCGCGCTCGTCGGCATGTCCCAGGTCGTGGCGCGCTACTGGATCGCCCAGCATGAACCCATCCCCCGCGAGGAGGCAGCGCGCATCGTCGGCATCCTCGGTTGGCGCGGCCTCACCGGTTTCCCGAAGACCGCCGGGGATGAAATCACGCGCTGAGGCGTTGACCTCAACAGGCCGTCGGCGGTCGACGGCGTACACGAGTCGTCCGCCGACCACGTCACCATTCACCGAGACACACGAGGAGGGGCCATGGAGGTCCGCATCGGCGTTCAGAACGTCGCACGAGAGATCGTCATCGAGTCCAACGAGTCGTCCCAGGCCGTGCGCGAGGCGGTCGCCGCGGCTCTCAGCGCCGGCACGCCGCTGACGCTCACCGACGAGAAGGGGCACTCGGTCACCGTTCCGGCCACCGCCCTCGCCTACGTCGACATCGCAGCCGAGCAGAAGGGCCGCGTCGGCTTCGGCGGCTGAGTGATCCCAACCCTGCGCGAGGCGCCGCTTTCCCCTGGGAAAGGCGGCGCCTCGCCGTGTCGAGACTCGATGACGGCACGCGCCTCACGACGACCCGCGAGACGGCGACGGGATAGCACACCCGCACGGGTGGATAGTTGAAAGTGGGCTGAAAGTTCGCTTAAGTGAGCACAGAAGCGTTGGGGACACCAGCCCCAGCCAGCACTGTAAGGAGATCATCATGATCGGTACGCTCATCAGCGCCATCATCGCGGGCATCATCATCGGCGCGCTCGCGCGCCTCGTCCTGCCGGGCAAGCAGAACATCTCGATCCTCATGACGATCGTGCTCGGCGCCATCGGCTCCCTTGCCGGCTCGTGGCTCTACACGGCCATCTCCGGCAAGTCGGGCACGAACGGCATCGACTGGATCGCGCTGATCCTCGGCGTCATCGTCGCCGCGGTCCTCATCACGGTCTACCTGTCCGTGATGGGCCGTAAGAACGGCACGCGCGTCTGATTTCGCGTTCGCATTCGAGAAATCCCCCGCAACCACACGGTTGCGGGGGACTTCTCTTCGTCTGCGTCACCACACGGCGTCAGGCCGTCAGCCCCAACGCCTGCATGCGCTCGGAGTGGTTCGTCGTGAGCCGCTCGAACATGCGCGTCAGTTCGGCGAGGTCGGCGCCGACGCCCGAGCCGTCGTCGACGAGCAGGGCCGTGAGGGCGTCGTGGGACGCCGCCACACGCTGGGCCTGGCTGAGCGCCTCGCCGACGAGTCGGCGCCCCCAGAGCGCAAGACGCGAGCCGAGGCGCGGATCCTCGGCGATCGCCTCGGCGAGCACCTGCTTGACGAAGGCATCCTGCTCGTCAGCGCCGACCGCGCGCTCGACGAGTGCGCGGGTCTCGGGGTCGACGTAGCGGGCGATCTCCGCGTAGAAGTCGTTCGCGATAGCGCTGCCTGCATAGGCCTTCATGAGGCCCTCGTACCAGTCGGCCGGCGGAGTGCGGCGGTGCCACTCGTCGATGGCGGCCGTGAAAGGCTCCATCGAGGATTCGGGCTCGGCGCCGATCTCGCGCAGCCGAGCAGCGAGCTCCTCGTAGTGGTCGAAGTCCATCCGGGCCATGCGGGCGAGAGCCAGCTTGTGGTCGAGGCGCGGCGCACGCGAGGCGTCGTCGACGGTGGCGAAGGCTCCGGAGAGCTCGCCGTAGGCGATGACGCTCAGAAGATCCACGACCCCGGCCCGGTAGTCCGGGTCGTCGAGGGTGCGCAGGACGGCAGTGGCGGGCGCGGGCGTCACGGAGTCGCTCATGAAGGCGATGCTATCGCCCGCAGCCACTGCTTCGTCGCGCGGCGAGTACACTGAAATGGACAGCAGGTGCCCGGTCGGCCACGATGCCGCGACCGAGGTCGGCCCTCCGCCGCCCCCAAGGTCCACCCAAGGTCGTTCCCCGCGTGAGCGCAGTGAACGAGAAGACCTCCGATCGGCCCTCCTTCGCCCCGGCGTGGCAACCATGCCCCGGGGCCCGACAGGAAGCACGATCGTGACCCAGACCCAGCCGAGCGCGGCCGAACTCGATTCGGCCGGCATCACCTCCATCGAGGCCGAGGCCCCCGCCGAGCCCATCGCCACCCAGACGTTCGCCGACTTCGGGGTCCACCCCGACATCGTGGCGGCCCTGGCCGACAAGGGCATCGTCCACCCCTTCCCCATCCAGGCGATGACGCTGCCCGTGGCCCTTTCGGGCCACGACATCATCGGCCAGGCCCGTACCGGCACCGGAAAGACGCTCGGTTTCGGCGTCCCGCTCCTCGCCCGCGTCACCGTGAAGGGCGAAACGTCGAACTCCCCCGTCCCGGCACCCGAGGGCAAGCCGCAGGCCATGGTCGTCGTGCCGACCCGTGAGCTCGCCGTCCAGGTCGCCTCCGACCTCGAGGCTGCTGCCAAGCGCCGCGGTATCCGTATCGTCCAGATCTACGGTGGCCGCGCGTTCGAGCCGCAGATCGAAGCCCTCGAGCGTGGCGTCGAGGTCGTCGTCGGTACGCCCGGTCGCCTCATCGACCTCGCCTCCCGCGGACACCTCGACCTGTCGTACGTCGGTGGGCTCGTGCTCGACGAGGCAGACGAGATGCTCGACCTCGGCTTCCTGCCTGACGTCGAGAAGATCCTCGCGATGACGCCGGCCGCCCGCCAGACCATGCTCTTCTCCGCGACGATGCCCGGCGCCGTGGTTGCGCTGGCGCGCCGCTACATGACGCAGCCCACGCACATCCGCGCCATGCAGGACGACGCGAGCGAGGCCGAGACGGTGGCTGCCATCGAGCAGATCGTCTACCGCGCACACGCCATGGACAAGGTCGAACTCCTCGCCCGCGTCCTGCAGGCCAAGGACCGTGGCCTCACTATCATCTTCAGCCGCACGAAGCGCACCGCCGCCAAGGTCTCCGACGAGCTGAACGCGCGCGGCTTCGCGGCAGCACCGCTGCACGGTGACCTCGGCCAGGGCGCTCGCGAGCAGGCCCTGCGCGCCTTCCGTGCGGGCAAGGTCGACGTCCTCGTCGCCACCGACGTCGCCGCGCGCGGCATCGACGTCGAAAACGTCACGCACGTCGTCAACTACCAGTGCCCCGAGGACGAGAAGACCTACGTCCACCGCATCGGCCGCACGGGCCGCGCGGGCAACACCGGTATCGCCATCACGCTCGTCGACTGGGATGACCTGCACCGGTGGACGCTCATCAACAAGGCGCTCGACCTCGGCATCCCGGACCCGCAGGAGACGTACTCGAGCTCCGAGCACCTCTTCACGGATCTCGACATCCCGACGAACGCCACGGGAAAGCTCCCGAAGTCGGCTCGCACCCGCGAAGGACTCGGCGCAGAGCGCGTCGAGGACCTCGGCGAGACGGGCCGCTCCGGCGGTGAGCGCTCGAGCGAGCGTTCCGGTGGTCGTGGCGGTCGCGACAACCGTTCCGGTGGCCGCGGCCAAGGTGGCCGAGGCGGCTCCCGCTCGAACGGCGATCGCCCACGTGGCGGTGACCGTCAGAGCCGTGAGAGCAACGGAGCCGACTCCTCCAAGGGTTCCGGCGACGGCCAGCCGCGCCGACGTCGTCGCCGCACGCGCGGTGGTTCGGGCGGCGCGAACACGCCGCCGGCCGACCAGAACTAATCGGTCGAAACAGGGTGCATCCTTTGGGGTGCACCCTGTTTTGCATCGTGCGACACCCCGCTCCGCCACCTCGCGGGCGGCACCGCACGCCCATTACTGTGGGCCCAAAGACACTGCCACGAAAGGTCGCCCACCCATGACGCCAACCAAGCGCCAGGACGACGAGATGCCGGCTACAAACCCGGACGATTCCAGGCCACTCGACGCCGACGCGGACGCTCCGCCCCAGCAGGACGACAGCCGCAACAGCGGCGACCAGAACTTCGACGAACGCAACCTCGATGCGCGCCGTGAGAGTCAGGACGAGAACGAGCCGGAGAACGGCCCCATGGCCGATCGCTCGCAGATCCTCGCGTCGGGCTTTGCCTCGATGTCGCGTTGGGCACTACGTATCAGCGTCGTCATCGTCACGCTCTACCTGCTCGGACGCGCGCTCGCGCCGTTCTGGGTCATCATCTTGCCGCTCATCCTCGGCCTCATCATCGCCACGGTCCTGTGGCCGCCGACGGCGTGGCTTCGTCGACGCGGCTGTGCTCCGGCGTTGGCGGCTTTCCTCTCGATCCTTGGCGCCCTCGGCATCCTCGGCGGTGTCATCTCCGCCATCGTGCCCTCGGTCGCGAACCAGGCTCCGGAACTCGCGACCCGCTCGACCCAGGGTGTCTCACAGGTTCAGGAGTGGGTCCAGGGCCCGCCGTTCAACGTTCCGCAACAACAGATCGACAACGCGGTCGGCACGATCAACGACAAGATCACCAAGTCCGGTGACGTCATCGCGTCCGGAGTGTTCTCCGGTGTGACGACGGTCGGCAGTGTCCTCGTGACGCTCGTGCTGAGCCTCATCCTGTCCTTCTTCTTCATCAAGGACGGTGACCGATTCCTGCCGTGGGTGCGTCTGGTCACGGGTGAGCGCACCGGCGCGCACCTCACCGAGGTCTTCACCCGCGCGTGGCACACGCTCTCGGGCTTCATCCGCACCCAGGCGATCGTGTCCCTCATCGACTCGATCTTCATCGGAATCGGTCTCGTCATCCTCGACGTGCCCCTGGCCCTGCCCTTGTGTGTCATCACCTTCCTCGGTGGCTTCATCCCGATCGTGGGTGCGTTCGTCGCGGGTGCTCTCGCGGTGCTCGTCGCCCTCGTGACGCAGGGTCCGACGACGGCGCTCATCGTGCTCGGCATCATCGTGGCCGTGCAGCAGATCGAGGGCCACGTGCTCCAGCCGATGCTGCAGAGCCGCTCGATGTCGCTGCACCCCGTGCTCGTCCTGCTCGGTATCGCGGCGGGCTCGGAGGGCCACGGCGTCGTCGGTGGCTTCCTCGCCGTTCCGGTCGTCGCCACGATCGCCGTGCTCTTCCGCTATGTGGGCGAGCAGATCGACCTGCGGGCGGGCACGATCAGCGCCGACGATCTCGAGTACCGCACCGACCGGGGGCGCACCGCGGCCCTGCGCACGGAGCGTCTTCGGCGCCTCGCCGACCGGAAGGCGCGGGGTAAGGAGACCAGCATCGGCGCCGAATCACGTGCCGCGATAGCCGCGGACGACGGGGAGAAGAGCACGCTGTCGGAGGTCATTCCGCACGGCTCCGCACCCTCCGACCGCGCCCGGTCCGTCGTCGGCGGACTGCGCCGCCGCTTCCGGCGCTGAACGCATGTCGGTCACGCCCCCGTCCTCGGTCTCGCTTCCGACGGCGGGGGCGTTTCGTGCTCGGACGTGACCCGTCTGACGGGGCGGCTTAACTGATTTCATTCGCTATGCGTCACGGCCCCCGGTAGGCTCACACGGTTACCGGTCTCCCTTCCTTCGGGGGAAAGCGGTTGTCCGAGTACGAAAAGTAGGCGCCCGCAAGGGGCCGATACGGGAGGTTCCGCGTGTCCGACACGACACCACCAGCGGAACCTGACAGCGTTTCGCAGCAGCACACAACCTCGGACGAGGGCACGTCGTCGGATTCGTCGACCGCGCACTCGTCCCACGAAATGCTCGTCGGCGTCGACGAGCCCATTCCCCAGCACGAGGCCGTCCACAAGGGCACTCTCGACAAGATCATCTTCGGCGTGACGGCTACCTTCGCCATCGCGTTCGTCGCGTGGGGTCTTCTCTCGCCCAAGACGATGTCGTCGGGCTCCTCGACCGCCCTCGGGTGGGTCATGGACTCGATGGGCTGGGCGTTCATCCTGTTCGCCACGTGCTTCGTCATCTTCGCCATCTGGCTGGCGGCGAGCCGTTACGGCAACATTCCGCTCGGTCACGACAACGAGAAGCCCGAGTTCAAGACGACCTCGTGGATCGCGATGATGTTCAGCGCCGGCATGGGCATCGGCCTCATGTTCTACGGGGTCGCCGAGCCGCTCACGCACTTCGTCACCCCGCCGCCGCGTAGCGGTGCCGGGGCGGAGAGCCCCGAGGCCCTCCAGGTCGCCATGGCGACGACGATGTTCCACTGGGCGCTTCACCCGTGGGCGATCTACGCCGTCGTCGGTGTCGCCATCGCGTACGGAACGTTCCGCAAGGGGCGCAGCCAGCTCATCAGCTCGACGTTCGTTCCGCTCATCGGACGACGCCGCGCCGAAGGACCCGTCGGCAAGGTCATCGACGGTCTCGCGATCTTCGCGACCTTGTTCGGTTCGGCCGCATCGCTGGGCCTCGGTGCCCTGCAGATCGCCGCGGGCCTCGAGAAGAACGGCTGGGTCAACAAGGTCGGCGGCACGGCACTCGTGTCGATCATCGTCATCCTGACGATCTGCTTCATCTTCTCGGCCGTCTCCGGCGTCGAGAAGGGCATCCAGTACCTGTCGAACTTCAACATGGTGCTCGCCCTCGTGCTCGCCGTGTTCCTGTTCGTCGTCGGCCCGACGGCCTTCATCCTCAACCTGCTGCCGACCGGCCTCGGCGACTACATGGACCAGCTGCCCTTCATGGCGTCGCGCAGCCAGGCCACCGGCTTGCAGCCGATGCACGACTGGCTCGCGAGCTGGACGGTCTTCTACTGGGCCTGGTGGATCAGCTGGACCCCGTTCGTCGGCATGTTCATCGCGCGCATCTCGCGTGGCCGTACGATCCGCCAGTTCATCACCGGCGTTCTCCTCGTGCCGTCGCTCGTCTCGCTCGTGTGGTTCGCCATCTTCGGTGGCACGGCCATCGACGTGCAGCGTGAGACCCACGACATCGCGAAGAAGGTCGAGGGTGTCTTCACCGTCGACTCGAACGCGGCCCTGTTCGACGTCCTCGACCACTTCCCGCTCGCGGGTGTGACCACGGTCGTCGTCATGGTGCTCGTCGCCGTGTTCTTCGTCTCGGGCGCCGACGCGGCCTCGATCGTCATGGGCACGCTGAGCGAGCGTGGCCGCATCGAGCCGAGCCGCTGGGTCGTCATCTTCTGGGGTGCCGCCACCGGCGCCGTGGCCGCCGTCATGCTTCTCGCCGGCCTGGCCGAAGGAGATTCGTCGGCCGCTCTCACGAGCCTGCAGAACATCACGATCGTCAGCTCGCTGCCGTTCGTCATCGTCATGGTGCTCATGTGCGTCGCGCTCGTGCGGGAGCTGCACTCCGACCCGATGATGCTGCGCGCCCAGAAGGGACGCGACCTCATCGAGAAGGCCGTCATCAGCGGCGTCAAGACGCACGGCGGTGACGACATCAGCCTCGTCGCCGTGCCGTCCGAGCACGCCGAGAGGGTTTCGACGCTCGCCACCGAGGTCGCCACGGGTGACAGCCGTGCCACGCGTGTGCCCGGTGAGACGCCCCGACGTCCGCGTGTTCGCCCGAAGGGGCAGCCGCCGCGTCACGACGTCTGATCGGCCCCGAGACTCGAGCAACGCCGTCGCCCGGGAACCACGTGGTTCCCGGGCCGACGGCGTTCGTCCTTCACTTCACGACGCGATCACACGGCTCAGTGGCGGGCCCGCACGACCTCGGTACCGCCGGAAGCCCCGGCGAGCAGCCGTTCGTATTGGTCGGGAGCAGTCGTGTTCTCCCCCAATCGGTTGGGCTTGCCGGCTCCGTGGAAGTCGCTGGAGCCCGTGACGACGAGGTCACGCTCCCGGGCGATCGCGAGCGCCCGCTCGACCTGTGAGGCATCGTGGTCGCGGTGGTGCGCCTCGATGCCGACGAGGCCGGCGTCAGCCATGGCACGCACGACGTCCTCGTCGACAATGCGCCCGCGCGATTCGGCGAAGGGGTGCGCCATGACAGGCACTCCACCGCCCGCGCGCACCAACTCCACGGCGCGCACGGGATCGAGCGCGTAATGGCCGACGTGGTACGGGCTGCCGTTGTAGAGGTAGCGCTCGAACGCTTCGGAGCGATTCGCGACGACGCCGTTCGCGACGAGAGCGTCCGCCATGTGCGGCCGCCCGATGGTCGCATCGGCACCGGCGACGGAGAGCACCTGCTCGTACGTGATGTCGACATCCTCACCCAAGCGCTCCACCATGCGCTGCGCTCGCGTGAGGCGCGACGAGCGGGCCTTCTCGAGCTCGGTGATCAGTTCGCCGTCCGTGGGCGGGAGGTAGGCAAGCAGATGGATGCTGATTCCCTCGTGCTTGCACGAGACCTCGATGCCGGGTACGAGGTCGATGCCGTGCTCACGGGCGGCAGCGGCTGCCTCGTCCCAACCACGCGTCGTGTCGTGATCGGTGAGGGCGAAGACGTCGAGGCCGGAGCGAGCCGCTTCTGCGACCACCTCAGCCGGCGTCGTCGTGCCGTCGCTACAGGTGGAGTGGGTGTGAAGGTCGATACGCACGCTCACACGTTAGCCTTGCTCGTCGTGGAATCCTCCCGCTCCGACGACGACACGACCACAGGCGAGGCCATGCCCCAACCCGTGCGGTACGCGGTGTGGCTCATGCTTGCAGGCGCGCTCGTCCAGGCGTTGTCGACCCTCACGACGGCACTCGATCGGGAGGGTATCCGGGCCCAGACGGCCCGCCTCGCCGACGAGTTCGACCGCTCCCTCGACGGCAAGGCGCTCGAGCGAGCCACCGATCAGGCGTACTGGTTCGGTGTAGGCACCGGCGTGACGTTCGTGGCGCTCTGGCTCGTGGTCGCTCGGCTGTGCGCCATCGGTCGCACCAGCGGACGGCCTCTCGCGACGCTCTTCGCCACCGTCTACACCTTCACGTTCGCCTTCTCCGCGGTGCGTTCCTTCGGCCCGGGAGCGTTTCTGGGGCTCGTCACCGTCGTCGTCGGTGTCTCGGCCGTCTATCTGCTGTGGCGCAGGCCGGTCACGCCGTGGCTCGCGCGGTGCGCCGCGCGTCGCTCCCAGGGCGCGTGAGCCACGTCGATAGGCTGGATTTCATGCCTCGCCACGTCGTCGCCGCCCTCACCGCTGCAGTCCTCGTCTCGTTGACGGCCTGTAGTTCGGGCGCCGACCCGAAGGACGTCACACCGACGTCGTCGACGTTCACGAACGGTGCCCAGTCGCCGACGACGGCTGCGCCCAACCCGAACCCGGTGACGTCGCCGAGCCCCGGCGCCGTCGTGAGTTCCGACAAGGTCTTCAACTTCGTGGTGCCCAGCGGATGGAACCTGTCGAAGAAGGCCCAGGCCGTCGCCTACCTCTCCTCGGCCACCGTCGCTCACAACGTCGCCCCCACGATCGCGATCACCCGCTCGAAGGTCTCCCCCGCGCCGGCTCTCGACAAGACCGTCCAGATGGCGATGATGCAGGCTCGCCAGGACGGCGCGAGCGTGGAGCGGCTCCCCGAGCGCACCGTCGGGGGTGAGAAGTCGGTGGCCTTCACGGCCAAGTCGACGGAGAAGAACGTCGAACTGCAGCGGACCTACACGATGGTGGCGCACGACAAAGCCCTCTACGTCATCACGCTGACGAGTGCCCAGGCCGACGCGAAGCGTGACGAGGCCACCCTCACGTCGTTCCTCGCCGGCCTGACGTGGACGAAGAAGGGCGACAAGGGTTCGACCGCCAGCGGCACGACACCGGCCCCCGTTCCCACCTCGACGTCCAACCCGCCTAAGCCGAGCTCCAGTTCGTCGAGCACAGCGTCCTCGTCGAGTTCGTCCTCGATGGCGCCCTCCTCGTCCAACAAGACAACCGGCTCGGCGAAACCCTCGAGCAGCACGTCCACGAAGCCCACGGCGTCGTCGACGTCGAAGTGACGCGCGTCAGTCGGTCTGCTGGACGGTGCGACGCAACACCTTCGAGGTGAGTGAGTCCGCGCCTGCGGAAATCTGACGGCCGAGCAGCGTCCCGAGGGAGACGCCGACCGACAGCGCAAGCCCCACGAGCATCGCCAGCAGGAACGAGTCGACCCAGTTGTTGTCCTCGTTGTCCGTGACGAAGTACATGATGCCCTTGTAGACCGCGAGACCGGGGAGCAAGGGAACAATGCTCGCGGCGGTCACTGCGATGCTCGGCACGTGCAGTCGCCGCGCCACCGTCGGTGCCGCACACCCGATGAGGAAGGTCGCGATTCCGGAGGCAACGGGCTGCGAGGTGCCCCCCAGGATGTTGAACGTGGCGAAGAGGAGCCACGAGACCCCGCCCGTGACGATCGAGACGAGGACCGCTCGGGGCGCGCAGTAGGCCGAGACGGCGAAGGCGCCGCCGAGCAGCGCTCCGGCGAGGATCTGGACGACGACGTTCTGCGCCAACCCGTCCGAGGGGATGACGTACAGGTTCACCCCGATGCGACGCGCGAGACTCAGCACGAGCAGAACCCCGGCCACGACGCCGCCGGTCAGCAGCATGACCTCGTACGTGCGCGCACCGGCGGTGAGGTAGAAGCCGTCCAGGGTGTCCTGCGCAGCGGTGACGACGGACATACCGGCCAGCAGCACCACGATGCTCGAGGCCACGACGATGCTCGGGCGCACTTGTGCGAGCCACCAGATGCCGCCGGTGTGATCGCGGATGACGAGCAATGCCACCGCGATGCCGGCTGCGATGGTCGCCCCGATGACCTGTCCGAAGAAGGTCGACAGCCCCATCCGCGCGAACCGCACCTGGACGTAGTCGATGAGCGCGGTGGCGACACCGGAGATGAGGATCATCATGAGACCACCACCGAGAAGCATGGCGACACCGGCGCCCATGAGACCCCACGCTGCCGTCACGACGCCGCGACGGTATGAGTGCGGCATCTCGAGGATGCGTTCGAGCTCACCGAGGTTGTCCTCGATGTCGACGGGCTCGCTGCCGCTGGCACCGATCTCGCGCACGAGGGAGTGGAGCGCCTCGAGGCGCGAGTAGTCCGTACCCATCGAACTGACGATGCGCATGACGGTGATGGGGTCGCGATGCACGCCGCGGTGCATGCTGAGCGTCACGGAGGTGTAGGTGATGTCGACGTGGACGCTCGAGAGGCCGTAGGCGCGGCAGACCCGCAACAGGGCAGCTGTCGTGTCGGCGACGGAGGCCCCGGTTACGAGCATGGCCTCGCCGAGACGCAGGCAGAAGTCGATGACAGCGCGGGTGTGCCACTCCGAGACGTAGTCGCTCCCGCCCCGAACCGCGATGGGCATCGTCGGAGGACCGCTCGGACGCAGCACCGATCGAGCTCGTCCTCGCACGCGTGTCGAACCGCCCGGCGTCGATCGTTGGGGCCGTCCACGCATGTTGCCCTCGGGCATTTTCACCACCTTGTCGCATCCACCATCAGCCACCCGTCATTGTGCGACATACCCACCCCAGGTCGGCAAGCCGCCCACCCGGCGCAGTGTCGGCGCGAAGGGGCACAATGGGAGGTGTGAGTGAGAAGCAGCAGCAAGCAGAGCACCGAAGCCGTCCCGGCGGCGCGCAGTTCCGCGAGTTCGTCGCCTCCGGTTGGGCGCCGCGTGACACGACACCGACGCCACGCGCCGCGGTCGCAGACTTCACGCCGGCCCGTCGCGAGGCCCTCTCGCGGGAGTTCCCCGACGCACGGCTCGTCATCCCCGCAGGCGGACTCAAGGTCCGCAGCAACGACTGCGACTACCAGTTCCGTCCCCACTCGGCCTTTGCCTGGGTGACGGGTCTGGGCGCCGATCGTGAACCGGACGCCGTATTCGTCCTCGAGCCGCGCCCCGAGGGCGGCCACGAAGCCCAGATGTTCTTCAAGCCCCTCGCAGGCCGCGACACCGAGGAGTTCTTCGGTGACAGCCGCTACGGAGAGTTCTGGGTCGGTGCCCGACCCACACTCGATGACATGTCGAACGAACTGGGCGTGACGGCCCGTCACATCGACGAGTTCGGTGACGCCGTCGCGAAGGACGCCGGCGTCGTCGACGTCCTCGTCGTGCGCGACGCCGACGCCGACATCACTGCCCAGATCGAGCAGGTGCGTTCCCACCTCGACGAGGCGGCCACCGAGGCCGTCCAGGCCAAGGACGCCGAGCTGGCACGCTTCCTGTCCACCGCGCGCCTGACGAAGGACGCGTGGGAGGTCGGCCAGATGCGCGAGGCCTGCGACGCCACGGCACGTGGCTTCGAGGCCGTCGTCGCCGACCTTCCGGAAGCGGTACACCGCGGTCGCGGTGAGCGTTGGGTCGAGGGCGTCTTCGGACTCCACGCGCGTCACGCCGGCAATGGCGTCGGCTACGACTCCATCTGTGCGAGCGGCGACCACGCCAACACGCTGCACTGGATCAAGAACACCGGCGAGATCCGCTCCGGCGACCTCATCCTCATCGATGCCGGAGTCGAGGTCGACTCGCTGTTCACCGCCGACGTGACGCGTACGCTGCCGGTCTCGGGAACCTTCTCCCCTGCCCAGCGCGAGATCTACCAGGCCGTCCTCGACGCTCAGAACGCCGGTTTCGCGGCCGCGAAACCCGGTGCGAAGTTCTCCGACGTCCACGCCGCGGCCATCCGCGTCATCGCCGAGCGCCTGCACGGGTGGGGCCTTCTTCCCGAGGGTGTCGACGTCGAGGCGACGCTCGACCCGGAGAACGGCCAGTACCACCGTCGCTGGATGGTGCACGGTACGAGCCACCACCTCGGCCTCGACGTCCACGACTGCGCCCTGGCGCGCAAGGAGGAGTACATGGACGCCGAACTCAGCGAGGGCATGATCATCACGATCGAGCCGGGCCTGTACTTCAAGGCGGACGACGAGCTCGCCCCCGAGCGCTTCCGCGGCATCGGTGTGCGCATCGAGGACGACGTGCTCATCACGGCCGACGGCAACGAGAACCTGTCGAAGGCCCTTCCCCGTGAGCCTGACGAGGTCGAGGCCTGGATCAAGGACGTCTGGAGTCGCTGACGTTCTGCCCGGACGAGCGACGGCCCGTCACTTCCGAGAGGAGGTGACGGGCCGTCGTCGATCGTGGGGGCGTCCGCGATCAGTAGACGCTGACCGGCTCGCCGATATAGAGCAGGCGGTTCGCGATGAGGAAGTTCTGCGCCGACACGGACAGGCGGCAGCAACCGTGCGAGGCCGGGTAGGCCGGGATGGACGCGGAGCCGTGGAAGGCGATGCCACCGTTGAAGTAGAACGGGCGCCACAGGCCACCGAGTGCGCCGTAGTCCCAGCCGTTCGATCCGCGACGGTTGATGCGGAACTCGCCGGACGGCGTGGTCGCGCGGATCTTGCGGCCGTAGTAGGTGAACAGCTCACCGTTGCCGGTGGAGGTGTTGAAGATGTACTTCACCGAACCACCGCGCACGACCATGACGATCTGGCGACGCTTGTCGACCTCCATGCGGTTACCACCGCGACGGCTGCCCGGGCGGGTTCCGCGGTTGACGGCGCCCCACGTCTTGGCACCCACAACCCCGTCGCGGCCGAGACCAGCGACCTTCTGGATGGCGAGGACGGCCTGCACCGTCAGTGCACCGAAGACACCGTCGGGCGTGCCACACCAGTAGCCGAGCGAGTTGAGGCGCTTCTGAAGCGCGGTGACGGACGTACCGCGGCTACCGGCCTTGAGAACCGGGTTGGCTGCGGAGGCGCTGGTGGCCACGCCGGTACCCACGGCGGCCAGTGCGCCCATGGCGGCAGCACCCGCGACGACACCGCGGCGGCTGATTTCGTTGTGTTCCATGACACGTCTCCTTCTCGTGGAACGGGCGACCACTCGGCCGCTGCGGTTTCCCTCCCGCGTACCTATGACGCAACTGCGAGGCGTCCGGTTCCCCAAGAGGTCGATGTTCGTCGAACCGTCGACGACACCGCGCCCGCAGCGCTCGTACGTCGTTCCATCTAAACCAACGTCCATCATGCCAGAGAAACCCGATGCGGCTCCGCCGCCGGAGCCGTGTAGCGAGCACCTGCAACGAAATCGCAATGAAATACTGCGTGCATGAGTGCACCCACCGACCGTCTCGTCGCCGAAGCCCTCGCGAAGTCGGGGTTGCTGTGGCTCACCTCCGCGGCCGGGTCTGCACCGTGTTGGCACGTGGTCGTCGACGGTGTCGCGTACGTCGTCACGGGCCCGGGTGAGCAGTACAGCCCCGTCCACGTGGGGCGTACGAGCGTCGTCGCTCGGGCCAAGGAGTCTCGCGCTCGCCTCGTCTCGTTCGACGCGGAGGCCTCCGTCGTCTCGCCCGAGGACGACGATTGGGAAGCCGCCACGGGCGCTCTCAAGGCGGGGCGTCTCAACGCTCCCGGAGGCGACATCGTGGCTCGGTGGCGTGAGGAGGCCACAGTTCTGCGGCTCGTTCCCGACCTCACCACGGTCGTGCTGCGCGGACAGAAGCTGCCGCCGCCAGCCGCGGAGAGTGGCTCGACATCCGACACACCCACCCCGGCGCAGCAGACGCCCGGTGACCGTCCCGATGACGGCCGGCGTCCGGCGTCCTGGCCCACCCGCTCCGCACGGGCCGCCGCCGAGCGCGCGAACCGTGCCGCGCAACGCGCCGACGAACAGGCGACGAACGAAAGCGGTCCTGCCTCGCCGGAAGCCGGGTCGGGTGACGACGGCGGCGCGGCTAAGGTTAGCCCGTGAGTACCCGCGTCTTCGTCGCCCGCCTCGTCGGCCTCACCGTCTTCGATCCGCTCGGAGACCGTGTGGGGCGAGTTCGTGACGTCGTCGTCGTCTTCGGCAAGAATCCGAGCCCGCGCGTCATCGGCCTCGTCGTCGAGGTCGTCCAGCGCCGCCGCGTGTTCCTGCCGCTGACGCGCGTCACCTCCATCGACGCGGGCAAGGTCATCACCACCGGTCTCGTCAACATGCGCCGCTTCGAGCAGCGCCACAACGAGACCCTCGTGTGTGCCGAGCTCTTTGACCGCCAGGTCACCGTGCGCGACCCCGAGGCCGAGGAGTTCGTCGGCACGGTCGAGGACATGTTGATGGAGCAGAACCAGCGCCGCGACTGGAACATCACGAAGGTCTTCGTGCGTGAGTCCGGCAGCGCCTCGAGCGCGTCGCGGGCCATGAACCGGCTGGCGCGTCGACGCGCGGGCAAGACGAGCCTGCACGACATCCGCGACGTCTTCGGTCTGCACCGCGAGCACCAGGAGCAGTCGGCCGAGCGACTCCTCGAGGCGTACGACGACCTGCGCGTCGAGGACCTCGCCGAGGTCATCCACGACCTCACACCGAAGCGGCGCGCCGAGGTGGCCGCGGCCCTCGACGACGGCAAGCTCGCCGATGTCCTCGAGGAGCTCCCCGAGGACGACCAGGTCGAGATCATCGCCGCGCTTGGCACCGACCGTGCCGCCGACGTCCTCGAGGCCATGGAACCGGACGACGCCGCCGACCTCCTCGGCGACCTGCCGCCCGAGACGGCCGAGGACCTGCTCAAGCGGATGGAGCCCGAGGACGCCGCGCCGCTGCGACGCCTCCTCTCCTACGACGAGAACACCGCCGGTGGTCTCATGACCACCGAGCCCGCCATCCTCGGCCCGGAAGCCACGATCGCGGAGGCACTCGCCGTCGTGCGCCGTGAGGAGCTCGACCCGGCCCTCGCGTCGGCCGTCTTCATCGCGCGCCCGCCGCTCGAGGTGCCCACGGGACGCTTTCTCGGGATGGTGCACACGCAGCGTCTGCTGCGCGAGCCGCCGCACACGTCGGTCGGCAACGTCGTCGACTCGACCATCGACCCGCTGAACGTCGAGGCTCCTCTCGGTGAGGTGACGCGCACGCTGGCGCAGTACAACCTCGTCTCGCTGCCCGTCGTCGACGACAACGGGCGCCTGCTCGGCGCCGTCACGGTCGACGACGTGCTCGACCACATCCTTCCCGAGGACTGGCGTGAGGAGCGCCACGACCTTCACCACGACCGCAAGCTGCCGGGGGTGGACGCATGAGCCGTAGCGGCAAGGACGAACGTCGCGACAACCGCGAGGAGATGCGCCGCGACGCTCTCAAGGAAGCGCGCCGCGAGATGCGCGGCGACGAACGCGGCGAGAGCACGGGGCGCCTCGATCAGCCCCAGGAGAAGCGCGCGAGTGTGCTGCCGCGCTTCTCGATGGACTCCGAGAACTTCGGTGTCGCGAGCGAGAAGTTCGCGCGCTTCATGGGCACGGCGACGTTCCTCATCTGGATGACGCTGTTCGTCGCCATCTGGCTGGCGTGGAACACCTTCATGCCCGAATCGGCCCAGTTCGACCCTCGTGCGCTCAACTACACGCTGCTCACGCTCATCCTGTCGCTGCAGGCCAGCTACGCGGCGCCGCTCATCCTGCTCGCGCAGAACCGTCAGGACGACCGTGACCGTGTCGGTCTCGAACAGGACCGGGCACGCGACGAGCGCAACCTCGCCGACACCGAGTTCCTCACCCGCGAGGTGGCCTCGCTCCGTCTCGCGATGCGTGAGACCGCGACGCGTGACTTCGTCCGTTCCGAGCTGCGCTCGCTCCTGGAGGAGATGGAGGAGCGCGGCATGCTCGCCTCACCGGAGGACGACGAGGAGTTGGGCGGTCGCGCGGAGCGGCCGAAGAACGAGCGCAAGCCGCGGCGCAAGGACGTCTCGAGCGGCGCCTGATCAGCGTCCTTCCCGCCGTCTCCGGGCGGCAAGGCGGACGTGTGCAACACCACGTCGCCCCGGCATGAGCACTTCCTACTGGGTCGTACGATGGATGGCATGTCCACTCCCACTCTCGATGCCATCGGCGCTGCCCTCGCGACGGTCGAAGACCCTGAAATCAAGAAGCCCATCACCGAACTGGGCATGGTCGACTCGGTCGACGTCTCCGAGAGCGGCCACGTCGCCGTCACGATCCTTCTGACGATCGCGGGCTGCCCGCTGAAGTCGAAGCTCACCGAGGACACGACCAAGGCCGTCATGGGCGTCGAGGGCGTGACGGGCGTCAACGTGACGCTCGGCGTCATGACCGACGAGCAGCGCAAGGACCTGCGTGAGCAGCTGCGTGGCGGTCAGGCCGAGCGCGAGGTGCCCTTCGCGCAGCCGGGTTCGATGACGCGCGTCTACGCCGTCGCCTCCGGCAAGGGTGGCGTCGGCAAGTCGTCCGTCACGACGAACCTCGCTGCCGCGATGGCGGAGCGGGGCCTCAAGGTCGGTGTCGTGGACGCCGACATCTACGGCTTCTCCGTGCCGCGCATGCTCGGCGTCGAGCAGCGCCCGACGCAGGTTGACGACATGATCCTGCCGCCGGACAGCCACGGCGTGAAGGTCATCTCCATCGGCATGTTCGTGCCCGGTAACCAGCCCGTCGTGTGGCGTGGCCCGATGCTGCACCGTGCGCTGCAGCAGTTCCTCGCGGACGTCTTCTGGGGCGACCTCGACGTCCTCCTGCTCGACCTGCCGCCCGGCACGGGTGACATCGCCATCTCGGTGGCGCAGCTCATCCCGACGGCGGAGATCCTCGTCGTGACGACGCCGCAGCAGGCTGCCGCGGAGGTCGCGGAGCGCGCCGGCGCGATCGCGTTGCAGACGAAGCAGCGCGTGGCCGGCGTCATCGAGAACATGTCGTGGCTGGAGTTGCCGGACGGCACGCGTCAGGAGATCTTCGGTGCGGGTGGCGGCCAGACGGTCGCCGACTCGCTGACGCAGGCCATCGGCGCGAAGGTCGAGCTGCTGGGCCAGATTCCGCTCGACACGACGCTGCGTGAGGGCGCTGACGCGGGTACGCCGGTCGTCGTGGGCAACCCCGACTCCCCCGCCGCGGTGGCGCTGCGCGGGATCGCGAAGGGTCTCGGCACGCGTGCGCGCGGCCTGGCGGGCCGCAGCTTGGGCCTCACCCCGAACCGCAAGTAAGGCGAACACGAAGCGCCTCGGCCGGACCGAAAGGTCTGGCCGAGGCGCTTCGTCATGTCGAGCAGCTTCGCCGCGTGGCCGGCGCGCCGGCCACGACGACCAAGGGGACCCCGGAAGCCAGCGTGCCTGAGCCGCGAGGCAGGACCAAGCTTGCGAGGGCACTGGCCCCGCGGGGAGAAGGTGAGCAGCGCAGACCAACCGGACCGCGCTGGGAGCCGACTCGCCCCCGATGGCCTGTCGCACCGAGGGATCTGACCGAGCTTGCGAGGTCAGATCACCGGAAGATAGGGCAAGGGAGCGCCTACGTCGCGTCGGTGTCGAACGGCGTGGTGCGGTCGGGGTGGTATTCGGCGGTGATGTGGGAGCGCGGGGCGATGGGGATCGTTTGGGTGTCCTCGCCGCCGACGCCTGCACGGGGGGTTTCGGCGCCGACGCCGGATGCAGCGTGGTCGGGGCCGACGGCGCCGGCCGCGGTGGAGCCGTTGGCTCGGCGTTCGGTGAGGCCGACTTCGGCGGCGATGTCGGCGTCGGGGTCGTCGAAGAGGGCTTCGCGAACGATGCGGCGCGGGTCGTACTGACGCGGGTCGTACTGACGCCAGTCGATGTCCTGGTATTCGGGGCCCATCTCGGATTTGAGTTGGGTCTTGGCACCTTCGGCCATGTCGCGTGCGGTGCGGATGAAGGTGCGCAACTTCGCGATGTATTCCGGCAGGCGCTTCGGGCCGATGAGCGCGAGAGCGATGATGACGATGAGAATGAACTCGCCGGAGTTGATGTCGATGAACGGGATGTTCACGCGCGCGTCACCCCTGCCAAGTCGATCTCGATCATGGAGCCATTCTGCCTGATCGCTCGTCGTTCGCCTGAATCAGGACGACGGACCAGGCGCTGCGGGCAACCGATCGTGGCCCTTCGCCGCGCACCTCGGGCGCGTCGAAGTGGTCGGTGGTCTGGGCGTTGGACGCCATGGTGGGGGCGCCGGGTGCCGTGCTGCGCGGGTGGGCGGCGCTGCTCATGACGATGGCGCCGCAGGCTGCCGCGAGCGCGACCATGCCGAGAACCGGGCGTCGGGAAGATCGGTTGTACTGCGCGGGGGCGTCCGGGGAGAGGAGGTGGACCCGCTCCTCCTTCGCCGGGGAATGCACGGCGGCCTCGCCACGAGGTGTGTCGTACGACGAATCACGTGTGTCGAGCGCAACGAGCCCTGCGACGAGGCGAGCGTGACGTCCGGGGTCGAGGGGCACTCGGCGCACCTGCAGGACGATGGCACGTTCGGCTTCGACGCTCTGGCGGCAGCCCTCGCAGCTGATGATGTGTCGTGCGGCGAGGTGGGAGCTCGTCTCGTCGAGTTGGCCGTCGACGTAGGCGTCGACGAACTCTCCGAGGTGGCCCTCCCTGTAGCGGCGCGTCACGACATCCCTAGGGCTGTGCGGGGCCCTCCGAGCCCGTCGGTGGCTGCGCGCACGACACCACCGGCGCGTCGGCGCTCCTCGCGGGCCGCAGGCGAACGGTGCGCGAGCGATTCACGCAGTGCGGCGCGCCCGCGGTGGATGCGGGAGCGCACGGTGCCGAGCTTGAGTCCGAGGGTGGCCGCGATCTCCTCGTAGGAGAGCCCCTCGATGTCGCACAGGACGACAGCGGCACGGAAGTCGGGCGCGAGGGCGTCGAGCGCGCGCTGCACGTCATCGTCGAACTCGGCGTCGAGCACGACCTGCTCGGGGCCTCGGGCCGTGGAGGGCAGGCGCGTGTCGGCATCGTCGGCGAGCGCGTCGAAGCGGATGCGCTGCTTCCGACGCATGCGGTCGAGGAAGAGGTTCGTCGTGATGCGGTGCAGCCAGCCCTCGAAGGTTCCCGGCCGGTAGGAGCTCAGGGAGTTGAACACGCGGACGAAGACGTCGTGCGTGAGGTCCTCGGCGTCGTGAACATTGCCCGTGAGGCGGTAGGCCAGGCGGTAGACGCGCGGGCTGTGCTCGGTGACGATCTCCTCCCACGTCGGCGGAGCCCAGCCTTCGGGTGCCCGTTCGGGCACGACGACGCGCGAGCGCGTGTTGACTGGGTGAACCGGGTCGCTGACCGTGTCCGGCACCTGGCTTCTCATCTCATGTCCTTCCCGGTCGAACGAGTCGACACCGCATGGTTTCTGTACTCATCCTGGCCGGGCCGTCTGTGCGTGGCCTGAGCGTCGCCCCAGGCCCCTCTTCGACGGTTTCAACGCGAACGGCCACCCGTTCGTTCCCTCCGCAGCCGATCGATGTGCTCCGACGGTTCGCGGGCGAGACTTGCTTCCAAATAGAATCAACCTCATGACGAGCTTCAAACCGGCCAGCTGGGCGTATGCCGAGGACTTCGCGTACGAACCGGCCCACATCGAGGCTGCGCGCCAACAGGGCGAGCACCTCGGCGCGACGCCGGTGAGCCCCGCCGCGGGAGCGGCCCTTCGCATGCTCGCTGCGACGACGGGCGCACGCACCGTCGTCGAGGTGGGCACGGGCGCCGGCTGCTCGGGGCTGTGGCTGCTCGAGGGCATGCCGAGCGACGGGGTCCTCACGACGATCGACGTGAGTCTCGAACACCAGCGGGCAGCCCGCGCGGTCTACCAGCGCGCGGGTCACGCCCCGCAGCGCACCCGCATCATCTCGGGTAGTGCGCTCACGGTGCTGCCACGTCTGGCCGATCGCGCGTACGACCTCGTGCTCGTCGACGGGGAGAAGGACGAGTACCCGGCCTACGTCGAACAGGCGTTGCGCCTCGTACGCCCGGGGGGCGTGGTCGTGCTCGACAACATGCTGTGGCACGACCGCGTGGCAGACCCCGCGGTACGCGACGAGACGACGATGACCCTGCGCGCGCTGGCCAAGACGCTCCGTGAGGACGACGACCTCATGACGACGCTGCTGCCTGTGGGCGACGGCCTCCTCGTGTGCGTCAGGCGCTGATCAGCGGACGACTCAGCTAGAAACACACGAAGAAGGCGCTCGCCCCGTCACCGGGTGAGCGCCTTCTTCGTGGTTCGCGATCAGCGTGCGTCAGCCGACGCAGCCCTTGATCGCGTCACCGAGGGCCTTCGCCTCGTCAGCGTTCATTTCGACGACGAGACGGCCGCCGCCCTCGAGAGGCATACGCAGCAGGATGCTGCGACCCTCCTTGGTGACCTCGAGCGGACCGTCGCCGGTCCGAGGCTTCATGGCTGCCATGGGTGACCCCTTTCAGGTGCACGCGCGGGCGCGTGCCGTTCTCGATCGCGCTCCGCCGTCCACCGGGTGTTCCACGAGGGCTCACCGACGGGCCCACCGGGTGTGACGGGCCGTGTCGCGCGTGCGCGACGGGGCTTGTTGCTACTAGTATGACGCGCTTTTTCGGCCAGACGAAATCGCGGAGTGGCGCGCGTCACCATTCGTCGGGGTGAATGCGATTGAATCGGGGGCATGACTTCTGATGCTCCCGTCCTCTACGACGTCTCGAATTCGGTCGCAACCATCACCCTGAACCGCCCCAAGGCACTGAATTCGCTCACCACGGAGGCGCGCGTCGAACTGCTCGAAGCGCTGCGTCGAGCCGCCTCCGACGAGTCGGCGCGCGTCGTCGTCCTCACCGGCGAGGGGCGCGGCTTCTGCGTCGGACAGGATCTACGCGAACACGCCGAACAACTCGCCAGTGGGGGCAGCGGGAGCACCCTGTCGACCGTTGCCGAGCACTACAACCCGATCGCGCGGGAGATCGCACGGATGCCGAAGCCGGTCGTCGCCCGGCTCAACGGCGTCACCGCTGGGGCCGGCCTGTCGATCGCCATGCTGGCCGACTTCCGCGTCGCCGTGGAATCAGCCACTTTCACCACGGCCTTCGCCGGCATCGGGTTGAGCTGTGACACGGGTGCGAGCTGGTCCCTGCAACGCCTCGTCGGCCCTGCGCACGCCCGCGAGCTCCTCTTCGACGCAACACCCATCAAGGCCGATCGCGCCCTTGAGCTGGGCCTCGTCAACACGGTGGTGGCCGACGACCAGTTGGACGCGACGGTTGATGCTCTCGTCGCCCGTCTCGCGGCAGGCCCGACGGCGGCCTACGCCGCGATGCGCGAAGCGCTCATGTTCGCCTCGACCCACTCCCTCGACGAGTCGCTCGACTTCGAGGAGCCGCGCATGATGGCGACGGGTGCCACCGAGGACCACAGCCGCGCCGTGACCTCGTTCCTGGCCAAGGAGAAGCCGACCTTCGAGGGCCGATGACGCAACGTCGCCGAACGGTGACGAGCCGGGGTGGCGAGGAACGCCCTGACCACCCCGGCTCTCTCGGAAGGGCTAGGGCGTTCACTCCCCCGCGATCTCGTCGCCCGCAGCACAGCCGACCGCGTGGTCGTTGACGAACCCGCAGGCCTGGAAGAGCGAATAGCAGGTCGTCGGGCCCACGTGCGCGAAGCCGTGACGCTTGAGCGCTTTCGACAGGGCGGTGGACTCGCTCGAGAACCCCACGACCTCGTCCGGCGCGCCGGGACGCGAGTGTTCGGCGGGCGCGTGTTCCTCGATGAGCCGTTCGAGGCCAACCGTGTCACGCAGCCGCACGACGGCACGCGCGTTCGTCAGGGTCGCATCGATCTTGCGCTGATTACGGACGATGGCGGCATCGCCCATGAGCCGTGCGACATCGGCGTCACCGAAGCCGGCGACGGTGTCCGGGTCGAAGTCACGAAAGGCCGCCCGGAACGCCTCGCGCTTGCGAAGGATCGTCAGCCAGGACAGCCCGGACTGGAAAGCCTCGAGCATGAGGCGTTCGAACAGCTCGCGCTCACCGCGCACCCGTCGGCCCCACTCGCTGTCGTGATAGCGCAGGTAGTCGGGCGCACTCGTCACCCAACCGCATCGCGCGATGCCGTCGGGCTCATGCGTCAGCATCGTCGCCTTCGCCGCGGCGGCGACGGAACTGCACGACGTCCGCGGCGCGGTCAGCGCGCTCCGGCTCGACGCGTCCGGCACCGAAACGCGACACCGGCACCCTCTCGCCGCGCGGTTCGTCGTGCTCGCTCCGTTCCAGCCGGGCCTCCAGGTCGTGGATCTCGTCGAAGAGCCGGTCGAGCACGGCGTCGACCTGCGCCATGTTGTAGCCGCGCAGCGACTGGTCGAGGCGCACGGCATCGACTCCCGCCGAGCCGAGCTTGCCCTTCGGCAGGTCGAATGCCGACGTCGCCGTGGGCGAACTCATGGTGTCGGCCCCCACGCGCCCGACGACGACGGCGACCACGCCACCGATGACGAGTACGAGCACGACGATGAGCAAGATCATCATGAGGTGGCCTCCTGGTCGTTCGACTGCTGGGCGCGAACCTTTGCGACGTCCTCCGGGTCGGCTTCCAGAGCAGCTGCGTGCGCCTCACGGATAAAGGCGAGCGCCTCGTCGGCCGTGTCGACGATGCGCAGACGCTCGACGTCGGCAGCCGAGATCATGCTGCGCGAAAGGAGCGTCTCGCGCATCCACTCGCGCAGAGGCTCCCAGAAGTCGGCGCCGACGAGCACGATGGGGTAGTGGTTGACCTTCTGTGTCTGCACGAGGGTGAGCGCCTCGAACATCTCGTCGAGCGTGCCCACGCCGCCGGGCAGCACGACCGCGCCCTGCGTGTACTTGACGAAGACCGTCTTGCGCACGAAGAAGTAGCGGAAGTTCATGCCGGTCGTGACGTACGGGTTGAGGCCGGTCTCGAACGGCAGCTCGATGCCGAGCCCGACGGAGACACCGCCCGCCTCCCGGGCACCCTTGTTCGCCGCCTCCATCGCACCCGGACCGCCACCTGTGACGACGGCGAAGCCCTCCTCGACGAGGGCGCGACCCACGTCGACTCCGACCTGGTAGGCGGGATCGTCGGTGGCCACACGCGCGGAGCCGAAGACGCTGATGGCCGGGCCGAGTTCGGCGAGCGCCGAGAAACCGCGGATGAACTCCGACTGGATGCGCATGGCTCGCCAGCGCGTGGCGACGAGCTCGCGCCAGCCGAAGAGTCCCCGATCGGCGCGCGTCACCCGCGTGTAGGGATTGTCGTCGAGCAGGTCGACGTCGGCTTGCTGCCGCTCTGGTGCGCTCACGGAAGACAGCTTCTCAGAAACGATGGGGCCGGGCACGTCCTGCCCCTCACCGAGGACGTACGGCGTGCCGCGCCCCCGCCACAGGGTGGGGCGACGTCGTCGCGTCGCGTTCGCCACAACCCGCAGTGCAGGTCCAACTGTTACGTTGCTGCGAAGAATGTTGCGGCGCACCACCGTGCGACGCCCAGGGGTGGGAAGGCACAGGGCACGAGCATGGCGTGGGACACCGAGAAGACGAAGAGTCGCATCCTCGAAGCAGCCCTGCTCGAGTTCTCCGAGAAGGGTCCGGCCGGCACGACGATCGACAACGTCGCCCGGCGCTCCGGCGTGAACAAGGAGCGGATCTACCACTACTTCGGCAACAAGCAGGCCCTGTTCGGCGTCGTGCTCGACGGGGAACTGCGCAAGATCTCCGAGGCTGTGCCCGTCTCAGCCACGGGGCGACTCGACATCGACGCCTACATCGGCGGCCTGTTCGACTATCACCGCGAGCATCCGCACCTCAACCGTCTCGTCCTGTGGGAGGGGTTGACCTACAACGGAACCATCCTCGACGAGTCGCGCCGGAGCGAGTACTACGCCGCGCGCGTCTCGGCGGTGCGTTCCGGGCAGGAGAACGGTGAGATCGCCACGAACGTCGACGCCGACGTCCTCGCGTTCCTCCTGCTGTCGTTGGCCGGCTGGTGGTCGTCCGTTCCGCAGATCGCGCACATGATGAGCGCCGACCCGGACGGCGTCGACCTCGACACCCGCCGACGCAACGTCATCGAGGCGGCCAAGAACCTGCTCGGTCAGTGCGACGTCGCGGGCGCCCGCGGCGATGTGGACTCACACGGCTTCTGACGCGGCCGGTCGAACACGCGCACGGGCGAGGTCGAACCGCCGAAAGGTTCGACCTCGCCCTTCGTCGTTCGGGTGAGCTCGCTCGCGTGGTCAGCGCTTCCCGAGGTCCGCCACCACCTCGGCAACGGTCGCGAGGCCACCGACCGAGGGGATGTCGTGGCCGAGCGAGGCGCGCTGACGTTCGGGGTCACCGTCCACGACGGCGTCGGAGACGACCGTGACGGTGAAGCCCTCGTCGAACGCGCTGCGCGCGCTCGCCTCGACGCCCGCGCCCATGGCGATGCCGGTGAACACGACCTGCGTCACGCCCTCGGCGCGCAGCTTCTCCGCGAGGTCGGTGCGGGAGAAGGCACTGATGGTGCGCGGCTTGTCGATGTGAAGGTCACCCTCGCGGGCAGGCAGCCGCCCATCGAGGTCGGCGAACCACTCGGGCAGTTCGTCGTCCTCGGGAATCGGGCGCTCGACGCGTCCCGGCGGCAGACCGGTGGCGTGCACCCAGACGACGGGCAGCCCCGCCGCCTGGAAGGCGTCGGCGAGCGTTACGTTCGCCTCGACGAGCTGATCGGCGACCTCCTTGGGCGGCATCGCGAGGATGCCCTTCTGGACGTCGTCGACGACGAGGGTGGTGCGGGAATCGAGCGGCAGCACGAGTGTTCTTCCTTCCGTACGGATATGAGTGAGCGCCGACGCTCTCGCTGGGCGGAGCGTCCTTCCGAGATCGACGACGGACGAGCCCCTCGTCATCTTGCAGCGGGTTGTCGGCCGGCGTGATGCGCTCGGCGGCGCTGGGAGCACCTGGAGCTGTGCCGTCGCCGAACGGGCTTCCCCCGCATTCCTCACGCCCGTGCGGCTCCGCCCAGTTCTCCAGGGAGGGGCCGACCGGCACGATCTGCGTCGGGTTGATGTCGGTGTGGACGACGTAATAGTGCTCTTTGATCTGCGTGAAGTTGATCGTGTCGCCGAAGCCGGGCGTGCTGAACAGGTCCCGCGCGTACGCCCACAGCACCGGCATCTCGGTGAGCTTGTTGCGGTTGCACTTCAAGTGGCCGTGGTAGACGGCGTCGAAACGCGCGAGGGTCGTGAAGAGGCGCACGTCGGCCTCGGTGATGTGCTCGCCCATGAGGTAGCGACGGGTGGAGAGGCGCTCCTCGAGCCAGTTCATCGTCTCGAACAGCTGCGCGTACGCAGCCTCAAAGCGGCCCTGCTCCGTGGCGAAACCGACACGGTAGACGCCCGAGTTGCGGCCGCGGAAGACGCGTTCCATGACCTCCTCCATCTCGTCGCGCACCTCGTCCGGCCAGAGGTTCGGCGCACCCTCACGGTGGTGGCTCTTCCACTGGAAGAAGAAGTCCTCGGTGATCTGCGGGAAGTTGTTCGTCACGACCTCGCCGCTCGGCACGTCGACGATCGTCGGCACAGTGATGCCGCGCGGATAGCCGGGGTGGCGCTCCTCGAACGCGTCCTTGGGACGCGGGATGCCGAGCACCGGGTCGACGCCGCCAGGGTCGAGGTCTAAGGTCCAGGAGTTCTCGTCGTGGGTCGGCCCGGGAAGGGCCAGCGAGATGGCGTCCTCGAGCCCGAGCAGACGGCGCACGATGACCGAGCGGTTGGCCCAGGAGCACGCTCGAGCGGCGATGAGCCGGTAGCGGCCGGCCTCGACGGGCCACTGCGCCTCGGGGTCGTCGAGGCTGCGGTCCTGGATGTAGGGGCGGTCCACTTGTCCTTGTCTTCGACGTCCACGGGGCATCCCCCTTGGGGCGATGAGATGTGCGGGGTCAGTCCGAGTCGGTGTCGTAGGCGCCGGTTCGGGCGAGGCGGCGCAGCCGCAGAAGCAGGCTCACCTGAGACATGAGGTGGTCTCCTGGATTTGATTCCAACGATTTAGTTGGAAGATCAGCCACGCCGAACCAGCCGCGCAAAACCACGAATTTGCAGGCGCCGAGTCGGAGTCCCCTCAGCCGCGCAGGAGGAGAACGATCTCTCCGAGGCCGAGCACGACGACGACGGCGTTCAGCCCGATGACGCTCTTGAGCGCGGGCTCGCGCCGCTCGCGCAACAGCCGCCGGGTGGCGTTGCGATGACGCAGGCGTGCCGTCGCGGACAGGACGAGCGCCGCAGCCGCGCAGAGGCTCGTCAGAACGAGCGCGGCCACGCCGTAATCAGGGACGAAGCGCAGTTGGAAGAGCCCCGCCACGAACAGGGCGAGGCACGTTCGTCCCCAGGCGAGGGTGGTGCGCTCGGGCTGCAGCCCCGGATCGGCGTGCTGCCGCTCGGCGGACCCGGGACGACGCCTCGCCGGGTGCAGGTCGGTCACCGGTTCAGCGTCGCGATCATGAGCACGGTCACGATCGACGCCACAGCGCCCGTGCCGCACAGGAGCGGAACGAGCAACGGCACCGGCAGGGGCCGCCCGGTTCGCATGCTGCGTTCGACGCTCAGCCATCGAGCGCCCGCCATGACGGAGATGACGAGGCCGGTGAGGACGACCAGCACAGCAACGACGCGTCGCCACACCTCGGGCATGAAGTCGTTCGTGAAGGCCTCGACGGCCACGCCGCCCGCGACGAAGGCGAGCGCGGTGCGCATCCACGCGAGGAAGGTGCGCTCGTTGGCCAGGGTGAAGCGCGGGTCGGGTTCCTCGCCGTCCGGCAGGAGACGACGCGCCAGTGGTGACCGTCCGTCGGGTTCGCTCACAGCGTCCTCCCGCACCCGATCGCTCAGGCGAGCCAGCCGGTGAGCGCCTCGAGGGCGTCGACGATCTGGTCCTCGGGGCACCATTCGTCGTCCATGTGGGCGACGTTCGGGTCGCCGGGGCCGAAGTTGACCGCGGGCACGCCGACGGCCGAGAAACGGGCCACGTCGGTCCACCCCTCCTTGGCCACGACGGGCAGATCGAGCGCCTCGACGAAGGCCTTCGCGGCGGGGCGGTCGAGTCCGGGGCGCGCTCCCCCGGCGAGGTCGTCGCATTCGAGGTCGAAGCCGTCGAAGAAGGCGGTGACGTAGGCGAGCGCCTCGTCGGCGCTCTTGTCGGGGGCGAAGCGGTAGTTGACCGTCACGGTGCAGGCGTCCGGGATGACGTTGCCCGCGATGCCACCGGAGATGTTCACCGCGTTGAGGCCCTCGTGGTAGTCGAGGCCGTCGACGTTCACTGTCTGCGGCTCGTACTCGCGCAGGCGGTTCAGGATGTCGGCCGCTTTGTGGATGGCGTTGTCACCCTTCCACGGGCGCGCCGAGTGCGCAGCGAGGCCCTTGGTGCGCACGTGGACGCGCAGCGTGCCCTTGCAGCCGCCCTCGATGCCGCCGTTCGTCGGTTCGAGCAGGACGGCGAAGGCCGCGCCCTCGAGCAGTTCGGGACGGGTGCGCGCGATGCGCCCGAGACCGTTGTACTGGTCCTCGATCTCCTCACCCTCGTAGAACACGAAGGTGATGTCGCGGTTGGGTGCGACGAGGTCGTGCGCGAGCTTGAGCTGGACGGCGACCCCGCCCTTCATGTCGGTCGTACCGCGCCCCCACAGCTTGCCGTTCACGCGCTTGACGGGCAGGTTCGCCGGCTCGCTCGTGAGCGGCACGGTGTCGATGTGCCCGGCCAGAACGATGCGCTCGTCACGGCCCAGGTTCGTGCGTGCCACGAGCGAGTTGCCGTCCCGCACGACCTCGAGGTGATCGAGCTTCGCGAGCTCCGCCTCGATGGCGTCGGCGAGTGCGGCTTCGTTCAACGAGACCGACTCGATGTTGCACAGCGATTCGGTGAGCGTGACGACGTCCTGCGTGAGATCGAGAGAAGCCATGCGCCCACCCTAAGTGCTCGGCTCACGAAACGACCTGCCCGCAGCGGGGGCCGGTCGCTAGGCTCGGGCGCATGACTGACGCACGTACCGCCTGGGGCTTCGGCCTCGCCACCGTGACCGATGACGACACCACCCTCGACACGTGGTACCCCGCCCCAGCGCTGGGCGAACCCGACGAGGACGCCGGCGCCCCGGCGGAGCTCCTCGTCCTCGAGGGCAAGGACGCCGACCGCGGCGTGACCCTGCGTGTCGTGCGCACCGTCGTCGACCTCGACGCCGCCCCGCGCGACGCCTCGGACGCCTACCTGCGCCTGCACCTGCTCAGCCACCGCCTCGTCGCGCCGAACACGATCAACCTCGACGGCCTCTTCGGCGCCCTCGCCAACGTCGTCTGGACGAACTTCGGCCCCTGCGCGGTCGAGGGCTTCGAGATGACGCGCGCCCGGCTGCGCCAGCGCGGGCAGGTCTCGGTCCACGGCATCGACAAGTTCCCCCGCATGACCGACTACGTCACCCCGAGCGGCGTGCGCATCGCCGACGCCGACCGCGCCCGCCTGGGCGCGCACCTGGCCGAGGGCACCACCGTCATGCACGAGGGCTTCGTCAACTTCAACGCCGGCACGCTCGGGCACTCGATGGTCGAGGGGCGCATCAGCCAGGGCGTCGTCGTCGGCAACGGGTCCGACATCGGCGGCGGAGCATCGATCATGGGCACTCTCTCCGGCGGCGGCACGCAGCGCGTGTCGCTCGGCGAGCGCTGCCTCCTCGGCGCGGAGGCCGGCCTCGGCATCGCGCTCGGTGACGACTGCGTCGTCGAGGCGGGCCTCTACATCACCGCAGGCACGAAGGTGACGATGCCCGACGGCAGCGTGAAGAAGGCCGTCGAACTCTCCGGCGGCAACAACATGCTGTTCATCCGCAACTCTGCCACGGGCGCCGTCGAGTGCCGTGCGCGTGCGGGCAAGGGCATCGAGCTCAACGCCGATCTGCACGCCAACTGACGCCACGGCTCGTTCCGCTCGTCGTTCACAGCGAAATTGCAGGCATCGCAAGGGGTGTCCGAGCGCCCCACCGCGTGTCATAGTGAGCCCACCAACCCCGGCACCGGAAGGACGCGCCATGACGACCTCACACGACTCGAGGATTCCCGAGCGCCCGGACCCGGTTCGTACCCACGGCCTCCAAGCCGCGACAGCCCCCGGCCTCCAGTTCGCCTCTCAGCTCAACGGTGAGCGTCGCAGCAACCGGATCGTGGCCTGGCTCCTGCTCGTGGCGGTTCTCGCTCCTGTTCTTCTCATCGTCCTCGGCTGGATCCGCCTGTTCTGAGGCCACCCACGACCACGCGAAGCGGCCCGCCACCCCTCGAGGGGTGGCGGGCCGCTTCGGCAACTCGGCGATCAGGCCGGGTAGCTGCGCTCGGTGGCGCCGGTGTAGACCTGACGCGGTCGGCCGATCTTCTTGGCCGGGTCCTGGTTCTGCTCACGCCACTGCGCGATCCAACCGGGCATACGGCCGATGGCGAACAGCACGGTGAACATGTCCGTCGGGAAGCCCATCGACTTGTAGATGAGGCCGGTGTAGAAGTCCACGTTGGGGTAGAGCTTGCGCTGGACGAAGTAGTCGTCCTTGAGCGCGGTCTCCTCGAGGCCCATGGCGAGTTCGAGCTGCTCGTCCTTGCCGTTCTTCTCGAGGATCGTGTGCGTCGTCTTCTTGACGATGGCCGCACGCGGGTCGTAGCTCTTGTAGACGCGGTGACCGAAGCCCATGAGCTTCACGCCGTCGACCTTGTTCTTGACCTTGTCCATGAAGGACTCTGCCGTGTCGCCCGTCGACTGGATTGTCTCGAGCATCTCGAGGACGGCCGAGTTGGCGCCGCCGTGCAGCGGACCCGAGAGTGCGCCGATGCCTGCGGTGATCGACTGGAAGAGGTCGGCCTCCGAGGAGCCCACCATGCGCACCGTCGAGGCGGAGCAGTTCTGCTCGTGGTCGGCGTGCAGGACGAAGAGCATGGCCAGTGCATCGACCGTCTCCTTGTCCTCCTTCTTGCCGAACATCATGTGCATGAAGTTCTCGACGTACTCGAGCGACGGGTCGGGAGCGATGAAGCTCCCGCCGATCGACTTGCGGTACGCGTAGGCCGCGAGCGTCGGGATGGCGCCGAGGAGAGCGGCCGAGGCCTTCTCGATAGCGTCCTCGTCCTTGATCGACAGCGAGTCGGCGTAGTAGGTGCCGAGCGCCGGGACGACCGAGGAGAGGATGTGCATCGGGTGCGCGCCCTCGGGGAAGGCGTCGAAGATCTTCTCGAGGCCCTCGGGAAGCACGGACGCTTCGCGCACGGCTTCCTTGAGGGTGGAAAGGCGCTCCTGGGACGGCAGTTCACCGTCGAACAGCAGAGCGGCGACCTCGAGGAAGGTGGCGTGCTCGGCCAGTTCGTCGATCGGGTAGCCGCGGTAACGCAGGATGCCCTCGTCACCGTCGATGTAGGTGATGGCGGACTTGCACGCCGCCGTGTTGACGAAGCCGACGTCGAGCGCGACGTTGCCGGTCTCCTTCATGAGGGACGAGATGTCGTAACCACTGCAGCCCTCGACCGCGGGCACGAGCGGAAACTCGAGTTCCTTGCCGTCGACCGAGAACGTGGCGTTGCCCTGTGAAGTCATTCGGTTGTTCCTCCTTGCGGACCGGCAGGGTTGTACCGGAGTAGCGAGCACGACGTTACCCGAGAATTTCCCCTGCTTTTAATCCGCTACTCGTACGTAGTCGGAAATCGTTGACGGACTGTCAAATTGTTGTGAGGCGCGTCACAGCGGCCTGGATGCGCTCGTCGGTCGCGGTGAGCGCGATGCGCACGTGCGCCTCCCCGGCGCGGCCGTAGAAGTCGCCGGGCGCGACGAGAATCCCGAGTTCGGCGAGGTCGGCGACCGACTCGCGACACGGGCGGCCCTGGGTGGCCCAGAGGTACAGCCCGGCGTCGGAGTGATCGATGCGCCAGCCCGCCTTCTCGAGGGCGGGGCGCAGCATCGCGCGACGCGCGGCGTAAACCCTCTTCTGCGCGGCCACGTGCTCGTCGTCCCCGACGGCCACCTCGAGAACCCGCTGCACCGGACGGGGCACGATCATGCCCGCGTGCTTGCGCACCTCGACGAGGCGTCCGACGATCGCCGGGTCCCCGGCGACGAAGCTCGCCCGGTAGCCGGCGAGGTTCGACTGCTTGCTGAGGGAGTAAACCGAGAGAAGGCCCGTGTGGTCGCCACCGCACACGCGGTCGTCGAGGATGCTCGGCGCCGTGAGGTTGCCGGGGCTGGCGGCACCTTCGCGCCAGTCGAGCTCGGCGTAGCACTCGTCGCTGGCGACGATGACGCCCCGCTCACGCGCCCACGAGACGACCTTGGCCAGGTGTTCGACGGGCAGCACCTGCCCGGTCGGGTTGCCGGGGCTGTTGAGCCACAGCAGCTTCGGCACCTCGGGGCCGAACTCGGTGAGGTTGCGCATCGGACGCGGCGTTGCACCGGCGAGGCGCGCTCCGACGTCGTACGTCGGGTAGGCCACCTCGGGAAAGGCGACGACGTCGCCGGAGCCCAGGCCGAGCAGCGTCGGCAGCCACGCGACGAGCTCCTTCGATCCGATCGTCGGCAGGACGCCGTCCGGGTTGACGCCGGTTGCGTTGCGCCGGCGCGCGTACCAGCCCGCGATGGCCTCGCGCAGCGGCGGCGTGCCCCAGACCTGCGGGTAGCCGTGCGCGTCGGCAGCCTCGGCCAACGTCTCCTGGAGGAGGCGGGGCGTGGGGTCCACGGGGGTGCCGACGCTGAGGTCGACGATGCCGTCGGGGTGCCCCTGGGCCTTCGCCTTGGCCGCAGCCAAGGAATCCCAGGGGAAATCGGGGAGATCGAGCGCCATGCGTCCATCCTCTCACCGGGTGCGACGCGGGATTCGCGCTGTCCACACATCCGGGTGACCACGCTCTCGGAAATACGCGAAGCCCGCCGCCCCACACGGGACGACGGGCCGAGCGTCGGTAACGACGAAGAGGCTTCGCCTCACTCCTCGTTCTGCGGAGGCAGCTCCGCGATGATCGGGTGGTCCTTCTTGATGACGCCCATCTTGGCGGCGCCACCGGGCGAGCCGAGGTCGTCGAAGAACTCGACGTTCGCCTTGTAGTAGTCGGCCCACTCCTCGGGTGTGTCGTCCTCGTAGTAGATGGCCTCGACCGGGCAGACCGGCTCGCAGGCACCACAGTCGACGCACTCGTCAGGGTGAATGTAGAGCGAACGCTCACCTTCGTAGATGCAGTCGACCGGGCACTCTTCGATGCAGGCCTTGTCCTTGACATCGACACAGGGCTGGGCGATGACGTAGGTCACGAATAGCTCCTCGCTGATCGTCGTGCGTTGCGCTTTCGACTGCGGAAGCAAAAGCGAACGTTATGCATTTCAGAACATTACGTTACCAACGTTCCGAGTCCCACTCCTAGTATGCCAATGTGAGCAACTCGCCTGGAAATCGGCCCGACCCCACGTCCGCGCTGCGGGAGGGCACCCGCGTCATGGTGCGCCGCCGGTTGAGCGACGCCGAGAGGGCCTCTGCCGCCGGGACGCCGGACGCCGGGCACACCCTCACCGACGTCGTCGGCACCCTCGTGCGTCGCGATGTTTCGACGCTCGTCGTCGAACCGCGGCGCGGGCCGCACGTCGAGATCGCGGTGTCGGATGTCGTGGCCGCCAAGGAGATTCCGCCGTCGCCCGGGCGGCGAGGCCGCCCACACCGGGCCGTCACGGTGAGCGACCTCGAGGAACTCATGGTGGACGGCTGGCGCCCGCTCGAGGTCGAACGCCGTGGGCGCTGGCTGCTGCGAGCCGGCGAGGGCTACACGCGGCGGGCCAACTCGTGCCTCGTTCTCGGGCCCACCGAGCGGGAAACCGTGACGGCGCTCGACGACATCATCACCTGGTACCGCGAACGAGGCTTGCCGCCCCTGCTCCAGGTACCGCTCGCACCGGGCTTCGGACCGCAGGACGACGACTTCGTCCGTGAGGTCACGGCCCTGGGGTGGCAGGTGACCTCCCCGACGCTCGTCATGACGGCGGCGAGCGCCGAGGTGAGCGACCGAGGCACCGAGCCTTCGGCGAGGTCACTGGACGTCGAGGTCGACGCGGACATCACGCCCGAGTGGTGGCAACTCGCCGACGAGCGCGCCCGCTCGCACGACGCCGTGGCACGACGGATCCTCACCGGCTCGCCGAATCAGGCCTTCGTCACAGTGCGCGAGGAAGGCGTGACGGTGGCGCACGGGCGCATGGCCCTCGCTCAGGGTTGGGGCGGGTTGTTCGAGGTTGCCGTCACGCCCGAGCGGCGCCGACGCGGTCTCGCGCGAGCCCTCGTCGGGCGGTGTGCCGACGAAGCGGCTCGCCGCGGTGCGCGCTCGCTCTACCTTCAGGTCGGTGCCGAAAACACGCCTGCCGTTGCGCTCTACAAGAGCCTTGGGTTCACGGTGCACCACACCTACGTCTACCTTCGCGCGCCCGAACCGGCGAGCCCGCGAACCGCTTGACGCGCCCGTGCGAGTCGACGATTCTGCCTGCATGTCTGCCGACGCGCGCACCATCGACCTCAATGCCGACATGGGCGAATCCTTCGGGGCCTGGACGATGGGCGACGACGCGGCCCTCCTCGATGTCGTCTCCTCGGCGAACGTCGCCTGCGGCTTTCACGCCGGCGACCCCCTCGTCCTCGCCCGCACGTGTGGCGCAGCGGCCGAGCGGGGCGTCACGATCGGCGCGCACGTCGCCTACCGCGACCTCGCCGGCTTCGGGCGCACCTTCGTCGACGTCGAACCCGCCCGCCTCGAGGCCGAGGTGCTCTACCAGCTCGCCGCCATCGACGGCGTCGCCCGCGCGCACGGCACGAGCGTCGGTTACGTGAAACCCCACGGGGCGCTCTACAACGCCATCGTTCACCACGAAGCGCAGGCCGAGGCCGTCGTCCGAGCCGTCGAGCGGTTCAACGCGGCCGCGCGGCAGCCGCTCGCGATCCTGGGGTTGCCCGGTGGCGTCGTGCTCGACCTCGCCGAGTCCCGCGGTATCCGCGCCGTGCGTGAGGCCTTCGCCGACCGCGCCTACACCGCCGAAGGAACCCTCGTCCCGCGGCGCGAACCCGGCGCCGTCCTCCACGACCCCGCCCTCGTCGCCGAGCGCATGCTCTCGCTCGTGACGACCGGCGAGGTCGAAGCCATCGACGGTTCGCGGGTGCGCGTCGACGCCGAGTCCATCTGCGTCCACGGCGATTCGCCCGGTGCCGTGGACATGGCGGTACGCGTCAAGGAGTCGCTCACCGGAGCCGGCGCGGCGATCGCGGCGTTCGTGTGACGTTCGAGCTGCGCCCGGTCGGGGAGCGTGCCTTCCTCATCGACCTCACCGATGCCCAAGAACGTCGCAGGGTCGACGCGGCTCTGCGCCGCACGTCGATCGACGGCGTCGTCGAGCAGGTTGCGGCAGCGACGACCGTGCTCGTGCGCTGCACCGATCCGGACGCCGTGGCCGGAGTGGCAGCGGCTGTGCGGGCGCTCGACCTGACCGAAGAAGCTCATGGCAACGAAGCGACGAGCGACGTCGTCGAGCTCAGGGTGCGCTACGACGGCGAGGATCTCGACTGGGTGGCAGAGCACCTGGGCATCGACGCCGACGAGGTCGTGTCGCGCCACACCGGCCAGCTCTGGACGGTCGAATTCGCAGGGTTCATGCCGGGGTTCGGTTACCTCATCGGCTCTGACGGCGGCCTCACCGTTCCCCGCCGCGAGTCACCTCGAACCCGGATTCCTGCCGGTTCGGTTGCGCTCGCCGGCGACTTCACCGGCCTCTACCCCCGCTCCTCCCCCGGTGGCTGGCAGCTCATCGGAACGAGCGACGTCGACCTGTGGAACGCGGATCGCACGCCGCCGGCCCTGCTCGTACCAGGCACGCGGGTGCGGTTTGTCGAGGAGGACCGATGAGCCTCGTCGTGAAGGCGCTCGGGCCGCTGGCCCTCGTCGAGGATCTCGGACGCCCCGGGTATGGCCACCTCGGGGTGTGTCCCTCCGGCGCGGCCGATCGAGCGAGCCACCGACTGGCGAACACCCTCGTCGGCAACGCAGAGGATGCGGCCACCGTCGAGGTGCTTCTTGGGGGTCTGCGCGCGAGCGTGACGACCGAAGCCGTCATCGCGCTCACCGGAGCGCCCGCGGCAGTGAACGTGGCCGGGCGTCCTGTCGCCTTCGGCGAGGCCGTGCACGTGCGGGCGGGTGACGACATCGCCGTCGGTGCGCCGACGCACGGCCTGCGTACCTACCTCGCCGTTCGCGGTGGCTTTGCGGTGGCGCCGGTGCTCGGATCGCGTTCGAGCGACCCGACGACAGGCCTGGGGCCCGCCCCGGTGACGGTCGGCGACGAACTGCCGTTCGGCGACGACACCGCAGGCGACGTACCGGGCGTCGATGCCGGCACCGCGTTCGTGCGCTCCGGTGACCTGTTGCTCCGCGCGGTGTGGGGGCCACGTGACCACTGGTTCACCGACGAAGCTCGCACCGCGTTCACGGCGAAGGCGTGGGAGGTGAGCGCCGAGGGTGATCGAGTCGGCGTCAGGTTGCTGGGGTCAGCTCTGGAGCGGTCGCGCGTTGGCGAGTTGGCGAGCGAAGGACTCGTGCGCGGAGCGATCCAGGTACCCGCGAACGGTCAGCCGATCGTGTTTCTCGCCGACCACCCCACGACGGGCGGCTACCCCGTCATCGCCGTGATCCGCGACGAGGACGTCGACCATCTCGCTCAGGCTCGGCCCGGCACCCGCGTGCGCTTCGTCTGCGAGCGCCGAACGCTCTGACCGAGCCTGGCCGAGTGACCGCGGAGGTCGGAGGTTCCCTCAGCGACGGTGCGTGAGGCGACGTGCGGCGAGGGCGACCCCGACGCCGATCACCACGCCCACCCCGGCGCGCAAGAGGTGCGCGCCCGTCGTGAGGTCGTCGGCCACGAGGTTGGTGTGCCTCGGCCCACCCACGAGACCGACGAGAGCCGCGACGAGGGCTCCGCTCAGGAGGAGAACGGCGGGCGCCAGCATGAGCGCCGCGAGAATCGTGGCACGCGAATCGAACCCGGCAACCCGCGCACCGCCCGTCCAGGCCTTGGCCACCTGCCAGTGCGCGACGAGTAAGGCCAGCGCGGGCACGAGGCTCCACAGTGCGGCGCTGCGGTTCCACCCGGTGAGCAGGCCGACAGGCTCGACGACCCAGACGGCAACGGCGCCGAGTGTCGCAGCGACGCCCATTCCAACGGCGAGGACGAGCAGGTCACGCCCGAATTCCTCGGTGAACGACGTCTCGTGCTCCTGCGTGGCTTCCCACATGGCCATGACCAACCCCCTGCAGTTGTTCGATCGACGTTCGCCGACCGCCTTCAACCCCTAGGACGCAGGGACGCTCCGTTCGGTTGCAACCGATCTGCGCCACTGTGGCGATGGCTGTGCCCGTCGCGTGTCAGCCGACGGGAAGCTGCGTGACGTCGGTGCGGGCACCACGTCGCACGAACTGCGGGAGGACGAGCGAGAGCAGCGCCGGAACGAGCACCCCGTAGTCACCCGGACCGCCTCCGCCGCTGCCCGTGATGGGAAACGCGATGGAAGCGACGATCTCGGTGAGCAGCCCGGTGCCGATACCGAACGCGGCGAGGCCGTAGGCGGAGAAGGCAACGGCGCGCGTACCGAAACTGAGGGGTTGTCCACGCACCGCGAGCACACACCCGATCGCCGAGACGAGGAGGAGGGCCGTGGCGATCAGCCCGATGACAGCCCGCTGGCCCGACGCTCCAGCGCTCCCGCTTCCACTGACGGTGGACAGCGCGACGTAGGGGTTGACGAGGGCCAGGGCGAGCGCAATGACAACCGCCGCGACGGCGCTGCTCCACTCGAACCACGTCGGCAGTTCGTGCAACTGGCCGACGCCGCGGAGCACTGGGTTGCCGGCGTGAGGCACCGCCGAGGAGCTCGGCGCCACGGGGGCACTCTCGACGGCACTGTGCGGGGCCAGCAGGGTCTGCGACCGCCGGTCGGCATGCCGCTCGATCGCCCCGAGGCCGGCCACGAAACCGCCCGCGAGGGCAAGGTTGAAGCAGGTGAGGACGAGTGCGAGCCAGGCGCCATCGGGGCCGGCCAGGCCGAAGTCGTGGCCCTGCTCACCGCCGAACGCACTGACGAGGAACCAGATCGCCGCCACGATGACGAGGACGAACGGGATCGTGGCGAAGGCGCGGCCGAGATCGCCCACGCGCGAGGTCCACAGTCGCAACACGCACACGAGCGCTACGACGCCCGTGCCGACGCAGGTGACGACCGTGAGCGTCGAACCGAGGGCCGACGGGCCGTCGAACCCGTTGTTCGTGGCGAAGATCGCGACGAACCCGAACCAAGCCATGAAGAAGCTGACGACGGCCGCGAGCAGCACCGCCGGAATCGACGTACTGCGTCTCACGACGACCACCCCGGGTCGCTGCGGAGCGCAGGCACCCTCTGATCGGTGGCCCTGCAGTGCGTCATCGGTTGTCCCTTCGCTCGTGGGTTCACCGTCGACGCGCCGCACGGCCACGCGGCGCGAACGCGCCGAACTGCCCTACTGCTCGCTCTGGGCGCGATCGAGCAGCTGCGCCAGGTGGATGCCCCGACGCTCCGTGAGGTCGGCGATCTGGGTGCGGCAGGAGAACCCGTCGGCCAGCACGTCGGCGTCGGGACGGGCATCCATGGCGGGGAGCAACTGCTGTTCGGCGACCTTGACGGAGACCTCGTAGTGCCCCTGTTCGACGCCGAAGTTGCCGGCGAGTCCGCAGCACCCGCCGAGCTGCTGGAGGTTCGCGCCGGCGTCCTTGAGCAGCTTCGCGTCTGGCGACCAACCCATGACGCCGTGGTGGTGGCAGTGCGGCTGGGCGACGACGTCGGTGCCGCTCAAGTCGGGTGCGGTCCAGGCGTCGTCCCCGGCGAGGAACTCCGCGAGCGTCGAGGTCGATCGCGCGACGAGAGCAGCGTCCTCGTCACCGGGCAGCAGTTCGGCGGAATCACCCCGAAGAACAGCTGTGCACGACGGCTCGAGCCCGATGACGGGCACGTGGCGGCGCGCGACCGGCGCGAGATCCCCCACGAGGCCGCGAAGCTGCTTCTTGGCCCCGTCGAGCTGGCCGGTGGAGATCCACGTCAGCCCGCAACAGCCCGCGCGTTCGACGATGTAGGGCTCCCATCCCGCACGACGCAGCACGCGCACGGCGGCATGACCGACGTCGGGCGAGAAGTGGTCGGTGAACGTGTCGACCATGATGACGACGGCGTTCTCACTCACCGTGCCGGCGCGGTCGGCGTCCTCGAAGAAGCCCACGTCGTGGGTGCGGCACCAGTCGCGGAACGACTCACGCGCCATCGCAGGAACGCTGCGGCGCGGGTCGACGCCGGCCACCTTCTTGAGCACCGGCACCTTCTGCGTCGTGGCCAGCGCGAGGTTGAACAGCCCCGTCGCGCGACGGCCCAGGCGAACCCACCGCGGCAGCTGACCGAGCGCATAGTGCGAGCGCGGCCGCACGCGCCCCTTGTACGTCTGGTGCAACACCTCGGACTTGAGCGCTGGCATGTCGATACCGGTCGGACAATCAGAGGTGCAGCCCTTGCACGACAGACACAGGTCGAGCGCGTCGTGCACCTCCTTCGACTTCCAGCCGTCGCGCACGAAACCGCCGTCGAGGCCGCCGTTCACCATCTCTTGCAGCAGACGAGCACGACCGCGCGTCGAGTCCTTCTCGTCACCGGTGGCGGCGTAGCTCGGGCACATGACGTTCGTGGTGCCGAGCGTGCTGGCGCGACACTTTCCGACACCGGTGCACCGGTGGACGGCCTTCGCGAAGTCGCCGCCGTCGTGGGCGTAGGCAAGAGCCAGGTTCCTCGTCAGGGGCGCGACGTGTGTCATCCGGACGTCGGCCGCAGCAGGGCTGGGGTCGACGAGAACACCGGGGTTGAGCAGGTTCGTCGGGTCGAAGATCTCCTTGACGCCGGCGAACAGCCCGAGTGCCTCCGGCGAGTACATCGAGGCGAGGTACTCGCTGCGGGCCCGCCCGTCGCCGTGCTCGCCGGACATCGAACCGCCGTAACGGGCCACGAGTTTCGCCGACTCACCGAGGAACTCGTGCAGCACGTCGGTGCCGCCGGGGGCGCCGAGGGGGAAGTCGATGCGGATGTGCAGGCACCCGTCGCCGAAGTGACCGTAGGGCAGGCCGGAAAGGTTGTAACCGGCCATGAGTTCGTCGAAGTCACGCAGGTACGCGCCCAGCTTCTCCGGCGGGACGGCGGCGTCCTCCCAACCCGGCCACGCGGGCAGATCCTTGGGCGAGCGCCCGGCCAGGCCGGCGCCGTCCTCGCGCACCTTCCACAGGGCCGTCGACTCGGCGACATCGGTGACGACGCGTCCGTCGAGAGCATTGCAGCCGACGAGGCAGGCCTCAGCGCGCGCCATGACCTCGGCGTGGTCGTCACCCGCGATCTCGACGAGCAGCCACCCCGAGCCCTTCGGCAGCGCGGGCACGGCCTGCGCGCCGCGGCGAGCGATGAGCACGTCGACCAAGCGACGATCCATGCCCTCACACGCGATGGGGTCGAAGGCGCGCACGAGCGGTGCCGCGTCGCCGGCACTCGCCATGTCCTCGTAGCCGAGGGCGACGAGGACGCGGTGCGTCGAGTCGGTGACAAGACGCACCGTCGCCTCCGTGAGGACGCCGAGGGTGCCCTCGGTGCCCGCCATGAAGCGGGTGACGTCGAAGCCGCGCTCGGGCAGGAGCGTCTCCATGGCGTAGCCGGAGACCTGGCGGTCGAAGCGGCCGAACTCCTGACGGATCGTCGCGAGGTTGCCGGCGACGAGGGCATCGAGCCGCTCGAGGTCGGGGTGTGCGCCGCGCAGGGCGTCACGGGAGACTCCGTGCTCGAGGCGCAGCAGCTCACCGCCCGCCGTGGCCATCTCGAGGCCGAGCAGGTTGTCGCTCGTCTTGCCGTACGCGAGGGCGCGCGAACCGCAGGCGTTGTTGCCGATCATGCCGCCGATCGTGCAGCGGGTGTGCGACGACGGGTCCGGCCCGAATCGCACGCCGTGCGGCACGACGGCCTTCTGCAGGCTCTGGTGCACGACGCCCGCCTCGACGACGGCCCGGCCTGCTGCGACATCGACGTCGAGCACCTTGTTCATGTGCTTGCTGAAGTCGAGCACGATGCCCGGGCCCACGGCGTTGCCCGCACAGGACGTACCGGCGCCGCGGGGCGTGATCGGCACCCCGAGCATGCGTGCGACGGCGAGAGTCTCCAGCACGTCGTCGGTGTTGCGCGGACGCACGATCGCCCGCGGCAGCACGCGGTAGAGGCTTGCATCGCTCGAGTAGGCGGCGCGGTTCGTACCGTCGACGAGAACGTCGCCGACCTCGTGGTGACGCAGCTCGTGCTCGATCGTCTCGACGTCGATCGTCGCGGCGTGAGCGGTCACTTCGGCGGCAGGCTTCGGCATCGTGGTCACGTCGCCATTGTCCCCGAGCCGCCCTGGCGCTGCGCCACCCTGTCACGAGTCAAGACGTCAGCTACCGCCCGCGTCAGTTCTGGCAGGTGATGATGTCGTCGGGCTTGTACGTGGTGTGGATCTTCTCGGTCCGCACCGTCGTGGAACCCGACTTCAGCACCCGGTAGACGTCGACGTCGAAGCCCGCCGTACCGCCACCGACGGTGTCCTCACACCCGTCGACGTTCTTGACCGTGCGGTGCTTCGGCTCCTGGATGTTGTACTTGCCGCTCCTGCTCGTGGCCACGTCGTACTTCTTCGTGCCGTAGAAGTCCATGACGACCTTGTTCGACTCGACGTGGGCCTTGATGAGGATCGGCTTGCCCGTGTCGTTGGTCCACTTGTTGTCGATATCCGGGTTCCAGATCGTCGCCTCCCGACCCATCGGGTAACGCGGGATCCAGACGGCGTGCGCCGTGTGCTCATCGAGCTGGACACCGGCGAAGAACGCGGTGTTGTACATCGTCGTGGAGACCTGCGAGACACCGCCGCCCATGCCGTCGAGGTGCAGACCACCCTGCAGCGTGCCCGCTTCGACGTAGCCGGCTTCCTTCGTGAACTCGTACCCGAGGGCGCGCAGCAGGCTGAACTGCTCACCGGGCTGGACGACGATGCCGTTGAGGCGATTGATCGCCGTCGTGATGTTGTGGATGCGCGCCTGCTGGCTCGGGCCCGTGGGGAACGTTGACTCGAAGTGGGCCATCGACGTCGTGGGCAGCGCCTCGACCTTGACGTCCTTGGCCATGACCGCCGGCTTCTGCTCCTTCATGGCGAGCGTGGCCCTGTGATCGCCCACGAGGGCGTCACCGACGATCTTGGCGACCTTCGACTCGTCGATCTCCTTACCCGAGCGACCCTCGACGACGGACGGCTGACCGTCCTTCCAGACGACCTTGGCGTCGACTGCCGGAACGCGCATCTTGTCGCCGCGCGAGAGAACCGCCGTCAGCAGAGCCTTGGTGTCGACCTTGATCGCCGGCTTGCCGTCGGCCCCGGTCGTGGAGGAGATGACGTCGGAGACCTGAGCCGGCGTCAGGGTGACGCTCTGTCCGTTGGCACTGACCACCAGCGGGGCAGACATCGCCTTCTTGGCGTCGCCCTCCGCGAAAGCCTGCACGGCGTTGTCCGAGGCGTCGGAGTTCTTCTCGACGAGCTCGGTCGTGTAGTCCGTCTTCTTCGGCCAGCCGCTCGCGATGGCGTCGGCGACCTTCTTCTCGTCGACGCCGTGGCCCGGTCCCCCGTCGACGATGGACACCTTGCCACCGATGAACTTGACGCGTCCCTGCTTCGGAGCGCCGTCGATCTTCGACTCCGCGGCCTTCTTGACCAAGGTGGTCAGAGCGGTTTTGTCAACGGTGTACACCGGCTCGATCTTCTCGCCTCCGCCGTTGATCTGATCGAGCAGTCGGCTCGGGGAGAGGCTGAACTCGGTGACGCCGTCCAAGGTCTTCTCGGCGTCGGGCTTCCACGCGGATGCCGGCACCAAATCGAAGGACTGATCGCCGGCCGTGACGTCCGCCTTCGTCGAGGCGTTCGGGTGCTTGAGCGTGAGGACCTGGCGGGTGGCCTGTTCGGACGTCATGCCACCGATGCTCTTACCCGCGACGGTCGTGCCCTCGGGGATGGCGTCCTTGTAGTGGTAGCACGCGCCGACGTAGGCGGCCGCGGCGAGAGCGACGACACCGACGCCACTGCCGATGAGCAGGCCCTTCTTCCCTCGGCGCGCAGATGCGTTCCGTGCGTCGTCGCTCACTGAAACCCCTTGAATACCGTTCGTCGTGTGAACACCCATTGCAACACGAGTTCGAGGCTGCGGCGTGCACTCTGACGCTCGACGCGCCGCCGTTCACCCGAACGAGTGTCATACGAGGCGACCGAAGGCCCCGCGGTAGTACGTGAGGGCATCGCCGGGGTCGTCGCCGATCGCCAGCGACAGCACCTCACCGACGACGAGCGTGTGGTCGCCGGCATCAAGCGTGCTGGTCGTGCGGCACTCGAACTCTGCCAGCGCACCGTCGAGGAGTGCGACATCGGTGACCTCGCCACGGTGGTGCGGGACGCGGTCGAGCTGCCCGTGCAGGGGACGGCCACGCGTCGACAACCAACTCGCGGTCTTCTGAGCGTCCGCACCGAGCAGGGACACACCCCATTCGCCGCACTCCATGACGGCATCCCAGAAGCGCGCCTCGCGCTCGACGCTGATGAGCATGAGGACGGGCTCGAGCGAGACACTCGTCAGGGAGTTGACCGTCATGGCGTGATCAAGACCGCCGGCCTTCGTCGTGACGACGCTGACGCCCGTGGCAAATCGCCCGATGGCCTTGCGGTAGTGGTCCGGGTCGACCGGTTCGTGGTGGCTGCTCATCGCGTCACCAGGGGTGCTCGGTGGCCGTCGGTTCCCGGCCCGGCGTGCTCGCCGGGAGCCGCGGCACCGACACGTGCACGCGCTTCGGCGTCATAGCGGGCGTACCCCTCACGTCCGGAAAGTCGCGCAGCGATGTCGTTGGACAGGGCGTACACCTCGTCGGCGACGGTGACCTGCGTGCGGTGGGCTCGAAGCGCCCGGATCTGCGCTGTGACGGCCTGCTCGTCGACGACGGCGTGCGTCACCTCGGCATCGTCCGCGACGGACGGCGGGAACGGGTCGTCGGCCGAGGGCACGAGGAAGCCTGTCTCCTCGAGGAACTGCGGGGAGCACATCGCGTGCAGCCAGGCCCGGTCCTCGACGGCCCACGAGCGCGGCGTCAGCGTGATGAACAACTGCGGCTGTGTTCGCGACGCCGCGACGGCGGCGACGGTGACGTCGTGGGTGCGGATGTGATCGGGATGGCCGTAGCCGCCCTGCTCGTCGTAGGTGACGACGGCGTCCGGGGCGAGCGCATCGACGTAGGCCGCAACATCGGCCGCCACGGCGTCGATGTCACAGCTCGCGAAGGCGCGCGGGTGCGCGGCGGACGGCGTGCCGGCCATGCCGGAGTCGCGGAACGCAGGCGCCGACTCGCGCCCGCTGAGGCGACGGAACTCCTCGTCGCCGAAGACGACCGACGAGGTGACGGCCATGGCCTCCATCGCGGCGCGCAACTCGTCGCGGCGCACCTCGGCCAGCGGGTCGGCTGCATCAGGATCGCGCGCCTCGCCTGCGGGAAGTTCGAGGTGCTTGAGGTCGTCGGGGATGACCTCGCCCTCCTCCCCCAGCGTGCACGTGAGCACGTGCACCTCGTCGCCCGCGGCGACATGATGGGCCAACGCGACGCCCGTCCACAGCGATTCGTCGTCGGGATGTGCGTGAACGAAGAGCAGACGGGCCATGAGGTCAACCTTCGTACGGGATCGATCGAAACGCAAAGCGTTCGTGAAGCGTCCCCGGCAACGACGAAGGCGGCCACCCCCGAGAGGGTGACCGCCTTCGTCAGACGCGAGCGTCAGCTCTTGGCCGCGTTCTTCGCACGCGACGTGGCGCGGGCACGCTCGTTCGCGTTGAGCACGACCTTGCGGATGCGCACGGCGGTCGGCGTGACCTCGCAGCACTCGTCCTCGCGGCAGAACTCGAGGCTCTGCTCGAGGGAGAGCTGCTTCGGCGGGATGACCTTCTCGAAGTTGTCGGCCGACGACGCACGCACGTTCGTCAGCTTCTTCTCCTTGGTGATGTTGACGTCCATGTCGTCCGCGCGGCTGTTCTCGCCGACGATCATGCCCTCGTACACCTCGGTGCCCGGGGAGACGAACAGGACGCCACGCTCCTGCAGGTTGACCATCGCGTACGACGTGACGGGGCCGCTGCGGTCGGCGACGAGCGATCCGGCGACGCGCGTCGTGATGACGCCGAACCACGGCTCGTAACCCTCGTGGATGCTGTGCGCGATACCCGTACCGCGGGTCTCGGTGAGGAACTCTGTCCGGAAGCCGATGAGGCCACGCGCCGGCACGACGAACTCCATGCGGATCCAGCCGGTGCCGTGGTTCGTCATCTGCTCCATGCGGCCCTTGCGGGCGGCGAGCAGCTGCGTGATGCCACCGAGGTGCTCCTCGGGGGTGTCGATCGTGAGGCGCTCGGTCGGCTCGTGCAGCTTGCCGTCGATCTCACGCGTGACGACCTGCGGCTTGCCGACGGTGAGCTCGAAGCCCTCTCGACGCATCTGCTCGACGAGGATGGCGAGCGCGAGCTCACCACGGCCCTGGACCTCCCAGGCGTCGGGACGCTCGGTGGGCAGAACGCGCAACGAGACGTTACCGATGAGCTCCTTGTCGAGGCGGTCCTTGACGAGGCGCGCCGTCACCTTGGTGCCGCGCTCCTTGCCGACGAGCGGCGAGGTGTTCGTACCGATCGTCATGGAGATGGCCGGCTCGTCGACCGTGATGAGCGGCAGCGGGATCGGGTTCTCGGCGTCGGCGAGCGTCTCACCGATCGTGATGTCGGAGATGCCGGCGACGGCGATGATGTCGCCGGGCCCAGCGGCCTTCTCGGACGGCTTGCGCTCGAGGCCCTCGGTCATGAGCAGTTCGGTGATGCGCACCTTCTGCTGCGTGCCGTCGGCCTTGCACCACGTGACCTGCTGGTTCTTGGCGATCTCGCCGTTGAACACGCGCAGCAGCGCGAGGCGGCCGAGGAAGTTGTCGGAGTCGAGGTTGGTGACGTGGGCCTGCAGCGGCGCCTCGTCGTCGTACGTCGGCGCCGGGATCGTGTCGAGGATCGTGCGGAACAGCGGCTCCACCGAGTCACCCTCGGGCAGCGTGCCGTCCTCGGGGCGCGTCATCGAGGCGATGCCGTTCTTACCCGAGGCGTACACGATCGGGAACTCGATCTGGTCCTCGTCGGCGTCGAGATCCATGAAGAGTTCGTAGACCTCGTCGATGACCTCGCCGATGCGCGCGTCGGGGCGGTCGACCTTGTTGATGCACAGGATGACCGGCATCTTCGCGTCGAGTGCCTTGCGCAGCACGAAGCGCGTCTGGGGCAGCGGGCCCTCGGACGCGTCGACGAGCAGGACGACGCCGTCAACCATGGAAAGGCCGCGCTCGACCTCGCCACCGAAGTCGGCGTGGCCGGGGGTGTCGATGATGTTGATGGTGACGAATTCGCCGTCGGCGAGACCGGCAACTTCTTTGGCCGCCGGGCCGTTGTAGTGGATCGCGGTGTTCTTCGCGAGGATCGTGATGCCCTTTTCGCGCTCGAGGTCACCCGAGTCCATGACTCGCTCACCGGTCGACTCGACCGTGGCGCGCTCGGCGAAGACGCCGGCCTGCCAGAGCATCTTGTCGACCATCGTGGTCTTACCGTGGTCAACGTGGGCGACAATCGCGACGTTTCGGACGTCGTTACGGGACTTCAAAGCCATACTTCCCATTGTCGCAGGGTTTTTCCGTGCTCGAGGACACGTCGTTCGGAGCATGACCAGGCACACATCGTCTGACACCTGCCGCGACGGCACGCGACGCCCAGAAGTGCACGGGGCCGATGGAGGTGGCGGAGGCGCTGGCGTCGGCGGCGTGAGCTGCGGCCGCCGTGGTGACCATGTCGGCGCTCGGGCGAGTGACACAAGGCTTTCCTACCTTGGCGCGGGCAGGCTGGTTCTTCACACTGACGATCATGACGAGTTCCGCACCTGCCGCGCATGCCGGAGAGCCGCATGATGCAACTCACGCTTCGACGTTGAACTGGCTGCGTGCCGGGGTGCTCGGCGCCAACGACGGCATCGTGTCCGTCGCCGGTCTCGTCATGGGTGTGGCCGGCGCGACGACGCAGCGCACGCCCATTCTCGTCGCCGGCATCGCGGGCATCGTCTCGGGCGCGCTGTCGATGGCAGCAGGCGAATACGTCTCCGTCTCCACGCAACGCGACAGCGAGAGGGCCCTCATCGCCAAGGAGCGCTGGGAACTGGCACACCTTCCCGACGAGGAACTCGCCGAGCTGGCTGACATCTACGTCGACAAGGGGCTCGAGCCGGAGCTCGCCCGTCAGGTCGCGGAGCAACTCACGGCGAAGGACGCTCTGAGGGCCCACGCCGAGGCCGAACTCGGCCTCGATCCGGAGGCCCTGACGAACCCGTGGAGCGCCGCGGGCGCATCCTTCCTCGCCTTCGCGCTCGGTGCTCTCGTGCCGCTGCTCGCCATCCTGGTGCCCCCGACGAACCTGCGGGTTCCGGTGACCGTCGTCGCTGTCGTCCTGGCGCTCGCCGTCACGGGTTTCGTCAGTGCCCGTCTCGGCGGCGCGGCACCCAAGCGCGCCGTCGTACGCAACGTCGGTGGCGGCCTGCTCGCCATGGCCATCACCTTCGGCGTGGGCGCGCTCGTCGGCACCGGCGTCGGCTGAGCCCGACACTGCCCGTCGTGTCACGTTTGCGACACGGCACCTGCGACCGGTCAGCCCTCGCGCGGGTCGACGAGGCCGGAGCCCTGCGGCGCGTGCGCCGGGTCGCTGCCTTTCTCGACGATGCGGTTGTCGCCGTCGACGAACACCACGCGGGGTTCGTGGGCGGCGAGCTCGTCCGGGCCGAACTGGCCGTACGCGATGAGGATCACCGTGTCACCGACGCCCACGAGGTGCGCCGCCGCGCCGTTGATACCGATGCGGCCCTCACCGCGCGGCCCCTCGATGACGTAGGTGGTGAGGCGGTTGCCGTTGTCGACGTCGACGATGTCGATCTGTTCACCTTCGAGAAGATCCGCGGCCTCCATGAGGTCGGCGGAGATCGTGCACGAGCCGACGTAGTGCAGATCGGCATGCGTGACCGTGGCGCGATGGATCTTGGCGCGCATCATCGTGCGGAGCATGGCAAGCAACCTTCCTGGTGACCTGAGGATCGAGCGTGCGAGCAGTGGGTAACGCGCACGGCCCCCGGTTTGTGCCCGTGAGCTCGACCGCGCCTGTCGCACCATCGCGCGAACGCTGAACCCGAGGCATCGATCACGTCGACCCCCTAGACTACCGGTGCGAGACGCGCGACGTAGTCGTCTCTCGGGCACTGCCGTGCGGGCGACGCGCCGGTGGGTGCAGCAGCCGCCGTCGCTTCGCTCCCCAGGCAGGTTCATCGTGACTGAGGCCGACTACACGAGCCGTTCTGCGCGCCGTCGCGAGTCCGCGCGCTCCAACTCAGGCAAGACCGTCGCTGCGGTGGTCGTTGCCCTGCTCGCCATCGGCGGTGGAGCGTGGGCCTGCAACAAGGCGGGTGACGACAACGGCGGTAACGGTGAGAACGCCGCCGCCAGTGGCGACAAGTGCGCCGGAGCCCAGATCACGATCACCGCGAACCCGACGCTGTCCGGCCCCCTCTCGAAGGCCCTTGAGGGGTACAAGGGCGGCCAGGACGAGCAGGGCTGCGAACGCACATACGCCGTGCAGGCCGCCACGGATTCGGAGACCCTGCAGCAGATCAAGAGCGGCTCCCCCAGTGCCCAGATCTGGGTGAGCGACAACCCCGGCTCGTTCGACGAAGCCTCCGAGGCCGCCGGGACGAAGATCACGCCGGGCACCGCCTTCGCCTCATCGCCTGTCATCATCAGCGGGCCGAGCGCGCAGTTGAAGAAGCTGGGCACGGACGAGGCGGCATGGACGAAGGTCCTGTCAGCCAACCCACCGCTGACCGTCGCCAACATCACGCGTGATCGTGCGAGCGCCCTCGCCGTGACCGCTGCGTCCCAGGCGCTGGGTACCGACAAATCCAAGGCCCGCGAGGTCTTCGGCCGGCTCGCGCTGACGGCCCGCGACAGCATTCCCTCGGACGCTCCGCACGTGACATCCGAGGCCGCCCTGGCAGCTCGCAACGCGAAGAGTTCGACCAAGCTCTCCGAGATCGGACTCGAGGGCGGCTCACCGCTCGTCAAGGTCACCGCGGCCAAGCTCATCGCCGACGACCCGCAGACGGACGCGGCCTACAGGGACCTCATGTCGCGCTTCACCTCCGCCGAGGGCCAGAAGGCCTTCGCTGCGGCCGGGTACCGCACCGCAGACGGGTCGAACCCGCCCTCGAATGCGCCCGCAGGCGCCGACGCGGTGCGGGCTACCTCCGGTGCGAGCGACGAGAGCGTCAGCCAGGTCGTCGCCAGCTGGGCCGAGGCCACCAAGCCGCTGCGTCTGACCACAGTCGTCGACGTGTCCGGTTCGATGCGCGAGAAGACCCGCGGCGTCAGCCGTATCGAGGCTGTCTCCAAGGCGACGAAGCACGGACTCTCCCTGGTGCCCGCATCGACGTCCATCGCCGTGTGGGAGTTCTCGACGGAGCTCGACGGCAAGAAGGACTACGAGGAGCGCATTCCGATGTCGCCGATCTCCGACCCTGCCAAGCTCAAGCGCATCCAGGCCTCGATCGACACCCTTCCGCAGCGGGTCAAGGGCGACACCGCTCTCTACGACACCATCTGGGCCACCTACCAGGCCGCCCAGAAGGACTACAAGGACGGCCAGATCAGCACGGTCCTGCTCGTCACGGACGGCCGCAACGACGACCCGAAGGGCGGCCTGTCGCTCAGCGAGCTCAAGAAGAAGCTGCGGGACGCCGTCGACCCGAAGCGCCCCGTCGACATCTCGACGCTCGCGATCGGCGAGGACGTCAACACGAAGGAACTGAGCGACATCGCGAAGATCACCGGCAGCGGTGGCACGGTCTACACGGCCAAGACGCCGCAGGACGTGTCGGCCGTGCTCGCCGCGTCGTTGCAGAACCGCTCGAGCAACTGATCGTTCCCGCTGATCGTTCGCCGAAGGGCACGCGCCGCAGCTCGCGGAGCGTGCCCTTCAGCGTCCCGCGTCGACATGATGGGATGAGCCCATGCCCACGCTCGACGACCTCACCGCTCTGACCGGGCGCACCTACGCCGCCGTCCTCTTCGACAACGACGGGACGCTCGTCGATTCCACCCCGGCGGTCGAACGCTCGTGGCTCGCGTGGGCTCGTGAGTACGACGTCGACCCCGCGCTGCTCGGTCAACATCACGGCGTGCCGGCTGCCGGGATCATCGCGAGCATCGCCCCGCACCTCGACGCACGGGCCGCGCTGGCGCGCATCACGGAACTCGAGGTCGCCGACACGGACGACGTCCGTGCGATCGCGGGCGCCATCGAGGCCGTGGAGGCCATCGGCCCGAAGCGCTGCGCCGTCGTGACGTCGGCGACGCGCGAGCTGGGCCTCGCCCGACTCGCCGCAGCGGGCATTCCGTTGCCCGACGCCGTCGTCACGTTCGACGACGTGGAGCGCGGCAAGCCGCACCCCGATCCGTTCCTCCTCGCCGCCGAACGCCTCGGCGTGGACCCAACCCACTGCCTCGTCGTCGAGGACGCGCCGAGCGGTCTCGCTGCCGCCAAGGCCGCCGGATGCGCCACGCTCGCGCTCACGTCGACGACGCCCGCCGAAGCACTCGACGCCGACGCCGTCGTCGCATCCCTGGCGTCCGTACAGTTCGTTCCGGGCTCCGAGGGCGTCGCGCTCGAATCCCGTTGACGCCCGGTCGATCACCTGGCGTTCACCCGGCCCACCTACGGTGGATTCATGAGTGATCGAGTCGTTCTCATCGGTGCCGGAGACGTCGGTGTCGCCTACGCCTACGCCCTCGTCAACCAGGGCCTCGTGCACGAGTTGTCGATCATCGACATCAACGAGCAGAAGGTCTTCGGCGAGGTCATGGACCTCAATCACGGTGTCGTCTGGGCACCGACACCGACCCGCGTCACCGTGGGCGAATACGCCGACTGCGCGGACGCCGACGTCGTCGTCATCACGGCGGGCGCCGCACAGAAGCCCGGCGAGACCCGCCTCGACCTGGTGGGCCGCAACGTCGAAATCTTCCGTTCCATCGTCGCTTCGGTCATGGAGACAGGCTTCGACGGCATCTTCCTCATCGCCACGAACCCCGTCGACGTCATGACGTACGCGACGTGGAAGTTCTCCGGCCTGCCGTCGGAGTGCGTCATCGGTTCCGGCACCGCGCTCGACACCGCGCGCCTGCGCTTCATGCTCGGTGAGCTGTACGACGTGGCGCCGACGTCGGTGCACGCCGCGATCATCGGGGAGCACGGCGACACCGAGGTGCCCGCGCTGTCGTCGGCGAACGTGGCCGGTGCTCCCCTCGCGCGGGACCTCGACGCCGTGCCCGGCCGACGCGACGAGATCGAGCGCATCTTCGACGAAACACGCACCGCCGCCTACCAGATCATCGACGCCAAGGGCTCGACGTCGTACGGCATCGGCATGGCCCTTGCGCGGATCACCCGGGCGCTCCTTCGCGATGAGTACGCAGCCATCCCGATCTCGACGTACCTGCAAGGGCCCTACGGCGTCACCGATCTCTACCTCGGTGTGCCTGCGGTACTGGGGCGCAAGGGTGTGCGCAGCGTCGTCGAACTCAGCCTGACCGACGCCGAAGCAGCCGGCCTCGCCCACTCGGCCGAGGTGCTCGGGCGCATTGTCGACGACGCGAACCTGCGCGCGACCTGACGAACGTCGCGGCGGCCGAGCAGCCACGACGAAGCCCCGGAGACAGCCTTGGCGTCTCCGGGGCTTCGCGTGTGCGGGTCAGGCCGACGGGTGCGTCATGTCGGCAGGCACGACCCAGGCGTCGAAGTCCTTCTCCGAGACCTCACCGGAGGCGACTGCGGCCTCGCGCAGCGTGGTGCCCTCCTTGTGGGCCTTCTTCGCGATGGCGGCCGCCTTGTCGTAGCCGATGTGGCGGTTGAGGGCCGTGACGACCATGAGGTTGGAGGCAAGGTTCGCCTCGATGCGCTCGCGGTTCGGCTCGATGCCGCGTGCGCAGTGCTCGGTGAACGAGCGGCACGCGTCGGAGATGAGGCGGATGCTCTCGAGCACGGCGTGCGCCATGACGGGCTTGAAGACGTTGAGCTGGAAATTGCCCTGCGAGCCGGCGAAGCCCACCGTGGCGTCGTTGCCGAACACGCGCGTCGCGACCATCGTCATGGCCTCGGCCTGCGTCGGGTTGACCTTGCCCGGCATGATCGAGCTGCCCGGCTCGTTCTCGGGGATGTTGAGTTCGCCGATGCCGTTACGCGGGCCGGAGGCCAGCCAGCGCACGTCGTTGGCGATCTTCATGAGCGCGCCGCCGAGCAGCTTGAGCGCCGAGGACACGGCCACGAGTTCGTCGTGGGCCGACAGCGAGGCGAAGAGGTTGTCGGCCTGACGGAACTCCTGGCCGGAGATCTCGGAGATCTTCTTCGCGGCGAGCTTGCCGAAGTCCGGGTGGGCGTTGAGGCCCGTGCCGACGGCCGTTCCGCCGATCGCGAGAGCGCGCGTGGCCTGCTCCGCCTGACGCACCTGCTCCAGCGCGAAGTCGAGCTGGGCCACCCAGCCGCCGAACTCCTGGCCGAGCATGATCGGCGTCGCGTCCTGCAGGTGCGTACGGCCGACGCTGACGATGTCCGCGAACTCGTCGGCCTTGGCGGCGAGCACGTCACGCAACTCGGTGACGGCCGGGTACAGGCGCTCCACGAGGTCGAGGACGACGGCGATGTGCATGGCCGTCGGGAACGTGTCGTTGCTCGACTGGCCGCGGTTGACGTGGTCGTTGGGGTGAACCGGCTTCTTCGAGCCGCGCTCGCCGCCGGCCAGTTCGATGGCGCGGTTGGAGATGACCTCGTTGGAGTTCATGTTGGACTGCGTGCCCGAGCCCGTCTGGAAGACGACGAGCGGGAACTGGTCGTTCAGACGCCCCTCGATGACGTCGTCCGCCGCACGCTCGATGAGTTCGGCGACGTCGGCGGGCAGTTCGCCGAGTTCCGCGTTGGCCTGCGCCGCGGCCTTCTTGAGGATGCCCAGGGCCCGCACCATCGCCGGACCCCACACGAAGGTGTCGCGGCCGATGTCGAAGTTCTCGATGCTGCGCTGGGTCTGAGCACCCCAGTACGCCGCCTCGTCGACCTCGATCTGCCCCATGCTGTCGGATTCAGTACGCGTAGCCATACCTTCACTCTAGGCACGCTCCAGCCCCCACTTCCACACGCGGTGCGGTCTGCGGCCGGGCGACGCAGAAGCTCGCCCCGATAGCCTTCGGCCAGGACCCCAGAGCGCTTCGAACGACGTGGCGCGGGAGGGCTCAGGGAATGTCAGACTGGCGCCATGTCCTACTCCGAGTACTTCGCGTCCGACCAACTCGACACCCCCGCCACCGAGGACGAGATCGCTCACGCCGAGGAGGCCCTCGGCGTCACGTTCCCCGACGACCTGCGTGCCTTCTGGCTGACGTCAGCCACCTTCAACGGCCAGGTACTCACCGCCGACGGCGGTCCTGGCCCGTACCTGCGTGTGCTGCACCCGAGTTCGGTGACGAAGGTGGGCGAGGCGTGCGTGTTCGGTCGCGGTGAGGACTGGGATTTCGGTGTCGTTCCCGGCCACCCGACGCGCTGGGTCGACGTCGAACGCGGCACGGGTGAGGAACTGAGCGAACTCGGCGCGACGTTCGTCGGTTTCCTCGAGTCGCTGCGCGGCGAGTTCGAGACGGAAAACAATCTCCTCGACTGACCAACATAGTTCCACGGTTCACAATTTGTAACTTTATTGTGACCTCGCTCATGCACTCTCTTTGCATCGCCTATGTAAGCGTTGTGGGCACTCACGACCCCACCTCCCGGGGTCGACGCGAAGAGAGGCATGAAAATGACCCGACCGACGCTCCGCCTCGCCGCTGCCGCGGCCGGCACGACCATGGCTTTCGCGCTCGCCCCCACGGCAGGCGCCTCCCCCACGGTCGACAAGCCCGAGTACATCGTCGGAGGCTCCCAGGCCTCCAACCCGTCCGTCGTACAACTCGTCTTCACGCAGGACGGCGGTCAGTACGGCTGCACCGGCGAGGTCATCGCCGCGCAGTGGGTCCTCACCGCACGTCACTGCACCGAGGGCAGCAGCCGGATGAAGGTCTACACCTCCAACTCGACGACGAATCCCGGCACGCCGGTCTCCGGCGACCGCCTCGTCAACTCCCCCTACGGAGATGTCGGACTCGTCCACCTCGCCAAGCCGGTCGGCGTCAACCCGATGCAGATGGCCAACTCGTACACGGCGCAGCGTGGGCAGACGGGCGTCATCAGCGGCTACGGCCTTCGCGCCAACAGCCGGCAGTCCACCGGCCTGTTCAAGGCGAACGTCACCGTCCTCGGCTCGAGCACGGATGCCTACCGCGGCCGCGCGATCCACGTCCAGGGCATCAACGGCGCCTCGAACCACGGTGACTCCGGAGGCCCGCTCGTCATCAACGGTCAGATCGTGGGCGTCTGCTCGACGGGCGACACGGCCGACCCGGGCAGCAACATCCACGCCGGTTCGAACTACTCCAACATCACCGGCCACCGCGCCTGGATCCGTCAGACCGCGGGCGTCTGAGCCACGACCACGATTGACGAGGGGCGCCGCACTCACGACGAGTGCGGCGCCCCTCGTTCGCGCCACGCGCCGAAATCAGCGCGGGAGCGTCAGTTCTCCTGATCCATCCACTCGTGCCACGAGCGGCCACGCACGATGACGGCGTCCTCCTGCCGCGGCAACATGCCGCCCTCGGCCATGGATGCGGGCGCTTCGCCCGGCTTCACCGCGGCATCGAGCCCCTTGGCCGCAACGTGCGCGCGGGCCAGGCCGACGAGGCTCTCGGTGCGCGGCCCGGCGAGTTGGACATCGCCGTCGAACGACCCTGTCGCCATCTCGAGCAAGCAGACGAACGACCTCGGCGGAGTCGACCGGCTGGAATTCCACGTCCATGACGTCGGCCACGCCGTCGGTGGTGAACCACTCGACCATCTGGCCCGGGAATTCGTGGAACTGGGTGGCGCGCAGAACGAGGACGCCCGGGGAGTTCTCCCGGTGGGCCTTCTCCTGTGCCACCTTGCCGACGTAGTAGCCGTAGTCGGGGCTCTCCTCGATGCCGACGATCGACAACACGACCGTGCGTCGCACGCCGGCCTCGTGAGCTGCCTGGCCGAGATGGCCGGCCACCGAACGGAAGAAGCTGACCGCCTCGTCCTCCTCGAAGCTCGCGCCCTGCGTGACGTCGACGACGGCGTCCACGTCCGCGAGCGCCTCGGCGAGGCGGGGCAGGACGGCCTCGTCCGTGAGGTCGAAGCCGGAGGAACGCGACACCTCGACGACGTCGTGACCGTCGGAGCGAGCCAGCTCGACGAGCTTGGTTCCGATGAGGCCGGTCGAGCCGGCGATGGCGACACGCATGACTTCTCCTTGCGTTGCGGTGGAATCGAGCGGCTGTGCCCAGTCAACCAGAGGGCGCGTTCAGAGCTTCTTCACGAGCGCGAAGCGCTGGAGGACAACCTGGGTGTCGTCGTTCACCGTGAAGTTCGGGTCGTCCAACTCGGCGCGCACGTCGTCACTCGTCCAGAAACGTTCGTGCGCTTCCCGCCATTCGGCGACGTCCCGGAAGCCTTCACCCTCGTCGAGGGCGTGATCGAGGTCGACCTCGTCGAGGCTGACGACGCGCACCTCGGTCGTCTCCGTGATGCCGACCGGCAGGCCGGTCGAGGAGATGAGCACCTCACGCTCCCCCACGACGGGCAGCGGCTCACCGTCCGCGCGGTACCCCTCCAGCAATGCCGACGTGGAACTCTTCGTACCGCTGATGATGGCGGCGAGCAGCGTGTCGCGTAGCGGACCCGGGAATGCGTAGAGGCCGGCGCGGGCTCCCGGCCACTGGGCCTCGATGGCAACGTCGCGCAGCCGATCGACGTGGTCGGCCCACGACGCGTCGTCACCGAACGGCAGGTTCGGGTTCGCCTCACGCAACCCCACGCGTCCGTCAAGCTGCTCACGCAGAATATCGAGATGCCCTGCGTGCCGAGCGATTTCGACGACAAGGTGAACGAGAATCCGGTGCAGCGTCACGTCGGGCTGGGGCCACCAGGGCACGTTGCCCGGAGCCTCAAGATCGAGGGCATCGATCGTCGCGTCGGCGTGGGCAACAGCGCGGCGGTACAGGAGCACGACGTCCTCGATCGACTCCTCACCGGTCGCCCACATGTCCGCGTTGGGCTCCGCACCCGGCCCGATCCAGGGCAACTCCTCACCGGGGCGGGCGAAGACGATGCCGAGATAGCCGTACTCCATCGCAGCAAGATGCTTGACGATGCCGAGGACGTTCGAGCCCGTCGACGTCATGGGCCATCGCGCCTGCCACTCGTCGAGCCCCTCGAGCTTCCACAACACCGCGGAACGCAATGAGTCGAGGTAGGTCTTGAGCATCGCCTTGTCGTCCATTCGACCAGCCTAGGGCCGCGCGTCACAATGGTCGGTATGCCTGAATCCCCCACAGCCTTCACGCGCGAGCAGGGACGTGCGCTCGTGCGCGCCGTTTTCGCGATCTTCTTCGTCAACGGCGTGATGATGGGCGCATGGGGCGGTTCGCTGCCGGGCCTGCGTGAGCGCGTCGGTACGGACGCGGGCGGCATCGGCGCCGTTCTCCTCGTCACCGGCGCGAGCGCCATCGTCTCGATGCAGATCGGCGGGCGCGTCTCCGACCGCATCACCCCACGCTTGCCGTCTCTCGTGAGCGGCGTCGCGATGGCTGCGGCTGTCGGACTCCTCGCGTTCGTACCGAACTATGTGGCTCTCGTCCTCGCGGGAGCGCTCATCGGTGCGAGCAACGGCACGATGGACGTCGCGATGAACGCCCTCGGCATCGACGCGGAGAAGGCCTCCGGCATACCGGCGATGAGTCGTTTCCACGCGTTCTTCTCGCTCGGTGGCTTCGTCGGCGCGGTCATCGTCGTGGCGTTCGCCCGCCTGCAGGACGACGCCGATCCACGCTCGGCCCTCATCGTCATCGCCGTCGCGGCGCTCCTCGCGCTCGCCGCGCTGCTGGCCCGCACCCCCAAGGCCCCCCACGACGACGCAGGCGCGCAGGAGACGGATGAGGCCGACGTTTCGGCGTCCACGAAGGCCACGGGCATCCCGCCGCAGGCGTGGTTGCTCGGCGTCATGGCCCTGTTCTTCGGCTTCACCGAAGGAACGGCCATCGACTGGGCCTCGATCCACGTCACCGACGTCGCGAAGGTCGACGCCGGCACCGGCGCAGCAGGTCTCGTCGCGGTGTCGGCGACGATGGTCGCCATCCGCCTCGTCGGCGACGCGCTCGTGCGCCGCTACGGACGCGTCGCGGTCGTCCGATTCGGAGCTCCGGTGGCCGTCGCCGGTTTCGCGGTGACGGTGGTGGCGTCGTCCCTGCCCGTCATCCTCGCCGGCTGGCTGCTCGTGGGCCTGGGTGTCGGCATGATCGCGCCGCAGATCTACGCGATCGCGGGCCACATCGGCGGCGGTCGGGTGCTCGCCATCGTCACCGGCTTCGGGTACACCGCGTTCCTGGCCGGGCCGGGCGTCATCGGCTACCTCAGCTCACACTTCGACATTCAGCGCGCGATGCTCCTACCGCTCGTGGCGGGCCTGCTGCTCACCGCGCTGACGTTCACGCCCGCCCTGCGCGATCCGCAGGACGAGCGCGTAGGCGCCTGAGCGACACCCAACGAGCCTGCTCAGGCCTCCTCGAGGCTCGCGCCACGTCGTTCGGGCAGGAGCAGTGACGCCACCATGGCGACGGCGAACGCGAACGCGATGAGCGCGAACGTCCACACCTCGCCGTGCTCGGTGAAGACGACCGGCACGATGAGCGGCGCAACGATCGACGCGATGCGGCCGAACGCCGTCGCGCTTCCGGCACCCGCGGCGCGGATCGCGGTCGGGTAGATCTCCGGCGTGATGGCGTAGAGCGCACCCCAGGCGCCGAGGTTGAAGAAGCTGAGTGCGCATCCGGCCGCGATGATCGTGGCTTCGGAGCCGGCGTTGCCGAACGCGAGCGCCGAGAGCGCGGAGCCGGCGAGGAAGGCGGCGAGCGTGGGACGTCGGCCGATCTTCTCGACGAGCACCGCAGCCGCGAGGTACCCGGGCAGTTGCGCGATCGTGATGATGAGCGTGAAGCCGAACGACTTGGCCACCGGGTAGCCACCGGCGACGAGGAACGTCGGAATCCACAGGAACGCGCCGTAGTAGGCGAAGTTGACGCCGAACCACGTGGTCCACAGCGCGGCGGTGCGGGTGCGGTACGCCGGCGCGAAGGCGTCGGTCATTTTCGGCTTGGGCGCAGCCTCGTGGTCTGTCGGCGCGACGGCGGCGCTCTTCGGAGCTTCGATGCCGGACGCCGATTCGAACTCGCGGACGGATCGCTCGGCCTCCTCCTCACGTCCGGCGCGTTCGAGGAAGCGCACGGATTCGGGCAGGCCTCGACGCACCCACACCGCGTAGAGCGCGGGCACGAGGCCGAGGAGCATGGCCCAACGCCACCCGTTCTCGCGCGGCACCACGGTGAAGCCGATGACGGCGGCGAGCAGCCAGCCCACGGCCCAGAACGACTCGAGAGCGACGACCATGCGGCCCCGCAGTCGGCGCGGCGCGTACTCACTCACGAGCGTCGAGGCGACGGGCAGTTCGGCGCCGAGGCCCAGACCGACAACGAAGCGCAGAGCGCACAGCACGAGGAACGTCGGTGCGAGGGCTGACAGGCCCGTTGCAAGGCCGTACACGACGAGCGTGCCGGCGAAGACCGTGCGGCGGCCGATGCGGTCGGCCAGGGCGCCACCGGCGCCGGCGCCGATCGCCATCCCGATGAAGCCGATCGAGGCGAGCCACGACAGGTCGGTGGTCGACAGGCCCCACTCCTTCTTCACGGCAACCATGAGGAAGGAGATGAGGCCGACGTCCATGGCGTCGAGCGCCCAGCCGAGGCCGGAGCCGACGAGCAACGAACGGTGACGACGGTTGAACGGCAGGGCGTCGAGACGCTCCTCGCGAGTTCGGTGTTCGGTCGTCATGGACATGGGCACTCTTTTCGTCAGTTAGGCACAAAGTCGTACCGGAAAAAGAGTAGCCCGATCGAACCCCTTTTGGTCAACAAGAGGAAAAGTCTGGTGCGTCACGCTGTCGACGGAGCAACCAGCGCGTCGAGGAGCACACACGCCCGCTCGATTCCAACCGGGCGTAGATGGCGGCGACCTCGTCACGCGGGGCCGGCTCGAGCAGCGACTGGACCGTGCCCGGGTGATGGAAGACCTCGGAAGGAGAACGCGAAGGCATCGAAACACGGCTCGCGCCCCGAGAAGTGGGGCGAGTGGGTCGTCGCTGTCGTCCAGCCAACGCCCGGCGCTAACCCGGATCCGGCGCAGGTGGCGGCCTTCACGAAGGAACGCATCAGCAGCGTGAAGGCCCCCAAGGAGGTCTCCGTGTGGCCCGGCCTGAAGCGCTCGGAGGTCGGCAAGGTGCTCAAGAGGACGTCAAGCAGACGCTGAGTTCGGCCTCTCAGGCCTGACCACCGCCTGACGCAGCCCCATGACGATCACGGGCTGAGACGGCCGGCCCGTCCGCCGCTCGAGGGTGCGGCGAGCATCCTCCCGCCGGTTACGGTCGTGCCACGCCCCACCCGCGAAAGGAAGTTCGACCATGACCTCATACGACGCGAACGCCGAAGGATTCTTCGGTGAGTTCGGTGGCCGTTTCGTGCCGCCGCACCTCGAGGAGCCGATGGCCGAGGTGGCACGCGCGTGGGCCGAGGCGAAGGCCGACCCGACGTTCCTCGGCGAGTACGAGCGTCTGCTCACCCTCTACGCGGGCCGCCCGTCGGTGCTGTTCCCCGCCGACAACCTGACGCGCCACGTCGGCGCGCGCGCATCTACCTCAAACGTGAGGATCTCAACCACACCGGGTCGCACAAGATCAACCACTGCCTCGGCGAGGCCCTGCTCGCGAAGCGCATGGGCAAGAAGAAGCTCATCGCGGAGACGGGTGCCGGCCAGCACGGCGTCGCTCTCGCGACGGCGGCCGCGTACATGGGTCTCGAGTGCGAGATCCACATGGGTGCGATCGACGTCGCCAAGCAGCACCCGAACGTCGTGCGCATGGAGATGCTCGGCGCGAAGGTCGTGCCGGTCGAGTTCGGCGGGCGTTCGCTCAAGGAGGCCGTCGATTCGGCGTTCGACACCTACGCCCGTGACTTCGAGGACGTCTTCTTCGGCATCGGCTCCGTCGTCGGCCCCGACCCGTACCCGTCGATGGTGCGCGAGTTCCAGTCGGTCGTCGGGCGCGAGGCGCGCGAGCAGATCCTGTCGCTCGAGGGCCGCCTGCCGGACGCCGCGGTCGCGTGCGTCGGTGGAGGGTCGAATGCGATGGGCCTGTTCAGCGGCTTCCTCGACGACGAGGGCGTCGCGCTCTACGGCGTCGAGCCGGCCGGCGAGGGCGTCGAGGTGCCCGGCCGTCACGCCGCGACGATGACGAAGGGCACCCCCGGCACCCTGCACGGCATGGCCACCACGGTGCTGCAGGACGAGTCCGGCGAGCCGTCGGCGGTGCACTCCATCGCGTCAGGTCTCGACTACCCGGGCGTGGGCCCGCAGCACGCGTACCTCGCGTCGCTGGGCCGCGTCACGTACGTGACGGCCACGGACGACGAATGTCTCGATGCCTTCAGCACCCTCTCGCGAGTGGAGGGCATCATTCCGGCGCTGGAGAGCTCGCACGCCATCGTCCACGCCATGAAGTTGGCTCGGGAGCTGGGCGAGGACGGCATCGTCGTCGCCAATCTCTCGGGGCGCGGCGACAAGGATGTCGACTACGTCGCCGAGTACCTCGCGGAGCACCCGCGCTCCTGAGCGCGAGCCTCGTCGCGGCGCGTTCGTTCGGTCACCGAGCGAGCGCGCCGCGGTGTATCTCGGCCACCGACGCGTGACCCGTCAGCGCCATCGTGAGGTCGAGCTCGGCGAGGGTGTGCTCGACGACGGCCTGCACCCCTTCGGCGCCCGCGAGCGCCAGACCGTAGACGTAGGGCCGCCCGAGGATGACGGCGTCTGCCCCGAGCGCGAGCGCCGTGAAAACGTCCGAGCCCGAGCGCACCCCGGAGTCGAAGAGCACGGTGAGATCGCCGACCTCGTCACCCAGGCTCGCGAGGACGTCGAGCGAGGCGACGGCGCCATCGACCTGCCGGCCGCCGTGGTTCGACACGACGATGCCGTCGAGCCCTTGATCGGCGGCGAGGCGCACGTCGTCGACGCTCTGGATGCCCTTGAGCAGGATCGGGAGCGACGTCCATTCGCGCAGCTTGGCCAGGTCGTCCCAGGTGAGACCGCTCGAGGGGAACACGTCGAGGAACGTCTCGACCGCGGCGCGCGGCAGCGGCGAACGGAGGTTCTCGCGCAGGTCGCCCGGGTAGTGCCGGGCGATCGACACCAGCGAGCGGGCCGCCGCGGGCGTCGGACGTTCGGTCGGTCGGGCCGATCCGCGGGCTGCGCGCTCCTCGACCCGCGCCATGAAGACCGGGTCGCTGAGGTACTGCGCGAGGCCCTGGCCACGCGCGAACGGCAGGTGCCCGAGGTCGAGGTCCTCGGGCCGCCACCCCATGAGGTGCGTGTCGAGCGTGACGACGACTGCCTCCGCACCGCACGCCTCGGCGCGCTGGACGAGCGAACGGGCCAGGTCGTCGTCGTTGCTCCAGTACAGCTGGTACCAGTGCGGCGTCTCGCCGAGTTCGGCGGCGACCTCCTCCATGGCGACGCTGGCTTGCGTCGAGTGGATCATCGGCGTCTGTGTGGCCACTGAGGCCTTCGCCACGGCGCGCTCGGCCTGCGGGTGCGCCATTTCGAGGACGCCGATGGGCGCGAGCAGGAGCGGGTGCGCGTAGCGACGGCCGAAGAGGTCGACGCCGAGGTCGCGTTCACGCACGTCGCGCAGCATGCGGGGCACCGCGCGGTAGCGCCCGAAGGCTTCGACGTTGGCGTCGTTCGTGCGTCCCCGTCCCGCGCTGCCGTCGACGTAGGCGAACGCACGATCGCTCATCGCCTTGCGGGTGGCCTCGCGCAGTCGCCCCGGTTCGACGGGAACCACCGGGGTGCGTCCGTAGACACCGGCGCCGTAGATGTCGCCCTGAATCCTGCGTCCGAGGTTGATCGCGTCCATGCCACCCACGGTAGAAGTCCCTCCCCTGCAACGGGGCCGCAGGCGCCTACCGCTTCGTTAGGTTGGGAGGCATGAAGGCGCGCCCCGAGATCATCGACGCCCACGTGCAGGAGCTGTGGCGTACGGGCGCGACGCGTATCGTGTCGAGCACCGGCAAGCTCGTGGCGTGCATGGTCGGCGCGCTCGGTTTCACGGCCATCGGCGGCGCCGGTCTCACGGTCGTCATCGGCGAGCGCGGCGTGCTCGGCGCGTTCACGAGCACACCGGGCTCGTGGGTGTGCCTCGTCGCGGTGCTGTTCTTCGGGGTGCTCGGCATCCCGTCGTTGACGATCCAGTTCCTACGTCGCCAAACGCTCGTCATCGAACGCGAGGGGGTACGCGTGCTGCGCGGCGATGGGCGCCAGGTTGCAGCCTTGGCGTGGCAGAACGTCGCTGAGGTCAGCCAGTTCCGTCACCGGAGTACGTCGATGACCAACTGTGTCCTCACGCCCGAGGCGGCCGATCTCCGGCGTGCGACGTCGGGGGCGGTCGCGCGGGGCCTGGCCCGGGCGACGCGGCAGTCGTCGGTACCCAGGTGTGGACCGTGCCGACGATCTTCAAGTACCAGCGCGAGCTGCCCGAGATCCTTCGGGCGGCGCTGCACGGCTATTGCACCGGTTGGCGCCTGCCTCGCTGATCCCGATCGCCATGAGTCCCTTTCGGCCCTCGTTACGGTGGGCGCCATGAAGCCGCGGCAGCACATCGTCGCCGCTCATGTCGCGCAACTGCGGCAGCGCGGCTCCACCACGATCGGTCCCTACCACGCGAGGTCGGCGTTGCTCATCGCTGCCACCGCGCTGTGCGCCGCCCCGTGCCTCTTCGCCCTCGTCTCGATCGTCACGGATCGGGGGTTCTCCGGCGCGCTGGCCCACCCCGGCGCGTGGGGCGCGTTGCTCGGCTCGGCTTTCTTCGGTCTCGGGCTGTTCATCCTCCTCGCACAGCTGGTCCGTCCGCCGGCACTCGTCATCGACCGGGGTGGCGTGCGGTTCCTGCGAGGATCCGAGGGAGAGGTAGCGGCCGTCGAGTGGAAGGACGTCGTCGACATCACGGTGGTCAGGCTGCGCACCACGACCATGGTCAACTGCGTCCTCACACCCGAAGCAGCCGCTCGCCGTCGTGCCGGCGCGGGCCGGGTCGAGAACGCCTTCACCCCGCCCGAGGTGTGGAGCGTCCCGCCGATCTTCGCCACATCGCGCGAGCCGCCCGAGATCCTTCGCGCGGCGCTGCACGGCTACCGCACCGGTTGGCGGCTGTAACGCGCAGAGCCCGCCCGAACGCGAGGTTAGAGCGGGCTCTGCGGCGAAGTGTCCGGGTCAGACGACGCCGAGGGCGAGCATGGCGTCAGCCACCTTGACGAAGCCGGCGATGTTGGCGCCCTTGACGTAGTCGCCGGGCACATCGAACTCGTCGGCGGTGCTCTGGCAGCGCTCGAAGACGCCCTTCATGATGGTTTCGAGGCGCTGCTCGGTGTGTTCGAAGCTCCACGAGTCACGCGAGGCGTTCTGCTGCATCTCGAGAGCGCTGACGGCGACACCGCCACAGTTGGAAGCCTTGCCCGGTGCGAACAGGACGCCGGCCTCCTGGAGGATGTCGGTGGCGTCCGGCGTCGTGGGCATGTTCGCGCCCTCGGCGACGGCGATGCAGCCGTTCTTGACGAGCGTCTTCGCCGCGTCCGCCGGCAGTTCGTTCTGCGTGGCACACGGCAGCGCGACGTCGCAGGCGACGTCCCAGATCGAACCGTCGGCGACGAACGTCGACTGCTTGCGCAGGTCGGCGTACTCGCTGATGCGGGCGCGCTTGTTCTCCTTGAGGTCGCGCACGATCTCGAGGTCGATGCCTTTCTCGTCGACGACGTAGCCGCCGGAGTCGCTCATCGCGATGACGGTGCCGCCCAGCTGGGCGACCTTCTGCGCGGCGTAGATGGCCACGTTGCCGGAGCCGGAGATGACGACCTTCGTGCCGTCGAAGGAGCGGCCCTTCGTCGCGAGCATCTCCTGGGTGAGGAAGACCGTGCCAAAGCCGGTGGCTTCGGTGCGCGCCGCGGCACCGCCCCAGGAGAGGCCCTTACCGGTGAGCACACCCGCCTCGTAGCGGTTGGTGATGCGCTTGTACTGGCCGAAGAGGTAACCGATCTCGCGGCCGCCGACGCCAATGTCGCCGGCCGGGACGTCGGTGTACTCACCGATGTGGCGGTAGAGCTCCGTCATGAACGACTGGCAGAAGCGCATGACCTCGGCGTCGCTCTTTCCCTTGGGGTCGAAGTCGGCGCCACCCTTGCCGCCGCCGATGGGCAGGCCGGTGAGGGAGTTCTTGAAGATCTGCTCGAAGCCGAGGAACTTCACGATGCCGAGGTAGACGCTCGGGTGGAAGCGCAGACCGCCCTTGTACGGGCCCAGGGCCGAGTTGTACTCGACGCGGAAGCCGCGGTTGACGTTGACGCGGCCCTGGTCGTCGACCCACGGCACGCGGAAGATGATCTGACGCTCGGGCTCGGCGAGGCGCTCGATGATGCTGGCCTCGACGTAGTCGGGGCGGCGTTCGAGCACCGGGCCGAGGCTCATGAGCACCTCGTCCACGGCCTGGTGGAACTCGGCCTCACCGGGGTTGCGCTTGAGGATCGTCTCGCGGACCGGCTCGAGCCGGGGGTGCAGAGTCGGGGACATGGCGTGCCTCCTAAGCGCCGACGGATCACGCCGACGGATCGTGTGGGGTTTTGATCGATTATGCCGTGTTCTCACGAAGAGCCGTGAGCAGCGCGGGTAGGGCTTCACCCGCTGGGACGCGCCATGTGGCGGTGGCGATGTCGCTGAGGTCGGTCTCCTCAGGGTTGATCTCGACGACAGGAACACCGCGGTGGTGCGCCATGATCGGCAGGCCGGCTGCGGGGTAGACGATCCCGGAGGTACCGATGACGAGGACCAGGTCGGCGGAGAGCGTCGCGGCCTCGGCTCGTTCCAGAGCATCCTGCGGGAGTGCTTCGCCGAACCAGACGATGCCGGGCCGCACGAGGCCCCCGCAGTGGACGCAGACGGGCGGGTCGAGGCGCTCGACTGGTTCGGTGAGCGGTTCGCCGACGGCGTCGGCGTCCTGCCCGCAGCGGGAGCAGCGCAACGCGAAGATGCTGCCGTGCAGGTGGGCGAGCACGTCGCTGCCCGCGCGTTCGTGCAGGTCGTCGACGTTCTGGGTGACGATCCACAGGTGTGCATCGCCGACCTCGCTCCACTCGGCGAGCGCCCGGTGCCCAGCGTTGGGCTGGGCGCGGGTCATGAGCGTCATGCGCCAGCGATACCAGGCCCAGACGCGGGCCGGGTCTGCCTCCCACGCCTCCGGAGTTGCCAGGGATGCGGGATCCTGGTTCGCCCACAGCCCGGTCTGTGCATCGCGAAAGGTGGCGAGACCGCTCTCGGCGCTCATTCCGGCGCCTGTGAGAACGGTGAGCTCACACGCCGCGTGGGCGAGCTCAAGGACGTCCGCGGGAACACGCATGCTGTCACGGTATCGAGGTGGCCCGCCGAAGCCGAATGCCCGGACGCCCCCACCCGGCGGTCGGACGTCGGGGATCGAGCGGGCGGGCTCTGCGGCGTCAGCGGGCAGACGCCCGACCTTGGGAGTTCTACAGCCGAACGGCCCAACACCGCCTGTACAACACACGACGCTGGGAGTTCTGCAGCCGAACGGAGCCACGCCGGCTGCCCCACGCCCAACCTTGGGAGTTCTGAAGTGAGCACCTGGGCAGCTGGGCGGTTCCCACTCGCGCCGCACCGAGCGACCGAAGCGACGCGGCCTCGTTGCTCGCCGTTCCGATGTTCCCGCCAGACCCCGTGAGCGAAGCTGGTCGCTGCCATCCACCCTTCCTGTGACGCGCGTCATAGCCGTGCTACGTTCGCGACAAGGACCACCGGAGCACAGGAGGCAACCATGTTCGAGTCGAACGGCACGATCGAGAAGACGTATGTGACACCGCCAGAGGCCGTGGGAGCGGCGATCGCAGCCGTATGCCAGGAGCAGGGCCACCACCTCGGCTCGGTGAGCCCCGACGGGTCGCGCTACGAGCTGAACACCAAGCGGACGGCCCACAGTTGGGGCGTTGCGATGGCGATGACGCTCTCACCCGGCGCTTCGGGTACCGACGTTCGCGTCGACTACGACAACGTGCCCAACTCCCCGAAGGCCCTGTTGGACGGGCGCAAGAACGCCAAGACGGTGAAGAAGTTCCTCACCGAACTCGACGCGAAACTCTGAGAGCGCTTAACCCGGCCAAGTCGCCGCTCCGCACGGACCAGACCAGAAGCTGACCGCCTGATATCTGCCGGACGTTCCTTACGCGACTCTCAACGGAGTGATGGAGGCGATCTGCTCCCCTGCACGGTCTTCGGCACGGTCCAGTTCGTAGTGGCTTAGCAGATTGATCCAGAACTCTGCAGAGGTGCCGAAGTACTTCGCCAGGCGCAGCGCCTGTCCGCCGTAATCCCCCGCTTGCCGTGGACGATCTCGTTGATCCGCCGTGGCGAAACGCCGCCTCGACATCCGCGCGCGAGCACCAGTCGCTCCTCCCACCGCCCGGTCGAGCCATGAGCCTGCGGGCGTTCGCTCAGGCCAGGCAGGCCAACGGCCGGCCGCCCTTGTAGGTCACCATGTCACCGAGCGCGGCCGTCACGTCGATCGGGGCTCCCCGTTCTGCGACGTCAATTTCCGCGTACGCAACGCGCAGGTTCTCTCGGAGTTCAGGGCGAGGGCCGGCTTCGGCCAGGCCCGATCACGACCGCTGCCGGACCACCCGCCGTCTCGGGCTCAGCCCTTCTGCCGTTCCTTCAGCCTGGCGTTCTCGGCGATGACATTGCGGTGAACCTGACGCTCGTGGACGAGCCATTCCGGCGGGTCGGTGAGGAGCTCACCCACCTGGTCGGCGTTCAACGGTTCGGTGACACCGCTGCGCCGCAACCCCGAGTGGGAGATCCCCAGCTTCGCAGCCGTGACCTCACGCGGGAACGGACCGTTACGGCGCAGGTCGATCAGCCATGCCGGCGGGTCCGCGCGCAGGGCGTCGAGTTGCGCGCGCGTGATCGGGGTGTTCTGAAAGTCTTCCGGCGCGGCGGTCAGCAGAATGCCGAGCTTCTGGGCTGCCGTGGACGGCTTGAGGGTCTGACTCACCCGAAGAGCCTATGCCACACCGACTCCTTGAGCATGCGACGGCGGTAGCCTGCCCCCGTGAGCGAGAACAGCCCCGAGGTCGCGGCACTACGGATCGGGAAGGTGCGCGGCGTCACTCTCACCAACTGGCAGCGGGTGTGGGGCGAGCGCTTCGCGTCCCCCCTCGCCGTGAGCGATGTGGCCGACGCCGAACAGCTCGTCGGCCTGCGCGACGGAAGCCTCGACATGTGCTTCGTACGTCTGCCCATCGACCGAGAGGGTCTCCACGCGATCCCGCTCTACGAGGAGCAGATGGTGGCGTGGGTGTCCAAGGAGCACCCCATCTCGGCTGTGGACGACGTGAGGCTCGCAGACCTCGAAGACGAGCAGGTGGTCACCGAGCTTAACGCCGCAGCAACAGATCTCGTGCTGGGCGGCGCTGTGCTGGTCGTGCCGATGTCCATTGCCCGCGGTGCCAGCCGGCGCGACCTGACCTACCGACCGATCATCGACGCTGAACCCGCCCCAGTCGCCCTCGCCTGGCGAATGGACGATGAGAACGCATGCCTCGAGGACTTCATCGGCGTGGTCCGAGGCCGCACGGTCAACAGCTCGCGAACGACCCAGAATGGGCCTGCCTCCCCGGCCCGCGGTTCCGCCGAGAATGATCGCGGCAAACCCACCCGCACGTCCGCGAACCGCGCGAGCTCCCGCAACGGCCGACCGTCGGCGACAAAGAGAAAGCGGAGGGGCCGCTGAGCGACCCTTCGACCTGGAACCCGTCGGCCCAAATCGAACAGCGCCTCATACGTCGCCGTGCCGCACCGGGGCCGGCGGGCGGCGATCGGGCACGTCAGGCGTCTCGTCGTGGACAGCGGACTGAGGCGGAACGCCGCCGAGTTGTTCCAGCGACGCGCCGCATCCTGCGTCAACGCCGGTAGACGTCGCGCCCATGACCGGCCGCAACGACCAAAACGAGGAGCTGGTCATCGTGAATTTCCTAGATGCCCCGCCAATCCCCCGTGCGCACGCGCCACGCGTGCCGACCGGTAAGTTTCTTCGCCGCCGGCGGTCGAGGTGCATCGGCGAGGAGCGCAAGCACCGCAGTGACGCGCTTTTGGCCGTCCCGAGGGAGCGTGCGAATCTGCCGACGCGCGGCGGGTGTGATCCGAACCGAGTACATCAAAGACCGAGCTCTCGGCGGAGTTCATCGAGCGAGACACTCTCGCCCGTCTCGGCCTTGGCTGCGTCGTAGGCTGCGATGTCCTCGAGTTCCTCGGCGGCTTCCATCAGCCGGATCTTATTCGACTGATCTTTCGTGCCAGCAGTTCCTCATGCGCGTGCGCCGCTTTGAGCCCTTCACGGCAAACCAGATTCAACTGAACTATGGAATGTCGAGAATAGCAGGGTCGCCACTCCAGACCCGCGACACAAATCCGCGCCGCGGAAGGACCCAACGTTCGGCAATTTATCTGATGAAGGGGAGGCCGCGGCATACGGGATGGCATTCACATCACACTTTGAATCTAAATTCGACAGGGTTCCGCACTCGTCGAACATGAGGAATCAGGTGGCCAATCAATCACGGTGCGAACATTTCGAGCCTGAGGCACTCAGTTCTTTCGCATCAGACCAACGTGATGGCCCAGTCATGAAACAACTGTCTTTCAAGAGGGTGGACAGAATTTGGCCACGTGTCGAGTGCATAGGTATGTCGAGTGGATAGGTATGCGGATCATCGCCGACGTCTTGTCTTCGCAAACAAGCCGCTGATAGGCTCATCGCATGAGCCTATCCATAGACACGTCCTTCGACTTTCACAGTGACACGCCACCGGGCAAGGACAGCGACGCGGCCAGCCCCACTCTTAAGTATTATCACCAGCTCCTTTGGAGCAAACCACTCCCCTCAGGCATCGATTTCACACTCGCGTCCGAAGAGAAGGCGTACCTCGTGCACCGCTCCCCCATAGGCACCTACTACCTATCAAGCGATGCCATTACAACGAACTTGCCCGGCAGGGCCTCCAAGGTGATCACTAGGATCCCAAGACACAGGCAACCGTCTCCCGTGCAGTACACGATCGGGCGTTCGATCATTTTCCCCGGTGATCGAAGAGAGGGAATGGCCACCATAAACGCTGCTCGCGGCTTTCACCCCCGCATTGCAGATCGATTCGACCTCAGCCTGGAATGCATCCGAAGATTTTACGCAGGAGTTCCGAACCCCCTATCAGATGTCCTGACTCGCTACTCGGACTTCTTCACATTGTTTGTTGATTTTGAGAAGTACGTAGAGTTCTTCCTGCTCGAAGATCTGGTCGACGAGACCACGGGAAACGTAAAGTTCTTCCACGACTTCCACGATTTCCAAACCCCGGCCGTTCCACAAACAACGGACCAATACCTCCGATACGTAAGCGCCTCCGAGCAGTTCGCCTACGCGCGCAACCAAAGAATAAACGCCTACGCGCGCTCGCCATTATCCTTCCCAACCAGCCCCGCCTAATCACTAGGGGAAGGTGGAGGTAGCTGTAGGCGTCGCGGGCCAGTCGGGCGCGTTCGGGCCCGTCGGTGTCTTTGAGGCGTTGCTCGGCGCCGGCGGTCAGACCGAAGTAGGTCCACCACAACGAGGCGGCGATCAGGACTCCGAGGACGGCGGCGGCGAGCACGACCGGTTGCTGCAGGTGCTCGCTGGCCCCGGTGCCCAACCCGACGACGGCTTCACCGAGCGCGATGATGATGATGAGGCCGTGGCGCTCGACGAAGTAGGAGGGCACTACCCGGAAAACCTCGACCCCGGCGACCAGGGGTCCGCCGAAGTCGATGATGGCTGCGCCGATCCAGAGCAGCTCTCGGTATGGGGCTGGGAAGGCGGCGACGGCGATCAGGACTGGTGCGATGAGCAGGCTCGGGGCCAGCCGCAGGAGGCCTGCGCGGAGGTGTTCGTCGTCGTGGGAGGCGTCCACGACGAACAAGACCAGGTGGATGACGCGGATGGCGAGCAGGGCAAGCCCGAAGACGAGGGCTCCGGTGCTGAACGCGGTCGGGAGTGCGCTTGCGGCCAGCAGCATCGCAGCCATGGCGGCGATGACCAGGCAGCGAAATACCACCCGATTCGTAGTGAAGGTGTTGGTGAGCCACGTGTAGCAGACCCAGGCCCACCACACCGCCAGTAGGCCGAGCACACCATGACCTAAGCCCCGCCACGAAACGTCGTCCCGCACCAGCTCGGTCAGCTGCGCCATGGCGTACACGAACACCAGGTCGAAGAACAGCTCTAGCTTGCCCACCGACCCGCTGTCGCTGTCCCGCGAGTCGGCCTCGCTGCCCGGCTCAGAGTTCTCTGACATCCGCGAAATCATCCTCTTTCAAGCCCGACAACTCCCATCCTCACCGACGGTGCTGCCGCGCTGTCCGGACCAACCGGGCTGCGCCCTTGGTCAGGGTCACAGCATTTCTAGTGGTCGCGGTCCGCTCGGGGGCGGGAACGCACGGTCCAGAGCATCCAGGTCTTCGCGGGTCAGCTCCACGTCCAGTGCTGTGGCGTTGTCTCGCACGTGCTGCGGGCTGCTCGCCTTGGGGATCGTGCAGAGCGAGTCGCGGCGCAGCACCCAGGCGATGGCCGCCGCCGCGGCGCTGACGCTGTGACGCGCCGCGACGTCGTTCAGTGTCGTGTCGTGAAGGATGCGGCCCTGCTCGATCGGCGAATACGCCATGACCGGCAGCTGGTGGTCGGCGCACCACGGCAGGAGGTCGTACTCCGGTCCTCGCCGCGACAGGTTGTACAGCACCTGATCCGTGGCCAGCCCGCTGCTGCCCGGCACGTCCTGCAGGTCGGCGAGGGCCCGGTGGTCGAAGTTGCTGACGCCCCAGTATCGGATTTTCCCGTCCTCGACGAGCTGTTGGAAGGCCGCGACGGTGTCCTGCAGCGGGTACCTGCCCTGCCAGTGCAGCAGGTAGAGGTCGATCCGATCGGTGCCCAGGCGTTTCAAGCTGCGTTCGCAGGCCGCGATCGTGCCGGAACGGGAGGCGTTGGACGGCATGACCTTGCTGACCACGAACGCCTCGTCGCGGCGCCCCGCCAATGCTTCACCGAGCACCTCCTCCGCGGCGCCGTCGGCGTACATCTCGGCGGTGTCGACCAGCGTCATGCCCAGCTCGAGGCCGGCGTGCAGCGCTGAGACCTCGTCGCGGCGGCGGCCGGGGTCCTCACCCCAGCCCCAGGTGCCCTGGCCCAGCACAGGGATGGACTCCCCGCTCGGCAGCGTTATCCGTCGCATCCGCGATCACTTCCTTCTGGTTGTCCTGAGGTGGGACGTGGGCTGAGATCCTCGAAGGGCCGGCGCGTCCGCGACCGGTGCTGGCTTACTGCGTGGGTCATCGGTCGACTTGGAAGACGGCCCGGACGCAGCTCATCTCATGCGCTACCTACCTCCAGGAGGGTTGGAGCTACCGAGGTGCCGGGTGTCGAGCTGCTGGTCAGCCCCGCCTGCGCCATGTGGCGTACCGGGCTGCTCACGAGCAGTTTCCGGCGTCGGTGGACTGAACAGTACTCCCACGGCGGAACAGAGGGAAGAGATCATCGGGTGAGCGGCTGGTGACCAGGTTCCCGTCTCGAGCCACCCCCATGGTCCACCACATTCGCGCCGGTGTTGCGCAGGTCGGTGCGGATGCTGGGGAATGAGGTCAAGGTCCAGCCAGTCACGAGACGTCATGGCCCTGCCCGGACTGCCCGACCACCCCGCCTTCCGCCCCCGCTCGCCAGTACTGGCCGCGGCCCCGCGCGATGCTCGGCGGGCCGCAGACCTCGTTCCTGCTGCCCGCGCCAACCGAACCCGGCGGCTACCTGCGCGTCATGGCTCTGGCCATACCTCAAGACGCTCCCCGCCACCTGAGCCTGGTCGTCTTGTGGTGAGGGGTCGGGGTCTGATTCGGCGCCCCGTCGCACTCCGTTCTGGGGCGGGTAGGAGCTTCTCGCGCTCGTAGAAGCGGAGCGTGTCGATGCTCAGCCCGGTGCGACGGCTGGCCTCTCCGATAGTCAAGCTTTCGCCGGTCGATCCCATGGTTCCCCTCCGTCCTGTCACCTGCGCCTGAATCGTTGCGTCTCGGCGCAGCTACGCTACAGCTGCTTCAGACAGCCGCAGCGACCAAGGCCGACGGCGGAGATAGCCTCGACTGGACCGACCCGTGTTGCCGCTCAGCCGAGCGATCGCGTGAGTTCCTCGGCGGTGTCCCAGAGTTGACGTTCGCGAATCGGGTCGTAAGATTCCGCGGACGAACGCTCCTCGGCACCGCGATTGATATAGGCCCCGCTCGTCGCCCGCGTGCGGCCGAGCGCCGCGTCGGCGAGATACCGCCCGGCGGCGTCCTTGCTGGTCGCCTGCGGCGTCAGGGTCATCAGCGGCATGATCCTGCGCATCGCGAAGCGCGACAACGCGTCTGCGGCCCGCGTGAGGTCGGTGCCGGGAACGAACCCTGGGTTGTATCCGACGATGTCGACTCCGTCCGGCAGACGGCGCGCGTGCTCGTGGATGAGATGGATGGCAGCCAACTTGCTCGTCGAATACGCGGTACGACCCGCCACCACGCTCTCGGGATTCGGGAACGCGCGGATCCGCGCCAGACGTTCCGGTTCCTGCCAAGACGGGCCAGGCACCATACCGAGATTGTGGCGGAAATCGCCGAAGTGAGTATCGCTGACGGTGAGCGTGATCCTCGAGCCTGACACGAACCGATCGTGCAGGCGACGGAGGAGGACATGGTTGGCGAGCACGTTGATGGCGAACGTCGCTTCCAAGCCCTCGGCGGTCTCGGTGAGGTCGTTCGTGAACTGCAGTCCCGCATTGCCGACCAGACCGCGCAGCGGCGGCAGTTCGCCATCATCCAGTCCCCGCGCGACCTCGTCAGCAGCCTGTCGCGTGCCGGCGAGGGACAGCAGGTCGACGGCGATACCCGATGCCGCGCGCCCTGCCGCGGTGAGTTCGGCGGCTAATCGGGAGCTGGTCTCGCCACGGGCGAGCAGGACCAGGTGGGCGTCCGGGTCGAGCGTGGCGATGCGATCGAGAGCGATGCGGCCGATCCCTCGTGTGGCTCCGGTCATGACGATGGTGTGCTGAGCCATGGGCTCCTCCTCGCGGTTGGCGTCGATGCTGACGGACGTCGAGCATCCCGGGAAGACGAGTCTTCGTCGTCGGTCGCATGCCGCCCAGGGCTCCGTGGAGACGGAGGACTGGCGGTGCCTAGGCTCCGGGCGCGCGGTCGCGCAAGAATGAAGGACATGGGAGCGTCGGAGTTCGGGAATCTTGTGCATCGGTGGCGTGACAGGCTCACCCCCGGTGATGTCGGCCTGACAGCAGGACTGCGCCGTCGCGCCCCCGGCCTGCGGCGAGAGGAACTCGCACAGCTCGCGGGACTGTCGGTCGATTACATCGTGCGTCTCGAGCGAGGCCGGGCCACCCGCCCGTCGGCTCAGGTCGTCGCCTCGCTGGCCCGGGCATTGCAGTTGTCGCGCGCGGAGCGCGAGGCCCTGTTCATCTCCGCCGGGCTGCTGCCACCCAGGGATGGCATGGTTTCCGATTTCATCCCGGCCGGCGTACAACGCCTCGTCTCCCGACTCGGCGATGCAGCCGTCGGCGTCTTCGCCGCCGACTGGTCGCTGCTGACTTGGAACCCGACCTGGTCAGCGCTCCACGGATCCCCTGAGAGACTTCCACTGCCGGAACGCAATCTCGCTCGGGCGATCTTCGGCGACGGTGCCGCGCAGAGATCCCTGCATCCCTCGTCACCGGCACTTGCCGATGATTTCGAGCGCAGCATCGTCGCCGACTTGAAGCATGCACGGGCCCGATATCCCAGCGACCGGCGGCTCGCCTCGCTCGTGCGTGAACTCCGGACAGGCTCTGTCGATTTCGCTCGGCTTTGGAAGGACGCTACGCCGGCCGAGCACACCAGCAGCCGCAAGACGATCGAGCACCCCGAGGTCGGTGCGATCACGCTCGACTGCGACGTTCTCTCCGTCCCGGGAGCCGATCTGCGCATCGTCGCCTATACCGCTGCCGCAGGTTCCTCGGACGAGAACAAGCTCGATCTCCTTCGCGTCACCGCGGCAGCCTGATTCGCCTGCAGGAGTGGGCCTTGACCGGCTCTGGGCCCTCACGCTCGAACGGTCGTGACCCGCGATTCGCACGGCCCTCGCGTCAGCGAACTTCCCAGCCCGGCATCTGTCCGAGCGAACAAGAAGCCGCCCATCGCGGCACGCACTCTGCGGCCACCTGCGGAGAGAATTCATGCAGACATCGCAAGAGCAACTCGCACGTGCTTATACGTTGAACCTGAATTCAACCGAGTTCCGGCACATACCAACCTCTCAGAACCCGGCGACTCCCCCGAAGCGTCGTCCCTCTCCTGACCCTGCGAATACCAAGCCTGACGAGCGAGGAAGCAACCCAGGTTGACAACTCGTCACTTAGCAACATAGGTTGACGGCATGGAGTCTCCACGGATCGCAGCAGTAGCAGCCGATACCAGCGACCCGAAAGCAGGATTGCGGGCCGTAGCGTCGTTACGCGTGCTCGCGGACACCTTGGAACTTCGGCAGGTCGAGGCCGCGTTGCGTTCGGGCATGAGTTGGCAGGAGATCGCCGACGCGCTCGGAGTGACGCGACAAGCCGCCCACAAGAAGCATTCCAAAAGAATTGACCCCGCGATCTCGACATCCAGGAGGAACAGATGAACAGACTCGTCCGCGCCGCTCAGACCAGCCAAGCGCTTTCCCTGGCCGCCATGGAGGAAGCATCCCGGCTCGGGCTCCGCGAAGCCGACATCGACCACCTGTTCCTCGCATTGGTCATCAACGACCAATCCGCCGGCCGCGCACTGCGCGAGCTGGATATCGACCTTGATAGCGCCCGTCTCGCCGTGGAGGAACAACGTGATGCACAGCTGACCTCACTCGGCATCGAGGCGTCGTTCCCCGAGGCCGGGCGCATCGTGTTCCATGAGACGGATGGGTACGAGTGGACTCGTCGCGCTCGGGACCTCATCGCGAAGTCCAGCAGCAAAGGCAAGCCAGGCGACGCTGCCGCCGTTCTCCGGGAACTCGTCGCAGAACCCAGCGGCCTTATCACCGGTATCCTCGGCCGCCTTGGCACGACATCCGATGCGCTCATCGAACGCCTCGATCGGGCCGACTCGCCCTCTATGAAGTCCATGCCCGTCTCAGCGAAAGTGAAGGGGCGGACCACGGGACCGACTGAGAATTTCATATCCGCACCACTGGACGAAGTATGGGCGTTCCTCACAGATCCCGCACGTATCCCCGAGTGGGAGCCGAGCATCGGCACTCTCGACCAGACCAGTCAAGAAGCGAAGCCGGGTACGGTCTGGGAGGGCACGGCACCCGCAACCTATCCAGACGGCAAGCCTGTGAAGATCAAACCTCAGTTTCGTCGACGCAGTGTTGAGCTCATCGCAATTCACCGACCGGACAGGATCGCATGGAGCTTCGGCTATCCCGACGTCGCGCAGAGCAATTCGGTTCTGACTGAATTCGCCTTGGCGAACGCGACCGGTGGCACACAGCTGCGGATCACTAGGTCTTGGTCGCGACGCCGAGGGTGGCGAGGACTTGTCGCATGGCCGCTACGTCCCATCCAGAAGTTCCTGGTGTGGATCACCCTGTTCCAGACTGGCAGCGCGATCAGCCGAACATTTCGCTAGCCCCATGCTGCGGCGACTCGCCTGCTGGTCGCACGTAGATCGAGTGCCCGGATCTCCCTGTGGGAGATCCGGGCACTCGAATCAGATGTTGAGGCGGAACGCGACTAAACGTTGAACCGGAACTCCACCACGTCGCCGTCGGCCATGACGTAGTCCTTGCCCTCCATGCGGGCCTTACCCTTGGCGCGGGCTTCGGCAACGGATCCGCACTCGACGAGGTCGTCGAAGCTGATGATCTCGGCCTTGATGAAGCCCTTCTGGAAGTCGGTGTGGATGACGCCCGCGGCCTGCGGGGCCGTCCACCCCTTGTGGATCGTCCAGGCGCGCGTCTCCTTCGGGCCGGCCGTCAGGTACGTCTGCAGCCCGAGCGTGTTGAAGCCCTTGTGCGCCAACTGCTCCAGGCCCGGCTCGGTGATGCCGACCGACTCGAGCAGTTCCTTAGCCTCGTCCTCGTCCAGCTCGGCCACCTCGGACTCGAGCTGCGCGTTGAGGAAGATCGCGTCCGCCGGAGCCACCAGCTTCTGCATCTCGGCTTGGAACGCCTCGTCCGTCAGCTGCGACTCGTCCACGTTGAACACGTAGATGAACGGCTTCGCCGTCAGCAGGCCGAGCTCACGGATGTCCGACACGTCGAAGCCCTGGCTGGAGAGCGTGTTGCCCTCCTCGAGGATCTTCTGGGCAGCGACGGCGGCTTCGTACACGGCCCTGTCCGTCTTCTTGCCCTTGACCTCCTTCTCGAGGCGCGGCACCGCCTTCTCCAGCGTCTGCAGGTCGGCGAGGATCAGCTCGGTGTTGATCGTCTCCAGATCCGAACTCGGCGAGACCTTGCCGTCGACGTGGTGCACGTCGTCATCGACGAACGCACGCACGACCTGGCAGATCGCGTCGGCCTCACGGATGTTCGCGAGGAACTTGTTGCCGAGGCCCTCTCCCTCCGAGGCGCCCTTGACGATGCCCGCGATGTCGACGAACGACACCGTCGCCGGCAGGATCGCCTGCGAGCCGAAGATGCCCGCGAGCACCTTGAGGCGCGGGTCCGGCAACGGGACGACGCCCACGTTCGGCTCGATCGTTGCGAACGGGTAGTTGGCTGCGAGGACGTTGTTCTTCGTCAGTGCGTTGAACATCGTCGACTTGCCGACGTTGGGGAGACCGACGATTCCGATGGTGAGTGCCACGATCGACGATTCTACCGACCGACCATCGGTCGACCTATTCGCCGGGCGTACCCTGCGGCCGCCGTATCGTGAGCGCATGCTGATGCACCTGCGCCTCACCGTGCCGAGCGCACTGTCGTCGCAGGTTCGCACCCGCCTCGTCGACGACGAGGCCGTCACCAACGTCACTATTTCCCCCGGTGCGGTACTCAAGCCCGAAGGCGACCTCATCGAGGCCGACGTCGCCCGTGAGGCCGTCAGTTTCGTCATCGACGACCTCACCGACATGGGTCTCGGCGACTCCGGCGGCATCGTCCTCAGCGAGCCCCTCGCCACCCCGTTCCAGCGCGCCTCATCGGTGGAGCGTGCGGCCCACGGCGACCCCGACGACGCCGTCATCTGGCGCCTCCTCGTCGAACGCGCGAAGGGCGCAAGCCACATCACCGTCAACTACCTGGCGTTCCTCGTCATCGCCACGGCCCTCGCGTCGATCGCGGTTCTCACCGACTCGTCGGTGCTCGTCGTCGGCGCGATGGTCGTCGGTCCCGAATTCGCTGCGGTGTCGGCCACCTGCGTCGGCCTCGCCATGCGTGAGTGGCTCCTCGCCGGCCGATCGTTCGCGCTTCTCGTCTGGACCTTTTGCGCCGCCATTGCTGTCATCACGGTGCTCGCGTGGGTCGGCCTCCACGTCGGGCTCTTCGACGCCGACATGGTGACCCGCGAGCGACCGCAGACGAACTTCATCTGGCGGCCGGACAAGTGGTCGTTCATCGTCGCTCTTCTCGCGGGCGCGGCCGGGGTGCTCGCCATGGCCATCGACAAGTCGAGTGCCATGGTCGGCGTCTTCATCAGCGTGACGACGGTGCCCGCCGCCGGCAACGTGGCGCTCGGCCTCGCGATCTGGGACTGGCAGGAGATCCGCGGCTCGCTGGCACAACTCGGCCTCAACATCGCAGGCATGCTCATTGCCGGCGTCGTGACGCTCGTGGTCGAGCGCCTCGTGTGGCGCCAGCTCGGCGAGGAGAGCCGATTCACCCTGACGCAGCGGCACTTCAACCGCGCACACCGCTGACGCGCGGGGCCACCGAAATCCCCGTCGTTCCGCGGTTGTCGGTGGCCCATGCCATCGTGAGGGCATGTCTCCGCTTCTCGCCGTCGCCCTGTTCGCCCTCGGGCTGACGCTCGGCGCCATCGTCGCCTGGCGCCTCACCGCGCTGGTCACCGCGGGGCGCGCACGCGACGACCTCGCCGCTGTCAGTGCCGAGCGTGACGTGCTGCGCGAACGCGTCGTCGACCTCGAAGCCACCGTGAGCGACGACGCCCAGACGGCCGCCGCGCTACTGCCGCTGCGCGACACCCTGGCCCGTGTCGAACACCAGGTGGCAACGCTCGAACGTGACCGCGTGGAGCAGTACAGCCACGTCGACGTCGCGCTCAAGGACGTGCGAGCCAGCACGGAGCTGTTGCGGCGCGAGACGTCGTCGCTCGCCGGCTCGCTCAACGCCTCGAACGTGCGCGGGCAGTGGGGCGAGGCGCAGTTGCGCCGCATCCTCGAACTCGCCGGCATGCTCAACCGCTGCGACTTCGACGAGCAGTGGCGCGGACACAACGACGAAGGCCGCCCCGTGCGCCCGGACGTCGTCGTCCACCTGCCCGGCAACCGCCAGCTCGTCATCGACGCCAAGGCACCCATGAGCGCGTTCCTCGAGGCGCAGGCCACGGACACCGACGACGCCCTGCGCGCCGCAGCCCTCAAACGCCACGGCAAGGCCCTCGCGGCGCATGTCGACACTCTCGCGTCGAAGCGCTACTGGAGCGCCGTGGCCACCTCCCCCGACTTCGTCATCGCGTTCGTGCCCGGCGATGCCATGCTCGCCGCTGCGCTCAACGCCTCACCTGGCCTGCTCGAGAGCGCCATGGAGCGGCGCGTCGTCCTCGCCTCCCCGAGCACCCTGCTCGCCACGATGCGCAGCGTCGCCGTGCTGTGGCAGCACGCCACCGTCGAGGACAACGCCCGCGAACTCCTCACGCTCGGTCGCGAACTCCACGAGCGCATCGGCACCCTCGCCAAGCACACCCACGACCTCGGCGGCTCACTGCGCCGCAGCGTCGAGGCCTACAACCTCTTCGTCGGTTCCCTCGAATCTCGCGTCCTCGTGACGTCGCGCCGCATGCACGAGCTCGACCTCGCCACCGCACCGGCGCCCGAGGTCACCCCCCTCACCTCGGTGCCGCGTCCGCTCACCCACGAATCGCTCCTCGAGGCGATCTACGACGACCCCGAGGACGACGAACGCCGCCGAGCCTGAGGCCGGGCCGCGAACGACGAGACGAGAACAGCGGCCTACTTGGCTGCGGCCGCCTTCGGCTTGTCGGCGTACACCGTCGACACGCCGATCGGGTCGCCACCCTTCGGGTACGCCACCGCGAGCGCCCGAGAAATGCCCCGCGCCTTGGCTGACGACCCCGTGCCGTTGTTGTGGTTCGCATCATCCTGGAGGAACCACTCGGGGTGCGGCAGGGCTTCCGACGCCCAGTCGTAGACGCGCAGGTTCGGGTAGCGCTTCGTGGCCGCCACGACCTTCTCGTTGAACGCCGCCATGTTCTTGTTGGCGTACAGCGGGTTGTTCACCCAGGCCTGCGTCACCGACGTCACCCACAGCACCTTGGCGTTCTTCGGTATCTGCTTGAGCAGCGCATCGACGCGCATGTCGGCCGTGAACGGCGGCTCGCCCTTCGCCATCGTCGCGGCATCGTTCATGCCGAGCGCGATGACCCAGCAGCCGTCGAAGCCTTCGCGCACGTGCTGGGCCACGGCCTCCTTGCCGTTCGTGTCGCTACCGAAGTGCTCGATGATGTTGCGGCCGCCCTTGATGTCCTCGAGCACCGTCGTCACCCCAACGCCCTGGTAGCGCGCGCGGATGCGTTTGGCCGGATCGGTGATGTTGGTCGAGGCACCGTCCTCGAGCCCGAGCGACGACGAGTCACCGATGTGCACAACCTTGTCGCAGGACGTCTTGAGCGGCTTCCCCGGTTGCGGGTAGGCAACGGCTGGAGCCGCAGCGGCCTTCTTCGCCGCCTTCTTCTCCGAGTCCGCATTCTGCTTCGCCGCGATTTCGTTGACCGACATCTGCGGCAGGTTGCCGACCGCCGCCATCGCGCCGACGGAGAGCGCCGTCAGAGCAGCACCACCGACGATGAACGGCGGCAGCACACGTCGGCTCGCACCTGCACGCATCGGCGCTGTGCCGCGCTTCCACGCCCCGACGAGCCCGTAACGGCGGATCGGGTCCTCCACCACGACCCAGGACAGCGACGCGATGACGAGCGTCAACACGACGACGATCGTGCCTCGCAGGAGGGTGTTGCCGTAGAACGAACGCTCGGGCAGAAACGCCGCAACCGGCATGTGCCAAAGGTAGATGCCGTACGTACGCTCACCGAGCCAGCGCAACGGCTGCACCGACAGCACCTTCGCGATGACGTTGTTCGGGTGTGCCGCGGCGAAGAGCACCATGCACGTCGCGATCGTGAGCAGCGCGATGCCACCGCGGTAGATGAAGGGGGACGTCTCCGTCGTGAACGCCGCGAGCAGGCCGATGCCGACGAGACCTAGGGCGCCGATGAGGGTCACGCCCGCGCGATGAGCAGCACTCGCGAAACGCTCGGCGACGCTCGGGTGCCACAGGAAGGCGAGGGCAGCACCCCAGAGGAGCCCGCCGGCACGGGTGTCCGTGCCCTCGTAGGCCCGTGTGGCGTCGGCGTTGCCCGTCGGCGCGACGACGGCGAGCAGGATCATCGAGACAAGCCCGAGCGCGAACGTCACACCGGCGACCTGCTTGAAGCGCCCCTTGAACACCGTGAGGAGACCGAGCAGGAGCAGCGGCCACAGGACGTAGAACTGCTCTTCCACCGACAGCGACCACAGGTGCTCCAGGGGCGAGGGCCCCTCGAAGCGGTTGAAGTAGGTGTCGCCCTCGAGGATCGTGCGCCAGTTCGCCACATAGAAGAGAGCCGCGAGCGCCTCGCTCGTTCGCTCACCGAGTTTGTCGGGCGTGAGCAACGCAACCGCGATCGTGACGACGACGAGCAGGAGCACGACGGCCGGCAGAAGTCGGCGGGCACGACGGATCCAGAACGTCTTCAGCCTCAGGCTGCCCTTGCGCTGCCACGAACTGATGAGCAGCGACGTGATGAGGTACCCGCTGAGGGTGAAGAACACACCCACGCCCAGCAGGCCACCACTCATGTGTGGCACACCCACGTGGTAGGCGATGACGAGGGCGACGGCAATGGCACGCAGGCCGTCCAACTCCGGGTAATAAGCAGCGCGCGCGTCTGTGGGCCGTGGCACCGGCGTCCGCACTTCAAAATCGACTCACCACGGTGGAGTTCCCCGCCCACCGCGTGGTCCGACCATAAGAAAGGACTCTTAATGCCCCCCGAAATTCCGCGGCATTCCGGTCACGATTTGACAACGCTCACCCGCGGGGGTGAGCCAAAAATCGTCTTACGCCGCGAGGTCAGTGAAGGTCTGCGACGAAACCCTGACCGACGACCTTGGCACCGTCCGGAAGACCGCGCGCCTTGAGGTCGCGACGCAGTTCCATCGGCAGCGCGAACGTCAGCGATTCCTCGGCCGAGATGATCGGCTTGACGTCCTCGTAACCGCGCTCGGCGAGGAACTCGAGAACCTCGCGCACGAGGATCTCGGGAACCGAGGCTCCGGAGGTGACGCCGACCGTGCCGACGCCGTCAAGCCACGCCGGGTCGATCTCGGCGGCGTAGTCGACGAGGTGACCGTCCTTGGCACCGTGCTCGAGCGCCACCTCGACGAGACGCACCGAGTTCGACGAGTTACGCGAGCCGACGACGATCATGAGGTCGGTGTCCGCCGCCATCTCCTTGACCGCGAGCTGACGGTTCTGCGTGGCGTAGCAGATGTCGTCGCTCGGCGGATCCTGCAGTTTCGGGAACTTCTCGCGCAGACGGCGCACCGTCTCCATCGTCTCGTCCACGGAAAGTGTGGTCTGCGACAGCCACACCACGCGCTCCGGGTCGCGAACCTCGACGTTCTTCACGTCGTCGGGGCCGTCGACGAGGGTGATGTGCTCGGGCGCCTCGCCGGAAGTACCGATGACCTCTTCGTGCCCCTCGTGCCCGATGAGGAGGATGTCGTAATCGGCATCCGCAAACCGGATGGCCTCGCGGTGCACCTTCGTCACGAGCGGGCACGTGGCATCGATCGTCTTGAGTGACAGCGCCTTGGCCTCGTCGTGAACGACGGGGGCCACACCGTGCGCCGAGAAGACGACGGTGGCGCCCTCGGGCACCTCGTCGGTCTCGTCGACGAAGATCGCGCCGCGACGTTCGAGCGTCGTCACGACGTGCTTGTTGTGGACGATCTCCTTACGCACGTACACCGGCGGGCCGTAGAGGTCGAGAGCCTTCTCGACGGTGATCACGGCACGGTCGACGCCCGCGCAGTACCCGCGCGGGGCGGCCAGCAGGACACGCTTCGTCTGAGTTTCCACAACCCCATGGTAACGACCCGCGCTGTGTGCCGCCTTGACGCCTACAGTGGGCGGGGTGACGAACGTTCCCCCACACCTTCCTCAGCTTGCGGGTGACACGAGCGCCGAATCGCCGTGGCCCGTGCGCGTGCTGAGCATGAAGATCGCCGAGTACGTCGATCGCATGTCGCCGCTGTGGGTCGAGGGCCAGATCGTCCAGCTCAACGTGCGCGCCCGCACCGCCTACCTCACCCTGCGTGATGCCGACGTCGACATGTCCCTGTCGCTCACCGTCCCGACGAACACGCTCAACGCGATGGGGCCGCTCGTGCGCGAGGGGGCGCGAGTCGTCGTCCACGCGAAACCGACGTTCTGGACGAAACGTGGCCAACTCATGCTCGAGGGTCGCGTCATGCGTCCCGTCGGCGAGGGCGAACTGCTGCTCCGTCTCGAGCAACTCAAGCGAACGCTCGCGGCCGAAGGCATCTTTGACCGCGACCGCAAGAAGGCCCTTCCGTTCCTCCCCCGCCGCATCGGGCTGGTCACCGGCCGAGCGGGTGCCGCAGAGAACGACGTCGTCGAGAACGCTCGCAGACGATGGCCCACAGCACGCTTCGAGATTCGTCAGGTCGCCGTCCAGGGCCCCGACACGGTGCAGCAGGTCGGCGGTGCCATCCGCGAACTCGACGAGATCGACGACGTCGACGTGATCGTCGTCGCGCGCGGCGGCGGCTCCTTCGAAGACCTCCTGCCGTTCAGCAACGAAGCACTCGTGCGCGTCGTCGCCGCAGCCCGCACGCCGATCGTCAGTGCCATCGGCCACGACGTCGACACGCCCTTGCTCGACCACGTGGCGACCTGCGCGCGTCGACGCCCACGGACGCGGGCAAGAGCATCGTGCCGGACCTGGCCCTCGAGAGCTCGTCGCTGCGTGAGGCGCGGGTGCGCCTCAGCCAGGGGCTGCGCGGGCGCTTCGCCGCCGAACGGCGCCACCTCAACGCCCTCGCTTCCCGGCCGGCGTTGGCCGACCCGAGTTCGCTCGTCGCCGACCGACGTGACGACCTCGACCGCATGACGAACCGCAGCGCCTACGCCCTGCGCCAACGCCTCTCGCGCGCCCACGACCAAGTCGCTCACGCCCGTGCGCAGGTCGTCGCGCTCTCACCGCAACGCACGCTCGATCGTGGGTACGCCGTCGTCCAGCAGGTCGACGGCACCCTCGTCACCTCGCGTAGGAGCGTCAGGGCCAACGACCTGCTCAAGGTGACGGTGGCCGACGGCAACTTCGCCGCCACCCCGGTGTCGGCACCCCCGACGCGAGACTCGAAGGCGCCCACGCCGAAGAAGAAGACGAACGCCGCCCGAAAGACACGAGGAGACGACGCATGAGCGACGACACACAGAACGCAGGCGAAGCGACCGGCACCAACGCCTCGACACTCACGGCCGTCGACACCAGCGACATCGCCCAGATGGGCTACGAGCAGGCCCGCGACGAACTCGCGTCCATCGTGTCCACGCTGGAGAGTGGCCGCACCCCACTCGAGGAGAGCATGCGCCTGTGGGAACGCGGCGAGGCTCTCGCCGATCACTGCTCGACGTGGCTCGACGGTGCACAGTCACGCATCGAGGACGCCGTGGCGCGGCGCGAGGGCCGCGACGGTGAGGGTGACGCCGAGCAGGAGTGAGCTGACCGGCCGGGCGTCGAAGTTCCGAGATTCAGCTCGACCGACGACGGCCGAGCCGCAGCGTCACTTCGTGACGGCGCTGATGGGCTTGGCCGACTTCGCGACCTGCTCGAGCTGATTCCACGTGCCCTTGCCGGTGACGACGGTGTCGAGGCCCGCCAGCGGCGTCGTGCGCACGAGCGCCTTCTGGTCGCCGTCCATCTCGACCTTGCGCCACGTGGCACCTCCAGCCTTGAGCTCACCGGAGTTCGTGCCCTTGGCGACCTTCGCGAACCACGCCGCGCCACCGTCCTTGCGCTGCTGGATCGAGAGGTAGTCCTCGCCCGCACCCTGGTATCCGGCGCGCCAACGCTCCGGGTTCTCCTTGTCGCCGGGGATCATCGCCGCGTGAACGGGACGCCAGGGCGAACCGAGGCCGTCGGCAACAGCGACGTCCCACTTCTTCGACTGCGAGACCTGCCCGGCCACGCCTGCCGCGTCGACCGTGGCGAGTTTCGTCGCACCCTGACGAGGAATCAGGGCCAAAAGCACCAAACACCCCGCGATACAGGCGATCATGGACAGGACCATGCTCTTGGCATTGCCCTGCATCCCACGCCGCTTCGGCGGCTGGGGTGTCGGGTTGTCGTTCGTGGCGGTTTCGGGGGGCGTGCTCACGCCCCTATGGTCTCCGACAATGCCCCGTCGGAGCGAACCGGGTCCGTCCGAGCGCTCACGGCGGTGCGATGCCGAGCCGTTCGACGCCGTCGTTCCAACCCCGAGGAGACATCGACGTGACCACGTCCCTGCCGACCTATCAGATCCCCGACCGCAACCTCGCGCTCGAACTCGTGCGCGTCACGGAGGCCGCCGCGATGGCCGCCGGCCCGTGGGTGGGCCGCGGCGACAAGAACGCAGCCGACGGTGCCGCCGTCGAGGCCATGCGCACGCTCATCTCGACGGTGAGCATGAACGGCACCGTCGTCATCGGTGAGGGCGAGAAGGACGAGGCGCCGATGCTGTTCAACGGCGAGCGCGTCGGGGACGGTACGGGCCCGGACGTCGACGTCGCCGTCGACCCGATCGACGGCACCACGCTCACCGCCAAGGGCATGCCGAACGCCGTTTCCGTGCTCGCCGTGAGCGAGCGTGGCTCCATGTACGACCCGAGCGCCGTGTTCTACATGGACAAGCTCGCCACCGGCCCCGAGGCTGCGGACGTCGTCGACATCCGCCTGCCTGTCGCCGAGAACATCCGACGCATCGCGAAGGCCAAGGGCACCTCGAACAACGGCGTCACCGTCGTCCTGCTCGACCGCCCGCGCCACGAGGGCCTTGCCCAGGAGATCCGTGACGCCGGCGCCCGCATCAAGTTCATCTCCGATGGTGACGTCGCCGGCGCCATCATGGCCGCACGCCCGAACACCGGCGTCGACCTGCTCCTGGGCACCGGCGGCACCCCCGAGGGCATCATCGCCGCCTGCGCGATCAAGTGCATCGGCGGCGTCATCCAGGGCCGTCTCGCCCCGAAGGACGACGAGGAGAAGCAGCGCGCTCTCGACGCCGGCCACGACATCAACCGCGTCCTCACGACGCACGACCTCGTGCGCGGCGACAACTGCTTCTTCGTCGCCACCGGCGTCACCGACGGCGAACTGCTGCGCGGCGTGCGCTACCGCGAGGACGGCTGCACGACCAGCTCCCTCGTCATGCGCAGCAAGAGCGGTACCGTACGAGCCATCGAGGGCGAGCACCGCCTGAGCAAGGTGGCCGAGTACGCCTCCGAGCAGTACCAGTAAGCACGACCCGTCCCCCGCGCCCTCGTGGGGGTTCACGCCCCCACGAGGAGCCGCATGTCCCAGCCGAACACCCGCACCACGCTCGTCATCGGCGAGGCACTCATCGACGTCGTCCACGCACTCGACGGTGACGTGACCGAGCACGTCGGCGGCAGCCCGCTCAACGTCGCCGTGGGCCTCGCTCGGCTGGGGCACACCGCCGTGCTTGCCACGCACCTGGGCAACGACGCACGTGGCGAGCGCATCCGTGACCTGCTCACGGACGAGGGCGTCGACGTCACGATGTCGAGCTTCGACCTCGAGTCGACCTCGACGGCCCAGGCCACGCTCGGCGAGGACGGTGCCGCCGAGTACGAGTTCGCCATCGAGTGGCCTCCCGTCACCGGCATTCCGCACGACGCCGAACACGTCCACACCGGCTCGATCGGTGCCTCTCTCGACACGGGGGCCGTGTCCGTTCTCGACGCACTCAAGGCCGCGCGCAGAGCCGCGACGACGTCGTTCGACCCGAACGTGCGGCCCTCCCTCATGAAGTCCCCCGAGGACGAGCGGGTTCGCGTCGAGGAGTTCCTCCACCACATCGACGTCGTGAAGTCGTCCGACGAGGACGCCCAGTGGATCTACCCGAACCGTAGCTTGCGCGAGATCGCGCACGGCTGGGCCGAACTCGGCCCGCGACTCGTCGTCATCACGCGCGGTGGCGACGGCGCCTTAGTCGTCGTGGGCAACGGCGAGGAGCTCGAGTTCGCGGGCCACTCCGTCGAGGTCACCGATACGGTCGGCGCCGGCGACTCGTTCATGTCCGGTCTCATCTCCGGCCTCCTCGACGCCGGCCTGCTGGGTGGCGCGGAAGCCCGTAGCCGCTTCGAGATGGCGCAGGCCGACGACGTGCGCCCCGCCCTCGAGCGCGCCCTCCTCACCTCGGCCACGACGGTGACGCGCGCCGGTTCGAACCCACCTCACCGCCTCGAGGTCGTCGCCGACGAGGCGTGAGACTTCTCACCCCGCGCCTCCCACGGTGCATTCCACCCTTTGGTTTAGTTAGGTTCGCCTTACCTAACTAATTCAGGAGGTGCCGTGCGTCCCAACGCACTCTTCAGCGGCAAGAGCTTGCCCGAGTACAAGCAGGCGATCAGCGAAGCAGGGGCCGTCGTTGCCGACGCCGTGGCCTCGGCGAACCACCCGGCCACACCACGGCCACCGGCTCACCTGCGCTCCGTCGTCCGCCAGGTCGACCTCGATCGCCCCCTCGGTGAGCTGAGTTCGGCACTGGAGGAATCACGCGACCTCTTCCTCGAGCACGCGGTGTGGTTCCACGACGCCCGCTACCAAGCCCACCTCAACTGCCCCGTCGCCACGGCCGCCATCGCGGCCGACGTCATCGCCTCGAGCGTCAACACGTCGGTGGACACGTGGGATCAGAGCCTCGCTGCCACCCACATCGAGACGCATCTGCTCGAGTGGCTGGCCGGCCGACTCGGACTCGGCGATCTCGCCGACGGCGTCTTCACGAGCGGCGGCACGGCGTCGAACCTCCAGGCGCTCCTGCTCGCTCGGGAACACTCCACCGCCGACGGCACTCCCCTCGACGCGCTACGCATCCTCACCTCACCCGAGGCCCACTTCAGCGTGACGAAGGCCGCCCGAACCCTCGGCCTCGCAGCCGACGCCGTCGTCCACTGCCCCACCGACGAGCGCGGCCGCCTGCGCCCCGACGGCGTGGAGAGCGCCATCGACGACGCCGAGAAAGCTGGCCTCACGGTCATGGCCGTCTCTGCCACTGCGGGGACGACCGACCGCGGCGCCGTCGACCCGCTCGCCGCGCTGGCACAGATCACGCACGGACGCGGGCTGTGGCTGCACGTCGATGCCGCCGTCGGCGGCGCGCTCGTGACGTCGAGCCGCCACTCCTCGCTGCTCGACGGGATCGGTGGCGCTGATTCGGTCACGGTCGACTTCCACAAGACGTGGTACCAGCCCGTGGCCGCGAGCGCCCTGCTCGTGCGGGACCGCCGCATGTTCGCGCACTCGCGCACGAATGCCGACTACCTCAACCCCGAGCACGCGCGTGTGCCCAACCTCGTCGACAAGAGCCTCGCCACGTCGCGTCGCTTCGATGCGCTCAAGCCGTGGATCACGTTGCGCACCCACGGCGCCGACGCCATCGGATCGTGGCTGGACGCCTCGCTCGACCTCGCGCAGGAGGCCCACACGATCGCGGAGGCGATGCCCGATCTCGAGCTCTTCGAGCGCCCGTCGACCCACATGCTGCTCTTCCGCTTCACGGCCGTCGACCTCGAACAGCGCGACGACGTCAATGACGCCATCCGGGAGACCCTCTTCATGGAGGGCCGCACGGTCATCGCCCGCACCCGCTGGGGCGGTGAGACGTGGCTCAAGCTCACGCTGCTCAACCCGATGGCCGACGCGGCCGATCTGCGCGCGACGTTCGACGACGTCGTGCGCACCGGCCACCTCCTGGCCGGTGACCTGAGTGCGGAGGTGAGCGCATGAGCACGGTTCACGACGTCCTCGCGGTCGGCTGCGGGCCGTTCAACCTCGGCCTCGCGGCCCTCGCGGAACCACTTGACCTCGACGTCGCCGTCCTCGAGGCACGCGGCGAGTTCTTCTGGCACCCCGGCATGATGCTCGAGGGCGCCACGATCCAGGTTCCGTTCATGGCCGATCTCGTGACGATGGCTGACCCCACGTCGCGCTGGTCGTTCCTCAACTACCTCAAGCACCACGAGCGGCTCTACCCCTTCTACATCCGTGAGTCGTTCTACCCGCTGCGCGCCGAGTACGACGCCTACTGCCGTTGGGTCGCGAGCGAGCTCGAGTCCGTCGAGTTCGGGCACCACGTCGATCGCGTGACCTACGACGAAGGACGCGACGCCTTCGAGGCCCGTTGCACTCTCGCCGACGGCACTCAGGTCACCCGCTACGGAAGGCATCTCGTCCTCGGTGTCGGCACCGCACCGCACGTGCCGGAATCACTGGCCGACCTCGACGGCGTGATTCACACCGCCGACTACCTCGACCACCGCGACGAGCTCGCCGAAACAGAACGCGTCACCATCGTCGGCAGTGGCCAGAGTGCCGCGGAGGTCTTCCACGACCTGCTCGTGCGGCGCGGTGAGGACGCTCCCGGCGACCTCACGTGGGTGACACGGTCTCCGCGCTTCTTCCCGATGGAGTACACGAAGCTCACGCTGGAGATGACGTCGCCCGACTACGTCGACCACTTCCACGCGCTGCCCAGCGCTCGTCGTGACGCTCTGGGGCGCGATCAGCGCAACCTGTTCAAGGGCATCAGCGGTGACCTCATCGACGCCATCTACGACACGCTCTACGAGGCGTCGCTGCACGGACGCGTGCCGGCCCGGCTCGGCACCGCACAGGAGGTCGTCGCCGCCGAGACGACAGCGGACGGCCAGCTCCTTCAGCTTCGCCACCTCGACACCGACGAGACCTCGACGCTCACGAGCGAGCGCATCGTCGCGGCCACGGGCTACGCCTCCCGTGTCGGCTGCCTCGTCGAGGGCCTGCCGAACGTACAGCTCGACGAGCGGGGTCGCCCCGCCGTCACCCGCGACTTCACGCTCGACGACGGCCGCGGGCGCATCTTCGTCCAGAACGGGGAGGAGCACACCCACTCGCTCACCGCGCCCGACCTCGGCATGGGTGCCCACCGCAACAGCGTCATCCTCAACCGCATCCTCGGAAGGGAGGCATACCGCGTCGAAGAGCGCATCGCGTTCCAGACGTTCGGTCCGCTCCATGACTGACACCCAGACCAGCCCCAACCGTCACGCCGGCAAGAGCGTCCGCGCCCAGGACGTCAACTTCAGGCCACTCGACGTCGAGCGGGACGTCCCGCTCGTGCACAGCTGGCTGACTCACCCGCGCTCGCACTTTTGGGACATGCAGGAGGCCACGCGTGACGACGTTGCTGCCGGCTACCGCCGCACCGCCGAATCCCTGCACGAGGACGCCTGGATCGGAGAGATCGACGGCATGCCGATCGTTCTCGTCGAGACGTACGATCCCGCACACCACCCCCTCTCCGACCCGGCAGTCGGCACCGATGTGCGTGACGGTGACCTCGGCATGCACCTGCTCGTCGCCCCGCCGGAGGGTGAAACACGCCGCGGCCTGACGAGCGCCGTCATGGAAGCCGTCGTCGGGTTCTGCTTCTCCCGCGGCGCCGACCGCATTGTCGTCGAACCCGATGTGCGCAACACCGCCGTCCACGCGAAGAACGCCGAAGTCGGGTTCGAGCGCGTGGCCGACGTTCAGCTTCCCGACAAGCGGGCTGCGTTCAGCGTCTGCACCCGCGACGCGTTCACCCGCGCGTGCTCCCCGACGAACCGTGCGTGGGACGAAGCCGAACGCCTCGTCACGGCCAAGGCGATCGGCGAGTTCGCCCACGAGCTGCTCATCACTCCAGAGCCGCTCGAATCCGGCGCCTACGCACTGCGCATCCCCGCGAGTGACGACCGGCAAGCCGTCGACTGGTACTTCCGTGCGCGGCGCTACGCGCTCGAGCACTGGCACGTCGACCCGCGCAGCATCGAACGCCGCACCCTCGACGGGCGCATCGGCCCGGCGAGCGCCACGACGCTCGTCCTCGACCTGCGCGACGCTCTGAGCCTCGACGGAGACCTGCTCACCACCTATCTCGAGGAACTCTCCTCAACCGTCGCTCACCGCGTGCGCACGAGCGACCCGTCGCGTCCGACGAGCGCGGACCTGCTCGATGCCCCCGCACACGACGTCGAGGCGGCCATGGCCGAGGGCCACCCGTGCTTCGTCGCGACGAACGGGCGGATCGGCTTCTCCGCCGACGACCTCGCGGCCTACTCCCCCGAGGCCGGCGCCGACGTGCGGCCGCTGTGGGCTGCCGTACCGAAGGACGTCTCACACCTGTCGCACAGCGATCAGCTCGACGAGGAGCGCGCTTACCGTCTCGCGCTCGGTGACGCGCAGTACGAGCGTCTGCAGGAGCGCATGCGGGAGGTTGGCGTGGAGCCGAGCACCCACCGGGTCATGCCTTTGCACCCGTGGCAGTGGAGCGAGCGGGTCCGGACGACCTTCGCCGAGGACGTGGCGCGTCGGCGCATCGTCCTGCTCGGCGAGGACACGGACAACCACCGCGCCTGCCAGTCGATCCGAACCTGGACGAACGTCGACGACCCGGCCCGTCCCTACGTGAAGACTGCCCTGGCAGTGCGCAACATGGGGTTCGTCCGTGGGCTGTCACCCGCCTACATGCGCGCGACGCCTGCGATCAACGACTACGTCGCGAGCATCGTCCGTCATGACGCCACGCTCGAAGCAGCCGGTTTCGACGTCCTCACCGAGTTCGCCGCCATCGGCTACACCGGCGACGTCTTCCACCGAGAGAACCTCACCGGCCCGCAGACGAAGATGATCGCCGGGCTGTGGCGCGAGTCCGCTGCCTCCCGCACCCCCGAGGGCGAGCAGGCCATGACGATGGCGGCGCTGCTCCACCGCGATCCGCACGGGCGGGCGTTCGTCACCGAACTCGTCGAAGCGTCGGGCCTCAAGGCACGCGAGTGGCTGCGTGGATACCTCGACGCGTACGTCCTGCCGGTCGTGCACATGCTGTCGGCGCGCCGACTGGCGTTCATCCCGCACGGCGAGAACATCATCTTGCGTCTTCGCGATCACCGCGTCGTCGGCGCCTTCCTCAAGGACATCGGCGAGGAGGTCGGCCTCATGGACGACGGCACCTCACCCGAGCGCGTCGAGGCTCTCCCTGCGGAGATCCGCCGCATCGTCGTCGAGGCAAGCAGCGCCGACATCGCGCTCGGGCTCTTCACCGACGTCTTCGACGGATTCCTGCGCTTCCTCGCGCCGATCCTCGTCGAGGACGGGCTGCTCACCGAGGCCGAATTCTGGAACGAGGTGAGCGACGTCGTCGCCACGTACGAGCGTGAGCACCCCGAGTACGCCACGTCGCTGCCGCTGCGAGCGCCGTCGTTCGCCCGCAGCTGCCTCAACCGACTCCAGCTGCGCAACCCGCTCGAGATGGTGAGCCTCGACGACACCGTCGGCTCGCTCATCAAGACAGGAGAGATCGCCAACCCGATCGCCGGCTGATCGCCCCGAGCCACAACCGGGCATGACGAGGGCCGCACCCTCCCCTTCGGGAGGATGCGGCCCTCGTCAGTGGATCAGGCGATCGGCGTTCACCACTCAGGCGACGTCGTTGCCACGCGAGATGGCGCCCTTGGCGTCACGCTCCTGCGCGCGCTTGAGAGCAGCCTTGCGCTGCTTCTCCGAGGCCTCGGCGATGCGAGCCGCCTTCTCCTCGTTGCGCGTGTAGTTGTGGCCCGACTCCGGGTCGAAGACGTGCATGTGTGCCGGGTCGAACGCGAACTCGACCTCGTCACCCTCGAAGATCTGCGAGCGAGCGTCGAGGTTGACGACGATCTGGCTGCGAGCGCCTTCGCCGTCGAGCTCCTTGTCGAGGTTGTCGAGGTGGCCCTGGACCGAAGCGTCCTGCTCGAACGGGATGTAGGCGTACTGCTCGTTACCCAGCCACTCCGTCTGGTCGACGAGCGCACGGAACGTGGCACCGCCGGAGACCGGGTTGACCTCGGCGTCCTTGATGTACTCGGGGCGGATACCGACGATGACGACGTCCTTGCCCTTGACGTCGGCAGCGAGCTGCGGCGTCATCGGAACCGAGACGAAGGGCAGACGCAGCTGGTCGCCCTCGACGCGAGCCGGGACGAAGTTCATCGGCGGGGAGCCGATGAAGCCGGAGACGAAGAGGTTGACGGGCTGTTCGTACAACTCACGCGGGCTCGCGCACTGCTGCAGGACGCCCTTCTTGAGGACGGCGACGCGGTCACCCAGCGTCATGGCCTCGGTCTGGTCGTGGGTGACGTAGATCGTCGTGATGCCGAGGCGACGCTGCATGCGAGCGATCTCGGTACGCATCTGGCCACGCAGCTTGGCGTCGAGGTTCGACAGCGGCTCGTCGAAGAGGAACGCGTCGGCCTCACGGACGATGGCGCGGCCCATGGCGACTCGCTGACGCTGACCACCGGAGAGGTTGCCCGGCTTGCGGTCGAGGTGGTCGTCGAGCTCGAGCATCTTGCTCGCCTCGCGCACCTTGCGCTGGATCTCGTCCTCGGAGTGCGTGCCCTTCGAAAGGCGCAGCGGGAACGCGATGTTCTCGAAGACCGTCAGGTGCGGGTAGAGGGCGTAGTTCTGGAACACCATCGCGAGGTTGCGGTCGCGCGGGGCCAGGTCGTTGACGCGCTTGCCGTTGATCTCGAGGTCACCGGAGGTGATGTCCTCGAGGCCGACGACCATGCGCAGCAGGGTGGACTTACCACAGCCGGACGGACCGACGAGGATCATGAACTCGCCGTCGGCGATGTCGAGGCTGACGTCGTTCACGGCCGGGAAGCCGTCGCCGTACTTCTTGACGATGTTCTTGAGCTGAATGCTTGACATTTTCTGTCTCTCCTAAGAGGGCCGGGCGTCAGCCCTTGACGGCGCCGGACGTGAGGCCGGAGACGATCCGACGCTGGAAGATCAGGACGAGGATGATGACGGGGATCGTCACGATGACGGCCGCCGCGGCGATGGCGCCGGTCGGCTGCGTGAACTGGCTGGCACCGGTGAAGAAGCTCAGCGCGGCGGGAACCGTGCGGGCGTTGCCGGAGGTCAGCGAGATGGCGAAGACGAAGTCGTTCCACGCCGTGAAGAACGTGATGATCGCCGTCGTGAAGACGCCCGGGCCGGCCAGCGGAGCGATGACCTTGCGGAACGCTTCCCATGAGGAGGCGCCGTCGACCTGAGCCGCCTGCTCCATCTCCCACGGGATCTGCTGGAAGAACGCCGAGAGCGTCCAGATCGACAGCGGCAGCGTCAGCGCGAGGTACGGAATGACGAGGCCGGGGATCGTGTCGAACAGGCCGATCTGACGCCACATGTTGAACAGCGGCGTCACCATGGCGATGACCGGGAAGAACGAGACCGCGAGGGCCATCGTGAGGATGACCTTCTTGCCCGGGAAGTCCAGGCGGGCGATCGCGTACGCACAGAACGTCGCAAGGATGACCGAGATGACCGTGGCGAGCAGCGAGACGATGATCGAGTTGCGCAGCGCCGGCATGAACAGGTCGGACGCACCGCCCTTGAGGATCAGCTCGTAGTTCTCGAAGCTCGGGTTCGTCGGGAAGAAGTTACCGAAGGTGTTCTCCTTGCCCGTCGTGTCGGTCAGGGCCTTGTCGCTCTTGAGCGACAGGGCGAAGATCCACACGAGCGGCAGCAGCGTCCAGATCATGACGGGAATGGCGAACCCGAGCATTCCCCACTTGGCCTTGTTGGAGACGTTGGTATCCATCAGTTGTTCCTCCCAGCGGCGAGGTCGACCTTGAAGCCCTTGACGAAGATCACCGCGATGATGAGCACGCAGAGGAAGAGGATGACGGCGAGGGCCGAGCCCATGCCGATCTCCACTCGGTCGATGGCTTCACGCGAGACGAGCATCGACAGGGACGTCGTCTTGTTGGCACCGCCGGTCATGACGTACGGGTTGTCGAAGATGCGGAAGGCGTCGAGCGTGCGGAACAGCAGGGCGACCATGATGGCGGCCTTCATGTTCGGCAGGATCACCTTCGTGAGGCGCTGCCACCACGTGGCGCCGTCGACCTTGGCCGCTTCCTCCATGGAGGAGTCGACCTGGGCGAGACCCGTGAGGAGCAGCAGGGACATGAACGGCGTCGTCTTCCAGATCTCCGAGAGGCAGATGACGAACAGCGCGCTCCAGCGGTCGCCGAACCAGTCGTAGTCGAGCGGGAAGCTACCGAACGACAGCGTGTGCAGCCAGTGGTTGACGAAGCCCGTCGAGACGTCGAAGCCGAACTTCCACGCGAACGCGGAGACGACCGTGATGATCGCGTACGGCAGCAGGACGACGGTGCGCAGCGTGCGACGCGGCATGACGATCTTGTTCATCAGCATCGCGATGGCGAAGCCGAGGATCAGCTCGACGACGACCGTCACGAGCGTGATGATGAGCGTCGTCCACATGGCCTCCCAGAACAGCGTGTCCCTGAACGCGGACAGGTAGTTCTGCAGACCGACGAACTTCTTGCCCGCCGGGTCGGTGAGGCGGTACTTGAAGAACGACAGGTAGAGGGCGTTGAGGATCGGGTACATCGTCACGAGAACCATGACGACGAACGCCGGGCCCGCGAGCTTCCAGCCGAGATTGCGCTCGGCCTTCGCGCGGTCGGAAAGGCGCGCCTTCTTGGGCTTTCCCGAGTCGGCTGCGGCCGACTTCTTGGTGTCTACAGCAGCGGAACTCACAGCAGTGCCTTCCCCTTCAGAACGTCAAGGATGTACTTCTGAGCCGTGGCCGGGGTCTGCTGGTTGACGGCGCTGGGCGGCGAGAACTTCAGCTGGAGCGCACCGGAGACATCGCCCCAGTAGGGCGAGAGGGGGCGCGGGACGGCCTTGTCGAGCGACGTACGGATCTGGGCGGCGATTCCGTTCGGGAAGGCCTCCTTGACCTTGGCGTCGTCGTACGACTTCTTGCGGCTGCTCGGGTTACCCGAGGCCACCATGTAAGCCGTGGTGTTCTCCTGGTTCGTGATGCAGTCGATGGCCTGGTAGGCGAGGTCCGTGTGCTTGGAGTTCTTGCCGACCGAGAGCTGGATTCCACCGAACGGCGGCGCGGAGTCCTTGTCCGCGACCGTGCGCGGGTAGATCGCCGCGGCAACGTCCTTCTTGTCACCCGTGTACGCGCCGTAGGTGTACGGCCAGTTCACGAGGAAGCCACCGTTGGGTGCCTGGAAGAGCGTCAGCGAGGCCGTTTCGTCGGAAGAGCCGACGGCCGGGCCACCCACACCGCTCGTGGCGACCTTGTTGATGATCGTGGCGGCCTTCTTGCCCGCCTCGGAGTCGAGGCCGAGCTTGATGTTCTCGTACGTGGCGCTGGGGTTCTCGACGAGCTTGCCACCGGCACCCGCGACGAGCGCGTTGATCCACACCGCGTACCCCTCGTAGAGCTTGGCCTGGACACCGACCTTGGTGTTCGTCTTCTGCGCGGCGCTGACGAGCTGGTCCCAGGTGACGGGCTTGCTCATGTCGAGGCCGGCCTTCTGGGCGACGGACTTCTTGTACCAGAGCAGCTGGGTGTTGGCCCAGAACGGAACCGACGTCAGCTTGCCCTTGTACATCGAGGCGTCGATGGAGCTCTGCACACGGTCCTCGGTGAAGTTCTTCTCCATCCCGGCCGGGATCGGCGCGAGGTAACCCGCGGCCGCGAACTCCGTGACGAAGGCGGGGTCGGCGCTCATGATGTCCATGGAGCTGTCACCCGCCGCGAGACGACGCAGCAGCTGCGTGCGCTGATCCGAGGCCGAGTTCGGCAGCAGTTCGACCTTGATCTTGTACTTGCCGCCCGAGTTCTTCGTGCAGTTGGCGGCCAACGTGGCCTGGCCACCCTTGCTGGCGTCGGAGTTACCGACGTCAGGGTTGATGTACCAGGTCAGCGTGGGCGTGCTGCCCCCGCCGCTGTCCCCGCCGCAACCGGCGAGCACGCCCGTCGCGAGCATCGCCATCGATGCTGCGACGGCTACCCGCCGGCGTGACTTGGATGTGTTCATGAACACCGCTCCATCCTTGATGATTGACGTCTCATGATCGCCTGCTCGTGTGACGATCGCCATAGTCAGGTAAGCACCGAGACCAAACGGTTACGCAGCAGCAACCGGCTCGTTATAGGAGCGGTGATATGGCGACGACAGCTGCCTCCCAAGGGGTGAATTCTGAACCCCTGTCCAGTTTCTTCGGCCCGCTGCGCGTGGGACACGTCCGACGGATCCGCCCACACGGCGGACCGCACCCGCTCCGATAGGCTCCGCGCATGGCAGATTTCGCGTACTCGGACCTCCTTCCGATCGGCGAGGACACGACGACCTACCGCAAGCTCACCGACGAGGGCGTCCGAACCGTCGAGGGCCCCGGCGGACGAACCTTCCTCGAGATCGACCCGAGCGCCCTCGAACTCCTCGCGAAGACGGCGATGCACGACATCGCCCACTACCTGCGTCCGGCGCACCTCGCGCAGCTGCGCCGCATTCTCGACGACCCCGAGGCCAGCAACAACGACAAGTTCGTGGCCCTGGACCTGCTCAAGAACGCCAACATCGCGGCTGCCGGCGTGCTGCCGATGTGCCAGGACACCGGCACCGCCATCGTCATGGGCAAGAAGGGCTCGCAGGTGCTCGTCGACAGCCCGTCGGCGCCCGACGAAGAGGCCCTCTCCAAGGGCATCTACGACGCGTACACCGAGCTCAACCTGCGCTACAGCCAGATGGCGCCGGTGACGATGTGGGACGAGAAGAACACCGGCTCCAACCTGCCCGCGCAGATCGAGGTCTACGCCGACAGCCAGCCGGGACACGAGACGGCCTATAAGTTCCTCTTCATGGCCAAGGGCGGCGGCAGCGCGAACAAGTCGTTCCTCTACCAGGAGACGAAGGCGATCCTGAATCCGAAGCGCATGCTCGAGTTCTTCGACGAGAAGCTGCGCAGCCTCGGCACCGCCGCGTGCCCGCCCTACCACCTCGCCGTCGTCATCGGCGGCACGAGCGCCGAGTTCGCGCTCAAGACGGCCAAGTACGCGAGCGCCAAGTACCTCGACGAACTGCCCACGTCCGGAGACGCGGCCACGGGTCACGGCTTCCGCGATTCGCAGCTCGAGGAGGAGATCCTCGAGCTCACCCGCAACTTCGGTATCGGCGCCCAGTTCGGCGGCAAGTACTTCTGCCACGACACGCGCGTCGTCCGCCTGCCGCGCCACGGTGCGTCGCTTCCGGTGGCCATCGCCGTCAGCTGCTCGGCCGACCGTCAGTGCCTCGCGAAGATCACGCCCGAAGGCGTCTTCATCGAGCAGCTCGAGACCGAACCCGCGCAGTACCTGCCCGACGTCACCGAGGCGCATCTCATCGAGGACGGCGGTGAGGATCTGTCCGACGCCACGGGCGCAGGCTCCACCGGCAAGGGCGCCGCGGTCGAGATCGACCTCACCCGGCCCATGCCCGAGATTCTCGCGGAGCTGACGAAACACCCGGTCAAGACCCGCCTGTCTCTCACGGGCACGCTCGTCGTGGCGCGCGACATCGCGCACGCGGAGATCAAGGAACGCCTCGACGCCGGTGAGGAGATGCCCGAGTACCTCAAGAACCACCCCGTCTACTACGCGGGCCCGGCCAAGACGCCCGAAGGCATGGCGTCGGGTTCGTTCGGGCCGACGACGGCCGGGCGCATGGACTCCTACGTCGAGCAGTTCCAGGCCGCGGGCGGCTCGCTCATCATGCTCGCCAAGGGCAACCGCAGCGCCCAGGTGACGGAGGCGTGCAAGGCCCACGGCGGCTTCTACCTCGGTTCGATCGGCGGTTCCGCTGCCCGCCTGGCGCAGGACTGCATCACCAAGGTCGAGGTGCTCGAGTACCCTGAGCTCGGCATGGAGGCCGTGTGGAAGATCGAGGTCGAGAACTTCCCCGCGTTCATCGTCGTTGACGACAAGGGCAACGACTTCTTCGCCACCACCGCGAAGCCCACCGCCATGACCATCACCACCCGCCCCGGCCTGAGCTGACGGCGTCGGCGACATCACCAAGGAGCCACCATGAGCAGCACCCTCACGCCGCAGCAGGCCTGGGACACCCTCGTCGAGGGCAACCGACGCTTCGTCTCCGGCACGACGCAGCGCCCGCACAGTGACGGCGAGCGCCGGCGCGAGCTCGTCGCCGGGCAGGCACCCCAGGCCGTCATCTTCGGGTGCGGCGACTCGCGCGTGCCGGCCGAGATGATCTTCGACCAGGGCCTCGGCGATCTGTTCGTCGTGCGCACCGCGGGCCACGTGCTCGACCCCAGCGTGCTCGGCTCGATCGAGTTCGGCACCGAGGTGCTGCGCGCACCGCTCGTCGTCGTGCTCGCGCACAAGAGCTGCGGCGCCATCAACGCGACGCTCGCCGCCGAGGAGACCGGCGCCATGCCGCCGGGGTACCTCCACACGATCATCGAGCGCGTCATGCCGTCGATCCTGCACGGGCGCAAGCACGGGCTGACGACCGGCGAGCAGTTCGAGGCCGAGCATGCCCGGGCGACGAGCGAGCTCCTCCCCCAGCGCAGTCAGCTGATCCGTGATCGCATCGACGCCGGCCGGCTCGCCGTCGTCGCCGTGCACTACGACATCGGTGAGGGCGAGGCGCACGTCGTCGGCACCCTGGGTGACATCACGGCCTGATCGTCCGACGCTGTCACCGTGCCGCCGTCCCCCAGCGAGTGGCGGCACGCCTGATGTCGCGGCACGCACAGGCTGCTGTGCGCCCCTCCCGGGCCACTCGCACACTCGGGGGCCTCGGGAGGGCCCGCAGGGACGTTGGGCCCTGACGCGGCGGGCCGGCTCGGCCTACCGTCCGTGGTGACCCGAGGTCTCGTCCGAGAACCCGCCGACGAAATGAGCCGTCATGCCCAAGCCCGCCGTCCGCGTCGCCGTCAGTGGAGCTGCAGGTGCCATCGGATACAGCCTCCTGTTCCGCATCGCGGCGGGTGGGCTGCTCGGGCCCGATCAGCCGGTGGAGCTGCGCCTGCTCGAGGTCGACGAGGCGCTCGGCGCGCTCGAGGGCACCGTCATGGAACTGCAGGACTGCGCGTTCCCGTTGCTCGCGGGCATGGAGACCGGCTCCGACGCGCGCCGCATGTTCGACGGCGTCTCCCACGCGTTGCTCGTCGGGGCTAAGCCGCGCGGCCCGGGCATGGAACGCAGTGATCTGCTCGAGGTCAACGGCCGGATCTTCGGCCCGCAGGGTGAGGCGCTCAACGACGCGGCGTCCGATGACGTGCAGGTCACCGTCACCGGCAACCCCGCGAACACGAACTGCCTCATCGCGATGCACGCCGCGCGGGACATCCCGAACGAGCGCTTCAGCGCGCTGACGCGCCTCGACCAGAACCGCGCCGTCGCGCAGCTCGCCACGAAGACGGGTGCGAGCGTCACCGACATCCACGACGTCATCATCTGGGGCAACCACAGCGCGACGCAGTACCCGGACGTCACGCACGCGACGGTCCATGGCCGTGCCGCGCGCCTCGAGGTGGGCGACGACGCCTGGCTCAACGACGTCTTCACTCCCACCGTCGCCAAGCGCGGTGCCGCGATCATCGAGGCGCGCGGAGCGTCCTCGGCCGCGAGCGCGGCGAGCGCAACCATCGATCACGCGCGCGACTGGGCGCTCGGCACCGAGGCGATGGTCTCGATGGCCGTTCCGTCGGACGGCTCCTACGGGGTCCCCGAGGGCCTCGTGTCGAGCTTCCCCGTGACGGTGCGTGACCGCGCCTGGCGCATCGTGCCGGACCTGACGATCGACGAGTTCAGCCGCGCCCGCATCGATGCGAGCGTCGCCGAACTCGCGAGTGAGCGAGACGCCGTCCGAGCCCTCGGGCTCATCTGAGCGTCGAGACCGCGCGTCGGCGCGTCAGGAGACCATGGGGTTCCTGACGCGCGACGTGCATCCCACGAACAGTAGGGCCCGAGCGACCGGGGCCGTCTGACGTAGCCGGCACGACTGGTGAACCGCAGGACGTCACAGCGTCATGACGAGCTATCGACGAACCTCACCATCCGGTCGAACGCCTCGTCGAGCTCATCGCTCGCGACAGCGAAGCTCATCCGCATGAACCGGTGCCCGTCGACGGGGTCGAAGTCGACCCCTGGCGTGATGGCGACGCCCGTCGCGGCGAGCACGTCGGCGCACCAGCGCGCGGAGTCGTCGGTGAGGTGCGCGACGTCGCACCAGGCGTAGAACGCGCCGTCCGGTGGCGCGTAGGTCGTCACCCCGATCTCGGGAAGGCGCCGCTGCACCAACTCACGATTGCGCCGGTACGTCTCGACGTGCTCCTTCAGCTCACCGCGTGCCGCCTCGCCGAGGGCCGCGAGCGCCGCATGCTGTGACACGGCCGGCGGGCAGATCGTGAGATTCGAGGCGAGAATGGCGACGCGTGGGCGCAGGTGCGCGGGCACGAGCATCCACCCGACGCGCCAACCCGTCATCGAGAAGAACTTCGACACCGAACCGATGACGGCGCCCTGGCGCGACGTCTGCCACGCGCTCGACGTCGCGCGCCCGAACGAGATGCCGTGGTAGATCTCGTCGCTGACGAGCAGCACGCCGTGTGCGTCGCACCAGCGCGCGATAGCTGCGAGTTCGTCCGCGTCGATGATCGTGCCCGTCGGGTTAGCGGGGCTCGCGACGACGAGCCCCTTCGGCGCGGCGCCGCGCGCGGCACGTTCCGCCTCGAGCATCGCGACGGTGGGTTGGAAGCGCACCTCGGCGCCGCACGCGAGCTCCACGACGGACGTCCCCAGCGCCTGCAGCGTGTTGCGGTAGGCGGGGTAGCCCGGGCGGGTCATCCACACCTCGTCGCCGCCGTCGAACGCAGCGAGGAACAGCAGCGTGAACGCGCCCGACGACCCGGTCGTGACGACGACGTCGTCAGCACTCACGTCGTCGACGCCGAGGTCGCGGTGATACGCGGCGATCGCCTCACGCAGAGGCCGGATGCCGACCGTCTCGGTGTACCCGAGCGCATCGGCCTCGATCGCCGCGACGGCCGCCTCCCGGGCTGCACGGGGCGCGCCCGTCGAGGGCTGGCCGGCGCACAGGCTGATGACGTCGCCGTGCGTGCGCTGACGTTCCGCTGCCGCGGCGAGCACCTCCATGACGTGGAACGGCTCGACGTCGCTGCGTCGACTCGGCTGGGCGGCTGGCAGGCTCATGCCTGCCACTGTGACACACCCCGCACGCGTGACGGCCGTCGGCGCTGTTCGTCAGCTCCCGTCGATAGCTCGCCGGGCCACCACACGACTGGGAGGCAGACGACTGCGCCCAGATGCACCCGGTGCATCTGGGCGCAGGACGAAAGCGCGTAGCCGGCAGTTCAGTCGATCGACAGCTCGCGCTTGACGACGTCGGCGAGGTGCGAGGCGACGGAGTGCGCGCGTTCGGCGGTGTCGGCCTCGACCATGACGCGCACGACCGGTTCGGTGCCCGACTTGCGCAGCAGCACGCGCCCGGCGCCGGCGAGGTCGCTCTCGGCGGCGCGCACAGCGGCCTGGACGCCCTCGTGCGAATCGACGGCCGACTTGTCGACGCCCTTGACGTTGATGAGCTTCTGCGGCATCCGCTGCATGACGGCGCCGAGCTGGGCGAGCGAGCGCCCACTCGAGGCCACGCGTGCAGCGAGGAGCAGGCCGGTGAGCACGCCATCACCGGTCGTGCCGTGGTCGAGTGCGATGACGTGCCCGGACTGTTCGCCCCCGAGCGAGTACGACCCGCGGCGCATCTCCCCGAGCACGTAGCGGTCGCCGACACCGGTCTGCTTGACGGTGATGCCCTCGCGCTCCATCGCCTTGATCATGCCGAGGTTACTCATGACCGTCGCGACGAGCGTGTCCTCGGCGAGCACGCCGCGCTCCTTGAGGTCGAGCGCGAGGATCGCCATGATCTGGTCACCGTCGACCACCTCACCCGTTCCGTCGACGGCGAGGCAGCGGTCCGCGTCACCGTCGAAGGCCACACCGAAGTCGGCTCTATTCGCGACGACCGCTTCCTGCAGCTTCTCCAGGTGCGTCGAGCCGTAGCCGTCGTTGATGTTGAGCCCGTCCGGCGTCGCACCGATGACGACGACGTCCGCGCCCGCGCGTCGAAACACCTCGGGCCCGACGACGGAGGCCGCGCCGTGCGCGCAGTCGACGACGATCTTGAGGCCCTCGAGGCGGTGCGGAAGCGCCCCGAGCAGGTGACCGATGTACTTCTCACCGCCCTCAGCGTAGGAATGCACACGACCGACCGACGCACCCGTCGGACGCTCGTATTCCTCATGCAGGTGCGCCTCGATCGCGTCCTCGAGCGCGTCGGGCAGCTTGTGGCCGCCGCGGCTGAAGAACTTGATGCCGTTGTCGGGCATCGCGTTGTGCGAGGCGGACAGCATCGCGCCGAGGTCGGCGTTCATCGTCGCCGTCAGGTAGGCGATGGCCGGCGTCGGCAGCACGCCCGCGTCGTAGACGTCGACGCCCGCGCTTGCGAGCCCGGCGACGGTGGCCGCACCGAGGAACTCCCCCGACGCGCGCGGGTCGCGTCCGACGACGGCGACGGGACGCTCGTGATCGGCCGAGACCTCCCCGGCCTCGACGAGTACCCGTGCTGCTGCGACGGACAGCCCGAGTGCGAGCTCTGCCGTGACGTCCTGGTTGGCGACGCCACGCACACCGTCAGTGCCGAACATGCGGCCCATGTGCCCCTCCTGTGGTCTTCGGAATCTCTCTCCACAATACGCGGCGGTACGCGAATCGCTCCGCACCCGGCGCATGGGCCGGATACGGAGCGATTCGAGCAGTGCAGCGCGTGGATCAGCGCTTGCTGAACTGCGAAGCCTTGCGGGCCTTCTTGAGACCGGCCTTCTTGCGCTCCGGCACGCGTGCGTCACGCGTGAGGAAGCCGGCCTTCTTGAGCACCGGACGGTTCAGCTCCTCGTCGACGCCGTTCAGCGAACGAGCGACACCGAGGCGAACAGCACCGGCCTGGCCCGAGGGGCCACCGCCGTGCACGCGCACGAGGACGTCGTACGCACCGTTCAGCTCGAGGGCAACGAGGGGCTCGTTGACGATCTGCTGGTGCACCTTGTTCGGGAAGTACTCCTCGAGCGAGCGGCCGTTGATCTTCCACTCACCCGTGCCCGGGACGATGCGCACGCGGGCGATGGCCTGCTTGCGACGGCCCGTGGCCGCACCCGGTGCGGATGCGGACGGACGACGAACCTCGCCGTCCTCGCCGACCGGGCCGGTCGACTCGCTCGTGTACTCCGTCAGCTGCGGCTCGTCCGTCTCGAGGGCGTCGAGCTCGACATTCTGGTCTGCCACGTTTCTCCTAAGAATTCTTGGCAGGCGCGATTACTGCGCGACCTGGGTGATCTCGAACGGCTTGGGCTGCTGCGCGGCGTGCGGGTGCTCGGCACCGCGGTACACCTTGAGCTTGGCGATCTGGGCGCGGCCCAGCTTCGTCTTGGGCAGCATGCCTCGGACGGCCTTCTCGACGGCCTTCTCCGGGTCCTTCGCCATGAGCTCGGTGTAGGAAGTCGCCGTCAGACCACCCGGGAAACCGGAGTGGCGGTAGGCCTTCTTCTTCTCGAGCTTGGCGCCGGTGAGGGCAACCTTGTCGGCGTTGATGATGATGACGAAGTCACCGGTGTCGATGTGCGGAGCAAACGTCGGCTTGTGCTTGCCGCGCAGCAGCGCCGCGGTCTGGGACGCGAGGCGGCCCAGAACGACGTCGGTGGCGTCGATGACGTGCCAGGCGCGGTCGGCCTGCGCCGACTCCTGGTTGGGGGTGAACGTACGCACGGTCGTTCCCTTCGTTCTGTCGTTGACGATGGGGGCGGCCACTTCGCACGTCACACCCTGTGCAGGGCGCGCTGCGAAGCAACAGATGTCAATGTTACGCGGCCCTGCTGACCTGAACCAATCGAGCGCAAACCGTGACAACCATTGCGGCCCAACGCTTTTCATCGCCGTTCAGTGGGCCACCTCCGCGCACGAGTCACTCTTTGCACAACTTTTGTGCAAAATCTTCACGCGTCGTACCCTGGATGCCATGGAGCCCACGGCTGCCGCAGACACCTACCGAGTGCTCGCTCACCCTCTGCGCTCACGCATCCTCGCCCATCTGCGTCTGCACGGTGGCTCGACCTCCGCCGAGCTCGCCCGCGCACTCGGCACACACACCGGCGCCACGAGCTACCACGTGCGTGTCCTCGAATCGGCGGGCCTCGTCGAGGACACCGGGCTCGGCAACGCCAAGACCCGGGTGTGGGCGATCGCCGACGACGAATCCGACGATGACGACGGTCCGACGACCGATGCTCTCGGCTTCATCGACGAGGCCGACGCGGAGGACGCGCGGTGGCTCGAGCACGACTACGTCACCCACGTCAGCGAACGCGCCCACGCCTGGGTCGACGAGCAGGAGGGCTGGACCTACGTGTGGCAGGAGGAGTGCCGCGCCTTCGACGCTCCCGTCCTGGTGAGCGAGGAGCAGATGAGCGCGCTGCGTTCCGAGATGGAGGCGCTGCTCGGGCGCTACCGCCGCATGGGTGCAGGTACACCCGGCGCTCGCCGGGTGGCCGTCACCGTCATCCCGCTGCCCCTGCCGCCGAGCTGAGCTCAGGCGTGCGGCAGCTCGCGCATGACACGCGACGCCTCCGCGCGCGCTGCCCACTCCTCGGCCGGCGGGTACGAGACCTCCTCGAGGCACAAGCCGTGCGCCGGCATGACGACGACGCCCGGGTCACGACGGCCGGATGTCATCACCTCGCGTGGCCAGCCGACATCCCTGCGCCCCTCCCCCACAGGCACCACCGCGCCGACGAGGGCCCGCACCATCGAGTGGCAGAAGGCATCGGCCTCGATCCGCCCGACGACGACACCCTCGTCGTCCCGGCTCCAGCCGTAGTGCAGGAGAGTGCGAATCGTCGTGGCTCCCTCGCGCTTCTTGCAGAACGCCGCGAAGTCGTTCAGCCCGACGAGTCGTGCGGCTGCCTCGTTCATGGCCTCGACGTCAAGGCCCCGCTTCACGACGACCGTGTCGTGGCGGCGCAACGGGTCGAGCTGCTCCGGCCGATCGAGGATGCGATACGAATACCGCCGCTGTGTCGCCGAGAAGCGCGCGTCGAAGTCTTCGGAGACGTTCGCCACGCGTCGCACGACGACGTCACGCGCGAGAACTCCGTTGAGGCGGGTGACGAGCGCCTCGGCGGGCGTGCGATCGCTGCGTCCCGGAAGACGCTCAGCCACCACCTGGTCGAGGTCGACGTGGCAGACGCCCCCACGGCCGTGGACACCGGCATCCGTCCGGCCGGCCACGGTGAGCTTGAGGCCGTCGACGCGGCACACCGTCTCGAGGGCCGAGGTCAGTTCACCCTCGACCGTCCTGCGCCCCGGCTGCGCCGCCCACCCGCTGAACTCGGTGCCGTCGTAGGCGAAGTCGATCCGAAAGCGCATGGGCGAAAGCCTACCGACAACGACGGAGCCCACCCGACCTCCGAAGAGGAAGGGTGGGCTCCGTCCGAGATGATCACCGCAAGGCGGGAATCACGAGCGTGACGCTCAGGCCTCGTCGACCTTCTGAGCCTCAGTCGCGGCCGGAGCGGCCTGCTCGTCCTTGGCCGCACGCTGCGTGGCAGCCTCGGCCTCCTTGACCGTCGACTGCTTGGCGGAGTAGGCCTCACGCACGAGCTCGATGACGACCATGGGGGCGTTGTCGCCCTTACGGGGAGCGATCTTGGTGATGCGCGTGTAACCGCCCGGACGCTCGGCCATGTCGGGCGCGATCTCCGTGAAGAGGCGGTGGACAACGCCCTTGTCGCCGATCGAACGCATGACGCGACGACGCGAGGCGAGGTCACCGCGCTTGGCGAACGACACGAGACGCTCGGCGTACGGACGCAGGCGCTTGGCCTTGGCTTCCGTCGTCGTGATGCGGTCGTGGGCGAACAGCTGCGTGGCCATGTTGGCCAGGATCAGCCGCTGGTGCGCCGGGCTACCGCCGAGGCGGGCACCCTTCGTGGGGGTAGGCATGTGTTTCTCCTTGGTCTACCGGTCCGCTCCGAGTGGGCTCGGAGCGATCCGAAAAGCTGCTCAGTACTGCTCGTCCTCGGCGAGGTCCGCGCCGTCGGCGTCCTCGTCGTAGCGGTCGGCGATGACGCTGGCGTCGAACCCGGGCGGGCTGTCCTTCAGCTGGAGGCCCATGTCACGGAGCTTGTCGGCGACCTCGTGGATCGACTTCGAACCGAAGTTACGAATGTCGAGCAGGTCAGCCTCGCTGCGGGACACGAGTTCACCCACGGTGTGGATGCCCTCGCGCTTGAGGCAGTTGTAGGAGCGGACGGTGAGGTCGAGGTCCTCGATCGGCAGAGCCAGGTCCGCGGCGAGCGCGGCGTCGGTCGGCGACGGGCCCATGTCGATGCCCTCGGCCTCGACGTTGAGCTCACGGGCCAGACCGAACAGCTCGACGAGCGTCGAACCGGCCGAAGCCATGGCGTCACGCGGAGCCATCGAGTTCTTCGTCTCGACGTCGACGATGAGCTTGTCGAAGTCGGTGCGCTGCTCGACTCGCGTGGCCTCGACCTTGTAGGTCACGGCCAGCACGGGCGAGTAGATGGAGTCGACCGGGATGCGGCCGATCTCCTGCTCCGCCGACTTGTTCAGCGCTGCCGAGACGTAACCGCGGCCGCGCTCGACCGTCAGCTCCATCTCGATGTTGCCCTTGTCGTTGAGCGTGGCGATCTCGAGGTCCGGGTTGTGCACCTCGACACCGGCCGGGGGCGCGATGTCAGCGGCGGTGACCACTCCGGGGCCCTGCTTGCGCAGGTACATCACCACGGGCTCGTCGTGCTCCGAGGAGACGACCAGACCCTTGATGTTGAGGATGACCTCGGTGACGTCTTCCTTGACGCCCGGGATCGTCGAGAACTCGTGCTGCACACCGTCGATGCGAAGGCTGGTGACGGCGGCACCGGGGATGCTCGAGAGCAGGGTGCGACGCAGGGAGTTGCCGAGCGTGTAGCCGAAGCCCGGCTCCAGGGGCTCGATGACGAACCGCGAACGGCTCTCGGAGACAACTTCCTCCGACAGGGTGGGGCGCTGTGCGATGAGCACTGTCGATGTCCTTTCCTACGGCGACCGCTATTTGACGCCGGGTGAACGAGCAGGAATCGAGTCCTGCGCCGGAACGAGCTCTGTCTCTCGAACCGGCCGGTGGACGGCGGCGGGCGCACTGGGTGCGGCCTGCCGCCGTCCGACGTGAAGAAGGATCAGTTCTTCGAGTAGAGCTCGACGATGAGCTGCTCGGTGAGCTGGCTGTCGATCTGCTCACGGGTCGGCAGCTGGTGGATGAGCACCTGCAGCGTGCCGGGCACGACGTGCAGCCACGCCGGAACCGGACGCTCGCCGAACGTCTCGCGAGCGAGCTGGATCGGGAAAGCCTCGCGCGACTTCTCACGGACCGTGATGATGTCGTACTGCTCCACGCGGTAGGACGGAACGTCGACGCGCTTGCCGTTGACCTCGAAGTGACCGTGCGTCACGAGCTGACGAGCGGCACGACGGGTGCGGGCAAGGCCTGCGCGGTAGATGACGTTGTCGAGGCGGGACTCGAGGATGACGAGCAGGTTCTCACCGGTCTTACCAGGACGGCGCGCGGCCTCCTTGTAGTAACGGATGAACTGCTTCTCCATGACGCCGTAGGTGAAGCGAGCCTTCTGCTTCTCCTGCAGCTGGTGGAGGTACTCCTTCTCCTGGACGCGGCCGCGGCCGTGCTGTCCGGGCGGGAAGGGGCGCATCTCGAAGTTCTTGTCGCCACCGACGAGGTCGGTCTTGAGTCGACGCGACTTCTTGGTGATCGGGCCGGTGTAACGGGCATGGTGGGTTGTCTCCTAGTTCGTCAGGAAGGTCGTGCGGATCTGGTGATCAGACGCGACGACGCTTGGGCGGGCGGACGCCGTTGTGCGGCGTGGGCGTGACATCGCTGATCGCGCCGACCTCGAGGCCGGTTGCGGTGAGCGAGCGGATGGCGGTCTCACGACCGGAACCCGGGCCCTTGACGAAGACGTCGACCTTGCGCATGCCGTGGTCCATGGCACGACGCGCGGCGGCCTCGGCGGCCATCTGCGCTGCGTAGGGGGTCGACTTGCGGGAGCCCTTGAAGCCAACCTGGCCCGCGGACGCCCACGAAATCACGGCACCGGTGGGGTCCGTGATGGAAACGATGGTGTTGTTGAACGTGCTCTTGATGTGGGCCTGGCCCGCAGCAACGTTCTTCTTCTCCTTGCGGCGCACCTTCTTGGCGCCCGCGGCCGTACGGCTCTTGGGAGGCATAGTTCGAATCTCCTGTTTCGACGCTCGTTAGAGGAAGTAGTCGTGCTCAGCGTGAGCTGAGTGACTTACTTGGCCTTCTTCTTGCCGGCCACGGTGCGCTTCGGACCCTTGCGGGTACGAGCGTTCGTCTTGGTGCGCTGACCGTGCACGGGCAGGCCACGGCGGTGGCGCAGACCCTCGTAGCTACCGATCTCGACCTTGCGGCGGATGTCGGCGGCGATTTCACGGCGCAGGTCACCTTCGAGGCGGAAGCTGGCCTCGAGGTGGTCACGCAACTTGACGAGATCTTCCTCGGTGAGGTCGCGGACACGGGTGTCCGGGTTGACGCCGGTTGCTGCCAGCGTCTCCTGAGCGCGGGTGCGTCCGACGCCGAAGATGTAAGTGAGGCCAACCTCGACGCGCTTCTCGCGCGGCAGGTCGACACCGATGAGACGTGCCATGAGTTCTCCTGAATCATGAGCGGAGGTCTGGAGCAACACCGGTCCCGCTATGGCGTGAACCCCGTTGCCGATGTCGGCGGGTCCGCGGGTCCCCGGCCTCCGCGCCGGGGGTGACGTCCACTGGCGTGTCTCGTGAACAGATCGCTGTTTCCATCGCTCTGATGAGATCTCGACGACGATCCGCGTGCGGGTCTCGTCAGAGCCCAGTGGGGCCGGGTGCTGCAGTTGTTTTTGCTGCGTCCTGTGGAAGACGCTGCGAGCAAGATGCTCTAGGGGATGATCAGCCCTGGCGCTGCTTGTGGCGCAGGTTGTCGCAGATCACCATGACGCGCCCGTTACGGCGAATCACCTTGCACTTGTCGCAGATCTTCTTGACGCTCGGCTGAACCTTCATCTGCCTGCTGTCTTGTCGATCGCGCCCCTGACACGCGAGCCGCGCTGCATCCGCGAGGGAGCAGCGCGCCGGCCAAGGACTGGGTTGAATCAGCGGTAACGGAAAACGATACGGCCGCGGGTCAGGTCGTACGGCGAGAGCTCCACCACGACCCGGTCCTCAGGGAGGATTCGGATGTAGTGCTGACGCATCTTGCCCGAGATGTGAGCGAGCACCTTGTGACCGTTCGTCAACTCGACCCGGAACATTGCGTTCGGGAGAGCCTCGACGATCGTGCCCTCGATCTCGATGACACCGTCCTTCTTGGCCATGTCCTCCGCATTTCGCTGAGCGATCCCACCCCGGTTGGGTGTGATCTCGTGCAGGTCCGCGACACGCCTTGACCCAGGTTCGGGCAGGGTGTGACAAACAGACCGTTCACCAGTCTACGATCAGCGTCCGCCATCCCCAAATCGGGGACGGCGGGCGCCGAGGCACACGCCTGCGAAGGCGCACGGACACCTCAGTCGTCGAGCCCTCCGTAGAGGTCGCCGAGCGCGCTGCGCCCGCCGTCGTGCGCGGTGAGAACCCACAGGCCGCGCTCGGTGACGGCGACCGTGTGCTCGAAGTGGGCGGCGAGCGAGCCGTCGTCGGTCTTGACCGTCCAGCCGTCGTCGAGTTCGTGGGTCTCGTACGTTCCGAGCGTCACCATCGGCTCGACGGCGACAACTAGGCCGGTCTCGACCTTCGGCAGCCGCTCCGAGACTGCCTCGTTGTAGACCGTCGGCTCCTGGTGCAACTCGCGCCCGACGCCGTGGCCCGTGTACCCGTCGACGATCTCGAAGTCGGCCAGTTCGGCGTACCCCGTGCGCAGGGCGGCTTCGACCTGGGAGCCGACGTCGTTGAGGCGCTTGCCGGCGGCAAGGGCTCGAATGCCGGCCCACATCGAACCTTCGGCCGCGAGGACGAGGGAACGCACGGCATCGCCCCCGGCGGCCGCGATCAGCCCTGCTTCGTCGAGGTGGAGGTCCTCCCCCGCGTGACGAGCCGCCACCCGTGCGGCGCCGGCCGGGTTGTCGTCGCTCGCGCCGACGACGAACGTCAGCGCGGAGTCGCCGTGCCAGCCGTCGACGATCGCACCGCAGTCGAGGGAGACGACGTCGCCCTCGCTCAGGACCCGGGGCCCGGGGATGCCGTGAACAACCTCGTCGTTGACCGAGATGCACAAGGTGGCCGGGAAGCCGTGGTAGCCGAGGAAGGAGGGCGTGGCGCCACGCTCACGCATGTGGTCGTGGGCGACGGCGTCGACGTCCTGCGTCGTCATGCCGGGACGGGCGGCGAGCGCGGACGCACGAAGCGCCGAGCCGGTCACGAGACCGGCCCGGCGCATCGCGCGGATGTCGTCGCTCGACTTCAGGGGAAGGCGAGTGCGTCCGAACATCAGCGTGCCGAGGAAACCTGATCGAGCGCGGCGTTGATGCGAGCCTCGACCTCGTCCATGGAACCCATGCCGTCGATCTGCACGAGCATCCCGCGTTGCGTGTACGCCTCCGCGAGCGGTGCAGTCTCACGCACGTACAGCTCCTGGCGCTCGCGAATCACTTCTTCGGTGTCATCGCTACGACCCGAGGTCTCGGCGCGCTTGACGAGTCGCTGCACGACTTCCTCCGCGTCGACCGTGAGCTCGAGGACGGCGTCGAGCGCCTCACCTTTCTCCGCGAGCATGGCGTCGAGAGCGTCCACCTGGTTCGCCGTGCGGGGGTAACCGTCGAGGAGGAAGCCGGCCTTCGCGTCGTCCTCGGCCAGACGGTTCTTGACGATCTCGTTGGTGATCTCGTCCGTGACGTAACCGCCCGAGGCGAGGATGTCCTTCACCTTGAGACGAGCTCGGTCTCGTTCTTGATGTTCGCCCGGAAGATGTCACCGGTCGAGATGTGCGGGATACCGCGTCCGGCCGCGAGTCGCTCGGCCTGAGTTCCCTTGCCGGCCCCGGGAGGGCCGAGAATGATGAGTCGCATTATCGGAGGAACCCTTCGTAGTTGTGCTGCTGGAGCTTGGAGTCGACCTGCTTGACGGTCTCGAGACCCACACCGACGAGGATGAGGATCGACGCGCCACCGAACGGGAAGTTCTGGTTCGCGTTGACGAGCGCGAGGGCGATGAGCGGAATGAGCGCAAGCACCGCGATGTAGATGGCACCCACCGTCGTGATGCGGTTCAGCACGTAGCTGAGATACTTCGCCGTCGAGGATCCGGCGCGCACGCCCGGGATGAAGCTGCCGGCCTGTTTGAGGTTGTCGGCAACCTCGTCGGGCTGGTACGTGATCGAGACGTAGAAGAACGTGAAGAACACGATGAGCACCGTGTACACGGCCATGTACAGCGGGTGGTCGCCTCGCGCGAAGTAGGTGTTGATGATCTCCACCCACTTCGGCGGGTTGGTCGAAGATCCCTGGAACTGCGCGACGAGCATGGGCAACGAGAGCAACGACGTCGCGAAGATGATCGGGATGACGTTGGCCATGTTGACCTTGAGCGGGATGTACGTCGTCGTCCCGCCGTAGGAACGGCGACCGATCATGCGCTTGGCGTACTGCACCGGGATGCGACGCTGGCTGTTCTCGACGAAGACGACGGCCGTGGTGATGGCCAAACCCATGACGACGACGATGAGGAACTTGCCCCAACCCTGATCGCGGATCGCCCAGATGCTCTGCGGCACGCTGGCGGCGACAGCGGTGAGGATGAGCAGCGACATTCCGTTGCCGATTCCACGCTCCGTGACCTGCTCACCGAGCCACATGATGAGGCCCGTGGCCGCCGTGAGCGTGATGATCATGATGAGGATCGTCGGGATCGAGTCGTCCGGCATGATCGTCGAACACGTCGCCGGCGAGCCACCCAGGATCGAGGACGGGTTGCGGGCCGCCGTGATGAGCGTCGAGCTCTGCAACAGAGCGAGAGCGATCGTCAGATAACGCGTGTACTGCGTCATCTTGGCCTGGCCGCTCTGGCCTTCCTTCTTCAACTGCTCGAAGCGGGGAATGACCACGGTGAGCAACTGAACGATGATGCTCGCGGTGATGTACGGCATGATGCCGAGCGCGAAGATCGACAGCTGGAGCAGCGCGCCACCGGAGAACAGGTTGGCCAGGCCGAGGAGGCTGCCCGATCCGGTAGCCGCCTCCTGGCACTTCTTCACCAGGTCGAAGCTGATGCCGGGCGTCGGAATGTGCGACCCGAGCCGGAACAGCGCCATGATGGCCAGCGTGAACAGGATCTTGTTCCGCAGTTCGGGCGTCCGGAAGGCGCGTCCAAAACTGGTGAGCACTACAACCTCCTGCGCCACGCGCTTACGTGGCAGGTTTTTGGATCGATCCGTCGGGCCAAAAGGCCGTCAGGTGAGTTCGCGACTCGGGCGCGGGTACGCCGGGCGCAAGCATCAACGGATGAACGATACCTGTCCGTTCCCCCGTGATGCGAAGAACCCCGGCCCGGGCGGTCACATCGTGACTCCCCCGGACCGGGGTTCATCGGTCGAACAGTGCGTCACTCAGCGGTGACGGAACCGCCGGCGGCCTCGATCTTCTCCTTGGCCGAAGCCGAGAACTTCTGGGCCGTGACGTTCACCTTGACGGTGATGTCACCGGTGCCGAGCACCTTGACCGGCTGGCCCTTGCGGACCGCACCCTTCTCGACGAGCGCAGCGACGTCGACGTCGCCACCGTTCGGGAAGAGAGCCGAGATCTTGTCCAGGTTCACAACCTGGTACTCGACCTTGAACGGGTTCTTGAAGCCGCGGAGCTTGGGCAGACGCATGTGCAGCGGCGTCTGGCCACCCTCGAAGCGGGCGGGAACCTGGTAACGAGCCTTCGTACCCTTGGTACCACGGCCTGCGGTCTTACCCTTCGAGCCCTCACCGCGACCGACACGGGTCTTCGCGGTCTTGGCTCCCGGGGCGGGACGCAGGTTGTGGATCTTCAGGGTCGAACCGCCCGTAGCTGCCTTGGTGTCAGCCATTGTCAGTCAACCTCCTCGACGGTCACGAGGTGCGCGACCGCGCGGACCATGCCACGGAACTCGGGGCGGTCCTCCTTGACGACCGTGTGGCCGATGCGCTTGAGGCCCAGCGAACGCAGGGTCTCGCGGTGCTGCGGCTTGCCACCGATCTCGGAACGGATCTGGGTCACCTGGAGCTTAGCCATCACGCATCAGCTCCTGCCGACATCGCGTGCTGCATCGCTGCCGGGGCAACCGCGTCGAGCGGCAGACCACGGCGGGCGGCGACAGCCTCCGGACGCTCGAGACCCTTGAGGGCCGCGACCGTCGCGTGGACGATGTTGATCGAGTTCGACGAACCCAGGGACTTCGACAGGACGTCGTGGATACCTGCGCACTCGAGCACGGCGCGAACCGGACCACCGGCGATGACACCGGTACCCGGCGAAGCCGGCTTCAGCAGGACGACGCCTGCGGCGTCCTCACCCTGGACGGGGTGCGGGATGGTGCCCTGGATGCGCGGGACGCGGAAGAAGTTCTTCTTCGCCTCCTCGACACCCTTGGCGATGGCGGCCGGAACTTCCTTGGCCTTGCCGTATCCGACACCCACGGTGCCGTCACCGTCACCGACGACCACGAGGGCGGTGAAGCTGAAGCGACGACCACCCTTCACGACCTTGGCGACACGGTTGATGGTGACGACGTTCTCGACGTACTGGTTGCGCTCTTCCTCGCGACCGCGGCCACGGCCGCCGTCACGACGACCGCCGTCACGACGGTTGTCACGCTGGTTGTTGTCGCGCTCGCCGCCCGTCTGAGCGGTACCGGCGCCTCGACGCTGGGGTCCAGCCATCAGACATTCCTCTTCTCGGCGTTGTTCTTGTTGGTCATCACAGGCTCAGGCCACCCTCGCGGGCACCGTCAGCGATCGCGGCGACGCGACCGGCGTACCGGTTACCACCACGGTCGAAGACGACGGCCTCGATGCCGGCAGCCTTCGCGCGCTCGGCGACGAGCTCACCGACCTTGCGGGCCTTGGCGGACTTGTCACCGTCGAAGGTGCGCAGGTCGGCTTCCATGGTGGAAGCGGACGCAACCGTCTTACCGACGGTGTCGTCGACGACCTGGACGAAGACGTGACGGCTGGAACGCGAGACGACCAGACGGGGACGGACAGCCGTACCCGTGACCTTCTTGCGCAGACGCAGGTGGCGACGGCCACGAGCTGCGGACTTGGACGCAGAACGCTTGACGATCTTTGCCATGGCTTACTTACCAGCCTTTCCGACCTTGCGGCGGATGTGCTCGCCTTCGTAGCGGACACCCTTCGCCTTGTACGGGTCGGGCTTGCGCAGCTTGCGAATGTTGGCCGAGATCTCGCCGACGAGCTGCTTGTCGATACCGGAGACCGAGAAGCGCGTGGGGTTCTCGACGGCGAAGGTGATGCCCTCGGGCGCCTTGACGAGAATCGGGTGCGAGTAACCCAGAGCGAACTCCAGGTCGCTGCCCTTGGCCGTGACGCGGTAACCCGTGCCGTGGATCTCGAGCTTCTTGGTGTAGCCGTCGGTGACACCGACGACCATGTTGTTGATGAGGCTACGCGTGAGGCCGTGACGCGAGCGCGAGTCGCGCTCGTCGTTCGGACGCGTCACCTCGACGGAACCGTCCTCGCCCTTGGCGACGGTGATCGGCGCGGGAACCGTCAGGTCGAGGGTGCCCTTGGGGCCCTTCACCGTGACGTCCTGGCCGTCGATGGTCACCTCGACACCGGACGGGACAGGAACCGGGAGACGTCCAATACGTGACATCTGTTTCTCCTCCTAATTCCTGATTACCAGACGTAGGCGAGGACTTCCCCGCCCACACCCTTCGCGGCTGCCTGCTTGTCGGTCAGGAGGCCGGACGACGTGGAAATGATGGCAACACCCAGGCCACCGAGAACCCGCGGGAGGTTCGTGGACTTGGCGTACACGCGAAGACCGGGCTTCGACACGCGACGCACGCCGGCGATGGCGCGCTCACGGTTCGGGCCGTACTTCAGGTTGATCGTGAGTGTCTTGCCGACGCGGGCGTCCTCGACGGTCCAGCCGGCGATGTAACCCTCGCGCTCGAGAATCTCAGCGATGTGGGACTTCAGCTTCGAAAACGGCATGGACGTCGAGTCGTGGTGCGCCGAGTTGGCGTTCCGGACTCGCGTCAACATGTCCGCGATCGGGTCGGTCATGGTCATTGGGCTTCTCCGCCCTTCCTCACCGGGGTTTCAACCAGTCCTGGTCGACCTACGGTGTAGAGAGAATTGTGGGAGTTGTGAGTTCTTACCAGCTGGACTTGGTGACGCCGGGCAGCTCGCCGGCGTGCGCCATTTCCCGCAGGCAGATACGGCAGAGGCCGAACTTGCGGTAAACCGAGTGCGGACGGCCACAGCGCTGGCAGCGCGTGTAGGCACGGACGCCGAACTTCGGCTTCTTGTTCGCCTTGTTGATCAGTGCGGTCTTCGCCATCGTCACTTCTCCTTGAACGGGAATCCGAGGGCGCGCAGCAGGGCGCGGCCTTCGTCGTCGTTGGCGGCCGTGGTCACAACGGTGATGTCCATGCCGCGCACGCGGTCGATCTTGTCCTGGTCGATCTCGTGGAACATCGACTGCTCGTTCAGACCGAACGTGTAGTTGCCGTTGCCGTCGAACTGCTTCGGCGACAGGCCGCGGAAGTCACGGATACGCGGGAGCGCAACCGAGACCAGACGGTCGAGGAACTCCCACATGCGGTCGCCACGCAGCGTGACGTGCGCACCGATGGGCATACCCTCGCGCAGCTTGAACTGAGCGATGGACTTGCGCGCCTTGGTGACGGCCGGCTTCTGACCGGTGATCGCCTCGAGGTCGCGGATGGCGCCCTCGATCAGCTTGCTGTCCTTCGCGGCGTCGCCGACACCCATGTTGACGACGACCTTGACGACACCCGGAACCTGCATCGCGTTGGCGAAGTTGAACTCGCCCTGCAGCTGGCCCTTGATCTCGTCGGCGTAGCGCGTCTTGAGACGCGGGGTGGTCTTGGTGGTCTCAGACATCACAGGTCCTTACCGGAACGCACGGCCACGCGGGTACGCACGTTCTTGGTCTTGCCGTCGCGCTCGACCTGCTCGACGCGGGTGCGCACACGGGTGGGCTTGTTCGTCTCAGGGTCGACCAGGGCCACGTTCGAGACGTGGATCGGCGCCTCGACGACCGTGAGGCCGCCGGTGCCGGCACCGGGCTGACCGGCCTTGACGTGCTTCGTGACGCGGTTGATGCCCTCGACGAGGACTCGCTGCGTCTCCGGGAACACGGCAATGACCTTGCCCTGCTTGCCCTTGTCGCCACCGTTCTTCTCGGAACGGCCGCTGATGACCTGGACGAGGTCGTTCTTCTTGATCTTCATCTTGGCCGCCATGGTTCAGAGCACCTCCGGGGCAAGCGAAATGATCTTCATGAACTTCTTGTCGCGCAGCTCGCGCCCGACCGGGCCGAAGATGCGCGTACCACGCGGGTCGCCGTCGCCCTTGAGGATGACGGCCGCGTTCTCGTCGAAGCGAATGTAGGAACCGTCTGCACGACGGCGTTCCTTCTTGGTGCGAACGATGACGGCCTTGACGACGTCACCCTTCTTGACGTTGCCACCGGGGATGGCGTCCTTGACGGTGGCCACGATGGTGTCACCGATGCCGGCGTACCGACGGCCAGAGCCACCGAGCACGCGGATGCACAGGATCTCCTTGGCACCGGTGTTGTCGGCGACACGAAGTCGCGACTCCTGCTGAATCACAGTTTCTACTCCTGTCGTCTCACTGGTTCTCGCCCTACCTGAGCGAGCCTTGCGGAACGTTTAATGGTCTCATACCGGTCCGCACAGCCAAAAACCGGGGTAATCTGCGCCCTCCCACGGGGGACGAGCAGGCTCGTCCCCCGTGGTGTGCGTGGCTCAGAACTGCCCCGGCTCCGGCTGTGCCATCCGGCTTACTTGGCGCGCTCGAGGATCTCGACGATGCGCCAGCGCTTGGTTGCCGACAGCGGGCGGGTCTCCATGATGAGCACGCGGTCGCCGATACCGGCGCTGTTCTGCTCGTCGTGGGCCTTGACCTTGCTGCTACGGCGCATGACCTTGCCGTAGAGCGCGTGCTTGACGCGGTCCTCGACCTCGACGACGACCGTCTTGTCCATCTTGTCGCTGACGACGTAGCCCTGGCGCGTCTTGCGGTAGTTACGCTCGGCGCTCTCGCTCACGGCGGTCTCCTGCTTGTCGTTCATCTTCAGCCAACCTTCTCGTCACGGCCGATGTTGAGCTCGCGCTCACGCATCTCCGTGTAGATACGCGCGATGTCCGTGCGGACGGAACGCAGACGTGCCGAGCTCTCGAGCTGGCCGGTAGCCGACTGGAAGCGCAGGTTGAAGAGTTCCTTCTTCGCCTCTGCGAGCTTCGAAGCCAGCACCTCGTCCGTCATCTCGCGCAGTGCCTGCGGCTGCAGGTCCTCCGAACCCTTGGCCATCAGATGTCACCACCTTCACGCGCGACGAAGCGGCACTTCATCGGCAACTTGTGCATCGCCAGGCGCATGGCCTCACGAGCAACTTCTTCGGACACACCGTTGACCTCGAACATGACGCGGCCCGGCTTGACGTTGGCAACCCACCACTCCGGCGAACCCTTACCGGAACCCATGCGGGTTTCGGCCGGCTTCTTCGTGAGCGGACGGTCCGGGTAGATGTTGATCCACACCTTTCCGCCACGCTTCATGTAGCGCGTCATGGCGATACGAGCGGACTCGATCTGACGGTTGGTGACGTAGGCCGGCTCGAGAGCCTGGATGCCGTAGTCGCCGAACGTCACCTCGGTGCCGCCCTTGGCCATACCCGTACGCTTCGGGTGGTGCTGCTTGCGGTGCTTCACACGACGGGGAATAAGCATCAGGCTTCAGCTCCCTCGGTCTTCGGGGCGGACTCGGTGGCCTCGGTGGCCACGTCGTTCGCCTGTGCGGTCTGCTCCGAACGCTGGCCGCGACCGCGACCGCGCTCTCCACGCTCACCGCGGGGACCGTCGCCACGACGACCGCGCTGCGGACGCTGCGGGGCGGCGGCCTGCTCGCGAGCGAGCTCCTTGGCCGTCAGGTCACCCTTGTAGATCCAGACCTTGACGCCGATGCGACCGAACGTCGTCTTGGCCTCGAAGAAGCCGTAATCGATGTTCGCGCGCAGCGTGTGCAGCGGCACACGACCCTCGCGGTAGAACTCCGAACGGCTCATCTCTGCGCCGCCCAGACGGCCGGAGCACTGGACACGGATGCCCTTGGCGCCGGCGCGCTGTGCGGACTGGATGCCCTTGCGCATCGCGCGTCGGAAGGACACGCGGGCCGAGAGCTGCTCGGCGATGCCCTGGGCGACGAGCTGAGCGTCGGCCTCGGGGTTCTTGACCTCGAGGATGTTCAGCTGGACCTGCTTGCCCGTGAGCTTCTCCAGGCGACCGCGCAGGCGGTCGGCCTCGGCGCCGCGGCGACCGATGACGATGCCCGGGCGAGCGGTGTGGATGTCGACGCGAACGCGGTCACGCGTGCGCTCGATGTCGACGCGGGCGATGCCGGCGCGCTCCATGCCCTCCGAGAGGAGCTTGCGGATCGCGACGTCTTCCTTGACGTAGTCGCTGTAGCGCTGACCCGGCTTGGTCGAGTCGGCGAACCAGCGGCTCTTGTGCTCGGTGGTGATACCGAGGCGGAAACCGTTCGGGTTGATCTTCTGACCCATCAGCGGTTACCTCCCTTCGAGTCGCGCTCGCCCACAACGATCGTGATGTGGCTCGTGCGCTTGAGGATGCGGCTTGCGCGACCCTGAGCGCGCGGACGGAATCGCTTCATGGTCGGACCCTCGTCGACGAACGCGGTCTTGACGACCAGCGCGTTCTCGTCGAAGGCCACGGAGTTCTTGTCCGCCGTGAATCGTGCGTTCGCAATGGCGCTGTTGAGCGTCTTGAGAACCGGCTCGCTGGCCGCCTGCGGAGCGAACTGCAGCAGCGCGATCGCGTCAGCGGCCTGCTTGCCACGGATCATGTCCACGACGCGGCGGGCCTTCATCGGCGTTACGCGGACGTGCCGCGCCTGCGCCTTGGCTTCCATCGCTGTCCCTTTACTTTCGTCAGTCATGGTGGAGTACCCCCGCCGCGTCAGCGACGGCGACCCTTCTTGTCGTCCTTCTCGTGACCCTTGAAGGTACGAGTAGGAGCGAACTCACCCAGCTTGTGGCCGACCATGCTCTCGGTCACGAAGACCGGGACGTGCTTGCGGCCGTCGTGCACGGCCAGGGTGTGGCCGAGCATGTCCGGGGTGATCATCGAGCGGCGCGACCACGTCTTGATGACGTTCTGCGTGCCGGCGGCGTTCTGGGCTTCGACCTTCTTCGCGAGGTGATCGTCGACGAAGGGGCCCTTCTTGAGGCTACGAGGCATTTCGAAAGGCTCCTATCAGCGCTTCTTGCCAGTGCGACGGCGACGCACGATGAGCTTGTCGCTGTCCTTGTTCGGGCGGCGGGTGCGGCCTTCCTTCTGGCCCCACGGGCTGACGGGGTTACGACCACCAGAGGTCTTACCCTCACCACCACCGTGCGGGTGGTCCACCGGGTTCATGGCGACACCGCGGACGGTCGGGCGCTTGCCCTTCCAACGCATGCGGCCGGCCTTGCCCCAGTTGATGTTGCTCTGCTCGGCGTTGCCCACCTCGCCGATCGTCGCGCGGCAGCGGACGTCGACGTTGCGGATCTCACCGGAGGGCATACGCAGCTGGGCGTAGGGGCCGTCCTTGGCGACGAGCTGAACGCGAACACCCGCGGAACGGGCGATCTTCGCGCCACCGCCGGGGCGGAGCTCGACGCAGTGGATGACCGTACCGACGGGGATGTGACGCATCGGCAGGTTGTTACCCGGCTTGATGTCGGCCTCGGGGCCGTTCTCGATGCGGTCACCCTGCTTCAGGCGGTTCGGCGCAATGATGTAGCGCTTCTCGCCGTCGGCGTAGTGAAGCAGCGCGATCCGGGCGGTGCGGTTGGGGTCGTACTCGATGTGAGCGACCTTGGCCGGGATACCGTCCTTGTCCGCGCGGCGGAAATCGATCACACGGTAGGCGCGCTTGTGGCCACCACCGATGTGACGGGTCGTGATGCGACCGGAAGCGTTGCGGCCACCGGTCTTGGAAAGCGGGCGCACCAGCGACTTCTCGGGCGTGGAGCGAGTGATCTCGACGAAGTCGGCCACACTCGAGCCACGACGACCGGGGGTCGTGGGCTTGTACTTGCGAATAGCCATGGGTCTAAGTCGTCCTCAGTCTTGGATTGATTCGGCGATCGTCATCTGTTGGTCAGGAAGCCTGACCGAAGATGTCGATGTTGCCTTCCGTGAGCGAGACGATGGCGCGCTTGGTGTCCTTGCGCTTACCCATGCCGAAACGCGTACGGCGCGTCTTGCCCTTGCGGTTCAGCGTGTGCACCGAAGCGACCTTGACGTCGAAGATCTGCTCGATGGCGATCTTGATCTCCGTCTTGTTCGCACGGGGGTCAACGATGAACGTGTACTTGCCTTCGTCGAGGAGCGCGTAGGACTTCTCCGACACCACCGGCTTGATGATGACGTCGCGCGGGTCCTTGTTCAGCGAGCTCACTTGGCCTCCTCCTTCACCTGTGCAGCGCCACCGGAGACGAAGCCGTCGAAGGCGGCCTTCGTGAACACGATGTCGTCGGCGCACAGCACGTCGTACGTGTTGAGCTGGTCGGCCCACAGAACGTGAACGTTCGGCAGGTTGCGAACGCTGAGCTCGGAGACCGAGTCGAAGCGGTCGATGACGACGAGCAGGTTCTTGCGGTCGGACAGCGACGCGAGGAACTTCGCGGCGGCCTTCGTCGACGGGGTCTCGCCCGCGACGACCGACTCGAGAACCTGGATGCGCTCGAAGCGTGCACGGTCCGACAGGGCGCCACGCAGAGCGGCGGCCTTCATCTTCTTGGGCGTGCGCTGGCTGTAGTCACGCGGCTGCGGGCCGTGGACGGTGCCACCGCCGGCGAACTGCGGCGCGCGGGTCGAGCCCTGGCGGGCGCGACCGGTGCCCTTCTGGCGGTAAGGCTTGCGGCCACCGCCGCGGACCATGCCGCGGGTCTTGGTGGCGTGAGTGCCCTGACGAGCTGCTGCGAGCTGAGCCACCACGACCTGGTGGATCAGCGGCACGTTGGTGACAACGTCGAAGATGTCAGCCGGCAGTTCGACAGAACCGGACTTCTTGCCCTCAGGGCTCAGGATGTCAACGGTAGTCATGCTCAGGCTCCCTTGAGTGCCGTACGCACGAGAACGACAGCGCCCGCGGGGCCGGGAACGGCACCCTTGATGAGCAGCAGACCCTTCTCGGCGTCGACGGCGTGGATCTGGAGGTTCTGGGTGGTCTGGCGAACGCCGCCCATGCGACCGGCCATACGCATGCCCTTGAAGACACGACCCGGCGTGGCGCAGCCACCGATCGAGCCCGGCTTGCGGTGGTTACGGTGCGCACCGTGCGAGGCCGAGACACCGGCGAAGCCGTGACGCTTCATGACACCGGCGAAACCCTTGCCCTTGGTGCGGCCGACGACGTCGACCTTCTGGCCGGCCTCGAAAGCCTCGGCCGTGATCTCCTGGCCGAGCGAGTACTCGCCGGCGTCGGAGGTACGCAGTTCGGCCAGGTGACGACGCGGCGTGACGCCGGCCTTCTCGAAGTGGCCGGTCAGCGGCTTGGTGACCTTGCGCGGGTCGATCTGGCCGTAGCCGATCTGGACCGCGTTGTAGCCGTCGGCGTCAGCGTTACGGACCTGCGTGACGACGCAGGGGCCGACGGCGACGACCGTGACGGGGACGAGGCGGTTGTCGGCGTCCCAGACCTGGGTCATGCCGAGCTTCTCGCCGAGGAGCCCCTTCACGGAGCGCTCAGTGGTTGCAGTCATGAGTCAAACCCTCGCTTACAGCTTGATCTCGATGTTGACGTCAGCCGGAAGGTCGAGTCGCATGAGCGAGTCGACGGCCTTCGGCGTCGGGTCAACGATGTCGATGAGGCGCTTGTGCGTACGCATCTCGAAGTGCTCGCGGCTGTCCTTGTACTTGTGCGGCGACCGGATGACGCAGAAAACGTTCTTCTCCGTCGGCAGCGGCACCGGTCCGACGACCGTTGCGCCTGCACGGGTCACCGTGTCGACAATCTTGCGCGCCGAGCTGTCGATGACCTCGTGGTCATACGACTTCAGTCGGATGCGGATCTTCTGTCCCGCCATTCGCGTGAGTCTCTCTTCTCGCCAATCATGTTCAGTGCCGGCTCCCCACCCACGCGCTCGGGCGTGTCGCGACCCCTTCGGGCCGTCGCCTCCGTCGGGGAGGCGAGGGCTTTTCAGCCGGTGCTTGCGCTTCCCTGAAGCGCACGTCACCCGCTCGGGGTGGTCGCACCTTCAGGAGGCGCAGAACAGGTGCGTTTCAGAGGCGGCAGTGCAGGTACGGACCTTCACCACGCGTCAAGCAACTTGTCCATAGTGCCAGACGCCCCGGCGATGGCCAAATCGGGGCGGCCGTGGCGATGGCCACACCGCGCCTTGTCCTCACACACCGACCGAGCCCACCTCGGAGCGCACCGCTCGGTTCGAGCACGGTGCGCCCCGAGCGGGCCCGGCCTCTCGAACCCCGGCACGGGACCGTGGTTCGGTCGTGTGTCGTGTTCAGGCTGTGTTCTTCGCCTCGGCCGCTGCGAGCAGCACACAGAGGGCGACACCCTCCATGGCCGTGCGTACCTCGTCGAGCGGAGGGAGCGACGGTGCGAGACGGATGTTCTCGTCCTTCGGGTCCTTGCCGTAGGGGAACGACGAGCCGGCGGGTGTCAGCGCGATGCCGGCTTCCTTGGCGAGTTCCACGACGCGTGAGGCCGTGCCGGGCACGACGTCGAGGTTGACGAAGTAGCCGCCGTGCGGCGTGTTCCATCGCGCGACGTCGTAGCTTCCGAGCCGAGCCTCGAGGGCTGCGCCGACGGCGGCGAACTTCGGCGCCATGATGTCGCGGTGCTTGACCATGTGTGCGCGCACCCCGGCTGCGTCACCGAAGAACTCGGCATGGGCGAGCTGGTTGACCTTGTCCGGTCCGATGGAACCGTTGCCCAGGTTCTCGAGGTACCAGGCCACGGTGTCGCGCGAGCCCGCGAGGAAGGCGACACCGGCACCGGCGAAGGTGATCTTCGACGTCGAGGCGAACATGATCGGGCGGTTCGGGTGACCCGACGCCTGCGCGAGGCTGACGATGTCCGCCGTCTTGGCCTCCACGCCGTCGAGGTGGTGCACGGCGTAGGCGTTGTCCCAGAAGATGCGGAAGTCGGGAGCTGCGGTCGGCATCGCGGCGAGCGCGGCCGCGACCTCCTGCGAGCAGACGGCCCCCGTCGGGTTCGCGTAGGTGGGCACGACCCACATGCCCTTGATGCTCGGGTCGGTCGCCACGAGGCGGGCGCACTCTTCGGCGTCGGGGCCGTCGTCGTTCATCGGGACGGTGATCATCTCGATGCCGAACGACTCCAGGAGCGCGAAGTGGCGGTCGTAGCCGGGCACAGGGGCCAGGAAGCGAACCTTCTCCTCCAGTGCCCAGGGGCGCGGGGAGTCGAGGCCGCCACGCAGGAGGTGGTACACGAGGGTGTCGTGCATCATCGTGAGGCTCGAGTTGTTGCCCGCGACGATCTGGTCGAGCCCCACACCGAGCAGTTCGGCGAAGATGCTGCGGATCTCAGGGAGGCCCGCGAGCCCGCCGTAGTTGCGTACGTCGACGCCGTCGGCCGTCGTCTGCGAGGGGAGGGTGAGCAAGGCGTTCGCAAGGTCGAGCTGCTCGGCCGAAGGCTTGCCGCGCGTCAGATCGAGCTTCAGCCCCTTGCCCTTCAGCTGCTCGTACTCGTCACGCAGGGATGTCACCAGGCCCGCCAGGTCATCGGCGGCCATGTCGGCGAGGGTCATCGGGTTCCTTCCGGTCGCTCACAGTCGTTCTCATCCTTCCACGCACGGAGCCCCGCAGCCAGACACGTCTCACTCCCCCAACGCCGCCTCGGGTTCGAGCAGACTTCCGCCGTACACGAATTCGATGGAACCTCTCGGCGCGCAGGCCCGTCAGACGTTCATCCAGCCCGGCTCACACACGAAGGAAGACGATCATGCGTAAGACGACACGAGCTACGGTCCTTTCCCTCTCCCTCGCCTCGGCGCTGGCTCTCGGCGCCTGCGGCCCGGAGTCGGCAACCGGCGGGAGCGGTTCCTCCTCGACCACGTCGAAGTCCAGCAGCACGGACGAGGCCTCGCCGTCGACGCAGTCCGAGAAGTCGAGCGAAGACACGACGTCGTCCACGACGACGCCCTCTGACCCGACCGAGGACGCAGGCACGACGGACGAGAAGGACCAGGGGGCAGCATCACCCGAACAGGCGGCCAGCATGCCCAGCGGCCCCGTGACGAAGGCGACGCTCGTCACCGCCGGCGGTTACCAGAAGCGTCCGAACAGCAAGTACGGCGAGTTCTACGCCGTCCTCAAGGTCGACGGCACCGGCCCGGGCAAGGCCACGGTCCGCTACGACATGCTCGACGCGAGCGGCAAGGTGATCGGCACGGTCGAGGACACGATCAAGGTCGGCAAGGGCAAGGACATGATCAAGATCAGCACCAAGCTCGGCAAGGCCCCGGCGGGCATCAAGAAGGTGCGCCTCAGCCTCACCAAGAACGAGACCGACGACCGCTCGGACGACATCACGATGAGCAACGTCAAGATCAACAACGACGGCCCGAACCGCCGCCCGGTCATCACCGGCAACTACGCCGCGAACGGTGACTCGCCGGTCACCGGGATCCGGGCCATCTGCATGGACGCGAACAAGCGTGTGATCGTCGGCCACGGCCTGCCGGACGTCAAGGGCGCCAAGAGCGGCACCTTCAAGGCTGAGCTGCACGAAGCGCCGCGCGACTGGAAGGCGAGCACCTGCTACGTCGGCCAGAGCGGCACGCTCTGAGTTCGAACGAACGTGGGCCGGACCATCGCGTGCCCCCCCCCGGCCCACGTTCGTGCGTTCCCCTAGTCCAGTCGATAGACCGTGACGGTTCCGGAGTGATGTACGGCATCCGCGTAATCCGCGAGGTCGGGAGAGACGTCGCTGGCCGCGGTGTCGGCGTAGAGCCAACGGACTCCCCGCCGTTGCAGTTGCTCGACGGTGGCGCGGTCGGGATCGTGAAAGACCTTCTCGTTGAGGGCGAAGAGCTCACGGTCCTCGAACGGCTGCGAGGTGGCTCGCAGCCCGTGTCGGCCCGCCTGGCGCTGTGCCGGATCCGAGTACCCCCAGCTCTCGATGAAGGCGCGACGTTCGGTGAGCGCGCTCACCCAGAAGGCTCGCGCATCACATTCGGATGTGCGGGCCACCCTGCAGTGCACGTTGGTCGCCACGACATCCGTCTGCCCGGAGTGTTCGCGCACCCATGCAGCGGCGGCTGTCTCGTCCGCAGACACGGTCCACGGTGCGTCGTTCGAGACCGGGGTGAAGGGCGATCCACCCGCGTTCTTCACAACGGTGTAGGCGGGGAAGGTCAACGCTGCTCCGAGCAGCACGCCGATGCCGACGAGCGGGCTGCGACGGCCGATCATGAGCGCCGCGCCCACGAGGACGAGCGCTGCCACGGCCACCGTGAAGACGGCGACGGGGATGGAGTCCCGCTCCGGCTTGGCCGTGCCACTCGCCCAGCGCAGGAGAAGCAGCGCGGCCCCTCCGATGACGAAGCCCGATCCCACGAGGCGCCACCGTGCCGTGCGGCATCGTTCCCAGACAACGGACACACCCCAGCCGGCCAACACCGCGAGCAGGGGCAACGCCCCCAGCGGGAAGTAGCCCTGCGACGCACCGGTGTGATCGATGAGCAGGTAGGCGGCGAGGCTCGCCACGAAGGAGGCCGCGAGGAACGTCGGCATCGGGTCCTTCGTCCACACCCGCCCCAACGAGAGACTCGTGGCGACGTAGCCGTATTGCGCGAGCAGCGCCAGGGCCAGGCCCGTCACGAGGAGGAACCCTCCCCCGGTTGCGATGTAGGGCATGACGAACGGTCCGTGATCGAACGCCGTAGGCAGGTGCACGTAGTCCTTGTAGGCCACCTCGCGTCGGAAGCTCGAGAACAGTCGGATCTTGGAGCCCGCGGACCCGCCGGCGAACAGCGGCATGGCGAGCGCGATGCCGACGAGGCAGACACCGGCGACGACGGCCGCGCCGCGCCTGATCGCAGCACGCCGGATGAAGAGGACGCCCACGGCCAGCGCACCGCACAGGAAGGTCGGAAGAATGCTCGACTTCGACCCGGCGCACAGGAAGGCTGCCGCGACGAGGAGCGCCAGCCCCCGCTTCGTGGGCCGCGCTCCACGAAGCACGGGCACGAACAGCCACGTCGCGCCCAGCGTGAACGCCAGCCCGAAGATCTGCGAGGGGCTGGCCCACACGAAGGGGCTCGTCGGACCCGTCGCGCCCTTCCACGCGAACGGCAGGATGGCCGACGGGACGACGAGAAGGACGACGGCGACGTTGCCGGCGACCCACGTCCCGCTGAGCCGACGCCCGACCACGAGACACGACGCCAGCACGAGCGCCACGACGGGCAGGTACCACAATCTCAGGGCCACGTCGGACGTGCTCGTGAAGGAGCCCAGGCTGCCCGAGGCCATGTAGGCGTTGCTCAGCCAGTGGTAGTTCAGCTGACCCAACACCTCGGCCTGCGGCACGGTCGGCAGAACCGCCCTCTTGAGCTCGGCCACGATGCCCAGGTGCCAGTACAGATCCTGGTACATCGTGCTGGGGCCGGGCGGGCGCGTCTGATGACGGCTGAACCCGACGAGGAGCCACCCCAGCCACGAGGTCGACGCGACGAGAAGCCACAGCGAGCCCGTCGGCGCCCCTGACGCGTCCGCGACCGACTCGGGCACGGAGTTCGGCTCGTGGCCTTGCGGTGACGGGCGCGATGGGGACCCGGCGCGACAGTGAAGAAGCACGCCGACGACCAGGGCGACGACGCCACCCACCACCGTGAGCGAGGGGGCGCCGATCAGCTGCCACAGGCACCAGTTCGCCAACTGCACCGCCATGCCGACGAGGGCACCGATCGTCGCCCGTTCGAGACCACCGGCCGTGTGCTTCGCGACCACGAGGTACCCGAAAGCCCACCACAGTGCTGACCACGCGGCGTAACGCAGCGCTGCCGCCCACGTCACGTCGACGAGAACGGGAGCCGCGAACATCACGACGAGAAGGATGACGAACGCGGGGGCGTTACGGCGGTTCAGCACCGGAACATCGTACGGGCTGGCTCGGGCGAGCGACCCGAACATGACCAAAGGGCCCGAGGCGACATGCCTCGGACCCTTTGGTTGATGTTCCCCGAAGGGTTCAGATCACTTGATGATCTTCGTGACGCGACCGGCGCCGACCGTACGACCACCCTCACGGATGGCGAACTTCAGGCCCTCCTCCATGGCGATGGGCTGGATGAGCTCCACCGTCATGTCGGTGTTGTCGCCGGGCATGACCATCTCGGTGCCCTCGGGCAGGTGAACAACACCCGTGACGTCCGTCGTACGGAAGTAGAACTGCGGACGGTAGTTGTCGTAGAACGGCGTGTGACGGCCACCCTCGTCCTTCGAGAGGATGTAGACCTGACCCTCGAAGTCCGTGTGCGGGGTGATCGAACCCGGCTTGACGACAACCTGGCCACGCTCGACGTCCTCGCGCTTGACACCGCGAAGGAGCAGACCGACGTTCTCACCGGCGCGACCCTCGTCGAGCAGCTTGCGGAACATCTCGATGCCCGTGACGGTCGTCTTGGTGGCCGGGCCCTCGTGGATGCCGACGATCTCGACGTCCTCGTTGACGTTCAGGACACCGCGCTCGATGCGGCCCGTGACGACGGTTCCACGACCGGTGATCGTGAAGACGTCCTCGACCGGCATGAGGAACGGCTTGTCGATGTCGCGCTCCGGCTCCGGGATGGAGTCGTCGACAGCGTTCATGAGCTCCATGAGCTTGTCGCCCCACTCGGCGTCGCCCTCGAGCGCCTTGAGCGCCGAGACCTGAACGACCGGCAGGTCGTCGCCCGGGAAGTCGTAGGAGGACAGCAGTTCGCGGACCTCCATCTCGACGAGCTCCATGATCTCCTCGTCGTCGACCATGTCAGCCTTGTTCAGCGCGACGACGATGTAGGGAACGCCGACCTGGCGGGCCAGGAGGACGTGCTCCTTCGTCTGCGGCATCGGGCCGTCGGTGGCCGCGACCACGAGGATGGCGCCGTCCATCTGAGCAGCACCGGTGATCATGTTCTTCACGTAGTCAGCGTGACCGGGGCAGTCGACGTGAGCGTAGTGACGCTTCTCCGTCTGGTACTCGATGTGCGCGATCGAAATCGTGATACCGCGCTGCTTCTCCTCCGGCGCCTTGTCGATCTCGTCGAACGGCGTGAAGGGGTTGAGTTCCGGGTACTTGTCGTGCAGAACCTTAGAGATTGCTGCCGTCAGCGTCGTCTTGCCGTGGTCGATGTGACCGATGGTGCCGATGTTGACGTGCGGCTTGCTCCGCTCGAACTTCGCCTTCGCCACTTGGGTCCTCCTCAGGACTTGTGTTGGTCAAACGCTTTGTCGCCTTCGGGGTTGAAGGCGCCGGGACGCGTCTGTTGTTTACAGGTTGTGTTACGGGTCTCTAGACGGGACGGACCCGTTCACTCGCCCCGGATCTTCTTGATGATCTCGTCCGCGACGCTCCGGGGAACCTCGGCGTACGAGTCGAACTGCATCGTGTAGTTGGCACGACCCTGCGTCTTGGAACGAAGGTCACCAACGTACCCGAACATCTCCGACAGCGGAACGAGGCCACGAACGACCTTGGCGCCGCTGACGTCCTCCATGGCCTGGATCTGGCCACGGCGGGAGTTGATGTCGCCGATCACGTCGCCCATGTACTCCTCGGGCGTACGGACCTCGACTGCCATCATCGGCTCGAGCAGCACCGGGTCGGCCTTGCGGACGGCCTCCTTCAGTGCCATGGAGCCGGCGATCTTGAACGCCATCTCCGAGGAGTCGACGTCGTGGTAGGCGCCGTCGACCAGCGTGGCCTTGAGGCCCACCAGCGGGTAACCGGCGAGGACACCCTGCTGCATGGCGTCCTGGATGCCGTTGTCGACGCTGGGGATGTACTCACGCGGCACGCGACCACCGACGACGGCGTTGACGAACTCGTAGAGCTCGCCCTCGGACGTGTCGAGGGGCTCGAAGGTGATCTGGACCTTCGCGAACTGACCGGAACCACCGGTCTGCTTCTTGTGCGTGTAGTCGTACTTCGCGACGGCCTTGCGGATCGTCTCGCGGTACGCCACCTGCGGGGCGCCGACGTTGGCCTCGACCTTGAACTCACGCTTCATGCGGTCGACCAGGATGTCGAGGTGGAGCTCGCCCATACCACGGATGATGGTCTGGCCAGTCTCCTCGTCGAGCTCGACCTGGAAGGTCGGGTCCTCCTGAGCCAGCTTCTGGATGGCCGTGGAGAGCTTCTCCTGGTCACCCTTCGTCTTCGGCTCGATGGCGACCGAGATGACCGGCTCCGGGAACGTCATCGACTCGAGGACGATCTGGCTGCTCGGGTCGCTCAGGGTGTCACCCGTCGTCGTCTCCTTGAGACCGATGGCGGCGTAGATGTGACCAGCCTGTGCCTCGTCGACCGGGTTCTCCTTGTTGGCGTGCATCTGGAAGAGCTTTCCGATGCGCTCCTTCTTGCCCTTGGTCGTGTTGACGACCTGCGAGCCTGCGGAGATCTTGCCCGAGTAGACGCGGATGAAGGTGAGCGAACCGAAGAACGGGTGCGCAGCGACCTTGAACGCAAGGGCCGAGAAGGGCTCGTCGAGAGCCGGCTTACGCGTGATCTCCTGCTCCTCGTCACCCGGGACGTGGCCGATCATCGGCGGCACGTCGAGCGGGCTCGGGAGGTAGTCGACGACGGCGTCGAGCATCGGCTGGACGCCGCGGTTCTTGAACGCGGAGCCACACAGAACCGGGTAGAGCTCGGAGTTGACCGTGAGCTTGCGGATGCCGGCCTTGATCTCGTCCTCGGTCAGCTCCTCGCCGCTGAGGTACTTCTCCATGAGGTCGTCGTCGGACTCGGCGACACGCTCGACGAGCGCGTTGCGGTACTCCTCGGCCTTGGCCTTGAGGTCGTCCGGGATCTCCTGGATCTCGTACTTGGCACCCATGGTGACGTCACCCTTGGCGTCACCAGGCCACACGAGAGCGCGGTTGTAGATGAGGTCGACGACACCGACGAAGTCGTTCTCGGCACCGATCGGCAGCTGGAGCACGAGCGGCTCCGCACCCAGGCGGTCCTTGATCGTCTGGACGGTGAAGTAGAAGTCAGCGCCCATCTTGTCCATCTTGTTGACGAAGCAGACGCGCGGAACGTCGTACTTGTCAGCCTGGCGCCACACCGTCTCGGACTGGGGCTCGACGCCCTCCTTGCCGTCGAAGACAGCGACGGCACCGTCGAGAACGCGCAGCGAGCGCTCGACCTCGACCGTGAAGTCCACGTGACCCGGGGTGTCGATGATGTTGATCTGGGTACCTTCCCAGAACGACGTCACAGCAGCAGACGTGATCGTGATGCCACGCTCCTTCTCCTGCTCCATCCAGTCGGTCGTCGACGCACCGTCGTGCGTCTCACCGATCTTGTGGTTGACGCCGGTGTAGAAGAGGATGCGCTCGGTCGTCGTCGTCTTGCCGGCGTCGATGTGCGCCATGATGCCGATGTTGCGGACCTTCTTCAGGTCGGTCAGCACGTCCTGTGCCACGGTGTCTCTTCTCGTTCGAAGTTCAGTATCAGTACTGGGTGAGCCGGGGTGACGGCCCGATCCATTCTACGAAGAGAACGGACCGCCACCCCAACTCGATCACCAGCGGTAGTGCGCGAAGGCCTTGTTGGACTCGGCCATCTTGTGCGTGTCCTCGCGACGCTTGACAGCGGCACCCAGGCCGTTGCTGGCGTCGAGGATCTCGTTCATCAGGCGCTCCGTCATCGTCTTCTCACGACGCTGACGCGAGTAGCCGACGAGCCAACGCAGCGAGAGCGTCGTGGCGCGGGCCGGCTTGACCTCGATCGGCACCTGGTAGGTCGCACCGCCGACGCGGCGGGACTTGACCTCGAGCGACGGACGGATGTTGTCGAGCGCACGCTTCAGCGTGACGACGGGGTCGGTGCCCGTCTTCTCACGGCAGCCTTCGAGGGCGTCGTACACGATGCGCTCAGCGATGGACTTCTTGCCATCCATGAGGATCTTGTTGACGAGCTGCGTGACGAGCGGCGAACCGTAGACCGGGTCGACGACGAGGGGGCGCTTAGGAGCAGGACCCTTACGAGGCATTACTTCTTCTCCTTCTTCGCGCCGTAGCGGCTACGCGCCTGGTTACGGCCCTTGACACCCTGGGTGTCGAGCGAGCCGCGGATGATCTTGTAGCGCACACCGGGAAGGTCCTTCACACGGCCGCCACGCACGAGCACGATCGAGTGCTCCTGCAGGTTGTGGCCGACGCCCGGGATGTAGGCCGTGACCTCGATACCCGAGGTGAGCTTGACGCGGGCGACCTTGCGCAGAGCCGAGTTCGGCTTCTTCGGGGTCGTGGTGTAGACGCGGGTGCAGACACCGCGTCGCTGGGGGCTGCCCTTAAGAGCCGGAGTTGCAGCCTTGACGGCCTTGTCCTGGCGACCCTTACGGACGAGCTGGTTGATCGTAGGCAACCTGGTTCTCCGAACGTGTCGTTTCTGTTCCGCTCGTCGACCTGGGCCGACGAGCTCCTTGTCATGCCGCGCACCCACGCTCTCGGGCGTGTCCGGCGCGACCCCTCCCCTGCACTTTCGCGCAGACGATCCGCCGGTCCGGCGGACCTTGCCTGACATACGACTGCCCGGCGAGGGTGTGGCAATGGGCAGACTTCCGCCCAAGCACCCATCAAGAGTACCGAGTCGGGGTGCACGCGGCCAAATCCGGCCTGGACCGCAACCCGACACGCCGCCTGAGGTGTCGCCACCCGGATCCCTCGACTCTCCTGCGGCGTCGTCGTCGGAGCGCCCCCTCCGGAGGTGCCCGCGTCGTGCAGGTCGACGACGGGTCGCCGCCTCGACGGTGGCCCCCGGCCCGTGCTGCCGGCCTGCGTCTACGATGTCGTTGATCCAGTCTCCGACGACTCAGGGCGAGGGCACGCACTTGCACACCATCTCCATCGTGATTCCGGTCTACCAGGGTGAGACCACGTTGCCCTCGGTGATCGACGAGCTGCTCCCCTACACCGAGCCCAGCCGAACCGCGCGCGGAACCGAGTTCCAGGTGTCGGAAATCCTTCTCGTGCACGACAACGGACCCGACGCGAGCGACGACACCATGCGTGCTCTCGCCGAGGCGCACCCCGTGGTCCGTCCGGTCTGGCTGAGCCGCAACTTCGGACAGCACGCGGCGACGCTGGCGGGTATGGCGTCCACCGGCGGTGACTGGATCGTCACGATGGACGAGGACGGTCAGCACGACCCGAAGTTCATCGCCGACATGCTCGACACCGCTCTCACCCAGCAGGCGAGTCTCGTCTACAGCATGGCGCGCAACCCTCCGCCCCACGGCTTCGTCCGCAATCTCGCCTCGGTGGGCGCCAAGCGTGTGCTCAGCTCCGCGTCGGGCCTGAAGAACGCCAAGGACTTCCAGAGCTTCCGCCTCATGCTGGGCTCCATCGGTCGCAGTGTCGCCGCGTACGCGGGTCCGAACATCTACCTCGACGTGGCGCTCGGTTGGGTGACGAAGGACGTCGCCACCTGCCCGATCGATCTGCGCGAGGAGGGTGACCGCCCCTCGGGCTACAACTACAAGAGTCTCTTCGGCCACTTCTGGCGGATGTTCCTCACCAGCGGTACACGCGGCCTGCGTGCCGTCAGCCTCCTCGGCGTGGTCGCAGCGATCGCCGGTCTCGTCCTCACCGTCGTCCTCGTCGTGGCGAAACTCTTCTTCGAACCCAGCCTGCCCTCGGGGTGGCCGTCTCTCATGGTCGCGCTCCTCATCATCGGCGGCGCGATACTCATCTCGCTCGGCATGATCGCCGAGTACATCGGCGTCAACGTCAACATGGCGATGGGTAAGCCCTTGTACCTCATCGTGCCCGATCCGGCTGCCGGACCCCTCGGCCGCGCCCGCGCTCAGAGCGGGCCCCAGGCCGGCGCCGAGCAGCCCGCGCGACGTGATGGCTGATCGTCCGACGCTCGTCGTCGGATCGAGCGGCCTGCTCGGTTCGTCCGTCAGCACGCTGCTCGGTGACCGGGCGTTGCGCGCCCGCGTCCGGTGGAGCACACCGGACGCGCCGGGCGACCTGGCCGCCGCGGCGAACGCTCTTCTCGCGAGTGTCGAAGACGCGCCGTGGCGCGTCATGTGGTGCGCAGGCGCCGGCGTGGTCGGCACGTCCCAGGAGGCGCTCGATCGGGAGGTCGAGGAGTTCGCCGGATTCCTCGAGCACCTCACCGCAGCGGCCGGCGACCAGCGCGGCACCGTGTTTCTGGCCTCGTCGGCCGGCGGCCTGCTCGCCGGTGCCGACGGTCCTCGGCCTTTCACCGAGGCAACCGAACCCGCTCCTCTGGCGCCCTACGGCCACGCCAAGCTCGCCATGGAGCAGGTCGCGACGAGAATCCTCGGTGACGCACATCAGCGCCTCGCCATCGGCCGCATCGCCAACCTCTACGGCCCGGGACAGAACCTGGCCAAGATGCAGGGACTCATCTCCCACCTCGGCCGCACGCTCGTCTCCGGCAGTCCGCTCGGGGTCTACGTGCCGATCGACACGATCCGCGACTACCTCTACGCCGACGACTGCGCCGCCATGGCGCTCGCCTTCGTCGAGACGGCCGAGGAGCGCGACCTCGCGCACACGACGAAGATCCTCGCCAGCGGCAACGGTGTGACGATCGGCGAGCTGATCGGCCTGTTACGTCACCTGACGAAGCGCAAACCGCACGTCATCTACGCCGCCTCCAAGCTGGCCTCCGCGCAGTCGAGCGACCTGCGACTGCGCTCCATGGTGCTGCCGGAGCTCAACGCGTACGCCACCACTCCCCTGCCCGTCGGCGTCTCGGCGACGGTCGAGGGCATCCTGCGCCAGTTCCGCGAGGGAGAACTCGCGAGCTGACCCAGCACGCGCGAGCCCGACAGGGGTCCTCCCCATACGCACAGCTCAACTGAGACGCCGAAGGCGCCGGTCGAAACCGGGGCCGCCTTCGGCGTTGGTCCTGCGAACGATCAGCTGTCGAAGCCGAGCGAAGCGTCGTCCAGGCGGACGGCCTCACCCGAACCCGGGCCGAAGACCGGGTAGTCGTACGGCTGGTAGTCCGGCAGCGCGTACATCGCGGCCTTCGCCTCTTCCGTCGGCTCGACCTTGACGTTGCGGTAGCGCGTCAGGCCGGTACCGGCCGGGATGAGCTTACCGAGGATGACGTTCTCCTTGAGGCCCAGCAGCGGGTCGCTCTTGGCGTTCATCGCGGCCTCGGTGAGGACGCGCGTCGTCTCCTGGAAGGAAGCGGCCGACAGCCACGACTCGGTGGCCAGCGACGCCTTCGTGATACCCATGAGCTCGCTACGACCCGACGCCGGACGTCCGCCCTCGGCGAGAGCCTGACGCGAAGAGTCCTCGAAGCGCGCGCGCTCCGCCAGCTCACCCGGGAGCAGGTCGGTGTCGCCGGCCTCGATGATCGTCACGCGACGCAGCATCTGGCGCACGATGACCTCGATGTGCTTGTCGTGGATCGACACACCCTGCTGGCGGTACACGCCCTGGACCTCGTCGACGAGGTGCTTCTGCACCTCACGCGGGCCGAGGATGCGCAGCACCTGCTTGGGGTCGATCGCACCCTGCACGAGCAGCGTTCCGACCTCGACGCGCTCACCGTCCGCGACGAGCAGGCGCGCGCGCTTGCTCACCGGGTAGGCGTGCGGCTCGGAGCCGTCGTCCGGAACGAGGTGGATTCGACGGGCCTTGTCCGTCTCCTCGATCTCGATCTTTCCGGACGCCTCGGCGATCGGGGCGACACCCTTCGGCGTACGAGCTTCGAAGAGCTCGACGACTCGCGGCAGACCCTGCGTGATGTCGTCACCAGCCGCACCACCGGTGTGGAAGGTACGCATCGTCAGCTGGGTACCGGGCTCACCGATCGACTGGGCCGCGATGATACCGACGGCCTCACCGATGTCGACGAGCTTGCCGGTGGCCAGCGAACGGCCGTAGCACTTCGCACACGTACCGACGCGGGACTCACAGGTGAGGACCGAGCGGACCTTGACCTCTTCGATGCCGGCCTCGATCAGCGCGTCGAGCGCGACGTCACCGAGGTCGTCACCGGCCTGCAGGTACGTCTTGCCGTCGATCTCGATGTCGGTCGCGACGTTACGTGCGTACACGCTCGACTCGACGTCCTCGTGCTCGACGAGCGCGCCGTCGGCGTTGCGCTGCGCGATCGGCAGGACGAGACCGCGCTTCGTGCCACAGTCCTCCTCGCGGATGATGACATCCTGCGACACGTCGACGAGACGACGCGTGAGGTAACCCGAGTCAGCCGTACGCAGAGCGGTGTCGGCCAGCCCCTTACGAGCACCGTGGGTCGAGATGAAGAACTCCAGAACCGACAGGCCCTCACGGAAGTTGGCCTTGATCGGACGCGGGATGATCTCACCCTTCGGGTTGGCCATGAGGCCACGCATACCCGCGAGCTGACGCAGCTGGAACCAGTTACCTCGGGCACCCGAGTTCACCATGCGGTAAATCGGGTTGTCCTTCGGGAAGTTGTTCTCCATCTGCTTGGAGACCTCGTTGGCCGCCTGCGTCCAGATCTCGATGAGCTCCTGACGGCGCTCGTCGTCCGTGATGAGACCACGGTCGAACTGGAGCTGGACCTTCGCGGCCTTCGCGTCGTAGCCCTCGAGGATCTCGTTCTTGTTCGACGGCATGACGACGTCCGAGATGGCGACGGTCGTACCCGAGCGCGTGGCCCAGTGGAAACCGGTCTCCTTCAGAGCGTCGAGCGACGCCGCGACCTGGACCTTCGAGTAACGCTCCGCAAGGTCGTTGACGATGGCCGAGAGGACCTTCTTGTCAACGGGCTTGTTGATGTACTCGTAGTCCTCGGGCAGCGTGCCGTTGAAGATCGCGCGACCGAGCGTCGTACGGATACGCAGCTCGGAGACGAAACCGTTCTCGTCGGCCTCGACGCCCTCGGGCAGCGAGGTGCCGGCCGTCGGAACGAAGTCGCGAAGGCGAACCGAGATCGGCGTGCCGATCTTGATCTCGCCGGCGTCGAAGGCCATGCGGGCCTCGGCGACGGTCGAGAACGAACGGATGTCCTCGTCCTTGATCTCGTCGGCGTCGAGCACCTCGGAGGTGAGGTGGAACAGGCCGATGATCATGTCCTGCGTCGGCATCGTCACGGGACGACCGTCGGCGGGCTTGAGGATGTTGTTGCTCGAGAGCATGAGGATGCGGGCCTCGGCCTGCGCCTCGGAGCTCAGCGGCACGTGGACGGCCATCTGGTCACCGTCGAAGTCGGCGTTGAAGGCCGAGCAGACGAGCGGGTGGATCTGGACGGCCTTGCCCTCGACGAGCTGGGGCTCGAACGCCTGGATGCCGAGACGGTGCAGCGTCGGTGCACGGTTGAGCAGCACGGGGTGCTCACGGATGACCTCTTCGAGGACGTCCCACACGACCGGGCGAGCACGCTCGACCATGCGCTTGGCCGACTTGATGTTCTGCGCGTGCTCGAGGTCGACCAGACGCTTCATGACGAACGGCTTGAACAGCTCGAGCGCCATCTGCTTGGGCAGACCACACTGGTGCAGCTTCAGGGTCGGGCCGACGACGATGACCGAACGGCCGGAGTAGTCGACGCGCTTACCGAGCAGGTTCTGACGGAAGCGGCCCTGCTTGCCCTTGAGCATGTCGGAGAGCGACTTGAGCGGACGGTTACCCGGACCGGTGACCGGACGGCCACGGCGGCCGTTGTCGAACAGCGCGTCGACGGCCTCCTGAAGCATGCGCTTCTCGTTGTTGACGATGATCTCCGGCGCACCGAGGTCGAGCAGTCGCTTGAGTCGGTTGTTGCGGTTGATCACGCGGCGGTACAGGTCGTTGAGGTCGGACGTCGCGAAACGGCCACCGTCGAGCTGAACCATCGGGCGCAGGTCCGGCGGGATGACCGGAACGCAGTTGAGAACCATGCCGGCAGGCTTGTTCTCGGTCTGCTGGAAGGCCGTGACGACGCGCAGGCGCTTGAGCGCACGCGTCTTCTTCTGGCCCTTGCCCGTGGCGATGATCTCGCGCAGCAGTTCGGCCTCGGCGTCGAGGTCGAAGTTCTCGAGGCGCTTCTGCAGTGCAGCGGCGCCCATGCCGCCCTCGAAGTACAGACCGAAACGGTCGCGCATCTCGCGGTAGAGGACCTCGTCGCCCTCGAGGTCCTGGACCTTGAGGTTCTTGAAGCGGTCCCAGACCTGCTCCAGGCGCTCGATCTGCTGGTCCGCACGCTTGCGGATCTGCGTCATCTCGCGCTCGGCGGACTCGCGCACCTTGCGGCGGGCGTCAGCCTTGGCGCCCTCCTTCTCGAGCTCCGCGAGGTCGGCCTCGAGCTTGGACGAACGCGTGTTGATGTCGCCGTCGCGACGGTTCTCGAGTTCCTTCTTCTCGACCTCGATCTGGTTCTCGAGCGACGGCAGGTCGGCGTGACGCTGCTCCTCGTCGACCGAGGTGATCATGTAGGCCGCGAAGTAGATGACCTTCTCGAGGTCCTTCGGGGCGAGGTCGAGCAGGTAGCCGAGGCGGCTCGGGACACCCTTGAAGTACCAGATGTGCGTCACCGGAGCGGCGAGCTCGATGTGACCCATGCGCTCACGGCGAACCGCGGAACGGGTGACCTCGACGCCACAGCGCTCGCAGATGATGCCCTTGAAGCGGACACGCTTGTACTTACCGCAGTAGCACTCCCAGTCGCGAGTCGGGCCGAAGATCTTCTCGCAGAAGAGGCCGTCCTTCTCGGGCTTGAGGGTGCGGTAGTTGATGGTTTCGGGCTTCTTGACCTCGCCGTGCGACCACGTGCGGATGTCGTCCGCGGTCGCGAGGCCGATACGAAGCTCATCGAAGAAGTTGACGTCCAGCACTGTGCTGATTCCTTCTCTCGCCTAAATCTGAAAGGTCTGATCGTTGCTGTTGTGGTTGTCCGCACGCCGATAGGCGCGGGACCTAACGTCTGCCGGGGACCGGGGCGCGCTCGTCACGCTCGGCGCGAGCGCGCCCCGGTCTGGCCGTGATCAGACTTCCTCGACGCTGCTCGGCTCGCGGCGCGACAGGTCGATACCCAGCTCCTCGGCAGCGCGGAAGACTTCCTGCTCCGAGTCGCGAAGGTCGATCGCCGTGCCGTCGCTGCTGAGGACCTCAACGTTGAGGCAGAGCGACTGCATTTCCTTGATGAGAACCTTGAACGATTCCGGAATGCCGGGCTCGGGGATGTTCTCGCCCTTGACGATGGCCTCGTACACCTTGACGCGGCCGGTGACGTCGTCCGACTTGATGGTGAGCAGCTCCTGCAGCGCGTAGGCGGCGCCGTACGCCTCCAGGGCCCACACCTCCATCTCGCCGAATCGCTGACCACCGAACTGCGCCTTACCGCCGAGCGGCTGCTGGGTGATCATCGAGTACGGACCGGTCGAACGGGCGTGGATCTTCTCGTCCACCAGGTGGTGGAGCTTGAGGATGTACATGTAGCCCACCGACACCGGGTCCGGGAACGGCTCGCCGGAACGACCGTCGAACAGCTGCGCCTTGCCGGAGTTGTCGATGAGACGCACGCCGTCACGGGTCTTGTTCGTCGAGTCGAGCAGACCGCGGATCTCGGCCTCTCGCGCACCGTCGAACACCGGGGTGGCGATACGCGTGTTGGCGCCGGCCTGACGCGCGTCCTCGGGGATCTTGGCGGCCCACTCCGGCGTGCCCTCGATGTCCCAACCACGCGACGCGGCCCAGCCCATGTGCAGCTCGAGGACCTGACCCGGGTTCATTCGGGACGGAACACCGAGCGGGTTGAGCACGACGTCGACCGGCGTGCCGTCCTCGAGGAACGGCATGTCCTCAACCGGCAGGATCTTCGAGATGACGCCCTTGTTGCCGTGACGGCCGGCGAGCTTGTCACCGTCGGTGATCTTGCGCTTGTTGGCGACGTACACACGCACGAGCTGGTTGACGCCCGGGGGAAGCTCGTCGCCCTCCTCGCGGTCGAAGACCTTGACGCCGATGACCGTGCCGGTCTCGCCGTGCGGGACCTTCATGGACGTATCACGGACCTCGCGGGCCTTCTCACCGAAGATGGCGCGCAGGAGGCGCTCCTCCGGCGTCAGCTCGGTCTCACCCTTCGGCGTGACCTTGCCGACGAGCAGGTCGCCGTCGCGGACCTCGGCGCCGATGCGGATGATGCCGCGCTCGTCGAGGTCGGCCAGGACCTCCTCGGAGACGTTCGGGATGTCCCGCGTGATCTCCTCCGGGCCGAGCTTCGTGTCACGAGCGTCGATCTCGTGCTCCTCGATGTGGATCGAGGAGAGCGTGTCGTCCTGGACGAGACGCTGGCTGAGGATGATGGCGTCCTCGTAGTTGTAGCCCTCCCACGGCATGAACGCCACGAGCAGGTTCTTACCGAGCGACATCTCGCCACCGTCGGTCGCGGGACCGTCGGCGATGACAGCGCCTTCCTCGAGACGCTCACCCTCGGTGACCACGACACGCTGGTTGTAGCAGGTGCCCTGGTTCGAACGCGTGAACTTCGCGATGCGGTAGGTGCTGTACGTGGCGTCGTCGTTGGCGACGGTCACGAGGTCCGCGGAGACCTCCTGCACGACACCGGCCTTCGTCGCACGCACGACGTCACCCGAGTCGAGTGCCGCGCGGTACTCGATGCCGGTACCCACGAGCGGGGCCTCCGAGCGCACGAGCGGCACGGCCTGACGCTGCATGTTGGCACCCATGAGGGCACGGTTGGCGTCGTCGTGCTCGAGGAACGGGATGAGCGCGGTGGCGGCCGAGACCATCTGACGTGCGGACACGTCCATGAAGTCGACCTCGTCGCGCGCGACGTCGCTCGCCTCGCCGCCCTTGGTGCGGGCCATGACGCGATCCTCGACGAACTCGTTGTCCTGCGTCAGCGGGGCGTTGGCCTGCGCGATGACGTAGGTGTCCTCCTCGTCGGCGGACAGGTAGACGACCTCGTCGGAGACCTTGCCGTTCTCGACCTTGCGGTACGGGGTCTCGACAAATCCGAACGGGTTGATGCGACCGTACGACGCGAGCGAACCGATGAGGCCGATGTTCGGGCCTTCCGGCGTCTCGATCGGGCACATGCGGCCGTAGTGCGACGGGTGGACGTCACGGACCTCCATGCCGGCGCGGTCACGGGAGAGACCACCCGGGCCCAGCGCGGAGAGACGACGCTTGTGCGTCAGACCGGCGAGCGGGTTGTTCTGGTCCATGAACTGCGACAGCTGCGAGGTGCCGAAGAACTCCTTGATCGACGCCACGACCGGGCGGATGTTGATCAGGGTCTGCGGCGTGATGGCCTCGACGTCCTGCGTCGTCATGCGCTCACGAACCACGCGCTCCATACGGGAAAGACCCGTGCGGACCTGGTTCTGGATGAGCTCACCGACGTTGCGGAGGCGACGGTTGCCGAAGTGGTCGATGTCGTCGACCTCGACACGCACGTCGACGTCATCGCCGTGACGCTTGCCCTTCATCGTGTCCTCGCCGGCGTGCAGCGCGACGATGTACTTGATGGTGGCCACGACGTCGTCGACCGACAGCGTCGAGTCCTCGAGGCCGCCGTCGACACCGAGCTTCTTGTTGACCTTGTAGCGGCCGACCTTCGCGAGGTCGTAACGCTTGCCGTTGAAGTACAGGTTGTCGAGCAGCTGCTGAGCGGCCTCACGCGTCGGCGGTTCGCCCGGACGCAGCTTGCGGTAGATCTCGAGCAGCGCGGCGTCCTGGTCGGCCGTGTGGTCCTTCTCCAGGGTGGCGCGCATCGACTCGTACTGGCCGAACTCCTCGAGGATCTGAGCCTCGGTCCAACCGAGGGCCTTGAGCAGGACGGTAACGGACTGCTTGCGCTTGCGGTCGACGCGAACGCCGACCATGTCGCGCTTGTCGACCTCGAACTCGAGCCAGGCACCGCGGCTCGGGATGACCTTGGCCGTGTAGATCTCCTTGTCGGAGGTCTTGTCGATGCTGCGCTCGAAGTACACGCCGGGGCTGCGCACGAGCTGCGAGACGACGACACGCTCGGTGCCGTTGATGACGAAGGTGCCGCGGTCGGTCATGAGCGGGAAGTCGCCCATGAAGACCGTCTGGCTCTTGATCTCGCCGGTCTCGGCGTTCATGAACTCGGCGGTGACGAAGAGGGGAGCCGCGTACGTCATGTCGCGCTCCTTGCATTCGTCGATCGAGTACTTGACGTCCTCGAAGCGGTGGTCGCGGAAGCTCAGCGACATGGAGCCGGAGAAGTCTTCGATCGGGGAGATCTCCTCGAAGATCTCCTCGAGACCGGAGCGCTCGGGGACGTCGACACGGCCCTCGGCCTTGGCGGCAGCCACGCGGGCCTGCCACTTCTCGTTGCCGAGGAGCCAGTCGAAGCTCTCGGTCTGCAACGCGAGCAGATCCGGGATTTCGAGGGGCTCACGAATTTTGGCGAAGGTGAGACGGCCGGAGGCAGTCTTCGCCGAGGACAGAGTCTGGGTCGCGGTGCGCGAAGCAGCCAAGGAGTGTTCCTTCCACAGGCCTAACAGAGCGGCTAATACGTGCCCTCAGCCCCCGGACGGAACCCGAACCCCAACGCACTCGAGCGCGAGGATCGAACCCACCCGTCGTGGTGACCGGGACGCGACGCGGCCGCAGCCGGTCGAACAGTCGATCTCGTCGTCGTGCTTCGTTGGTTTTCGAGGGTGCCCAGAGACAAGGCAGCGCAAAATAGCAGAATAGTCCCCCGGTCGGGGACATGCAAGTTCGACGTCGTCGAGCGTTCGCTTCGTGCGTCGCGCTCCACCTGAGCCGATATGGAACGAGCCTCTCCCCCGAGGCTCGTATTGAGTTACATGAGGATGGCTCAGCCGGGCTCGCCAGTCAAGCACCCACACCGCGCCGCGCCCGAGCGACCGGCAAAACCCCCGTGATGACACCCCATCCGGGTGATTCGCGGCAGGTCGCCGAGCGGGCGCCCGAGGCTCCGGCTAGCCCGCCAGAGCCCCGAACCGCCCACTCAGCCTGGACCACGGACCGACAGCGGCGACGCGCCCGTCCACGAGCACGACGACGCGGTCGGCCCGGGCCAGTGCGGCCCGCTTCGAACTCGCCCCGATGACGGTGGAGCCTCGCTCGCGCAGCGCGTTCCACAACTCCAGCTCGGTGGCGGCGTCGAGGGCGCTCGAGACGTCGTCGGCGACGATGAGTTCGGCGTTGGTGGCGAGTGCGCGCGCCAGGGCGAGACGTTGCACCTGCCCGCCCGACAACCGCAGGCCGCGGTGACCGACCAGCGCATCGACACCCCCGGCCCGCTCGATGTCGGGCACGAGACGGGCATCGGCGACGGCCTCGTCGTACCGTCGCGGCAGACCGAGACGGATGTTGTCACCGAAGGTGCCCGACAGAACGCGGGGCGTCTGGGACACGTACGCCACCTGGCCCGGCCGCAGGAAGCTCTCCTCGTCCTCGACGACCTTCCCGTTCCACCGCAGTTCGCCGGTGTAGCGCACGAGCCCGGCGAGCGCGCCGAGCAGGCTCGACTTGCCTGCACCCACCTGACCGAGGACGAGGACGAGTTCGCCCGCCTCCACGGTGAGCGAGACGTCCTCGACGCCCAGCGTGCCGTCGTCGTGCACGGCCGAGAGGTGCTCGAGGCGCAGGCTCTCGAGCCGTTCCCCCGGCTCCTCTTGGGGCGCCGGGGCCCGGCCCGCCGCGAGGTCGACGTCCTTCGGCAGCGACGTGATGTCACGACCACCCGCGTAGGCCACCGTGGCCTGCTGCCACGCCCGGGTGCCGGGAGCCTCCGTGACCACGGCGCTGGCCACCTGGCCGAACCACTCGAACCCCATCGCCGCGTTCGCGACGAGGAGGCCCGTCGCGAGGCTCCACACGTCCCAGACGACACCGGCCCAGGCGATGACGACACCGGCTTCGATCGCGACGAGCGGAACGCCCTGGAGCACTGCGGCGATGCGGTGTTCACGCACGGCGGCGTCGACGCGGCCCGCGTCCACCTGGCGCAGGTGCTCGCGCGCCTCCCGCAGACGCCCCGCCAGCTTGACGGTGCGCGCCGACTCGACGACGGAGACCAGCGCCCGGCCGAAGCGGGCACGGCTCTTCGACGCCGCGGCGGCTGAACTTCCCGCGAGGGGACGCCCGAGGGCCGAAGCGGCAGCGGAGACCAGCAGGATCGCGGCGAGCACAGCGCCGGTGAGCGGTGTGCCGGACACGAGCGACGTCACCGCGACGATGGCCAGACCGTTGAGGAAGTCGACCCAGCGGTCGGCGTATTTCACGAAGCGGTCGGCGTCCATCGCTCGGGCCACGACCTCACCGGGCGGGGTGGCCTCCAGCCGCGACGTTGCCGTCTGACCGAGCAGCACGTTGAGTCGCACTCGAAGGAGCACCTCGATCCACCACCGGGGGTAGCGCGAAACGGCCCACGCGAGGATGCCCGGCCCGAGCAGCACCGCGACGAGGGAGGCGACGAGCCAGGGGCGCCACTCAGCATCCGCGACGAGGGCCTCGACCGTCGTTCCCCACACCCAACCGGTGATGGCTCCCACCGAACCGACGAGGGAGAAGGCGAGGAAGCCCAGCCCCGGGATGGCGCCCCACAGGGGCTTGACCAGGAGCGCGTCACGGATACCCCGCCACAGCGGAGGGGCGGGGTCGACCTTGCGGGCGGCAGGCACGTCAGTGCGCCGACGAGCTCGCAGAACGGGTTGATCGTCCGGCGCCGACGGCGCGTCAGGCGTATCGGCCTCGGGTACTGAAGCGTCGGCTGCCTCCGCAGCCTCGAGGAGGCGGCTGAAGTGGCCCGGTGCCTGCGACAGCTCGTCGTGCGTGCCGAACTGCGCCACGCGGCCGCGATCGAGCACCGCGACGAAGTCAGCGCGTTCGATGGTCGAGAGGCGGTGGGCGATGATGACCCCGGTGCGGTTCTTGAGCAGCCGCTCCGACGCCGCGACCACGCGCGCCTCCGTCACCGGATCCATCCGCGCCGTGGCCTCGTCGAGGATGACGACCTCGACGTCGCGTGCGAGCAGACGGGCGAAGGCGACGAGTTGCGCCTCCCCCGCCGAGAGCGTGATGCCTCCCGGGCCGAGCAGGGTGTCGACGCCGTTCGGCAGTCCCTCGACCCAGTCGCTCAACCCGAGCTCGGCCATGATCGCCGTCACCCGGGCATTGTCCGCCTCGCCGAAGAGCGTGACGTTCTCGGCCAGCGTGCCCGCGAGGATGTCGGTCTTCTGGGTCACCGTCCCCACAGCGGCGCGCAGGGCGTCGACGTCGAGCTCGAGCACATCACGTCCGCCGACGAACACCTGGCTCGCAGGCGGCTCGACGGCCCTGGGGACGAGGCTCGCGAGCGTCGACTTGCCGGAACCCGTGCGCCCGACGAGCGCGAGCGTCGCACCGGCGGGAAGCCGCAGGTCGACGTTCTCGAGGACGACGTCGTCCCCCGTGTAGGAGAACGTGAGGTCGCGGAACTCGAGGCTGAGATCGCCGTCGGGGACCGGATCGCCCTCGACGCGCTCGGGCTCGACCGCCATGAGCTGACGCAGTCGGGTGATGGCGCCGAGGCCGGCCTGCAGGTCGGGAAGCTGCTCGGCGAGGCGCCCGACCCGCCCGACGAAGGTGCTCGTCACGAGCACGAGCGTCACAACCTGCGAGACCGCGAGGTCACCGCGCGAGGCGAGAACGACACTGACCGCCATCGCCACGGCGAGCAGGAGATGCAGCGTCAGCCCGGAGCGAAGGATGACGCCGACTTCGAGGCGCAGCACGTCCTGGAAACGACGGTGCACCACCGACGACAGGCGCACGATGTTGGCGAGGACGAAGCCCTGGCCGAGGTTGGTGCGGATGTCGTCACGCGCGGCCACGCCCTCTTCGAACGCAGCGGCGTGCTCTGTCCACTGGGCTTCCTCGATGACCTTCCGCTCGGCGATCTTGCCCAGCAGGGGTTTGATGAGCCAGAAGGCCCCCGCGGCGAAGAGCGGGAACAGCACCCACGCGGGAGTCCAGGACACGCCCGCCACGACCCACATGGGCACGAGCGCGAAGACGGTGTTGAGCACCATCCACAGCTGCATGCGCACGAGGTTGTTCACCTCGTGGGTGTCGTCGTCGACGCGGTCGAGCACCTCTCCCACGGCCTGCTCCGACAGCGCCGCGAGGGGCTGGTGGAGCACGGCGTCGACGAGGTCCTGGCGCAGCGCGCCGGCAGCCCGGTCGACGACGGTGGCCCACACGTATCGACCCACCGTGTTGAGCACGGCGCTGCCGAGCAGGAGCACGGCCAGCCACGCGACGAGCCCGCCCTCGGGATGTTCCGCGAGCCGCCCTGCGAGGAGCGCCGCGATCGAAGGACCCACCGACGAGACGGCCAGTGCAACGAGCGCGATCACAGCGGCGGGGCCACGCAGGCGTCGCCAATCGACAGGAGCCCGATGGGCTTCGGAAGCCGATCGGGTGGGGGCGGACGCTGACTGCTGACTCATGGCCCGGAACACATTAGAGGCAGCCGGTGACAACCGCACACGAATATTGCCCCGACACAAACGACCATCGGCCGCACCCGCAGGTGCGACCCGATGGTCGAAGTTCACGATCCCAGGCGAGCCCGGGACGAGATCACTTGAGCTCGACGGTGGCGCCGGCGCCTCGAGGGACTCCTTGGCCTTGTCCGCGGTCTCCTTGTTGACACCCTCGAGAACGGGCTTCGGAGCACCGTCAACGAGGTCCTTGGCCTCCTTCAGACCGAGGGACGTCAGGGCGCGGACCTCCTTGATGACCTGGATCTTCTTGTCACCGGCAGCGGCCAGGATGACGTCGAACTCGTCCTTCTCCTCGGCAGCGGCAGCGTCGCCACCGGCAGCCGGAGCGGCACCGGCAACTGCAACCGGGGCAGCAGCGGTGACGTTGAACGTGTCCTCGAAGAGCGTCACGAACTCGGAGAGCTCGATGAGCGTCATTTCCTTGAAAGCCTCAAGGAGCTCGTCGTTGGAGAGCTTCGCCATGATGGGCGTCCTTTCTGTTCTTGTCGGATCGCAGATGTTCTCTGGTGATCCGTGCCGTGAGTGGCGTTGTGTTGGGTGCGACCTGCTCGACGGGTGTCGAGATCAGGCCTCGTCGCCACCCTCGGCGACGTCTGCGGTGGCCTCTTCGGCAGCCGGAGCTGCGTCGGAAACCGGGCCCTCGGTCTCGACCTTCGCGCGCAGGGCCTCGATTGCACGAGAGCTCTGCGACAGCGGGGCCGCGAAGAGGTAAACCGCCTGGCTGAGCGAGGCCTGGAAGCCCCCGGCCAGCTTGGCGAGCAGGGTCTCGCGGGACTCGAGGTCCGCAAGCTTGTTGATCTCCTCGGCCGACATGGCCTTGCCGTCAAGGACGCCGCCCTTGATGACGAGGAGAGGGTTGGCCTTGGCGAAGTCACGCAGCTTCTTCGCCGTCTCCACCGGGTCACCGGTGACGAAGGCGATAGCGGACGGGCCCTGGAGCTGGCCGTCGAAGGCCGTCACTCCGGCCTCGGCAGCCGCACGAGCGGTCAGCGTGTTCTTCACCACGGAGTAAGTGGCGTGCTCACGAATGGAGTTACGCAGATCGGTGATCTGCGCCACGGTCAGGCCGCGGTACTCCGTCAGCACGGCAGCATCCGAGTTGCGGAAGTTGTCCGCGAGCTCGGCAATGGCTGCATCCTTTGCGGCAGTAGCCATGCGTGCCTCCTTCGGTGGTGAATGCCAGTCGTGAGGGCGCACATGAAAAAGAGCCTCAGGCGCAGGCGCGCTGAGGCTCGTATGTCACCGACGATCACACTCGAAGAGGCGATCACGATGGACGGCTTAGCTCACCTGCGCGGGCTGCTCACTTCCGTGAGGCCTTCGGTCGTGCGCCGCTTCGAGAAGCAACTCATGACAACCGGCGGTCATTGGTACGCAAGAGACTACCGGGCGCGGTGCCAGCGACCAAATCGAGGGCGCCGTCTTGCCCGGACGGCACGGACGTCGTCGACAGCACACCTGCTGTTCATCCACCGGACGCATCGGGCGCGCTCCGCGAACTCCTTTGGCAGCGTATGTTTTTCGGCGCACCCTGAAAACTCCTTGGAAGGCATCCCCATGGGTCAGCACCCTCCCCGCCGGTTCCTCGCCGGCACGACCGCCCTCGTCGTGGTCGGCGCGCTCGGCACCGCGTTCAGCCCCGCGCAAGCCGCGTCCTCGACCGTCCTCGTCTCCGAGGTCTTTGGGGGCGGCGGCAACTCCGGCGCTCCGCTGCGCAGCGACTTCGTCGAGCTGTACAACGCCTCCGGCACGGCGATCGACCTCACCGGGTGGAGCGTGCAGTACTGGTCCGCCTCAGGCACGAGCGCGCAGACGACGCCCCTCACCGGCTCGGTCCCGGCGGGCCACCACTTCCTCGTCCAGGAGGCTGACGGAGCGAACACCTCGGCCGCGGCCCTTCCGAACGCCGACGTGACGGGCCGCATCCCCATGTCCTCCTCCGCCGGTCGGGTCGCCCTCGTCAACGCCGATGGCGCCACCGTCGACCTCGTCGGCTGGGGCAATGCGGCGGTCGCCGAAGGAGCCCCGGCTCCCGCGACGTCGAACACCACCTCCGTCGCACGCCGCAGCGAGTGCACAGACACCGACGACAACGCGAGTGACTTCGCCACCGGGGCGCCCTCTCCGGCGGGCGCTGCCGCCGGCGCGAGCTCGTGCTCTGCCGTGCAGCCGCCAGCCCCATCGGCCACGACCATTCAGGAGATCCAGGGATCGTCGCACCTCTCCCCGCTGCGCGATCAGCGCGTGAGCGGCGTTGCCGGTGTCATCACGGCGACCTCGCGCACCGGCTTCTGGATGCAGGCGCCCAGCGACGAGAACGACGCCACGAGTGATGCTGTCTTCGTCTACACCAGGTCGGCGCCGGCGCAGAGCGTCGGTGACGCCGTCGAGGTCGCCGGCGTGGTCACCGAGTTCCGCCCCGGCGGCGCATCCGGCAACGACAACCTCACGACGACCCAGATCTCGAGCCCGAAGGTCTCCGTCACCGGCCACGGCCAGGCGATTCCGGCCGTGTGGATCGGCAAGGACCGCATCGCACCGCAGCAGACGATCGAAGCGGGCGACCCCAAGAGCGTCGAGTACGACTCCGCCGTCTTCGACCCGGCCCGGCACTCCATCGACTTCAACGAGTCCCTCGAGGGCATGAAAGTGGCTCTCGACGATGCGCGCGCCGTCGGCCCCACGAACGCGCGCTACGGCGAGACGCCCGTCGTGCCCGGCCAGAACGTCAGCGCCACCACCAGCCCGCGCGGCGTCGTGTACGGCGGATATGACCGCCCCAACGCCATGCGCCTCGTTCTCGACGACTCGCTCATCCCGGCGAACTCCATCCCCGCAGCCAACGTCGGCGACACCTACACGGGCACGACCATGGGCATTATGGACTATGCCTTCGCCATGCCCCACGTCCTCGTCACGACGCCCGCCGGCCACATGACGTCCGGCCTCACCCGCGAGACGACGAGCGCACAGTCGAACAACCAGCTCGCCGTCGCCACGTTCAACGTCGAGAATCTCGCGCCCAGCGACCAGCAGGACAAGTACGACCGCCTCGCCGACCAGGTGACGACCAACCTCCGCTCGCCCGACGTCCTCGCGCTCGAGGAGATCCAGGACGACAACGGGGTGCAGAACGACGGCACCGTGGACTCCTCCACCACCGTGCGCAAGCTCGTCGACACGACCAGGGCCAGGCGCGGTCCCGCCTACGAGGCACGGTGGGTCAACCCCGAGGACGGCCAGGACGGCGGCGCGCCCGGCGGCAACATCCGTCAGGTCTTCCTCTTCCGCACCGGCCGCGACATCGACTTCGTCGACGCCGGCAACCCGTCCGCGACGACAGCCACGCAGGTCATCGGGCGCGGCAAGAAGGCGGCGCTCGCCGTCTCCCCCGGCCGCATCGACCCGACGAACCCCGCCTTCGCGGACTCCCGCAAACCACTCGTCGGCCAGTTCCGCTTCCGCGGCGAGAACGTCTTCGTCATCGCCAATCACTTCAACTCCAAGGGCGGCGACGACCCGCTGTTCGGTCGGTGGCAGCAACCCGTTCGCTCCTCCGAGACCCAGCGCCACGCCCAGGCGCAGGTGGTGCGAACCTTCACCGACCAGCTCCTCGCAGCCGACCCCGACGCACGAATCGTCGCCCTCGGCGACATCAACGACTTCGAGTTCAGCCGCACCACCGACATCCTCGTCGGCTCCGGAGCGAACGCGATGACGGACCTGCCGCGCACGCTCACCGCGAACGAGCGCTACAGCTACGTCTACGAGGGCAACAGCCAGATCCTCGACCACATCCTCGTCTCGCCGCAGCTGACGCGCAGCCCCAAGGGCTGGAAGGGCGCGCCCTACAGCTACGACATCGTGCACACGAACAGCGAGTTCACCGACCAGGACTCCGACCACGATCCGCAGGTGGTGCGACTGCAGATCCGCCCCAACTGATCCGATCAGCACAACGCACGAGGCCCCGCCGAGTTCGACTCGGTGGGGCCTCGTGCGTCAACGAGAAAGATCAGGCCTGCTCGCCCGACTCCTCCATGAGGTTGCGCGTACGCGACTGGTCGAGCAGGATGCCGGGGCCCATCGTCGTGGCCAGCGTGGCCTTCGTGATGTAGCGACCCTTCGACGCGGACGGCTTGAGGCGCAGGATCTCCTCCAGCGCAGCCGCGTAGTTCTCGACGAGGGCGCGCTCGTCGAACGAGGCCTTGCCGATGATGAAGTGAAGGTTCGCGTGCTTGTCGACGCGGAACTCGATCTTTCCGCCCTTGATGTCGGAGACGGCCTTGGCGACGTCCATCGTCACCGTGCCCGTCTTCGGGTTCGGCATGAGACCGCGGGGGCCGAGGACCTTACCGAGACGACCGACCTTGCCCATGAGGTCCGGCGTGGCGACGACGGCGTCGAAGTCCGTCCAGCCGCCCTGAACCTTGGCGATGAGGTCGTCCGAACCGACGAAGTCGGCGCCGGCGGCCTCAGCCGCAGCTGCCTTGTCGCCGTTCGCGAAGACGAGGACGCGGGCCGTCTTACCCGTGCCGTGCGGCAGGTTGACCGTGCCGCGGACCATCTGGTCGGCCTTGCGCGGGTCGACACCGAGACGCATCGCGACCTCGACGGTGGGGTCGAACTTCGTCTCGTTCGTCGACTTGGCGATACGAACCGCCTCGAGCGGGGAGTAGAGCTTGCCGGCCTCGATCTTCTCTTCGGCCGCGCGGTAAGCCTTGCTGCGCTTCATGAGTTCTCCTTGGAACAGGTGGAGGTCGTGGTTGTACGGACCAGCGCGGGCCCAACCACTTTCGAACCGTGAGGTTCACGACGGACGGAAAGGCCCCGAACGCCGCTGATACCACAAGGGCAACCCTTCAAGGATAGCCGAAGGGCCCAGCCCACCGAAATCGGTGAGCCAGGCCCTTCGAGGACGACAGCGGTGGAGATCAGGCCATATTTTCTGGACTGAAAGCACACCGCCGGATCGTCACCTACGAAGCGAACGCGCGGCGTCCGTTCCGTCGGTGCACTTTCAGTCCGTCGTGATACCCATCGAGCGCGCGGTCCCGGCAATGATGCGCGAGGCCATGTCGATGTCGTTGGCGTTCAGGTCCTGCATCTTCATCTCGGCGATCTCGCGGATCTGGTCCTTGCTCAGGTGAGCGACCTTCGTCTTGTGGGGCTCGCCGGAACCCTTCTGCACGCCCGCAGCCTTCTTGATGAGCTCAGCAGCCGGCGGCGTCTTCGTGATGAACGTGAAGGAGCGGTCTTCGTAGACCGTGATCTCGACCGGGATGACGTTGCCACGCTGGGATTCCGTCGCGGCATTGTACGCCTTGACGAACTCCATGATGTTGACGCCGTGCTGACCCAGCGCCGGACCGACCGGCGGTGCCGGCGTAGCCGCGCCGGCCTGGATCTGCAGCTTGATGAAGCCGGAAACCTTCTTCTTCGGGGGCATGGTGCCACCTCTTTCGTGTTGTGGGCCGACGCCGTGGGCGATGACCCGGTTGCATCCTCGTCACCCGGACGGGCGACGAGAGGAACAGGTGGGGCTGATCAGATCTTGGCGACCTGGTTGAAGCCCAGTTCGACCGGCGTTTCGCGGCCGAAAATGGAGACGAGGACCTTGAGCTTCGCGGTGTCAGCGTTGATCTCGGAGATCGTCGCGGGCAGCGTCTCGAACGGGCCCTCCATGACGGTGACGGACTCGCCGACGGTGAAGTCGACAGCAACCGGGGCCGTGCCCGAGCCGCCCTTGGCGCCTCCGGTGGCAGCGGCGTCGGAAGCCTTCTCCGGCTCGTCGAACGTCGGGTTCAGCATCGTGACGACCTCATCGATCGACAGCGGCGACGGCTGGTGGGCGTTGCCCACGAAGCCGGTGACGCCCGGCGTGTGACGCACGGCGCCCCACGACTCGTCGGTGAGGTCCATGCGCACGAGGACGTATCCGGGCATGCGAACGCGCGTGCCGGACTTCTTCTGACCGTTGCGGATCTCGGTGTACTCCTCGATCGGCACCTCGCTCTGGAAGATGTAGTCCTCCATGTTGAGGCTCGTGATGCGCTGCTCGAGGTTCGTCTTCACGCGCTTCTCGTAGCCGGCGTAGGAGTGGATGACGTACCAGTCACCGAACTGCGACTTGAGGTCGGCGATGAAGGCCTCGCGCGGGTCGACGGCAGCCTCGTCGGCGCCGTCCTCGGAAGCGGACGCCTCGTCCTCGGTGCGCGCGGCGTTCTCCTCGTCGGCTTCGTCGGCCGTCGGCAGCTTGCCGATCTCGCCGAGCTCGGGCGTGAGATCGGCGTCCGGCGTCTGTGCGGCGTCGGCCGCGTACTCGGCCTCTTCTCGAGCGGCGGGCGAGAGCTGCTCGGGGTTCTGCTCGGTCATCGACCCTGCTTCCTTCACATGAGGGGAACTACATTCAAGTGGTGCGCCACACAAGCGCGCCGCCCGTGCCTCCCGCGAAGCGGGCGCCCAGGCGGCGACTCTCGTGATGTCTCGGGGATCAGCCGGAGCCGAAGACCCACGACACCGCACGCGTGAACATCCAGTCTAGACCGTTGACGTAGGCCATGATGACCGCGAGGAACACCAGGACGGCAATCGTGAAGCTGGTGAGTTCGTCACGCGTGGGGTAGACGACCTTGCGCATCTCGTCGATCACCTGTCGGACGAACAACAGGATGCGGCCGAAGAAACCGCGGCGCTCACGCTCGCCTGCGACGGCAGTGCTCGTCGCTGCGTCGTTGTCTGCCACAGTGTCACCCTTCCGGATCAGTGCGCTGTGCAGGGCACGAGGGACTTGAACCCCCAACCCCCGGTTTTGGAGACCGGTGCTCTGCCAATTGAGCTAGTGCCCTTCGCGGGTTGCCCCGCGCGGTATCCCGAATGGGTGTCCGGTCTACCGGCGCACGAGTCTACGGGACGAACGGCGCTGGGTGGAAATCGGGGTGGCCTCAGGCGGCGGGGCTGCGTCACGGTCGGGAACGCCCGCGCTCGGTGACAGGATGAGGGTGTGACCGGAACGACCAGGACCGCCCGCGACATCGACACCCTCCCGAAGGCCCACCTGCATCTGCACTTCACTGGCTCGATGGCGTTCGACACGCTGCTCGACCTCAGCGTCGCTCACCGAGTTCGCCTTCCGGAGAGCCTCACCGCCCACTGGCCGCCGACGCTCGCCTCTGCCATGGACGAACGCGGCTGGTTCCGGTTCCAGCGCCTCTACGACGCGGCCCGCGCCTGCGTGCGCTCGGAGGACGACATGCGACGCATCGTGGACGAGGCCGCGGCCACAGACGCCGCGGAGGGTTCGCGATGGCTGGAGATCCAGGTCGACCCCACCTCCTACGCCCCCTTCGTCGGCGGAATCACACCCGCGCTGGAGATCGTGCTCGACGAAGCGCAGAAGGCGTCCGAGCGCCACGACATCGGCGTCGGCGTCGTCGTGGCTGCCTCGCGCCTCAAGCACCCCTTCGACGCCCGCACACTCGCCCGGCTCGCCGCGAGGAACGCAGGCCCGGTTGTCGGCTTCGGGTTGAGTAACGACGAGCGCCGCGGTGACACCGAGAGCTTCGCGCCGGCCTTCCGCATCGCCCGGGACGCCGGGCTCGCCTCGCTCCCCCACGGCGGTGAGCTGCTCGGCCCCGACGCGGTCACGGAAACGCTCGATGCGCTGCGTCCCGACCGCCTCGGCCACGGGGTGCGCAGTGCGGATTCCGATGACGTCCTGCGCAGGGTCGTCGACGACGGTGTGGGCCTCGAGGTGTGTCCCGGCAGCAACGTCGCGCTCGGCGTCTACGAGGAAGCCCGTGACGTGCCCCTGCGCCGCCTCTTCGACGCCGGCGCCAAGATGGCGCTCGGCGCGGACGATCCCCTGCTGTTCGGCTCGCGCCTGAGCGATCAGTACCGCACGGCGCGCGAGGTCCACGGCCTCAGCGACGCCGAACTCGCGCAGCTGGCACGCGACAGCTTCGCCATCTCCCGAGCACCGCAGGACGTCGTGCACCGCGCGAACGCCGACATCGACGCGTGGCTGCTCGCCCAGCCCGCCGGCTCGACCCAGACCAGCGACGCGTGACGCTCAGAGCGTGAGGCCGACCCAGACGGGCTCGGGCACGAGACGGACGCCGAAGGCCTCCTCCACGCCGTCGACGACGACGCGGGCGAGCGCTGCGACATCGGCAGCAGTGGCCGTACCGCGGTTCGTCAGGGCGAGCGTGTGCTTCGTCGAGAGTGCCGCCGGGCCGGGCATGTTGTAGCCCTTGCCGAAGCCGCCCTTGTCGATGAGCCACGCGGCCGACGTCTTGAGCATGTCGGGGTGCGCCGCGCCCGCGGGGAACTGCGGAGGCACCGGGCCGTCGGCGCCGAGGCGCTCCTCGGCGCGCGCGACGATCGAGTCCATTTGCTCACGCGTGACGATGGGGTTGGTGAAGAACGAGCCGCACGACCACGTGTCGTGATCGCCCGCCTCGAGCACCATGCCGCGCTTCGCGCGCTGCGCGAGAACGCCTGCACGCGCGTCGGCGAGCGGCACGCGCTGGCCCTGCTCGACGCCCAGGCCGGCCGCGAGGTCGGCGTACGCGATGGGCTGGCTGCGGTCTGCCTTGCGCAGATGGAACGAGACGTCGAGCACGACGTAGCGCCCGCTCTTGTCACCGTCGCGATACGGGGTGTTCTTGAAGATGCTGTGGCGGTAGGTGAACTCGCAGTCGGCGTTCGCGAAGGTCTTGATCTGCTGCGTCACCCGGTCGTAGGTGCGCACGCTGGAGATCGTCTGGGCGACCTCCTGGCCGTAGGCGCCGACGTTCTGCACCGGGGTGGCACCGACGAGGCCCGGAATACCGGAGAGCGCCTCGATGCGCGACCAGTCACGCTCACACGCCTCGCGCACGAAGTCGTCCCACACGACGCCGGCACCGACGCGGACGGTGACGCCACCGCAGTCGGAGTCGTGCTCGATCTCGAGGCCCTGGTTGGCGATCTTGACGACCGTTCCGGGGAACCCCTCGTCGGCGATGAGCAGGTTGGAGCCGCCGGAGAGAACGAGCAGGGGCTCGCCCGCGTCGTCGGTCTCGCGCACGGCGTCGACGATCTCGTCGATGGTCTCGGCCACGACGAGGCGGCGTGCGGGGCCGCCGACGTGCATCGTCGTCAGCGATGCCAGGGGGATGTCGAACTGCTCCTGCACGAAGACCTCACTCAGATGTTGACGACCGCTCGGGCTCGGTTCAAGACCTTAATGCCTGCCACCGACACGGCCGCATCGAGCGTCACGGTGCCGGCGGACTCGTCCGTTGCGGCGACCGTGAGAACGAGCGCCACCTCGACGCCGTCGTCACCGGCCGGCACGACGACCGGGGCGGCGAAGCGCGTCGTGAAGGATGCGACCTCACGCCCCGCCGCTACCGTCTCGACGGCGGAAGCCACCAGGCCCATGGTGAGCATGCCGTGCGCGATGACGTCGGGCAGACCGACGGAGCGGGCAAACTCCTCGTCCTGGTGGATGGGGTTCTGATCGCCACTCGCGTTGGCATAGGCCACGAGGTCGGCTCGCAGCAGACGGTGGGTCGTCGACCAGACCTCGTCACCGACCTCGGCGTCGGCGAGGCATGTCACGGTGCTCATGCCTGCTCCCCTCGAATGACGACGACACTCGTCGTCGTGACGCGGGGCTCGCCCGCAGTGGTCTCGACGCCCGTCTCGAGCGTCACCATGTCGTGGCCCCCGGCCGAGCGCACCCGGCGCACCGTGGTGGTGGCGACGAGTTCGTCACCCGCGACGATCGGGGCGTGGTAGGTGAAGCCCTCCTCGCCGTGGACGAGCCGCGAGAAGTCGACGTTCGCCTCCGGATCGACCATGAACTCGGCCTCGGCGCGCTGTGCGATCGTGACGGCGAACGTCAGGGGCGCAGCCTGTGACGTCGCGCCCGAGCTGGCGCCGGGCGAGCGAACGGCCGCAGCGAAGGCGTCGAGCTCGTCCTGCGTCACGACGTGCGGCTCCGGAATGGAATAGGTGCGGCCCTCGACGGCCGGATTCACTGCCATGGCTCGACCGTAGGCGCCCCGCAGGGCTACCCGGAAGTCGCTGCCGACGCCGAACCTGCGCGAGCGGCTCAGACATGACGAAGGGTCGTCACCGTGCGGTGACGACCCTTCGTGGATGTTTCGTGCGCGAGATCAGCGGGTCTCGCGGTGCGCCGTGTGCTTCACGCAGCGCTTGCAGAACTTCGCCAGTTCGAGACGGTCGGGGTTGTTCCGACGGTTCTTCTTGGTGATGTAGTTGCGCTCCTTGCACACGGTGCAAGCCATCGTGATCTTCGGGCGAACGTCAGCGCTCTTGGAGGCCATGTCCCACACCTGCTCTCGGAAAGTCGAAATCTGTTGTCATGAAGATTGGTAGCGGGAGCGGGACTCGATCCCGCGACCTCACGATTATGAGTCGTGCGCTCTAACCAGCTGAGCTACCCCGCCGCGCCGTGAACCTTCCGGGCGAGCCCGAAACATTCAAGCGAGCCCCCAAACGGAATCGAACCGTTGACCTTCTCCTTACCATGGAGACGCTCTGCCGACTGAGCTATAGGGGCCTCGCGCCACCGGTATCGAAGGCTCGACACGTTTTGGGCGCGAGGAAGACCTTACACGGGTGGGTAACCAAAGTGAAATCGAGATGACCTGCGGATGCGGGTGTTCTCGACCACACACGACGCCGCTTCGTGACGCCATCGCTACGACCGTGTAACACCGACCGGTACCCGGGCATTCCCGACGCTGCGCCGGGGCCACTCGGGCCACTCTGGGCCGTCGGAAGCCACTGGCGGCCGTTCGCGCACAGGATGACGGCGGGGCCTCCCCCAGAGGTGGCCCCGCCGTCTGCACCTTGTTCACCCTTGCCCTCGACGTGGCCGTCAGGCTCCACGCGAGGACACCCGGACAAACGCCTCGGGGCGCCGGGAAAGTTCCCGACGCCCCGAGGCGTTCTTTCGGCGCTTCCTTTGCGCCGCGATCCGATGCGGCTCAGGCGAGCGGACGCACCGATCCGCGCACGTGTTCCGTGCGCTTCTTCGCGTTGCGCAGGGCAAGGTCGAAACCGCCGTCGCGCGCACCCTCGGCCACGAACGACACCGTGCTCGGGATGAGCAGCGGCTTGCGGAAGCTCATCGTCGCCTCGTAGGCGTCCGGCAAGCGGTTCTCGATCGCCGCGAGCATGCGCGCCTTGCTCCACATGCCGTGCACGATCGTCGTCGGGAAACCGAGCGCCTTGGCGGCGAGCGGGTTCATGTGAATCGGGTTCACGTCGCCCGAGACCTTGGCGTAGCGACGCCCGAGGTCTGCCCCGAGGCGCCACGTGGCTCCGAAGCCCTCGACGGCGTCCGGCTCGTCCACCTTCGGCGGCACCTCGCCCTCGACCTTGCGGCCGCGAAAGAGGTACGTCGAACGCCCTTCCCACACGAGCTCGCCGCCGACGTAGACCTCACCGATGAGGTCCGCCTGCGCGCCGCGGAAGTGCGGACGCAGGTTCTCGGCACGAGCGCGCAGTTCGAGCGACTCACCGAGCAGCACCGGACGGTGCTGCGTAATGGTGTTCTCGAGGTGCACGCTGCCCATGAGCGGGAACGGGAAGGCCTCATCGGACATGAGCGCGACCTGCAGCGGGAAGACGAGCACATGTAGGTACGTGCTCGGCAGGCGGTTGCTCAAAGCGAACCCGCAGACGGCGTCGTAGTCGGCGACGTCGGTGACGCTCGGCGTCACGTCCCGGCGCACGACCTCGACGTCCGGCAGGGTCTTGCCCTTCCGGCGCCCGCCCGTGGCCACGGCCTTCGCGAACATCGGTCCGAGCTTGGGCTCGCCCTTCAGTTCGATCGTCCGAGCAGATGCCACGTCAGGCTCCGATCTGGCTCTGACCGCACACGCGCAGAACCTGGCCGGTCACACCCGCGGAACCCGGCTCGGCGAAGAAGGCGATGGCCTCGCCCACGTCGACCGGCTGGCCGCCCTGGAGCATCGAGTTGAGTCGACGACCCACCTCGCGCGTGGCGACGGGGATCTTGGACGTCATGTCGGTCTCGATGAAGCCCGGCGCGACGGCGTTGACCGTGATGTCGCGGTCGGCGAGGTGCTCCGACAGCTCACGGACGAGACCGATGACACCGGCCTTCGACGCGGCGTAGTTGGCCTGGCCACGGTTACCGCCGATGCCCGAGGTGGAGGCGACGGAGACGATGCGGCCGCCGTCCTTGAGCCCGCCCTTGGTGGCCGGGTCGAGGAGCACCTCGTTGATGCGCAGCTGCGAGGCGAGGTTGACGTCGATGACGGAACCCCAGCGGTCGGCGTCGGTGTTGACGAACAGCTTGTCGCGCGTGATGCCGGCGTTGTGGACGATGACGTCGAGCTTGTCGGCCTTGCGTGCCACCGCTTCGGCGATCTTGTGACCGGCGTCCGGCGTCGTGATGTCGAGGCCGAGCGACGTGCCGCCGATCTCGTTGGCGACCTTGCTCAGGGCGTCACCGGCGGCGGGGATGTCGACGGCGATGACGTGCGCACCGGCGCGGGCGAAGACGCGCGCGATCTGCGCACCGATACCGCGAGCGGCACCGGTGACGACGGCGACCTGACCCTCGAACGGACGGTGCCAGTCGAGCACCTCCTGGACGCCGTGCTTGCGGATGCGCACCGGCTGGCCGGAGACGTACGCCGAGCGGCTCGAGAGGAAGAAGCGCAGCGGCGCGGCGAGCACCGAGCTGTCGCCCTGAGCGTTCGGGTCGACCCAGAACAGGTTGGCCGAAGCGCCGGCACGCAGCTCCTTGCCGATCGAGCGCGTGATGCCCTCGAACGCCTGAGCGGTGGCGGCGGCCTCGACGTCGTCGATCTCGCTCGGCGTCGTCGCGAGGACGATGACGCGAGCCGAACGACCGAGCGCCTTGACGGCGGGCACGGCGATGGCGCGGAACGCCTCGAGGTCGGCGAGCGTCTTGGCGTCCGTCACGTCGATGACGAGGGCGCCCAGCTTGTCGCCGTAGGAGGCGTCGGGCGTGGCCTCGACGACCGTGGCGTCGGACGAGCGGATGATCGCGGCGGCGTTGGCAGCAGCGACACCGGCGCCGACGACACCGACGGCGGCGGGACCGTCGAGGAGAGCCTGGCCCACCTCGTAGCGGCGCAGCACCGGCGGCTGGGGCAGCCCCAGCTGCTTGGCGAGCTTCTTGCCGAAACCGTTGTTGACGAAGTTCGAGTAACCGTCAGCCATCACACTGCCTCCAGAATCGCGACGACGCCCTGGCCACCAGCGGCGCACACGGAGATGAGGCCGCGGCCGGAGCCCTTCTCGTGCAGCTGCTTGGCGAGCTGCGCGATGATGCGGCCACCGGTGGCCGCGAACGGGTGGCCCGCGGCGAGCGACGAGCCGTTGACGTTGAGCTTGCTGCGCTCGATCGAGCCCAGGGGCGCGTCGAGACCGAGCTTCTCCTTGCAGAACTCCGGGTCCTCCCACGCCTTGAGCGTCGCGAGGACGGTCGAGGCGAAGGCCTCGTGGATCTCGTAGAAGTCGAAGTCCTGCAGGGACAGACCGTTGCGCTCCAGCAGGCGCGGCACGGCGTAGGCGGGAGCCATGAGCAGGCCCTCGTCACCGTTGACGTAGTCCACCGCGGCGCCCTCACCGTCGACGAAGCGGGCGAGCAGCGGCAGGTTGCGCTCCTTGGCCCACTCCTCGCTGCCGAACAGAACGGCCGAGGCACCGTCGGTGAGCGGCGTCGAGTTGCCGGCGGTCATCGTGCGGTTCTCTCCCTTGCCGAAGACCGGCTTGAGCTTGGCGAGCTTCTCCGCCGTGCTGTCGGGACGGAGGTTGTTGTCCTTCGCCAGGCCCAGGAAGGGCGTGATGAGGTCGTCGAAGAAACCGCGATCGTACGCAGCGGCCATGTTCTGGTGGCTGGCGGCCGCGAGCTCGTCCTGAGCCTCGCGGGTGATGCCCCACTTCTCGGCCGTGATGGCCATGTGGTCACCCATGGTGAGGCCGGTGCGCGGCTCCTCGTTGCGCGGCTGCTCCGGGGCCAGCTGGTTCGGGCGGATCGAAGCGAGCGCCTTGAGGCGGTCACCCGTCGTCTTCGCGTAGTTGGCCTTCATCAGCGTCTTGCGCAGGCCGTCGTTGAGGGCCAGCGGGGCGTCGGACGTCGTGTCGGTGCCGCCGGTGATGGCGGAGTCGATCTGGCCGAGCTTGATCTTGTTCGACACGAGGATGGCGGCCTCGAGGCCGGTGGCGCAGGCCTGCTGAATGTCGTAGGCCGGCGTCGTCGGCGCCAGGTGGCTGCCGAGAACCGACTCGCGGGTGAGGTTGAAGTCGCGCGCGTGCTTGATGACGGCGCCCGCGACGACCTCACCGAGGCGCTCGCCGGCCAGGGAGTAGCGCGAGACGAGGCCGTCGATGGCCGCCGTCAGCATGTCCTGGTTGCTCGCCTTGAGGTAGGCAGCGCCCGAGCGTGCGAAGGGGATGCGGTTGCCGCCGATGACGTAGGCGTCACGGATCGTGGTCATTTCTCGCTCCGATGGTCGTGAGAACCCTGGTCGCCGAGCCGCGTTCGCGATTCGACGTGAGTAGAAGTGCTCATTGAAACTTACCGATACGGACAGTAGCAGGTACGCGCGGTACGCGATACCCTCTGGGACATGTCCGCCCCTTCGAGCACCTCCGACCACGGCCAGACGCCCCGCGACGGGCGCGACGTGCGCTGGGCCGCCCACCGCGTCGCCAGGCGCCGTGAGCTCGTCGACGCCACCGTGCGGGCCATCCGCACGCACGGCGCCGGCGTCGGCATGGAGGAGATCGCCGCGCAGGCGGGCACGAGCAAGACCGTCATCTACCGCCACCTCGGCGACCGACACGGGGTCTACCTCGCGGTCTGTGAATCCGTTGACGCCCGCATCCTCGCCGAGATCGAGCAGGCCACCGCCTCGTCCGGCGGCTTCGCCACGACGGCCGAGGTCAACCTCCCCCGGATCCTCGGCGCGGTCATCGACAGCTACCTGCGCCTCGTCGAACGCGACCCCGAGGTCTACCGCTTCGTCGTGCGCCGCCCCGACGTCACGCTTCCCGACGACCTGCCGGCGAGCGACCCGGTCACCGGCCTCTCCGGGCGTATTGCGGACAACCTCACCCACCTGCTCGCGCAGCTACAGCCGGACGACGCCCACACCCAGGGGCGGAATCGGGCGCTGGCCTGGGCGCTCGTCGGCATGGTCAAGGAGTCGGCCGATCGCTGGCTCGAAAACCCCGACGGCCTCACGCGTACGGACCTCGCGCGCCACCTCACAGCGTTCGCCCACACCGGCCTGGCCGGCCACGGCGAGCTCCCGACTTCCGACGGATCGGCCCCACACCCGCGCCGTCGATGACACGATCCTGACCAGACGATGCCCTTCATCCCACCCAGACCGACGCGTCACGCAACGGCGCGTCGTAGGAGGACGACATGAGCACGACCACGAACGACACCACTCCCCGTCACGAGAACCCGAACGCCGCCGAACCGCTCGGCGCACAGGCCGACGTCGACGTCCTGCGCGCCGCGCTCGACGGCCCGTGGCGCGACCTTCGCGAGCGCGTGCGCCGCGAACTGCCGGCCGACGCCATCACGGGCACCCCGGGCGAGTCGATCGACGTCCAGCGCGAGCGCGTCACCCGTCAGGTACTCGCCCTCGCGGACATGGGCTACGGCTCCATCGGCTTCCCCACCGAGCACGGCGGCACCCTCGACTACGGCGCCTCCTGCGTCGCGTTCGAGATGCAAGCCTTCGGCGACCTGTCGCTCCTCATCAAACTCGGCGTCCAGTTCGGTCTGTTCGGCGGCGCGCTCGCCCGCCTCGGCACCGAGCGTCACCTCTCGGCGTACCTGCCCGACATCATGTCGGGGCGCCTCATGGGCTGCTTCGCCATGACGGAGATCGGCCACGGTTCCAACGTCGCAGAGGTCGAGACGACCGCGACGTACGACGTCGAGACCGACGAGATCGTCATTCACTCCCCCACCGTCTCCGCGACGAAGACCTACATCGGCAACGCCGCGAAGGACGGCAAGGCGGCCGTGGTCTTCGCCCAGCTCGTCGTGCCGCAGGTCGGCGACGTCCCGGACGGCGAGGAGGAGAGCGGCGAGCACGGCGTGCACGCCCTGTTCGTGCGCATCCGCGACGACGAGGGCAACCCGATGCCCGGCGTCACGATCGGCGACAACGGCGCCAAGGGCGGCCTGCCCGGCGTCGACAACGGCACCATCGCGTTCGACCACGTCCGCGTGCCGCGCGAGAACCTGCTCGACAAGTTCGGCGGCATCGACGAGACCGGCGCCTACGTCTCCGAGATCGACAACGTCAACCGACGCTTCTTCACGATGCTCGGCACCCTCGTGCGCGGCCGCGTCTGCGTCGGTGGCGGCTCGGGTTCCGCGGCGCAGAAGGCGCTGGCCATCGCCATCCGCTACGGCGACCAGCGCCGTCAGTTCGCCGCTCCGGGTGAGGAGCAGGAGATCGTCGTCCTCGACTACCTCGCGCACCAGCGCAAGCTGCTGCCGCGCCTGGCGAAGTCGTACGCGCTGCGGTTCGCGCAGAACGCCATGACCTCGCGCCTGCAGGAGCTCGAGGACGCGGCCAAATCCGCCGAGGGCGGCACGCCCGGCCCCGACCACGAGGACGCCCAGCGCGAACTCGAGTCGTGGGTGGCCGGCATGAAGGCGCAGACGACCTGGCACGCGCTCGACACCATCCAGGCCTGCCGCGAGGCCTGCGGTGGCGCCGGGTACATGGCCGTCAACGGCCTGACGCAGATGCGCGCGGACGTCGACGTCTTCGCCACCTTCGAGGGCGACAACACCGTGCTCATGCAGCTCGTCGCCAAGGGTCTGCTCACCGAGTACCGCGACAGCTGGGGCGACCTCGACATCGCCGGCATGATCGCCCGCGTGGCCTCCCAGACCGTCGAGGGTCTCGTGGAGAACACGCTCAAGCGCGCCGGCCTGCAGAAGCTCATCGACGGCGCCACGCCGCGCAACGACGAGACCGCTCTCGACTCGCGCGGCTGGCAGGAATCGATGTTCTCCGAGCGCGCGAGCCACCTGCTCGAGACCGCGGCGATGCGTCTGCGCAAGGCCGGCAAGGACAACGGCTTCGAGGTGTTCAACAACGCCCAGGACCACATCCTCGCCGCCGCGAAGGCCGACATCGACCTGCGCGTCTTCGAGGCCTTCCAGGACGGCCTCGAGGCGATGGAGGACGGCCCGGCCCGCGACCTCATGGCGAAGGTCTTCGACCTCTACGCCCTGTCGTCGATCGAGGAGGACAAGGGCTGGTTCTTGGAGCACGGCCGCCTCTCGGTGGCGCGCTCCAAGGCCGTCACGACGCGCATCAACTCGCTGTGCGGCGAGCTGCGCCCGCGCGCCGTCATGCTGACGGAGGCGTTCGGCATCCCCGAGGGCTGGCTCGAGAACGACCTCATCGACCTCGGCCAGGACCGCGCCGGCGTCACCCGCTGACACGAAATCCTCGCACCACCTCAGACGGCGGCCCGGCTCAACGTAGCTGGGCCGCCGTCGGTGTCCGTCAGCGCTCGCTACGTCACGGCGATCGGGCCTGCAGCGAGCGCCGTTAGGGTCGGATCATGCAGACGATCCAGCACATCGCCCTGGCCGACGAGTGGGACGAGGCGCAGCGTGAGCACACCTACGCGACGTCGACGCTCGGCATGAGCATCGACGCCGTGGGCTACCTGCACGCGAGCTTTCCCGAGCAGGTCCGCCCGACCCTCGAGCGCTTCTACTCCGACGTCGACGCGCCGCTCGTCCTGCTCACGCTCGACCCGGAGGCCTTGGCCGAGGCGGGCCTCGAGGTGCGCGTCGAACCGGCGGCGCCCGACGACCCCGAGAGTGAGCGCTTCCCGCACGTGTACGGCGGCGTGCTGCCCGTCAACGCTGTCAGCTCTGTCGAGTCGCTCGAGTTGCCCGGCACGCAGGCGTGAACAGCAGCAAGGACAAGACGAAGGCCCCGCAGCTGATGCTGCGGGGCCTTCGTGCACTGGGGTGCCAGGTGAAGGATTCGAACCTTCGAAGCTTTCGCGACGGATTTACAGTCCGCTCCCATTGGCCGCTCGGGCAACCTGGCTCGCGTGCTCGGAAACCATAGCAAAGAGGCGGGAGGCTGGGCGAATCGGCTCGTTCGTCCCACCCGCGCGGCGCCACCTTCGCCGACCGCCTCCCCTAACCGGCATGTCGGGCTCTATCGTGGCGCTGGAGAAAGCACTCACCGGCGACCCGAGGAGACACCGTGGCAGACAGCTCGTTCGACATCGTCAGCAAGATCGACAAGCAGGAGGTCGCGAACGCCGTCAACCAGGCGGCCAAGGAGATCTCGTCGCGCTACGACTTCAAGAACGTCGGCGCCTCCGTCGAGCTGTCCGGCGACTCCATCGTCATGAAGGCCAACTCCGAGGAGCGAACCCTCGCCGTCCTGGACGTGCTGCAGACGAAGCTCGTCAAGCGCGGTGTCTCGCTCAAGACGCTCGACTACGGCAGCGACGAGCCGACGCCGAAGCTCTCCGGCAAGGAGTACCGACTCGAGGCCGCTCTCAAGGAGGGCATCTCGTCGGAGAACGCCAAGAAGATCAGCAAGCTCATCCGTGACGAGGGCCCCAAGACGGTCAAGGCACGTATCGAGGGCGACGAACTGCGCGTCACGAGCAAGAGCCGTGACGACCTGCAGGCCGTGCAGCAGCTCCTTCGCGGCGCCGACCTCGACGTGGCCCTGCAGTTCACGAACTACCGCTGACCCGGCCATGACCTCCCTCCGCGAGTCCCACGCGCTACGGACGTGGGCACTCGTGCTCGTTCTCGTCGTTCTCGCCGCGGCCGGTGGCGAACGCCTCGTCGACACGCTGGCCGACGACGAGGAAACGGTCGCCTGGGCACACGGAGCACGCCTGGCCTCGTCCGCCGTGACACTCGTCGTCTCACTCGTCGCGCTCGCGCTCATGGGGCGTGGACACCATCGTCGGATGGCCACGTTGCGCCCTGCCGCGCCCACCCCGACGAAGCTGTTGGGTTCCGCCCGGGACGAGGAGGACGAGGAGGAGCAGGCGCAGATGCTCGTCGAGACCTTCCCGCTGACGACGTGCCTGCTCGTGCTCGCCCTGGCGGTGGCGGTGTTCGTCGCGACCTACCCGGAGGAGCCCGCGTTCGTGCGGGTTCTTGCCTCGACAGGAGCCCTCATCACGTTCCTGTGGCTCCTCGGGGCCGTCGCCTCCCGCGTGCGCGCGGGACGGGCGCTACGCAGCTGAGAGCCGCCGGTCAGTGCAGTGGGTTGGGCAGGAGGAGTTCGGTGTTGCGGTCGGCCGGGGTGCCCAGCCCCTCGCGCTCGGCGTTGATGTCGTTGTACGACAGTTCGCGGTAGAGGGATGCCAGCGCAGCCTGAGAGCCGTCGGAGTAGGAGGCCTGGTACGGAGCCGCCGACTCGACGAGCGTCGTGAAGAGGCTCAGCGTGCCGTCGGCGTTGTCGCAGACCTCGATGATGCGGGCGAGCTGGGGGAAGTCGACGTGGCTGGCCGTGTTGATCTCCCAGAAGCTGCGCTCGGGATCGCGGTGACGGCGCGCGGTGATGCTGTTGACGTGAGTGTGGCCGTTGACCCAGGCGAGGACGTTCGGGAAGCGCTTCAGGGTGTTGACGACTTCGAGGCCACCGTGGCGGATCTCGGGCTGGCCCGGGTCGAGGAGCAGGTTGTTCATCGACTCGCTCGTGTGGTGGCTGAACAGGACGAACAACTCGTCGTCGACCTGACGCTTCTGCTCGGCGCCCCAGACATCGAAGAACCGGCTGCTGCCGGCCTCCAGACGGCGCTGCAGCCAGCGGAACTGCTCGTCACCGAGGCTGCCCTCGGTCCAGCCCGCGCGGTTCGTCGAATCCATGGCGATGCCGGTGACGCCGTCGGCGATGCGGAACGCGTAGTAGCCACGGCCCGTGGCGACGTTCTCCTCGGTGAAGCCGTGTCCTCCGCTCGGCAGGTGCGCCTTCATGTACTCGACGGGTGTGAACGGCGCGCGACGGGCGTCCGGCGTCACGCTGCGCGTCGTCATCGATGATGTCTGCGGCAGGGTGCGCGAGGCGCCGGTGTAGGCACGACGTAGCTGCGTGTTCGAGGTTGACGTCTTGAACCCCATGAACTTCTTGTCGCTCGTGTAGAGCTTCGCGACGGCCGCCCAGTCGCTCGGCAGCACCCCGCTCATCGAGTCGTCGTGGTTACCGAAGACGCTGAACCACGGCGTCTTGAGGCCGTGGCTGCGGTGCGGCGCAACGGCGCGGGCGAAGAATCCGGGCACCGTCGGGAAGCCGGCCTCCTTGTACCGGTCGCGCACGGCGTCGTCGCTCACGTTGTAGAACTGCTCGTCACCGCCGGTGGCGACGCCCTCCCACTCGGTGGCGGCACCGGTGTTCTGCCGAATCGTTCCACCGTTCATCACGGCGAGGAACCAGTCGAGTTCGACCGACTCGTGGTTGTCGGTGTTGTCGCCGGTGGAGACGACGCAGTCGAAGACGCGCCCGGAGAAGGGCCCCTTCGCCAGATCGTTGATGCGTTTGACGAGCTGCGCCCCACCGTGCGAGCCGAGCGGCTCCTGCGGGCGGAACGCGCTGCCGTTGACCGTGCTCAACCACTCGAAGCGCACCGGGCTCTGGGCGTCGATCATGTGCAGGTCGGTGAACTGAACGATGCTCGCCAGCGCCTTACGGGTGTCGTCGCGGTTCGGCTTGGCTGCGACCAACTCGTCGCGCACGACGAGTGCCCAACCCGGCCCGGCGTTGAGGCGCGCGTAACCCGACGAGGCCTTCGGCGTCGCGACGTTCGCCAGCGTCGTGCCCTTGGTGAACACGCTTCGCGACGCCGCGTAGGCAACCTGGCGATCGGTGGCGACGCCGGCGAAGGCGAGGGCGGCGAGGGAGCCTGAGGCACCCTTGAGGACACTGCGGCGGGAGATGTCGGACACGGGGAGACCTCTTCTCGGGCTGGGCGATCGTCCGAACATCGTGCCCGGCCGCCTCTACTCCCCAGTAACCCGCAACTGAACATCGAATGAACGGCCCCTCGGGAGCGTTTCGTGAGGCCCCGCGGCTTACGCCTGCGTAGGGAAGCGGGGTGGGAGGCGCCGCCATCGTCGGCGTCGTAGCATGGCTGGAGCTACCCATCAGTATCGAAAGGCTGCGACCATGCCCCGCAACATTTACGACGAAGACCACGAGGCGTTCCGCTCCTCCGCCCGCGAGTTCGTCGAGCGCACGCTCGCGCCGCGCGCCGAAGAGATGATCCGCGACCACGTCATCGCGCGCGACATCTGGGAAGAGGCCGGCAAGCAGGGCTTCTTCGGCCTGTGCATCCCGGAGGAGTACGGCGGCGCCGGCATCGACGACTACCGCTTCAACGCCATCTTCGCCGAGGAGATCAGCAAGTTCACCGCCGCCGTTGCGTCGTGCTTCGGCATCCACTCGGATGTCACCGCGCCGTACATCGTCAGCCTCGGCACCGAGGAGCAGAAGCAGAAGTACCTGCCGCGCGTCGCGACGGGTGAGCTGATCCTGGCGATCGGCATGACGGAGCCGTCGGGCGGTTCGGACCTCGCCAACCTGAAGTCGACGGCCGTCAAGGCTGACGACGGTTCGGGCGACTGGATCCTCAACGGCTCGAAGACGTTCATCACGAACGGCCACCAGTGCGACGTCGCCGTCGTCGCGGCACGCACGGACCCGAGCAAGGGCGCGAAGGGCATCTCGCTGTTCCTCGTCGAGGCCGGCACCGAGGGCTTCACGAAGGGCAACAAGCTCGACAAGGTCGGCCAGGTCGAGTCGGACACCTCCGAGCTGTTCTTCGACAACGTGCGCCTGCCCGCCGACGCGCTGCTCGGCCCGCAGGACCTCGGCTTCATCGCGATGATGAAGCACCTGCCGCAGGAGCGCATCGGCAACGCCATCGCGAACATCGCGAACGCGAAGCAGATCCTCGCCGAGACGATCCAGTACTCGAAGGACCGCAAGGCGTTCGGTCAGCCGATCGGTTCGTTCCAGCACAACACGTTCAAGATCGCCGAGATGGTGACGAAGATCGAGGTCTCCGAGGCGTACATCGACGACTGCGTCGCCGCGCACGCCGAGGGCAAGCTGTCGGCCGTCGATGCCGCGAAGGCGAAGTGGTGGGCCGCGCAGATCCAGTGCGAGGTGCTCGACGAGTGCGTCCAGCTGCACGGCGGCTACGGCTACATGAACGAGTACCGCGTGGCGCGCGCCTGGCGTGACGCGCGCGTGCACAAGATCTGGGCCGGGTCGAACGAGATCATGAAGATGATCATTGGGCGTGACCTCGGCTTGTGACGAGCGGATACCGGAGGTCGAGGGCCGGGCGAGCGCATGCTCGCCCGGCCCTCGACCGTAGGTAGACGCGACAGAACAAGCCCGAAGACGCAGGCTCTGACGAGAGCGCAGTGAAGGTTGAGGCCGTGCAGAGCGAATGCGAGGTGCGGCCTCAACCTTCACCCCTGCGACATCTCACAAGGTGGGGAGTTCTCCTGCCGATCGCCCCGCCATCGACTGCGTGACGCCCAGCGTTGGGAGTTTTGCAGCGAACGGCACCGCCGGCTTCAGGCGAAGGCCTCGGCGGTCGTCGTCACCGAGCCGACGGCGTCGGGCTGCTTCGTCCACGCGGCTTGGGCGTTGAGAACTCGGATGGCTTCGTCCGGGCCGTGGGGCAAGCCGTGTTCGCGCATGTCGCGGGTGGTGTGCGCGTCCGCCACGTGCGTGATGTCGCACCCGCGGTGGATGCCGCCGTAGAACACCCCCAGGCCTTGTGCACGACCGGCTGCTCGTCGCCGGTTCCAACTCGAGAACGATGCGCCACCCGTCACTCCCTTCGGGCAGCCCCTGATCCGAGTGCTGCACCCAGATGGCGGGGATGTCGGCGCGGCGCGCGTTCGTGACGAGGGTGGCGACCGCGGTGACGACGGCCTCGGCGTTGACGGATTCGGCCATGACGTCGTTCTGGACGTCGACGCCGAGAAGTGCTGTTTCGCTCGTGGTCTGACGATAGGGCGTGCCACCGACAACGGGGTGGCATGGTTCACCCGCCGAATTCCTATTGAGCATTGCTCAACACGGGCAGCCAAAGCATGATGGGATGTGATCCAGAGCACGTCGATAGCCGTCATCACGTCCGAGGAGCCCCTCATGACCGATCTGCCTCTCGTCTCCACCACCCTCTCCCTCGCGTCCGTCCTGGCCGAGCCGGCGTGGCGCACGCCGGAGACCGTCGCTCTCGTACAGGGCCCGCGGCGCCTGACCTACGCGGAGACGTGGAACGAGGCGCGCAAGGTGGCCGCCGCACTCGTCGAGGACGGCGTGGAGCCCGGTGATCGGGTCGCACTGCTCGCTCCCAACGTCGTCGAGTTCGTCACGTCCTACTACGGCATCCTCGCCGCCGGTGGTGTCGTCGTGCCGGTACCGACGCTGCTGCAGGGTCGCGAAGCGGCGTTCCTCATCGCCACTGCGGGCGCCTCGCGCCTGCTCTACCACCCCGCTGTCGCGAGCACCGCGAATCAGGGTGCCGAACTCGCCGGGGTGCCGCTGCACGACATCACGACGTACGGTGCCGCCACCGAGCCACTCGCCTCGTTCGTCACGCGCGAGCCGATGGATCCGGCCGTCATCTTCTTCACGAGCGGCACCACGGGCAAGCCCAAGGGCGCCGTCCTCACTCACCTCAACCTCGTGATGAACGCCACCGTCAGCGCCTTCGACGGCAACGGAGTCGCGGACGACGCCGTCATCCTCGGCTGCCTGCCGCTGTTCCACATCTTCGGCCAGTCTGTGTCGCTCAACGCCGGCTTCCGACGCTCCTCGACCCTCGTGCTCCAGCCCCGCTTCGAGCCCCGTGAGGCGATCGACCTCATGAACGCCGAGGGCGTGACGATGATCTGCGCCGTGCCGACGATGTACATCCAGCTCCTCGCGGCGGTCGCGGAGAACCCCGATCTGAATGTGCCCCATCTCGATGACGCCATCAGCGGCGGCGCCTCTCTGCCCGTGGCCGTCCTCGAGAGGTTCGAGAAGACGTTCTCGACCCGCATCCACGAGGGCTATGGCCTGTCCGAGACGTCCCCGTCGATCACCTCCAACCAGGAGCGCTTCGGTGTCGTCCCCGGCAGCGTCGGGCATCCGCTCTGGGGCGTCGACGTCGATATCGCCGACCTCACCGTGCCGGAGCGCATCAGCCTCGTCGGGCCGGGCGAGCGCGGCGAGGTGGTCGTGCGCGGCCACGCCGTCTTCGCCGGCTACTGGAACAACGCGGAGGCGAGCGCCGAAGCGCTCACCGACGGCTGGTTCCGCACCGGAGACATCGGTATCAAGGACGCGACGGGGCGCACCACGATCGTCGACCGCACAAAGGATCTCGTCATCCGCGGCGGGTACAACGTCTATCCGCGCGAGGTGGAAGAGGCGCTCATGCGCTACGACGGCGTTGCCCAGGTGGCCGTCATCGGTGTCCCCCACGAGGAGTACGGCGAGGAGATCATGGCCGTGGTCGTGCCCACCGAGGCCGGCGCCGTCGACGCCGACGCCCTCGTCGAGTGGTCGCGTGACGAGCTGGGTAAGCACAAGTACCCGCGTCGCGTGCAGATCGTGGAGCAACTGCCGCTCGGGCCGAGCATGAAGGTGCTCAAGCGCGAACTGCGTACCCAGTACAGTGACAACGCATAGGCTTGTTGAGCATCGCTCAATAAGCGCGCACACCCCAGGAAAGGAACGTCACACATGACGGCACGATTCACCGACCAGGTCGCCATCGTCACCGGCGCGAGCCGCGGCATCGGGCTGGCCATCGCGCAGCGCCTCGTCGACGAAGGCGCGAAGGTCATCATCACGGCCCGTGGCCAGGAGGCGCTCGACGCGGCCGTGGAACAACTCGGTGACAACGCCCGCGCCGTCGCCGGCAAGGCCCAGGACAAGGAACACCAGCAGGCCGTCGTCGACCTCGCTCTGTCGACCTGGGGCCGTCTCGATGTCCTCGTCAACAACACCGGCATCAACCCCGTCTACGGCGGCCTCATGGACCTGGACGACGACGCGGCCCGCAAGATCGCCGAGGTCAACCTGCTCGCCACCCTCTCGTGGACGCGCACCGCGTGGAACAGCTGGATGAAGGACAACGGCGGCGCCGTGGTCAACCTCGCCAGCATCGCCGGCCTGCGCACGGCCCCCGGCATCGCCTACTACGGCGTGACGAAGGCCGGCCTCATCCACCTCACCGAGGAGCTGGCCGTCGAGCTCGGCCCCACGGTGCGCGTCAACGCCGTGGCCCCCGCCGTCGTCAAGACCGACTTCGCCAAGGCCCTCTACGAGGGCCGTGAGGACGAGGTCGCCAAGCCGTACCCGCTCAAGCGCCTCGGCCGCCCCGAGGACATCGCCGGCCCCGTCGCCTTCCTCGCCTCCGAGGATGCGGCCTGGGTGACGGGCCAGACGCTGCCGATCGACGGTGGCATCACGCTCACCGGCGGCTTCTGAGCATCCCCAAACCCTCGAACTCCCGACGAAAGGACATCCCCATGACCCAGCGAACCGCCATCGTCACCGGTGCCGCGCGCGGCATCGGCGCGGCCGTCGCCCAGCGTCTCGCCTCCGACGGCTTGCAGGTTGCCGTCATCGACCTCGACGAGAGCGCGTGCGCCTCGACGGTCGAGGCCATCACGTCCGCTGGCGGCAAGACCATCGCCGTCGGCGCCGACGTCTCCGACGAGGAGAGCGTCAAGAAGGCCGTCCAGCGCGTCGCCGACGAACTGGGCGCCCCCACCGTCCTCATCAACAACGCGGGCATCCTGCGCGACAACCTGCTGTTCAAGATGAGCGTCGACGACTGGGACATGGTCATGGGCGTTCACCTGCGCGGCAGCTTCCTCATGGCCCGCGAGACCCAGTCGCACATGACGAAGGAGGGCTTCGGCCGCATCGTCAACCTCTCGTCGAGCTCCGCGCTCGGCAACCGCGGCCAAGCCAACTACTCGGCCGCCAAGGCCGGTCTGCAGGGCTTCACGAAGACCCTCGCGATCGAACTGGGCAAGTTCGGCGTCACGTGCAACGCGATCGCCCCGGGCTTCATCGCCACCGACATGACGGCGACCACCGCCGAGCGTGTCGGCGTGCCGTTCGACGACTTCATGAAGGGCGCGGCGGACGCCACGGCCGTCAAGAAGGTCGGCCGCCCCGACGACATCGCCAACGCGGCGTCGTTCTTCTGCGACGAGCGCTCCGGGTACGTCTCCGGCCAGGTGCTGTACGTCGCCGGCGGACCCCTGAACTGAAGGAGGAGCTCATGCGTACGTTCAACGGACTCGAGGAACTCAAGGCCGCCGTCGGCGAGGAACTCGGCTCGAGCGAGTGGCACGAGGTCACCCAGACGATGGTCGACCAGTTCGCCGAGGCGACGGGTGACCACCAGTGGATCCACGTCGACCCGGAGAAGGCGAAGGCCGGCCCGTTCGGCACGACGATCGCCCACGGCTACCTCACGCTGAGCCTCGTGCCGATGCTGTCTGCCGAGATCTGGTCGATCGAAAACATCTCGATGGCCGTCAACTACGGCTCGAACAAGGTGCGTTTCACGCAGCCGGTTCCCGTCGGCTCGCGCGTGCGCGGCACCGCCGTGCTCGACGAGGTCAAGGAGTCGCCCAAGGGCGCCCAGGTGGCCATGACGTTCACCGTCGAGATCGAGGGCGAGGAGCGCCCGGCCTGTGTCGCACAGACGCTGTCGGTCATCGTGCCCTGACGCGCGTCGCCGCTGACGCGAGACCCGACACAGAGTCCCTGCTCTGCGGTCGGGCCTCGTTCGTCTTCCCCCCGTCCTGTCCGGAAATGAACCGCCCGTCAGCGGGCGAAGACGGCGCGGGAGGCGATGACCTCGCGCATCGTGGCGTGCGCATCGACAACCGAGCGGCGCACCGACGCCGGGAGCTGCTGATCGAGCATCCGGCGCACCTCGACGTCGAGCTCCTCGCTCGCGAGGGCGGCGGGGAACGCGAGCGAGGCAACGCGGGCGAGGGCGTCCTCCCCCACCCACTCCCGCATGCGCGGGATGTCGCTGACGTAGCGCTCCACGTACGGCGCGAGAGTGGCCTCGTCGTCGGCCGACCAGAAACCGGAGGCGAGCGCGTTCATCTCGTAGTTGCTGTGAGCCGGCGAATCCTCGCTCGGCGCTGCCGTGAGCTCCTCCCAGGCCCACACCTTCGTCGCGGCGTCCGGGAACGACACGCGAGCTGTGAGGTAGCCCAGGCGGCCGGACATCGTGTTGTCGGCGGCGAGCGCCTCGTCGAGATCGTCGATCGTGACGGCGTCGAGCTGCGCGAGGCGGCGCGCCACCCGCCAACGGAACGGAGTGTCACCGTCGAGCCCGGCGGGCAGGTCTTCCCCCCGGAACCACGGCGTGAGGCGCCCGGCGTCACCCGTACCGGCCAACAGGCGCGCGCCCGCGAGGGTGCGCGGGTCGTGTTCACCGTCGGCCTCGGCCAGCATGCGCTCGGCAAGGTCCGCGAGCCCGGCGAGCGCAGCCGGACGCTCGGACCACGGCAGGAAACGACCGACGACTGCGCCCAGAGCGAGCGAGATGGCGACGTCGAGCACGGGCATCTGCGTCTCGGCCGGAAGCGCGGCCTCGGCTATCGCGAGGATCTGCTCGGGAGCCACCTCGGCGCGGGCCAGGCCGTGCGCGAGCGCCGTCCAGATCATGGCGCGCGTCGTCGCGTCGTCAATTCCCGGCAGCGCCCCCGCCATGGCCTCGAGGCTCGCGTCGTCGAACGCCACACCCGCCCACGTGAGGTCACCCGCGTTCGGCACGACGAGTGCAACGCTCTCGCCTCCCGTCGCAGCGGCGATGTTCGGCAGCTTCACGCGCCCGCTCACGCCGTGCAGATCGTCGGCGGCCACCTCGGCACCCGCCTGGTCGTAGGCGGCGACGCGCACCGTGTGAACACGCGTCGCAGGGCGATCCGGGTCGGGCGTGATGACGAGTCGGGGGCTCGCGGTCTCGCCCACGTTGTCGCCGTCATGCTCGATCCGCAACGTGTCCATTCCGGCCGTCTCGAGCCACGCCTGCGCCCATTCGGTGAGGTCGCGTCCCGCCGCCTGCGAGAGTGCCTCGAGGAAGTCCGCGAGGGTGGCGTTCGCGAAGGCGTGACGCTCGAGGTGAGCGCGCACCCCGGCGACGAACGCGTCGTCCCCGATGTGGTGGATGAGCTGACGCAGAACGGCCGAGCCCTTGGCGTAGGAGATGCCGTCGAAGTTCTGCAGGGCCGTGTCCGTGTCGTCGGCGGGTGCCCCCGCGACGGGGTGCGTGGACGGCGAGCGCTCGGCCGCGTATCCCCAGGCCTTGCGGGAGGCTGCGACGTCGACCCAGGCGTCGTCGAACTCGGTGGCGGCCTCGAGCGTCCGGTTCGCCATGTACTCGGCGAAGGATTCGTTGAGCCACAGGTCGTCCCACCACTGCATCGTGACGAGATCGCCGAACCACATGTGCGCCATCTCGTGGCTGATCGTGTTGGCGCGCACGAGATGCTCGGTGCGCCCGGCCGCCCCGGTGAAGACGAGCTGGTCGCGGAACGTGACGCAGCCGGGGTTCTCCATGGCGCCCGCGTTGAACTCGGGCACGAACACCTGGTGGTACTCCCCGAACGGGTACCGGATGCCGAAGAGCGAGTGGTAGTGGTCGAACGACTGCTTCGTCACCGTGAGCATCTCGGGCGCCTGCGCTTCGAGGTGGTCTCGCAGCGACGCGCGGGCGTGGATGCCGAGGCGGATGCCGTCGTGCTCGTCGGTCACCGTGGCGAACGGGCCGGCACAGACGGTGGCGAAGTAGGTGGCCAGTGGCTTCGTCGTCTCGGCCCGCCAGAGCCCGGGTTCGACCTCACGCATCGCTCCGTTCGCCACGACGCTCCAGCCGCCGGGGGCGCGCACCGTGACGTCGTAGGGCGCCTTGAGGTCGGGCTGGTCGAAACACGCGTAGACGCGCGGCGCAGCATCCATGAAGAGGTGACCGTAGACATAGGCCTCGCCGTCCGCCGGGTCCTCGGCACGGTGCAGCCCCTGGCCGTCGCGGCCGTAGCGCATCGTAGCGGTGACGACGAGTTCGTTGTGTTCGGCGAGATCCGTCAGGTGCAGACGGCGTCCCTCGAGGGCCGACGCGGGCAGCTTGCGGCCGTTGAGCATCGCCGACTCGAGGCCCACCGGGTCGAGGTCGGCAAACGTCGAGGCACCGTTCTGCGCCGTGAACGTCAGCCGCGTCGTCGAGGCGAACTCTCGTGGGCCCCGGTCGAGATCCAGCTCGATGTCGTAGTGCTCGGGGCGAACGATCTGCGAGCGCTCGCGGGCTTCGTCACGGGTCAGCGTCATGGGCTCATCCTGCCACCGCGACCGAGTCGTTGAGGGGAGCGCGAACGCGTCGCGACACGCCGAAAGCGGAACGCCTCACGAGCTGGCTCCTCGAACGTCCCTTACGACGTGAGCGTGACGCGCATCGCGGGGAAGGCCACCTCGGTGAAGCCGGCGCGCTCGTACAAGACGCGGCCCGCCTCGGTGGCCATGAGTTCGGCCCGACCCACACCCGTTCCTCTGGCCCACGCCAGCACCGCGTCGAAGGCCTGACGCCCGAAACCGCGCCCGCGGTGGTCGGCAAAAGTACACACATTGCTGATGAGAACGTCGCGGCCGTGCGGAACCGCCGGTGAAGGCGCCGCGTCACGGACGGCCCCGACGGCACCTGCAACGACCTCGCCGTCGGCTTCCACGACAAAGAACCCGTGGTCAGGGCTGTCCAGGCGTTCGGCGAACCAGCGTCGGGCCTCTGGCTGCCAGGCGCGGGTGCCCTCGGCGCCCATGGCGGTGAACATCTCCGCTCGAAGCGCCACCAACGCGTCAACATCCCGACGCTCCGCGCGTCGGGCCGTTCCTTCGCCGCTCATGCGATCACAGTATCGAGGCAGCGCTCGACGCTCAGCCCTGGTGCGGACCGGGCCGGTAGGGCCCGTCGAACCGCTGGGGCATCCGGATGCGCTGGCCGGCCATCTGCTCGAGGCGCTCGATGCGGTCGGCCGTCTTCGGGTGCGTGGAAAACATTCGCGAGATGTCCTGCGCGCGGAACGGGTTGGCGATGAACGCGTGGCTCGCGTTCTGCAGCTGCGGCGTCGGCGCGAGCGGGGCCGAGGCGACTCCCGCTTCGAGCTTGGCGAGCGCCGAGGCGAGCGCGAGCGGGTCGCCCGTCAGCTTGGAACCGTCCTCGTCGGCGTCGAACTCACGCGTGCGGCTGATGGCCATCTGGATGACCGACGCTGCGAGCGGCGCGAGGAACGCCATGAAGAGCATGACGATGGGGTTCGGGCGGTTCTCGCTGCTCGAGCCGCCGCCGAAGAACATCATCATCTGCGCGACGCTCGTGATGAGGCCGGCGAGGGCTCCGGCGACGGACGATGTGAGGATGTCGCGGTTGTAGACGTGCATGAGCTCGTGGCCCAGCACACCACGCAGTTCACGCTCGTCGAGCAGGCCGAGGATGCCCTCGGTGCAGCAGACCTTCGCGTTGTTCGGGTTGCGGCCCGTGGCGAACGCGTTAGGTGCCTGCGTCGGCGAGATGTACAGCTCGGGCATCGGCTTGCCGGCCTTCGTCGACAGCTCGCGCACGATGCGGTACATCGCGGGCGCCTGCGTCTCGCTCACCGGGTAGGCCTGCATCGCGCGAATGGCAAGCTTGCCGGAGTTCCAGTACGCGTAGAAGTTCACCGCGAGACCGATGACGGCGAACACACCGATGTAGCGGCCGTTGCCGATGACCGCGCCGAGGCCGAGCAGCAGAGCCCAGATGAGCCCGAACAGCGCGGCCGTCTTCAGCCCGTTGAAATGCCTGTGCATGTCTGGTTCAACGAAGGCTCGGGTGCGGATGTTCCGGCGCGGTCGGCCCCAGATGTGAACTCTGGCCTGATCTGTGACCGGCGCAGGTCACAGACCGAGCCAAAGATCACAGCCTGTGCGGCGGGGCGCGTCAGAAGAGGGCGAGGAGGACGTTCGGCGCGAGGCTCGTCGTCACGACGGCGAGCGAGACGAGCGCGGCGAGCACGCCGTAGACCTTCTTGGGGCGCGGCAAGGGCGTGAGTTCGGGTTCGTTGCCCGACAGCGCCGCCACAGCGGCTGCCTCCTCGGAGACGTCGTCGTTCTCGGGCGCGGGGGTGGCGACGGGCGCGAACATCGCGGCGATCCAGCGCAGGTACACCGCCACGCCGAGCACGGCGTTGAGCAGAGCGATGACGACGAGCCACCACACTCCCCCGGCGACGACCGGCTTGAGCGCCACGATCTTCGCGACGACGCCGATGATGCTCGGCGGCAGCCCGGCCAGGGCGAGAAGGCCGAGCGCGAGCGTCGCGGCCATCATCGGGCGGGTGCGGAACAGGCCGCGCAGGTCACCGATCGTCGTCTCGTGCTCGCGCGAACGGGCGTCCTCGAGGGCCGCCAGGACGACGAAGACAGCGAGCGTTCCGATCGTGTAGAGCGCGAGGTAGGCGGCGGCCGCGGTGACGGAACCACCGGCGACGACCGTCATCGGCAGCACGACCCAGCCGGCCTGCGCCACCGTCGACCACGCCATGAAGCGCAGCGCGCCGTCCTGACGCCAAGCCATGACGTTGCCGACCGTCATCGACAGGGCCGCGACGACGGCGAGCGCCGTGAGCGCGGACGAGCCGAGCGACGACGCGGCACGCAGCACGACGAGCATGCCGCCGAGAGCACCGACCTTCGACGTCGTGGCAAGGAAAGCCGCGACCCAGGAGCCCGAGCCCTCGAACGCCTCCGGCGTCCACGCGTGGAACGGAGCGAGGGAGAGCTTGAAGCCGACACCCGCGATGACGAGCATCATCGCGAGGACGACGAGGGGCTTGCGGGCCGGGTCGGCGAAGGCGTCGAGCACCTGGTCGCCGGTCATCGACGCCGTACCCGTGGCCGCGAACCACACGGCCGCGCCGAGGGCGAGGACGGCGAACGAGACGAGGGCCGTCACGAGCAAGGTGAGGGCGCCGTGAGCGGCCTGCCGGCCCCCACGCAGAGCGACGAGCGCGACGCTGGGAATCGTGGCGAGCTCGATGAGCACGAGCCAGGAGCCGAGATCACGGGCCGCCACGACGCCGACGCAGCCGGCCGTCGCGGCGAGCACGAGCATCGCCCGCACCGCGGGGTGGCCCTTCGTGCCGGGCATGTCGCTGGTCTTCTCGGCGAGGGCGAGCACCGCGACCACCGCCGCGGAGGCGAGCGCCAGGCCCTGCAGACCGACGCCGGTCTGGTCGGCCTGCCAGTAGCAGCCGCCCGAGGCGTCGCACAGGCTCGTGCCGTGACCGCCGGTCACGGCACCGACGATAAGTGCGCCGAGGCCGCCGAGACACGCCAGGACGGCGAGCACCCACGGGAGGCGGGCTCGCCCGGGCAGAACGACGTCGACGAGGAGCACGAGAAGGGCACCCACCATCGGCACGACGGCGGGAGCGAGTGCGAGGGCGTCGAAGGAAATCTTCACTTGAGGCCTCCGAGCAGCCGCGGCAGGTCGGCGTCCGCCACGTTCATGAGCAGCGTCGGCGCAACGCCGAGGACGAAGACGGCCGCCACGAGCACTCCGATGGCGAGCCATTCGAGACCGACGACCCGCTCGGTGGCCACAGAGGCGCTCGCCTCGGCGTGCTCACCGGCTGTGGACGCCGGGGTGGCCCCGTCGCTCGTGCCGAGCGTGGCGTCAGCGGCCTCGGGCGCGCGCTCCCCGGCCCACACTGCACGCAGCACACGCACGCCGTAGGCCGCAGCGAGAACGGCGCCGAACGCGGCCACTGCCGTCAGGACGTGGAATAGGGCGCCCGGGCGGTGCGGAGCACCCCAGGCAGCGAACAGCGCGAGAATCTCACCCCAGAAGCCGGCGAGACCGGGCAGGCCGATGGCTGCGGCGGTGCCGACGACGAGGGCGAAACCGAGCCGCGGATCGCTGTTACGCAAGCCGACCATCGGTTCGTCGACGTCCACCGCACCGCGACGCGCCTTGAGCGCGCCGACGACGGCGAACAGGAGCGCGGAGATGACGCCGTGTGCGATGTTGCCGTACAGCGCAGCCTGCAGACCGATCTGCTGACCGGCTGCGAGCGCAAGCATGACGAAGCCCATGTGCGCGATCGACGACCACGCCACGAGGCGCTTGAGGTCGCGTTCGACGAGGCAAACGAGCCCCCCGACGACGATGCCGACCACCGCAAGAACCGCGATGACGGGGGCGATCGTGCGCCACGCGACGGGCAGCGGCAGGACGACGAGACGGATGAAGCCGTACGTGCCGAGCTTGAGCAGGACAGCAGCCAGGAGCATCGAGCCGGCCGTCGGGGCGGCCGTGTGAGCCCGCGGCAGCCACGAGTGAACACCGATGAGGGGCACCTTGACGGCGAGGCCGAGCGTGAGCAGCACGCCCGCCGTCATCGCGATGGGGAACGGCAGTGCGGCAGCCGCACCACCGGCGAGCCGTTCGAGGTCACTCGTGCCCGCCGAGACAACGAGCAGGAGGATGCCGGCGAGCATGAACATCGAGCCGCCGACGGTGTAGAGAACGAACATCCACCCGGCACGACGGCGGTCGGCCGCGGCGTCACCGAAGCGGTCGATGAGCACCCACATCGGCACGAGAACGACTTCGAAGGCGATGAAGAACGCAACCGCGTCACGGACACTGAACGCCGCGACGGCACCACCGAGAACGACGAGCAGGCAGCCGTAGAACAGCCCGGGTGTGCCCTTCGGGCGCTGGAGGGAACTGACGGCGACGGCCAGCAGCGTCACGGCCGCCGCGAGGATGACGAGCGGAGCGCTGATGCCGTCGGTGGCCAGGTGGAGGCGCATTCCGAGGCCGGGCACCCAAGGCTTGTCGATGTGGGCGTCCGTGACGACGGCCGCGACGCACGCGGCGAGGGTGACGACGCTCGCGAGCACCGCGACGGCCCAGGCGCCGGTGTGACCGACAGGGCGTCCGAGTCGGTCGCCCGCCATGAGGGCGGCACCGACGCCGAGCGGCACCGCCACGGCCGCGAGCAGAACGAGGCTCACCACAGCGTCACCCCCAGGATCGAAGCGATGACGACGCCGACGATCACCCACGACAGGCCTGTCGCGGGACGTCGTCCGTGGACGCCGTCGAGAGCCTTGCCGGCGCGGGCGAGGGCACCGGGCGCGCGCGTCGCAGCGGCGTCGACACCCGAGTCGAGGCGGTGGACGCCGCGAGCCAGCGCGAGCACGGGACGCGTCACGAGAGTGCGGTAGAGCGTCTCGACACCGAACCCTCGCGAGGCGGCCAGCGGGATGTGGCGCGGCAGGCGACGGGCGGCGTCACCGTAGAGCTGGCCGAGCGACATGATGCGCACGACGAGGCCGGTGGCGACGATGAGCAGTACCGAGGCGCCCATCATGGCGAGGTTGAGGTGACTCGTGTCGATGTCGAACAGCCGCGTGAAGGCGAGGAGCCCGCCGAACACTCCCCCGAGCACGAGCAGCCACAGCGCGAGGCGCACCGAGACGCCCGGGCGCGGCAGCACCTCGTCCTCCTCGATCTCCTCGATCGGGTCGACCTCCTCACCGAACTCGTTGACCTCCGGAGTGCTGCGCAGCATCTCGACGATGTCGACGTCACGCACCGTGTGGGAGTCAGTGAGCACCTGACGTTCACCACGCCGTTCGAGGACGGTGCGGTGCTGCAGGATGAGCCACGCGCGGGCCGAGTACGCGGCGGTGCCGACGATGATGAGCGCGAGCATGATGAAGCCGACGAGTCCCTCGACGTGTCCGTCGCTCTGGGAGCGCACGGCGTTCTCGAGCATCGCGTCCTTCGAGACGAACGCGACGGTCGGCGGCAGGCCGGCCATCGTGAACAGGGCGAGGGTCACGGGAACGAAGGTCTTGGGCAGCCGACGGGTTGCGCCCGTCATCCGGGTGACGAGCGTGGAGCCGACGACCACCGCGAGCCAGCCGACGAGCAGGAACAACAGCGACTTGAAGAAGGCGTGACCGACGAGGTGCAGGAGCGCGGCATCGGCGCCCTCGCCCGGGGCCAGAGCGCCGAGGCCGAGGAGCATGAGGCCGACCTGGCTGATCGTCGACCACGCGAGCAGCCGCTTGATGTCGACCTGCGCGAACGCGCTCACCGCAGCGAACACGGACGTCGCGCCGGCGACGATGACGAGGGTGAGACGGGCCGTCGGTTCGGCGGCCAAGAGCGGCAGGAACTGGGCGAGGACGACGGTGCCCGCGGCCACCATCGTCGCGGCGTGGATGAGTGCCGACGCGGGCGTCGGGCCCTCCATGGCGTCGGGCAGCCAGTCGGTGAACGGAAGCTGTGCGGACTTGCCGAGCACACCGCACACGAGGCCGAGCAGAAGAACGAGGCGCAGGGTGCCGTGGGCGTCGAGGTTCGAGGTGCTCCAGGCCGTGACGATCTCGCTGATGCGCGTCGTGCGCGCACCCATGGCGAGGCCGGCGAGGCCGACGACGAGCGGCGCGTCGGCCACGCGCGTGACGAGGAACGCCTTGAGCGCGGCGCGGCGCGGGCCCGGCTGGTTGCTCTCGTGGCCGATGAGCAGGTAGGAGCACCAGGCCATGACCTCCCAGCCGACGAGGGTGAGCAGCACGTCGTCGGAGAGGACGACGAGCACCATGGCGGCGGTGAAGGCGGAGACCGTGGCGGCGAACGAGCGGTAGCGCGGGTCGGAGAACAGGTACCAGCGCGCGAACATCTGGACGCACGTCGCGACGAAGAGCGCGACGGCCGCGATGAGCGCGCCGGGCGGTGTCACCCGCAGTTCGAGCGGCGCCTTGAGCGCGGGCCCGAGCGGCAGGGACCCGACGGTGACGAGGTGCTGGGCGACCGGCGTCGTGAGCTGCTGCGCGACGAGCAGAATCGCCGCGACGAGGCCACCGAGCGTGCCGAGGGCCGCGAGCGCGTAGGCGCCGGCGTTACGGCGCCCCAGGAGGAAAGCCAGCACCGCGCCGAGCAGCGGGACGGCGACGGCGGCCTGCGCGAGGTGTGCGGTCACGACGTCACCCGCCCGTCGGTCCGGTCGTCGACGGGCGCGTGGGCCGCGTCATCGTCGAGGCGCTCGGTGAGGTCGATGTGCCCGCGCAGTCGGAACGCGGCCAGGATGATGCCGAGCGCGAGCGTCACCTCGGCGGCGGCGAGCGTGATGACGAAGATCGTGAGGATCTGCCCTGCTGCGGCGTCGTCGGGAAGGGTCGTGCTCATCGTGACGAGGATGAGGCTCGCCGAGGCGAGGATCAGTTCGACCCCGACGAGCATGAGCACGGCGTTACGGCGCGCCAGCACGCCGTAGACGCCCGAACCGGCGAGCACGGCGGCGAGTGCGAAGGGCAGGAGGAGGTGGATCACTTCGAGCCACCGTCCTTGCGCGTGCCGATCATCGCGAGGGCGCCGACGAGCGCGGCGAGCAGCACGAGCGAAAGCACCTCGAACGGCCAGGCGAAGCGGCCGAAGAGGTTGGCGGCGAGGTTGGCGTTCGTTCCGCCGTCGAGGCCGACCTGCTGCGACCCGAAGGCTGCCGCGAAGGCGGCGAAGAGCAGGCCACCGGTGGCTGCCGAAATGACGAGGGCCACCATCCGGCCGACCATCGGCACGTCGTGATCGGCGCTCTTGCCGATGGGAGCGCGCGTCAACATGACGGCGAACAACACGAGCACGACGACGGCACCGACGTAGACGAGCAGCTGCACGAGCGCGACGAGTTCGGCGCCGAGCACGAGGTAGCAGCCCGACAACGTCGTCATACACAGGGTGAGCCACAGCGCGGCGTGTACGAGCTGACGCGTCGTTACGGCGCAGACGGCCGACACGGCACTGATGAGGCCGAGGCAGCCGAAGAGGGCGTCGTGCACGGTCATGGGCTCACTCCTTTCGTCGTCGTCGCGTTGGCTCGGGTCACTTCGTCACGTTCCGGCGCGCCACCCGTGGGGGCTTGCTCGCCGCTGCGACCTCGGGCGCCTCGGGGGCACGCTCGTCGAGGTCGGGCGGGGCCGGAACCGTGCGCATCCACTCGCCGAGCTGCTCCTTCTCGTGGAGCAGGTCGCGGATGTCGCCGGAGGCGTACTCGAACTCCGGGCTCCAGAAGAGCGCGTCGAACGGGCACACCTCGATGCAGATGCCGCAGTACATGCACAGTGAGAAATCGATGGCGAAGCGGTCGACGACGTTGCGCTGACGGTCACGCCCACCCGGCGTCTCGCTGGGAATCGTCTCCTTGTGCGAATCGATGTAGAGGCACCAGTCGGGGCACTCGCGCGCACAGAGCATGCACGCGGTGCAGTTCTCCTCGAGCAGCGCGATGACGCCGCGGCTACGCGGCGGCAGGTCCGGCTTCTCGTCCGGGTACTGACGCGTCGACGTCTTCTTCGTCATGGTGCGCGCCGTCGTGGCCATTCCGGAAAGAAGGCCGCGGATCGGCCCCTTCTCGCGGCCCGAGGCGGGCAGGTCGTGGACGTGGTGAGCGTGCTCGTGCACGTGCTCGCCGTGGTCGTGGTTCGCGTTCTGCTCGGTCATGCGGTGTAGATCACTCCTGCCGCGGTGAGAGCCAACTGGAACAGGGCAAGGGGAACGAGGAAGAACCACGCGAAGCGCTGCAGTTGGTCCTCGCGCAGGCGCGGCCAGCTCATGCGCACCCACAGGACGACGAAGGCGACGGCGGCGGTCTTGAGCAGCATCCAGACGAAGCCGAGCGCCCCGTCGAACGGACCGTTCCACCCGCCGAGGTAGAGCGCGGCGAACAGCGCCGACATGACGACGATGCCCGCGTACTCGGACAGCAGGAAAAGCGCGAAGCGCAGGCCGGTGTACTCCGTCATCGCACCCATGACGACCTCGGAGTCGGCCACGGGCATGTCGAACGGCGGGCGCTGCAGTTCGGCGGTGGCCGCGATGAGCAGCACGATCGCACCGGGCAGCTGCCACAGCAGCCAGATCGGGTGCCAGGCGTGCACGATGCCGCCGATCGAGAGCGACCCTGCCGCCATCGCGAACGACGCGCACGCGAGGATGAGCGGCACCTCGTAGCTGACGAGCTGAGCGGCGGAACGGAACGCGCCGAGCATCGCGTACTTGTTGCCCGAACCGAAGCCGGCCATGAGCGTCGCCACAGTGGCGATGCCGGAAACGGCCAGCACGTAGACGAGCGACGCCGGGAGGTCGCCGGCCACGGTGGACGGCGTGAACGGGATGGCGACGAGGGCGAGCAGGTAGCTGAACATCGAGACTGCAGGCGCCAGGCGGAAGACCGGCTTGTCGGCGGCGCGAGGAACGATGTCCTCCTTCTGCGCGAACTTCACACCGTCCGCGATGAGCTGCGCCCATCCGTGGAAGCCACCGGCCTTCATCGGGCCGAGGCGCCCCTGCATGTGGGCCATCACCTTGTGCTCGGCCTGGCCGAGCACGAGCGGCAGCACCATGAAGCACACGAGCACGGCGACGCTACGCAGGACGATCTCAAGGACGCTCATCGCGGCCCCCACGTCTCGTCGGGCACGCCGGGTGCCATGACCTTGCGACGCTTCGAGGCTCCCGCGCGGCCGCCGGACTCACCGGGATCCTTGATGCCCGGCCACTCCTTGCTCGCACGCGCCGTGAGGACGAACGACTTGCGCAGCGGCGTACCGGTGAAACTCGCGGGCAGCAGGAGCTTGCGCACGCCCTGCCCGGTGCCGTCGTCGAAGCCGGCGAAGTCGATGCCGAACATCTCGAAGGTCTCGCGCTCGTGCCAGGCCGCGCCGCGCCACAGCCCGGTGAGGCTGGCGATACTCGGGGCGCCCGCACCGTGGTCGTCGACTTCGAGGCGCGTGCGCATGAGGATGCTGCGGCGAGCGCCGCCGGCGATGTCGTACAGGTGCGTGACGATGTCGAAGCCCGCGGGCTTGCCGTCGGAGGGACCGGATTGGCCACGGTCGCTCTCGTCGACGGCGGTGAGGAAGTCGAAAAATGTGAAGCCTTCCGAGCGCAGACGCTCATGGGCTTCGACCCAGTCGGACGTCTCGACGTCGTGGGTGGGGACGTCGCGCGTCATCCCTCACCATCCTCGTCGGTCTTCGCCTGCTCCGTTTTGGTCGGCCCCGTCTTGGTCTCGTCGGTCTTCGCCTGCTCGGCGGCGCGACGTTCGCGTGCCTTACGGCGGGCCTCGGCGATGCGGGCGGCACGCTCGTCGTCAGAGGTGTCGGCCTTCGTCGTCGGTGCCTTGTCGGGGGCCTTTTCGGGGTCGCCCGTCTGCGCAGCCTTCTCCTGTTCCGCCTTGCGCTCACGCGCCCTACGGCGCGCCTCGGCGATGCGGGCGGCGCGCTCGTCGTCTGGAGCGTCGGCCTTCGAGGCCGGCTGGGCCACGTCGGCGGCTGTTTCCTCGGTACCGCCTGACTGTGCTGCCTTCTCCTGCTCGGCCTTGCGCTCACGCGCCTTGCGACGAGCCTCCGCGATGCGGGCCGCACGCTCGTCGTCGGAGAGGTCGGTCTTCGTGGCGGGCTTGCCGCCGTTGTCGCTCGCGCCTTCCCCGGCGGCCGGCGAGGTGTCCTTCTCCGCCTTGCGCTCTCGCGCCTTGCGGCGGGCTTCCGCGATGCGGGCGGCGCGCTCGTCGTCGCTGAGATTCGCCTTGCCGGCGGGCTTGGCGTCCGCAGGTGCGGGCTCGGGCGTTGCCTTCGACTCGGTGGCCGCACCTTCCTTCGCGGGCTCTGCCACCGTCTCCGCCTCGGGTGCGGCGGGCTTCGTCACGAGGGGGCGCTGCACCGACGCGGCGGTGCGCCCCCGGCCGGCGAACGGGTTGAGGCGGGCAAGGATGCCCTCGCTGCTCACCTTCTCCTCAGCGATCTGGTTCTGGAGCGTGACGATGCCCTGCAGCAGCGCCTCAGGGCGCGGCGGGCAGCCGGGCACGTAGACATCAACGGGCACGAGCTGGTCGACGCCCTTCGTCACGGAGTACGAATCCCAGTACGGCCCACCTGAGTTCGAGCACGCACCGAAGCTGATGACGTACTTCGGCTCGGGCATCTGGTCGTAGAGGCGCCGCACGGCAGGAGCCATCTTGTCGGTCACCGTGCCGGAGACGACCATGAGGTCGGCCTGCCGCGGGCCGGGAGCGAACGGGATGACACCGAGGCGGATGAAGTCGTGACGCGACATCGACCCGGCGATGAATTCGATGGCGCAGCAGGCGAGCCCGAAGTTGAAGACCCACAGCGAGTACCGGCGACCCCAGTTGAGGACGAGGCGCATCGGCTTGGGGGCGTGTTCCTGAACGGCGCCGACGCTCGGACGCACGGTGGGCATGGGCAGATCGGTCGTCATCGGATCACCCGCCTCACAGCCAGCTCAGGACGCCGCGACGGGCGGCGTGGGCCAGACCGACGAGAAGCACGAGGATGAAGATGCCCATCTCGACGACCGAAGCGATGCCGAGCCCGGAGGTGCGCAGCACGAGCGCCCACGGGAAGAGGTAGACGGCGTCGACCGCGAAGACGACATAGAGGAACGCGTACGCCACGTAGCGGAAGCCCGACTGCTGCCAGTCGCCGCCGCTCGGGTCGACTCCCGACTCGTACGTGGCGAGCTTCGCCCCACTCGGAGCTCGCGGTGCCAGAACTCGACGAACCACCATGGCAGCCGTGAAGAGACCGACGCCCCCGAGGGTGACGCCGAGCACCACGAGGTAGCCCAGGAGTCCGGAATTCACCAGGCAAGCCTAGCGAGCCGACTCGCCGGGGGCGGAAAGGCTGGGAGTGCGTGTCTTCACAGTGAGACACATCGGGCGTGGCACCATACGCGCCGTCCCTCCGCCCGGCTCGAGGGGCCCGTGGTTCACCAGACCGTTCGAGCGGAGGTTTTTCGCGCAACGGCGCGGTTGTCGGAGGCTCGCGTTAGTGTCGCGACGTGGCCCTCATCCTGCATCGTCGTGACGATCCCACGGCCCTCGCCGACCAGCTCGCGCAGCTGCTCGCCGAGGCACCGCTCGACGTGTTCGCCCGCGAGCTCGTCGTCGCTCCCTCGGCCGGCGTCGAACGCTGGCTGACGCAGCGGCTCTCGCACCGCCTCGGCGCCACGCTCGGTGACGACGGCGTCTGCGCGGGGATCGACGTGTGCACACCGCACACCTTCATCTCGCTCCTGTTGGGGCGGGAGAACGACGATCCGTGGCACCCCGACCGCCTCGCGTGGGCGGTGCTCGCTGCCATGGACGAGTGCGTCTCACGCTCGGGCTTCGAGGCTCTGGCGCGGCATCTCGGTGCCGATGCGGTGCGGGCGGGTGAGGATCCGTGGTGGCACCGTGCCCGGCAGTCGCGCCGTTACGCGGTGGCGCGCCGTGTGGCCGGCCTGTTCGCCCGGTATGCCGACGACCGCCCCGAGCTCATGCGTGCTTGGGAGGCAGGCCGAGACAGCGGTCTCGTCGATCCTGATCTCGCGTGGCAGGCCCCGTTGTGGCGCACCGTGGTCGAGCGCGTCCTGGCACGTGGCAGCGCCGACGCCTCCCCCGTCCAGCGCCTCGACCGTACCCTCGCCGATCTGCGGGCGGGCACGGCGCCGAGCGACCTGCCGGAACGCGTCTCCTTCTTCGGCTACACGCGCATGCCGGCCGCCATGCTCGACCTGCTCGAGGCCCTCGGGCAGGTGTGCGATGTCCACGTGTGGCTGCCGCACCCGAGCCCGGCCCTCTGGGCCGCGCTGGCCGAGAACCCGCAGGGCATCGTCGCCCGCCGGGATGATGCGAGCGCCGAGGCGGCCGCGCATCCGCTGCTCGCCACGTTGGGCCGTGACATCCGTGAGGTCGAGGCGGCTCTGCTCGCACGCAGTGTCGTCGATGCCACCGATTCTGGCGGTGGGGAGAGTCGCGACGACTCTCGGGCGACGCCGACCCGCCTCGCCCTCATGCAGGACGACATCCGCGCCGACCGAGCGCCGTCGTCGGTGCCGAGCGTGCCCGAAGACGATCGCTCGGTGCAGATCCACGTGTGCCACGGGGCTGCCCGTCAGGTCGAAGCACTGCGCGAGACGCTCCTGTGGCTCGTGAGCGCCGAGGGCGGCAATCTCGAGCCGCGCGACATCGTCGTCATGTGCCCCGACGTGGAAACGTACGCACCGCTCATCAAGGCCAGCTTCGCGGCCGTCGACGAGCACGACCACCACCCCGGCCGGCGTCTACGCGTGCAACTGGCGGACCGCGCCGTTTCGGCCACCAACCCGCTGGCCGAAGCCGCGCAGCGTCTCGTCGAACTCGTGACGAGCCGCGTCACCGCCTCGCAGGTGCTCGACTTCGCGGGGCTCCCCGCGGTGGCCGAGAAGTTCGGCTTCGACACCGACGCGCTCGAACGCATCGCCCGGTGGGTCCGCACGACGGAGGCTCGCTGGGGTCTCGATGCCCGGCATCGCGGCGAGTACAGCCTCGGCGGCCTCGAGAACAACACCTGGGCGCAGGCCCTCGACCGGCTGGCCCTGGGCGTCGCCATGAGCGCTGACACGGACGCGGCGGCGTCGCAATTCGTCCCGGTCGACGATCTCGGAAGCTCCGACATCGCCGTCGCGGAGGCCTTCGTCGCCCTCCTCACGAAGGTGAGCGAAGCGGCGTGGGAGATCCGCCGCGTGAGCGCCGTCGACCCCGCCCTGCCGCGGGCGAGCTTCACTCCCGAGGAGTGGTTCGCGTGGCTGCGGCGCAACGTGCTCGCCGTCGCTGCACCCGCTCGTGACATGGCCTGGCAGCGCGCCGAGTTCGAACGCGAACTGTCGTTCCTCGAAACCGGCTCCGCATCGGGTGCCGCGCTTCGCATCACCGATGTGCGCGTCATGCTGGAGCAGCGCTGGGGTCCGCGCCGCACGCGCAGCAACTTCCGCAACGGGGCCGTCAGTGTCTGCACGCTCACGCCCATGCGCTCGGTGCCGCACAAGGCTGTCGTCCTGCTCGGTCTCGACGACGACACGTTCCCGCGCGCCCAGGTCGTCGACGGCGACGACGTCCTGGCCCGCCACCCACTCGTCGGCGAACGCGATGCCCGCAGTGAGGACCGGCAGCTCCTGCTCGACGCCCTCATGGCGGCACAGCATCACTTCATCGCGTTCTACTCCGGCTTCGACGAGCGTGACGGCACCCGCCGCCCACCGGCCGTCCCGCTGCAGGAGATCATCTCGGCGGCCGCTCGGACCGGCACGGGCGAATCCCCTGCCCAGAACACGGCCCAGAGTGCGGACGAGGGGGCGCCGTTCGAGCACCTGCACCCCCTTCAGGCGTTCGACGAACGCAACTTCGTCGAGGCCTCCCCCCTGCCCGGCGGTTCCTACGACGCCGCCGCGCTCCAGGGAGCCCGGGCCCTGCGCGAGTTCCACGCCGACCCTCTGCCCCGCCCGGCGTTGCTCTCCGAACCGCTCGCGCCCGCACCCCCGACCGACGTCACACTCGACGACCTCACGTCGTTCCTCGAGAACCCTGCACGCACCTTCCTGCGCTCGCGCCTGCAGATCGGCGTCACCTACGAGGCCGAGGAAGTCGAGGACGGTCTACCGATCCAGCTCGATCCCCTTGAAAAGTGGGCCGTCGGTGACCGCGTTCTGCGCCAGGTGCTCTCCGGCCGAGCTCTGGATCGTGCGCTGGCCGACGAGAGGCGCCGAGGCAGTCTGCCTCCGGACCTTCTCAAGGCGGGCCGCAACGACGCGGCCACCATCGAGAGGCAGGTGCGTGGCGTTCTCGAGGGTCTCCCCCCGGGCGACCGCACGTCGCACGACATCCACCTCGATCTCGCCCTGCCGCCGAGCGCCGAGGGCGCGCCCAGCACCTCGGTGCGTCTCACCGGTGTGGTGCCGGGGGTCATCGGCGACGAGATCCAGGTGGTCAACTACGGCAGCGTCAACGCCCGGCACCTCGCTTCGGGGTGGGTCAAAGTGCTCGCCCTGGCCGCCTGCTTCCCCGACCGAACCTGGCGGGCTGCGGTTCGCGGAAGGAGCGGCTCGTGCGTTCTCACGGTCGACTCGGCCGAAGCGCGCGAGAGCCTCGTCTCACTCGTCCTCAACCGCGGCTACGGGCTGCGCGCTCCGTTACCGGTCCCGGCCAAGACCGGCCTTGCGTACGTGGAGGGCTACCGTGCCGCGATGCGCAGCGCCAACCCGAACGAGGCGAAGGCCGTGGAGCGCGGCCTCATGAAGGCTCGTCGGGAGTGGGAGAGCAGCTACGAGTACACCCGGGAAGACGCCAACGAGTGGTGGAGCCGTGTCTTCGAGGGGCGAGCCAGCCTCGCTCGCCTGGACGCGGAGGGGCGCTTCACGCTGCTGGCGCCGCGCCTGTGGGGCCCCATCGTCGACCACCGTCAGGAGCTCTCGTCATGAGCGGATACCAGCCCGCGCTGCCCGACACCGTGCCGAACGTCATGCAGCCGTTCAGCATCACCGCTCCCATCCCGGAGGGCACCACACTCATCGAAGCCAGCGCCGGCACGGGCAAGACGTGGACCCTCGCCGCGCTCGTCACCCGGCTCGTGGCCGAGGAGGAACTCCCCCTCGACGAGCTTCTCGTCGTCACGTTCTCGCGCGCCGCGAGCCAGGAACTGCGTGAACGCGTCCGCGGCCAGCTCGAGGACACGCTGCACCGCCTCGGCGCACCAGCCGGCGATGACGACGACGAACTCGTCACGGCGCTGCGCGGCGGCGGCGCCGAGGCGGTGGATCAGCGCCGGGCCCGTCTGGCCCGAGCGCTCGCAACGTTCGACTCCGCCACCATCGCGACGATCCACCAGTTCTGCCATTACGTGCTCAAGAGTCTGGGCGTCGCGGGCGACTCGGACCCGTACGCCACGCTCGTCGAGGACACCGAGACCCTGCGCCAGGAGGTGGTCGACGACGTCTTCCTCCGGTTCAGCAAGGAAGCGAACTTCACCCTCGACTACGAGGAAACACAGAAATACGCGAAGGCCACGCTGGACAACAGCACCGCAGAGATCGGCCCGGTTCCGCCGCCGGCGCACCTCGAGACCGCGATCACCTTCAGCCGTGCCGTGCGGGAGGAGTACGCACGCCGCAAGCGCCGCGGCGGCATCCTCGAGTACGACGACCTGCTCTCCCAGCTGCGCTCGGCGCTCAACGACGAGAATTCCCCCGCACGTGATCGCATGAGGGAGCGCTGGAGCGTCGTCCTCGTCGACGAGTTCCAGGACACCGACCCGGTCCAGTGGGAGGTCTTCTCCCGCGCATTCGGCGAGAAGGGCCGCTCACTCATCCTCGTCGGCGACCCGAAACAGGCCATCTACGCCTTCCGCGGTGGCGACGTACAGACATACCTGTCGGCAGCGAAAACGGCCGTCAACTCCTTCACGCTGCCGACGAACTACCGCAGCGACGCTCCGCTCGTCGAGAGCCTGCAGACACTGATGGCTGGTGTCCAGCTCTCACCCGGCATCGTGACGCACCGCGTCGACGCGGCCCAGCACACCTCACGCCTCGGCGGACAGCCAGGGCAGGCTGACGCCCCCGTCGAACTGCGCTGGGTTCCCGAGTCCGGGCTGGCCGTCGGACTGGCCCGCTCCATCGTGCTGCGCGACGTCGCAGCGAAGGCCGCGCAGCTTCTCGCCGGGGGAACGGCGTTCGACGGGGAGCCCCTCGCTCCCCATCACCTGGCCGTCCTGTGCCGTACCAACAGTCAGCTCGTCGAGGTCCGCGAGTACCTGCGCGAGCTGGGCATTCCGGCGGTCATGATGTCGAGCGAGTCGGTGCTGCGCAGCTCCGCCGGCCAGTGGTGGCTCGAACTGCTCATGGCACTCGAGCAACCGCACCGCCCCGAGCGGGTCAGGGCCGCCTGCCTCACGCCGCTCGTCGGGTGGTCCGCCGAGCGCCTCGACGCGATCGACGACTCGGGCGTCGACGAGGCAGCCGAACTCGTCGCCATGGTGCTGGCGCGGTTCCATTCCGGCGGCGTTCCTGGCATCGTCGACGCGCTACGTGCGCGCGGCATGCTCGCCCGCCTCCTGCGCCGCACCGGCGGAGAACGCGACGTCACCGACATCGAACACTGCGCCCAGTTGCTCACGGCCCGGCAGATGTCGGCCCGGGCCGGCATCTCCTCGCTCGTCGCCTGGCTGCAGGAGCAGAGCGCACAGGACGCCAAAGCAACCGCCGACGCACGCATCATGCGCCTCGACTCCGACGCCCTCGCCGTCACGTTGTCGACCATCCACAGCAGCAAGGGTCTGCAATACCCCATCGTTCTGGCCCCGACGCTGTGGGACCGGTACGACCAGCCGACCAAGACTCCGGGGGTCGTGCACCGCAACAACCGCCGGGAGCTGTCCTTCGACCCCGCGACGGTGAACGCTCCCGAGGCCACGGAGGAGAACACCGGGGAGGAGATGCGTCTGGCGTACGTCGCGATGACGCGGGCGCAGAGCGGCCTCGTCCTGTGGTGGGCCGGCACGAAGCAGAACACGTCCAAGAGCGCCCTGCACCGGTTGCTCTTCGGGCAGGCCAACGGCCCCGAGGCCCTCGATGCGCTCCTTCAGGAGCGCGCCGACGGAGCATCCGAGAAGTGGCTCACCACCACGGAACAGAACGGCACCCCCAAGGTGGACCGGGTCCGCGAGGTCTTTGCCGCTTGGGCGAAGCACGGCGCGTTCACCGTCCATGAAATCGACCCCAACACCGTTCCTCCGCACATCACGGTCAGGCGGGGTGACGCGCGGCTTGCGGTGAACACCTTCGACGACGCGGACGTCGATCGCGCCTGGCGCCGTACGTCCTACTCGGCGCTCTCCGCCGCCGGTGAGGCCGCCGACGAACTCGCCGCCCTCGGTGGTGTGACAAGCGAACCCGAGCACCTCGCCGTCCGCCTCGACGAGGACGCCGACGTCGAACTCGCGACGCCGCCGTCCCCGGACATGCCGGGCAGCGAGATCTCCTCCCCCATGGCGAATCAGCCGATGGGCGCGACGTTCGGTTCCCTCGTCCACGGCGTGCTCGAGGAGGCTGACTTCCAGGCCGCGGACCTGCGCGACGAGCTGCGGGCCCACATCCTCGAGCAGCAGATGCGCTGGCCCGCGGATGTCGAGGTCGAGTCACTCGCCGACGCCCTCGTCGCCGTCGTGCACACGCCCTTCGGCCCCCTGGCCGACGACGTGACGCTGCGGGACATCGTCTCCACCGATCGACTGCCCGAGATGGACTTCGAACTCCCTCTCTCCGGAGGCGAGGAGCCCCACCCGTCCTCGACGTTGCGCGCTTTCGCTCCGCTCCTGCGCGAGCACCTCGACGAAGGCGACCCCCTGCGCACCTATGCGGATCAGCTCGATACCTCGGCACTCGGCGAGGAGCTCCTGCGCGGCTACCTCACGGGTTCGATCGACCTCACCTTCCGTCATGGTGGCCGCTACTTCGTCGTCGACTACAAGACCAACCGACTCGGCGATGTCGACGCGGCGCTGACGCTGGCCGACTACGCGCCGTCGCGGCTCGTCGAGGCGATGAACCACTCGTCGTACCCGCTGCAGGCGATCCTGTACTCCGTCGTGCTGCACCGCTACCTGCGTTGGCGGCTGCCCGGCTACAACCCCGACGAGCATCTCGGAGGCGTGATGTACCTCTACGTCCGTGGCATGGCCGGCCCCGACACGCCGCGCGAGAACGGCACGCCGTGCGGAGTCTTCACCTGGCGGCCGCCGGCGACACTCGTCGTCGCGCTGTCCGACGCCGTCGACGGGGTACGGGCAGGTGGTGTCCGATGACCGACACGCAGCTGCCGACCACACCCGGCGAGCGTTCCGCAGAGCCGGGCGGCGACACACCGAACGGCACTCCGCTCGAAACGCTCAGGGCGGCGGCGTTCGTCACCGAGGGCGATGCCCTTGTCGCGAGCCGCGTCGCCCGGCTCGTCGACGCGCCGACCGACACGTGGCAGATCGCCACGCTCGCGCTGACCGTGCGCGCCGTGCGCGAGGGCTCCAGCGCGCTCGCACTCGACGAAATCGGCCGCCTCACACCCGAACGGGACCGTTCGCTCGACGACGACACCGAGGCACCGACCATCACGCTCGCCGACATCGTCGCGCCACCGTCGTCGCACCAGCTGGCAGACGACCTGCGCACCGGTCCCCTCGTCGGGCAGGGTGTCGTGCACCTCGAGTACGGCTTGGCGTACCTCGATCGCTACTACCGCGACGAGGTGATCGTCGCCGGTCTCCTGCGCTCACGCGGTGTTGCGCCCGTCGACGACGACGCTCTCCGGCGCGCAGGTGCGGCTCTCGAAGGGGGCGCCCTCGACGACGCCCAACGCGCCGCAGTGGACTCGGCACTCACGTCCGCAACGACGGTCCTCACCGGTGGTCCCGGCATGGGTAAGACCTACACGGTCGCTGCGATGCTCGTGGCCGCCCGAGCAGCCCTCGGCGACACGACACGCATCGCACTCGCTGCCCCCACGGGCAAGGCCGCGGCACGCATGGCCGAATCGCTGCGCGAAGCGGACGTGCTCGCCGACCACGACGCGCTCACGCTCCACCGGTTGCTCGGCTACGACCGCACCAACTCCCAACGGTTCGTCCACGGTCGGGGCAATCCGCTCCCGCACGATGTCGTCGTCGTGGACGAGGCGTCGATGATCTCGCTCAGCCTCATGGCACGCCTGCTCGAAGCGCTCGGGCCGAACACGCGCCTCGTGCTCGTCGGCGACCCGGACCAGCTCGCGAGCGTCGAGGCGGGTTCCGTGCTCGGCGACCTCGTCGCCGGGCTCGACACCGGAGTGATCCGGCTCGCCACGCACCACCGCCTCACGCAGGGTCGCGCAGCGGTGGCGGAGGCCTTCGCGCAGCCGACCGGCGACCATCCCGACGGCGGCGAAGGAACTGTCCCGCCGTCCTCGGAGCGTGTGCTCGCAGCCGTCGACAGCCCGGACGACGGCGTCGAGTTCCTCGAGACGGACGCCCCCGACCTCACGATGCTGCCTCACCTCGTCGAGGCCGCTTCCCGGCTGCGCGAGGTCGCGGCCACGGGCAACGCAGAGGCGGCTGTCGCGCAGCTTCGCGCAAGTCGGCTCCTCGCGGCGCACCGCACCGGGCCGTTCGGTGTGGCGCGGTGGAACCGTCTCATCGAGAACGCCCTCGCCGAGCGGTTCCCCGACGTCACGCCGTACGCCATGTACGTGGGGCGCCCGGTCATCGTGACGAAGAACGACCGCGCCCTCGGGCTCTTCAACGGCGACAGCGGCGTCATCATCCGCCAGGGCACCGCGCTTGTGGCCGCGATGGAAACCGCCTCCGGCGTGCGCACGTTCTCGCCGTGGCGCCTGGGCGACCTCGAGACGATGCACGCCATGACCGTGCACAAGGCCCAGGGAAGCCAGGCCGAGCACGTCACCGTCATCGTGCCGCCGGTCGGCTCGCGCCTGCTCACCCGCGAGATGCTCTACACGGCTCTCACCCGAGCGACAGAGCGCCTCACCGTCGTCGGCACGCGCGAGGCCGTCGAACTCGCTGTGGAGACGCCGATCCTGCGCGCCTCCGGGCTGCGTCACCGTCTGCGCGAGCATGACGGCTGAGGCCGCAGCGTGAACACCCCCGTCGGCCGGTTCGGGCGGCGTGATCGAATGAGGTCTCGCCCCGAAACCGGAGCCACGGGGTGATGAAGGGACGGGCTTCGTGAGCAACGAGGACGAGACACGCAAGGGCACGCTCTACGGCTTCCTCGCGTACCTCGCGTGGGGCATGTTCCCGCTCTACTTCCACGCCCTCATCCCTGCCGGGCCGTGGGAGATCCTCGCCCACCGCATCCTGTGGACGCTCCTGCTGTGCGTCGTCCTGCTCGGCGTCACACGTCATCTCGGCTTCCTCAGGAGCCTGTTCGGTGATCTCAAACGCCTCGGCGCCATCTCGATCGCAGCGGTGCTCATCGCGATCAACTGGGTCGTCTACGTCCTCGCCGTGACGACGGGACACGTCACCGAAGCCGCGCTCGGCTACTTCCTCAACCCGCTCGTCACCGTCATGCTGGGGGTGCTCGTGCTCGGCGAGAAGCTACGTCGTATGCAGTGGCTCGCCGTGGCCATCGGTGTCATCGCCTGCGTGTACCTCGCCGTCGACTACGGCAGCCCGCCGTGGATCTCCGTCGGCCTCGCCCTCAGCTTCGCGGCGTACGGGCTGATGAAGAAGCGTGTCGGCGGGCGCCTCACCGCGCTCGAGGGGCTCACCGCAGAAACGGTCGTCCTCGCTCCGTTCGCGGCGGTCATGCTCGTGTGGCTCGGCGCCACGGGGCGCAGCACGTGGTCCGGTAACGGCTCGTGGCACCCCGTGCTGCTCGCCCTGTCGGGCGTCGCCACCGCCATCCCGCTGCTGCTCTTCGCCGCCGCAGCGCGCCGTATCCCACTCTCGACGATCGGGCTCCTGCAGTTCATGACGCCGGTCATGCAACTGCTGTGCGGCGTGCTCGTGCTCGGCGAGACGATGAGCGCCGGACGCTGGGTGGGCTTCGGCCTCGTCTGGATCGCCCTCGTCGTCCTCACGGCCGACTCCCTCGCCCAAGCCCGGCGAACCCGGCGAGCGCGCCGCGCGACGCCCCTGGAGACGTCAGCGGCCGACCCCACCTAGACCGAGGTCGAGGCGGGGCCGGCCGGAGAGCCTGAGGGCAGCGTCAGGCGCCGAGCACCTGGTCGAGGTAGGCGTTCGTGAAGACCCGCTGCGGGTCGAAGCGCTCGCGCAGCGCCACGAAGTCGTCGAACTTCGGGTAGACGGTGCGCAGGTACTCAGCGTCGTAGTCGTGCATCTTGCCCCAGTGCGGGCGCGCCTCGTGGGCGCGCGCCATGTCCCAGAAGTACTTGAAGTACGTCCGGTGGTCGGCCTTCACGTAGTGGTGGATGGCGATGTAGCAGCTCTCGCGGCCGTAGGCGGTCGACATCCAGCGGTCGTCGCCGGCCGTCCAGCGCACCTCGACGGGGAAGGCGACAGGCTCGTTGGTGCGCTCCACCCAGGCCTGAAGATCACGCAGGATCGACTCGGCCGCCTCGACCGGCACAGCCATCTCCGACTCGCGGAAACGCACGGTGCGCGGTGAGGCGTAGACGCTGTGGCTGACGTCGCTGAACTCTCGCGCCGAGAGGGCCCGCGCCGAGACGTTGTTGATCCGGCGCGTGAGGTTCGGGCGAGCGACGCTCAGGCGGCAGATCGCGTCGAAGAGCGTGTTGGAGAGGAACTCGTCGTCGAGCTTGTGGCGCCACTGCGCCAACGGCTTCGTCGGGGCATCGCCGGCGCCGCGCGTGTTGCGCTTCGTCATCACCTTGTCGGTGTGCGGGAACCAGTAGAACTCGTAGTGATCGGTCTCGGCGAGGGCCGCGGGGAGCACGGCGAGTTCCTCGGTCATCGTCGAGGGACGCTCGACGGCCGAGAGGGTGAACGCGGGCACGCACTGCAGCTCCACCTCGGTGAGCACACCGAGTGCTCCGAGCGTGACGCCGAGCGCCGGCACGAGGTCGCTGTTCTCGCCGCCCTCGCTCCAGCGCAGCACGTCGCCGATGCCCGTGACCATCTCGCCGCCGACGACAGTACCGCCGAAGCCGGTCCACGCGAGGCCCGTGCCGTGCGTCGAGGTGGAGACGGCGCCGGAGATCGTCTGACGGTCGATGTCGCCCATGTTCGCGAGCGCGAGGCCGCGGTCGGCGAGCAGGTTGACGAGCTCGTACAGGTGGGTGCCCGCCTTGACGCGCACGCGGTTCGTCGCTTCGTCGACCGAGACGATGCCCGACATCGCGTCGAGACGCACCTGGGTGTCGACCGGTTGCGCGATGGGAGTGAACGAGTGGCCGGCACCGACGGGGCGAACCTTGCGTCCAGCCGCAGTACTCTCACGCACGAGCTCCGCCATCGCGGCAGTATCGCTCGGCGAGACGACGCGTGACGGCGTCGCCGTGACGTTGCCCGCCCAGTTGCTCCACTCAGCCAAAGTTCTTGCCTTCCCCTCGATACGTGGGCACCGTCTCGATGACGCGCCCACCCTCCACGACGTGAACGCTGTCGAAACGCTCGCACGCCTCGCCCGCCTTGGTGTGGCGGAACCAGACGTTGTCGCCGATCGCGAGCCCACGCGTTCCGGGGCCACGCAACGGGGTCTGCACCTCCCCCGGGCCCTCCTGACCGAAATAGCTCAACCCCTCGGGCCACACCGGGGTGGGCATACGCGACGAGTGACCGACACCGGAGGCGAGGTAGCCGCCGCTGAACGTGACGACGACGGATTCGGACGGACGCCGCACGACCGGCGAGACGAAGTAAGCGGCCGCCTTGGTGGTCAGATCGCGGTAGTTGTCGAAGAACGTCGAGGTGAACAGTCCCGAGCCCACAGCGATGTCGGTGACGACACCGTCGTTTCCGGTCAGGTGCACCGAGCCGGTTCCGCCACCGTTGACGAACTCGAGGTCGGCGTATTGCTCGACGGCCCGACGCACCGCACCGCGACGCACCTCCAGCTCCTGCACGGAGCGGCGCTTGATGAGACGGTGCACGGGGGTGGCGTCGGCGACGCCGGCCACCTGGGCCTCGTACATCATGATGCCGACGAGGCGCACACCCTCGGTCTCGGAGGCGAGGCGCGCGAATTCTCCGGCCTCTTCGGCGGTGTGCACCGACGATCGGTGGACGCCGAGTGAGAGGCGCCCGATCCGCAGGGACGCGTCGACGTCGAGGCTCACACGCAACTCGCACCCATGCCCGCGTCCGATCCGCCCGATCATCTCGAGGTGCTCGGGAAGGTCCACCATGAACGTGATCTCGCGGCGGGCGGTGTCGTTCTGCGCAACCATCGCCATCGTCGCCATGTCAACACTCGGGTAGGCGATGACGACGTCGTGGGCGCCGTTCTCGACGAGCCAGAGCGCCTCGGCCGCCGAGTAGACGAGCAGACCGCAGACCCCGTCCTGCTCGAGGCCCCATTCGAGGATCGAGCGCACGCGCACCGACTTGCTCGCGAGCCGGAGCGGCACACCGTCGGCGGCGCGACGCAACTTCTCGAAGTTCTCACGCAGCACGCCTTGATCGACGACGAACTGCGGCCCCTCACCTGCATCGATGGGGGCGTCGAACACGGAGGTCATGTCTGGGTCATCGCGAGAATCTCTGCAAAGCTGTCGAGAACCTCGAGGGCCTTCTCGTCATCCCCGTCCGCGAGCCACGCGAGAGCGACGCCGTCCGTCATGGCAACAGTCATCCGGGCGATGAGATCGGCGGGCAGACCGAGTTCGGCCTCCCCCTTCTTCTGGAACAGTTCGAGGAAGCCGCGCACGACCTCGTATTTGTTCGCGAAGATGCGTTGCGCGAGCTCCGGACCCGGAGCCTCCTGGCGCACGAGGTAGGCCACCAGTTCGTAGACCAGGCGCTGCCGCTCGGTCTGGGCACCACTCAAGGTCCAGTAGTACCGGAAGGCTTGCTTGATGGCGTCGACGGGGGTGGCGCCGTCGGGCAGGTCGAACTCGGCTGCGTCGACCTCACGCTGAAGGAGGGTCTCGACGACTGCTTCGAGCAGGGCCCGCTTGTTGTCGAAGCAGTAGTGCACCGTTCCGAGCGAGACACCCGCCTCCGTCGCGATGCGCCGCACCGTCGTGTTGTCGAGGCCGTCACGGAGCGCGATGCGGATGGCAGCGTCGATGAGCTGCGTCCTGCGCGTGTCGATGTCCAACCGAGGCATGCTTGCGACCCTACTCCCTCATGAGGACGCGTGACCCGACGCAAGAAACACCTTCATCTTTCAACTATCGGACTGCGTGACGCGTCTCGCGGGTTCAGGCGGAACGCGACGCGACGCTCATCGGTAGCGCCTTGAGAGCCGTCTGCGCGTCACCTTCGCCCAACTCGTCGATGAGCGCAGCCGCCTCACGAGCCAGCGAGGCAGTGTGCTCACGTGCCTTGTCGATCGCGGGGTGACGACGCAACAGCTCAAGGGCTTCGGCGTGCTCGGCGTCGTCGACCAACGGGCGCGCGAGGAGCTCCTTGAGCCGCTCGTCGGCCGGGTCGTTCGAGGCGTTGACGTAGAACGTCGGCAGGGTCGCCACGCCCTCGCGCAGATCGGTGCCGGGCATCTTGCCCAGCGTCTCGGCGTCGCTCGTGATGTCGATGATGTCGTCGGAGAGCTGGAAGACGAGGCCAACGAGTTCGCCGTATCGGCCGAGCAGGTCGATGACGCGCGCGTCGCAGCCGGAGAACATGGCGCCGTACTGCGCGGCGGCCGCGATGAGCACACCGGTCTTGTCGGCGAGCACACGCAGGTAATAGGCCATGGGGTCTTCGCCGTCAGGAGCCTGACGCTCGTCCTCGATCTGGCCTGAACACAGGCGGACGAAGGTACGCGCCTGTAGGAGCACGGCCTCGGAGCCGAGGTGAGCGACGAGCTCGGAGGCCTTGCCGAACAGCAGGTCGCCGACGAGGATCGCCGTGGAGTTGCCGTACACCGAGTTGGCGCTCGGCACCCCGCGACGCAGGTCGGATTCGTCCATGACGTCGTCGTGGTACAGCGAGGCGAGGTGCGTCAGTTCGACAGCGGCGGCGGCATCGACCACCTCGTTGCTCGCGCCCGTGCCGAGTTCGGCGGTGAGCAACGTGAGCAGCGGGCGAAAACGCTTGCCCCCGGCGTCGACGAGGTGGTGGCTCGCCTCCTTGACGAGGGGGCTGTCGTGATCGACGACCTCGTCGAGGCGGTCGTTGACGCGCACGAGACCGTCGGCGAGGCGCTGCGTCAGTTCGTCCGACGCCTCGGGCACGACCGCAGCGGCAGGGGATGTCATCGGTTCACTCTTTCGTCGTCGCTCACGCGCTGGGCGTGATGCGCGTCAGGGCGCTGTACAGGCGGTCGGTAGTGCTCGTGCCCTTCGGGTCGGCGAGGTTCGCCATGACCCGGACGACGAGCTTCATGAGGTCTTCCCGCGGCAAACTGTATGTCACGGCGAGCTTCATCAGCTGCGGGTTGCCGATGATCGTGGCGAAGTGACGCCCCAGGGTGAAGTACCCACCGAGGGCGTCCTTCATCACCTTGGGGTAGGTCTCGAGGACGCGTTCGCGGGCAGCGTCGTCATGGCGGCCACGGGTGAAGGCATTCGCGACGACCTCGCTTCCGAGGCGTGCGGCCTCCATGGCGTAGGCGATGCCTTCGCCGTTGAACGGGTTGACCATGCCGCCCGAGTCACCGACGAGCATGAGGCCGTCCGCATAGTGCGGCGTCCGGTTGAAACCCATGGGCAAGGCTGCGCCGCGCAGGTCGCCGACGAGCGTCTCGTCGGTGAAGGTCCATTCGGCCGGCATCTGCGCGACCCAGCGCTTGAGCACCTCGCGGTAGTCGGTGCGCCCGAACGCCTTGGAGGTGTTGAGGATGCCGAGGCCGACGTTCGAGGTGCCGTCGCCGACGCCGAAGATCCAGCCGTAGCCCGGGAGCAGGACCTCGCGCCCGTGCTCGTCACGTCCGGGCAGCTCGAGCCAGCTCTCGAGGTAGTCGTCGTGCGTGCGGGGGCTCGTGTAGTAGCCGCGCACTGCGACGCCCATGGGGCGGTCCTCGCGCTTCTCTCGCCCGACGGCGAGCGCCAAACGGCTCGAGTTGCCGTCAGCCGCGACGACGAGCGGGGCGCGGTAGGTGGCCGTATCCCCCGTGGCACGGCCGTCCTCACCGAGGAGCTTGGCCCTGACACCGACGACCTGCGAGCCCTCGCGCAGCGGCTCGGTGACATTGACACCCTGCAGGAGACGGGCACCCTTGCTCACCGCGTGACGCGCGAGGATGTCGTCGAAGTCCTGGCGGGTGCGCACGAGGCCGTAAGTCGGGAAGCCGGACGCCTCGGGCCAGTCGACCTGCAACCGCATACCGCGGCCCACGAGGCGCAGCCCCTTGTTGCGGATCCACCCCTCGCTCTCGGGGGTCGGAATGCCGAGCAGGTCGAGTTCCTTGACGGCGCGCGGCGTGAGGCCGTCACCGCAGACCTTCTCGCGCGGGAAGCGCGTCTTCTCCAGGAGCAGGACGTCGAGGCCCGCGTCCGCGAGGTACGCGGCCATCGTCGAACCGCCGGGGCCGGCGCCGACGACGATGACGTCGGCGCGCTCGGATGCGTCTGCGCTGTTCACACCGGTGCCCGGCGTGAGGTTCGAGGTGTCGCTCACGCCGCCCCGCCCTTGGACTTCGGCTGGTTCTTCTGTCCCTTCGCCGCCGCAGGCTTCACCGCGCGGTGAAGCGCGACGATGCCACCCGAGAGGTTGCGCCACTCGACGTCGCCCCAGCCTGCTGCCTTGATGCGCGTGGCGAGTTCACGCTGCGCCGGCCAGGCCTGAATGGACTCGGCGAGATAGACGTAGCTCTCCGGGTTGGAGCTGACGGCGCGCGCCACCGGCGGGAGCGCCTGCATGAGGTACTCGCCGTAGATCTTGCGGAAGGCACCGTTCGTCGGCTGGCTGAACTCGCAGATGAGGAGGGTGCCACCGGGCTTCGTCACGCGGGCGTACTCGGCGAGGGCGCCGTCGACATCGACAACGTTGCGCAGGCCGAAGCTCATCGTCACCGCGTCGAACGAGGCGTCGGCGAACGGCAGCTTCGTCGCGTCCGCGGCGGTGAAGGCCATGTCGGCGCGGCGCTTCTTTCCCTCGCGCAGCATGCCGAGGCTGAAGTCGGCGGGCACGACGTGCGCTCCCGCGGCTTCGAAGGGCTCGGACGACGTGCCGGTTCCGGCGGCGATGTCGAGCACGACCTGACCGGGCCGGGGAGCCAGCGCCTTGAGCACCTGCTTGCGCCAGCGACGGTCCTGACCGAGGGAGAGCACGTCGTTCATGAGGTCGTAGCGTGCCGCCACGTCGTCGAACATGCGCGCCACGTCGGAGGGTCGCTTGTCCAGGCCTGCTCGATTCATGCCTGCATTCTCGCACCCGTCACCGCCTGGGCCGAAGCGCGCCTTAGGCTGATCCATTGTGAACGAAGCCCGTCCCGCCGCCACGCCGCGTCTGCGCGTACGCACGTACGAGCTCACCGACCCCGGTGACCTCGTCGGCCTCATCCCCGCAGGCGCCCCGCGGAGGACGTCATGTCCTGGGTTCGGCGCGAGGAAGGGCTCGTGGGCTGGGGACGCGCGGCAGCCGTTTCCACCTCCGGCGACGCTCGCTTCGCCGACGCCGAGGAGTGGTGGGACGCCCTCGTCGCCGCAGCCGACGTCGTCGACGAGGTGGAACGACCGGGCACCGGCCTCGTCGGCTTCGGCTCGTTCAGCTTCCGCAACTCCTCCGACGAAGGCGCTGCGCTCGTCGTGCCGGAGATGATCGTCGGTCGGCGTGACGGCCACGCGTGGCTGACGACGATCAACCGCACCACCGACCAGTTGCCGGAGGTGAAGCCCGCCGAGGCCCCCACCGGCGTGGAGCGCACCGACGGGGCGCTGTCGCCGGCGCAGTGGCGTGGCGCTGTCGGAGACGCCATCGAGTACATCCGCGCCGGACGCATCGACAAGGTCGTCCTCGCGCGCGACGAGATCCACACCGCCGACGCCGACATCGACCCGCGCTGGCTCCTCGCCCGCCTGTCCACCGCCTACCGCGACACGTGGGCGTTCGCCGTCGACGGGCTCGTCGGCGGCACGCCGGAACTGCTCGTGCGCTCGGACAAGGGCCTCGTCACCTCGCGTGTGCTCGCCGGAACGATCCGGCGCACCGGTTCCGACGATCACGACCTGGCTCTCGCGGCGAGCCTCGCGCGCAGTTCGAAGGACCTCGTCGAGCACGAGTTCGCCGTGCGTTCGGTGGAGGCCGCGCTGCGGCCGCACTGCTCCTCGATGAACGTGCCCGACGCTCCCTTCGTGCTGCACCTGCCGAACGTCATGCACCTCGCGACGGACGTCTCCGGGGCTCTCACCGACGGCGCGTCGTCGCTCACGCTCGCGGCGTCGCTGCACCCGTCGGCTGCCGTATGCGGCACGCCGACGCGCGAGGCCGCCCTCGTCATCGACGAGCTGGAACACATGGACCGCGGCCGGTACGCCGGGCCCGTCGGGTGGATCGACGCGCGCGGTGACGGCGAGTGGGGCATTGCCCTGCGCAGCGGCCAGATCGACATCGAGAACCCGTGCCGCATCCGCCTGTTCGCCGGCTGCGGCATCGTCGAGGGCTCGGATCCGGTGAGCGAGGTGGCCGAGTCGGTCGCCAAACTCGCACCGATGCGCGAAGCGCTGCGCTGATCGCCGCTACCGTCGAGGGATGAAGCAACTCCTCGTCATCACACACGCCCCGACGCCTGCCACCGTTGCGTTGCGCGACGCCGTGCTCGCGGGTGCGAGCGATCCCGAGTTCTTCGCCGACGAGGTCGACGTGCACGCCGTGGCAGCCCTCGAGGCCACCGATCCGCAGCTCTACCTCGACGCCGACGGCTACCTCTTCGGCACGCCGGTGAACTTCGGCTACATCTCGGGCGCACTCAAGCACAGCTTCGACTCGACGTACGACGACCTGCTCGAGGAGGTGGCGCGCCGCCCCTTCTCCTACTGGGTTCACGGACGCAGCGACGCCACCGGCGCGCGTCGTGCCCTCGACGCCATCACCACCGGGCTCGACCTTCGTCTGGTCGCCGAACCGTACGAACGCCTCGGCGAACTGAGCGACGTCGACCTCGCCGAGGCCCGCGAGTTCGGCGCCACCGTCGCCGCCAACCTCATCGCCTGACGCACACCGAGCGCGTCCGGGCCGGCGCTCAGCGACGCTCGAACCGCGTCGGCATCTCCTCGGCACCGGCGACGGCCTCGATGGCAGCGGACACGAGATTGCGGCGGCCGAGACGCTCACCGCTGCGATCGACCGTCACCTCGACCACCTGGACGTCCGGCCGCGGGTTCGAGACGAGATCGATGAGGTGCTCACGCGAGGTGGCCCGGGTGTACTCGACGCCGCGCGCCTGGCACGCCAGCTCGAGATCGGCGCCCGTCGGCGTACCGAAGACGCGTTCGAAGTGCTCGGCGAACTCCGGCCGGCCCTGTTCGAGGGTGCCGAAGATGCCCCCGCCGTTGTCGTTGATGACAACATGGTGAGATCGGGGCGTGGCTCGCCGGGGCCGAGCAGCAACCCGTTGCTGTCGTGCAGGAACGTGAGGTCCCCCATGAGGGCGAAGCTCGGCCGCCCGTGCGCGAGTGCGATGCCCATGGCCGTCGAGACGAGCCCGTCGATTCCGGACAGGCCACGGTTGCCGACCGCGGACACCTTGCGAGCGATCTGCTGCGGGTTACGCCCGAGGTCGAGGTCGCGCGCCGTGTTCGACGAACCCACGAGCAGCGCCGAGTCGGCCGGCAGGTGCTGCACGACGGTCGACGTCGCGGACATTCCGGAGGGCCACGACTCAGCGACGAGCGGCCCGACGACCTGGGTGAGGCGGTGGCCCGCCATCCGCCACGCGCTGGCCCAGCGACGGTCGGCGCATGCCGAGACCACCTCGTGCGAACGGGCGATCGTGGCCCACTCGTGGACCCGCTGGACGACGTGTGAGGGGTCGGCCCACGCGTTCGATCCGGTGATGATCTCGACCGTCACCTCGGGGTTGCGCAGCAGCAGGGCGACGTCACGCGAGAGCGTCATGCGACCCGCGACGAGCACGCGCTCCGGCAGGTGCTCGTCCAGCCAGTCGTGGCAGGCGAGGATGAGCGAACCGTGCGGCATCGCACGGCCACGGTGGTAGTCACCGAACGGCTCGGCGATGACGGGCCAACCGGCGGCGTCCGCGAGTTCGGCGATCTCCGCGCTCATGCGCGGGTCGGGCAGGTCGCCCATGAGGACGAGGGTGCGCGGCACCGGGGCGATGCCCGGCCCGTCCGCCACGGCGACGCGGGAGGCGGGGGCTCGCAACTGCAGCCACGGGCGTCCACGATCGCGGCCCTCGAGGGACTCAGGCCACGTCTCGTCGCCGGAGGTCTCGGGGGTGAGCGGCTCACGGAACGGCAGGTTGAGGTGGACCGGTCCGGCGTCGCCGGTGGGCACTCCCGCGGCGTGCGCGACCGCACGACCGATGACCGAGCGCCACACGGTGTTCTGCCCCTCACGCTCGGCGGGCGTGGCGAACTCGTGGAACCAGCGCGTGGCCTGGCCGAAGATCTTGACCTGATCCGTCGTCTGGTTCGCACCTGTGTCGCGCAGCTCTGCGGGGCGGTCGGCCGACATGACGATCATCGGCACCTGCGCGTGGTGCGCTTCGAGGACGGCCGGGTGGAGGTTCGCGACGGCCGTGCCGCTCGTCGTGATGACCGGCACCGGGTTGCGTGAGATCTTCGCGAGTCCGAGGGCGAGGAAGCCGGCCGAACGCTCGTCGATGCGCACATGGAGGCGCAACTTCTTCGCGGCGTCGGCCCGCGCCACCGCGTAGGCGAGCGGCGCGGAACGTGAGCCGGGCGCGAGGACGACGTCGGTGATGCCCAGGCGCACGAGTTCGTCGACGAGGACGGTGGCCATAGCGGTCGAAGGATTCACCGGGCCAGTCTCGCGCACCCCGCCGCCGAAGGCCACACGTGACAGGGTGTGACGGACACTCGGGTGGGCCCGGTCCTGCCCGGTCCCGGGTCGGAGTGTGCGGTGGGCCCACCCCTGCCAGGGCCGTTAGCCTGACCGACGTGAGCACCCTCAACGACCTCCCCGCCCCGAGCGGCGAGCAGTGGACCATCGCGGCGCACGGCTACGAGGCAACCGTTGTCGAGGTGGGTGGTGGTCTGCGCCACCTGACCCACGACAAGCGTGACCTCGTCTGCGGTTATGCCGTCGAGGCAATGGCGGACGCCGCGCGGGGACACGTCCTCACGCCGTGGCCCAACCGAATCGACGGCGGACGGTACTCGTTCGACGGCGAGGATTACCTCCTGGCGCACACCGAACCGGGGCTGGCGAACGCCTCGCACGGTCTCGTGCAGTGGCTCGCCTGGGATCTCGTGGAGCGCTCGACCCACCGGCTGACCGTCGGCGTCACCCTCCATCCCCAGCCCGGCTGGGCGTGGACCCTGCGCGTCGAGATGACGTACTCGCTCGACCCCGACGGCCTGACGGTCACCCCGAACGTCACGAACCTGTCGTCCACCGCGTGCCCGTTCGGGTTCGGAGCGCACCCGTACCTCACCGCGGGTGAGTCCTCGCTCGACGACGCCGCCCTGACGCTCGACGTCGCCACGCAGCTCACCGTCGACGAGCGACTCATCCCGACCGGGCGCGAGACGAGCACCCACGATTTCTCCGGCGGGCTCCCGCTCGAGGGGGTCTCACTCGACACGTGCTTCACGGACATCGGCGTCACCGACGGCCGCTGGCGGGCTTCGGTCACGAGTGGCTCGCGCACGACGACACTGTGGGCCGACGCGAGTGCGTACCGCTACGTCCAGACCTTCACCGGTGATGGCCTGCCCGAACCGAAGAACCGCCGGTCGGGGCTCGCCGTCGAGCCGATGACGTGCCCCGCCAACGCCTTCAACACCGGGGAGGGCCTGCTCACCCTCGCGCCCGGCGAGACGTGGAGCGCCCCGTTCGGCATCACCGGCGCCTGAAACTCGATGTTGAGCGGTGAGCGCGGCACGGGTACCGCCCACACCGCTCAACATCGAACCCCGCCGCGGATGCCGATGCCGCCCGCGGCGACTACCGTGGTGAGAGTGCCTCGATCTGCCCGTAGTTTCGCCGACGACCTGAGGGGCCGCGCGGACGACGACCTAGCGGCGCTCCTTCTCGCCCGGCCCGATCTGGCGCGCCCGGCACCCGCCGACATCACGTCGCTCGCCGCGCGGGCCTCCACGCGCGCCAGCGTCCAGCGCGCTCTCGAACACCTCGACGCGCGCCTCCTCCACCTCGTGGAAGCGCTGCTCGTCGTCGGCGCCGAGGGCGCTCCTTCGGCGCTCGGTGCGTCACGTTCCGCCGTCGACGACGGTATCCGCGAGTTGTGGCACCAGGCTCTCGTCTGGCGCTCTCCCGACGGGTGGCGCACCGCCCGAGCTGTCGGCGAAACCCTCACGCACCCAGCGGGATTGGGACGAAGCGCGAGCGATCTTGACGTACGACTGGCCGACCTTGCCGTCGTCTCCGAGGGCGACTTCGACGCCGTGACACGGGCCTACAACGCGCTCTCATCGCGTGCTCAGGCCGTCATCGACCAACTCCGGTGGACATCCGCACGCGGCTCGTTCACCACTCAGACCCTGCGCGATGTGCGCCGCGAACTCGTCGGTGCCGGCCTCATGGTGGCCGTCGACGGCGAGCGCGGCAGCGACGCCGTCATCCCGCGTGAGGTCGGGCTCGCGCTGCGTGGCGGGCGTCTGTACCGCGAGGCGTGGGCTCCCCCGACCGCCGAGATGACCCACGTCGAGCAGGCGAGTGCCGACGACGCGGCGGCCGGCGCCGTGCTCGATCTGTTGTGGCGTCTCGACGAGGTCGTCGCCGCCTGGGACGCCCAACCGCCCCGCGTGCTGCGCACCGGAGGCGTCGCCGTACGCGATCACCGACGCACGGCCGTAGCGATCGACAGTTCGAGCGATCTGACGGCGTTTGTCCTCGAACTCTCCTACGCCGCAGGTCTTCTCGCTCCCGACGGGGAGGTCGATCCGCTGTGGCGGCCCACCGAGTTCTACGACGAGTGGGCCACGTGGACTCCTGCCCGTCGCTGGGCCCATCTAGCGTCCGCGTGGCGCGACACCACGCGCGCCGCGAGCCTCGCCGGTCAGACGATCGACGGCACTCTCGTCAACGTCCTCGGCAAGGACGCCTCGTGGCCGCTCATGCGGGCTCGCCGCGCCGACGTCCTCGCCACGCTCGCCGCGCTCGAGGCAGGCAGCGCCCCGACCACCGAACAGGTCGACGCCCTGCTGCGCTGGAAACGACCCCTGCGCCTTCCCGAGGGAGCCCCCACCCGCGCCGACGACGTGTTGCGCGAGGCCGGCTGGCTCGGCGTGACGGGCCGCTCGGCCCTCACCTCCGCCGGTCGAGCGCTCCTCGCGGTGCCGAGCGACGACTCCGTCCCGACGAGCGAGGCGAACCTCGAGTCCGTCGCCGCCCTCATGGCCGCCTCCATGCCCCAGCCTGTCTCGCAGGTCATGCTCCAGGGCGACCTCACCGCTATTGCGCCAGGGCCTCTCACGGAAGAGGTCGCGACTTTCATGCGCCGCAGCGCCGACGTCGAATCACGTGGCGGCGCAACGGTCTTCCGGTTCACCGAGAGCAGCATCCGACGGTTGCTCGACCACGGCGTCTCCTCGGGCGAAGCGCTCGAGGCCCTCCGGCGTCACTCGATGACACCGGTCCCCCAGGCGCTCGAGTACCTTCTCGGCGACGTCGCGCGTCGATACGGCCATCTGCGCGTCGGCTCCGTCGGTTCGTACGTGCGCAGCGACGACGAGGGATCGCTCGACGCCCTCGTCGCGGACTCCTCGCTCGCCTCGCTCCAGCTACGCCGCATCGCTCCGACCGTGTGCGTTTCGCCCCTGCCCGCCTCGACGCTGCTCGACGTTCTGCGTGAGCACCGTCACGCGCCGGTTGCCGAGACCTCGGACGGTGGCGTCGTCGTGCGCACCGAAGCGGTGAAGCGCTCCCCCACGCCCGGGCGCCGCAGCACGCCGGTTCGTGTTGTCCGCCTCGACGGTGACGAAGCGACGGCCATGACGCAGCGCATGCGGGAGGCTGAGAAGAGCGCCGTGCGCCCCTCGCAGCACGACGAGCGCACGCGCATCCCCTCGTCCGACCCGACGGTCACACTCACCTCCTTGCAGGACGCTGCCGCCGATCGGGCTCCCGTCTGGATCGGTTATGTCGATGCCTCGGGCGACATCAAGCGCGCCCTCTTCCGGCCGACGAGCGTCTCGGGTGGGCGCGTCGTCGGGCAGATCGGCGACAACACGACGACCACCCGCTCGTTCTCCATCCACCGCATCACCGGGGTGGCGCCGGCGTGAGCGAGCCGATCGAGACGTGCCTCGTCGTCGTCACCCGGACCCTCGAGGGCCGCACGCACCTCCTGCTCGGGGAGAAGCTGCGCGGGTTCGGCCAGGGCCGCATGGTCGTGCCGGGCGGCAAGGTCGATCCGGGTGAAACACCTCGCCGAGCGGCCGCGCGGGAGCTGTTCGAGGAGACGTCGCTTCGTGTGAACGAAGCCGATCTGGACGCGCGGGGCGTCGTCACCTTCGCCTTCCCGGACGGCGGCGGGGTCGACATGCGCGTGCACGTCTTCGTCACCGACGCAGCCGAGGGGGAACCGGCGGACTCGGACGAACTCCTCGTCACGTGGGCGCCCGTCGACGCCCTTCCCACGAGCCGCATGTGGCCGGACAACGTCCATTGGCTCCCGGTAGCGCTTGCCCGCGGCTTCGACGAGGCCACCTTCACCTACGCCGCGGACGGCGCGACCCTCGCCAGTCACACCGGAATCTGAACGCGGGTCTTTCGTCCCAGATACCGGGGGCCGAGGACGATGATCGCAACACCGAGCAGAAGCAGCGCTCCTCCGGCGAACGCCGAGACAGCCGGCACCTCCCCGAGAAACAGCCACCCGGCGAGGAAGCCGACGACCGGCACGAGCAGGGTGAACGGTGCGACGTTCGAAGCCGGGTAGTGGCCCATGAGGCCGTTCCAGATCGTGTAACCCACGAGGCTTGCGAGGACGACGGTGTAGGCGGTCGAGGCGACCGCTGCGCCTCCGAAGTGATGAAGCCCCTCGACCATCCGCTTCGGGCCCTCGATGAGGAAGGACAGCGCGAACAACGGCAGCGGCACGAAGAGGCTGCCCCACACCGTCAGTCCCAGGCCGGACGCGCCGGCGCAGCGGCGGGCCGCGACGTTCCCCGCGCCCCAGCTCAGAGCACCGGCGAGACAAAGCATCACCCCGACGAGTGGCGTCGCGCCCGAGCGTCCGGACGCCACGAGAACGAGACCGGCCAGGGCCACACCCATGCCCACGAGCTGGATCGTCTTCGGTCGCTCCTTGAGCAGAGCGGCCGCGATGACGACGGTGAAGAGCGCCTGGGCCTGGAGGATGAGCGACGCCATCCCGGAGGCGAGACCGGCGACCATGGCCGAGTAGAGGAAACCGAACTGCCCCGCCGACATGAGCAGGCCCACCGGTGCGAGGTCGCGCCAGGCCACCTTCGGACGCGGTACGACGGCGACGAACGGCACGATGCAACTGAAGCGAATGGCCGCGAACAGCAGCGGCGGCACGCCCTCGAGGCCTTCGTGGATGACGACGAAGTTGACGCCCCAGATGAGCACGACGAGAAGTGCGAGGGCGATGTGGCGGGGCGTCATGGGGCTATTCGACCGCGCGGGGACCCTGCCGGACGAATGCGCGTCCACGGGCGCGGACGGCTGCGCCCCGAGGGTGGCATGCGCGAGGCCCGCCCCGGCGTGCGGAGCGGGCCTCGTCGCCGGCTCGTGGCGAACGATCAGACGATGTCGATCAGAAGATGCGAACGCGCTCGTCCTCGTCGATCCACATGCCGTCGCCGGGCTTCACGTCGAACGCCTCGACGAACTCGGTGAGGTTGCGAGCGGCGTTGGCGCGCACATCCATCGGCGAGTGCGGGTCGATGGCGAGCAGGCGCTTGGCCTCGGCCTCACGGGCGACGCCGCTCCACACCTGTGCCCAGCCGAGGAAGAAGCGCTGCGCGCCGGTGAAGCCCTCCAGCACGGGCGCAGGGGCTTCTTCGCAGGCGATGGTGTACGCCTTGTAGCCGATCGTCAGGCCGCCGAGGTCACCGATGTTCTCGCCGACGGTGAGACCACCGTTGATCTTGACGCCCGGCGCGTCACGCGTCTCGTACTGGGAGAACTGCTCGATGAGCTTCTTCGCCAGGGCGTCGAACCGCTCGCGGTCGCCCTCGGTCCACCAGTCGACGAGTTCGCCGTCGCCGTTGAAGCGCGAACCCTGATCGTCGAAACCGTGGCCGAGCTCGTGCCCGATGACGGCGCCGATGCCGCCGTAGTTGACGGCGTCGTCGGCGTCCACGTCGAAGAACGGCGGCTGCAGGATGGCGGCCGGGAAGACGACCTCGTTCATCATCGGGTGGTAGTACGCGTTGACCGTCTGCGGGCTCATGAGCCACTCGGTACGGTCGATAGGGCCGCCGATCTTGGCGAGCTGGTAGTCGGTCTCGAACGACGCCGAACGCTTGACGTTGCCGACGAGGTCATCGGCGAGGATCTGCAGTTCGGAGAAGTCACGCCACTTGTCGGGGTAGCCGATCTTGGGCGTGAACCGGTCGAGCTTCTCGAGGGCCTTGGCCTGCGTCTCCTCGCTCATCCACGCGCTCTCGCGGAAGCTGCGGCGGAAGGCCTCGACGAGGTTGTCGACGAGTTCGACCATGCGCTCCTTGGCCTTGGGCGGGAAGTGGCGCTCGACGTAGAGCTTGCCCGCCTCCTCGCCGAGCACGCCCTCGACGAGGCCGACGCCGCGCTTCCAGCGCTCACGCAGCTGCGGCGTTCCCGACAGTGCGCGACCCGCGAAGTCGAAGCGCTCCTCGACGATGTCGTCGGTGAGGTAGCTGGCGAACGACGTCACGAGGTGCCACGTCATCCACGCCTTCCAGTCCTCGACGTCACGCTCGGCGAACAACTCGCCCAGGGCCTCGAAGTAGCTCGGCTGGCCGACGACCACGTTCGCGAACGCGCCGTCCGGCACGACCTGACCCTCGAGCCACGCGTCGATGTCGAACGCGCCGAAGAGGTCACGCAGTTCCTCGAGCGAGTAGCGGTTGTAGCTCTTGACGGCGTCGCGGGTGGAGACGTTGTCCCAGTGGTGCTTCGCGAGGGCCTTCTCGAGCTCGTAAACGCGCGGGGCGACCTCGTCGGCGTTCTCGACGCCCACGAGCGTCAGGAGACGTTCCATGTGAGCGGTGTACTTGTCGCGAATCTCGGCGTACTGCTCCTCGCGGTAGTAGGCCTCGTCGGGCAGGCCCAGGCCGCTCTGGCCGAGGTAGACGATGTACTCGTCGCTGTTCTTCGCATCGGCGCTGACGTAGAAGCCGAACAGGCCGCCCATGCCGTAGCGCTCGAGGTGGCCGAGCAGCATGAGCAGGTCACGCTTGTCGGTGAGGCCGGCGATGACGGCGAGGTCCTCGAGGATCGGCGACGTTCCGAGGGTGGCGATGCGCTCGGTGTCCATGAACGAGCGGTAGAGGTCGCCTACCTTCTGCGTGGCGGGCCCCGCGTCCGTTCCGTCGTTCTCGGCGGCCTCGGCCTTGCCCGCAGCTTCCTCGATGATGTCGCGCATGGCCTTCTCACTCGCCTCGCGCAGCATGTCGAAGGCGCCGTAGCGCGATTTGTCCTCGGGAATCGGGTGGTTGGCCACCCACGTGTTGTTGACGTGCGCGAACAGGTCGTCCTGCGGGCGCACGTCCGGGTCGAAGCTGGTCACGTCCAGGCCGGAGTTGATCTTGCTCGTCATGCCCCTACCTTCTCACCCCGGGCTGACAGCGAACGCCGCCGCGAGTCCGAGGACCCACGGCGACGTTCGGCAGGAAGGAGGTTCGAGCCTCAGCGCGCCGGTTCGACGACCTCGACGACGTCGTCGTCGAGGTCGACGATGCCCGGCAGCGCGTTGGGGTCGTCCCGCACCTCCTTGGGGTTGGTCTCGGGTAGGAGGAACGCCCCGACGGCGGTGAGTACGCCGAGGAGCACCATGTAGGCCGCGATGCCGTTCGTGCTGCCCGTCTTCTCGATGACCGTGGCCATGATCATCGGCGTCGGGCCGGCCAGCGCGATCGCGGACAGCTGGTAGGCCAGCGACATGCCCGAGTAGCGCATCTTGGGGTGGAAGATCTCACCGAGGTACGCCGCCAGCGGTCCGTAGATCGAGGACTGGAAGAAGCTCGTGATGAACGAACCGACGGCGAACAACGCGAGGCTCTTCGTGTTCATGAGCGCGAAATACGGGAAGATCGACAGCGCCAGACCGATGCCGGACCACAGCACGACGGGCTTGCGGCCGACCCTGTCCGACAGAGCACCCGCGAACAGGATGACCGGGATGTTGAACAACGAGATGACGAGCATGATCGCCAGCAGCGAGTCACGCGACATGCCCAGGTCGCTGGAGGCATAGCTCAACGAACCGACGATGCCGACGTAGAACATCGCGTTCGTGCCGCCCATCATGAGGCAGCCGAGCAGGATGCGCTTCCAGCCCTTCTTGACCACCTCGAACACCGGTGCCTGCTTGCCGACCTGAGCAGCGCGCTTGGCTGCGCGCTCCTGGAGCACCTTGAACTCGGCCGAGTCCTCGACCCGCTTGTGGATGAACAGGCCCAGCGGGAACAGCACGGCGCTGAGGAGGAACGGGATGCGCCAGCCCCAGTCGAGGAAGGCCTTGGCCGAGACGAAGTGCGAGACCGTGAGGAAGGCGAGGTTGCCCAGGATGACGCCGATCGGCACACCCATCTGCCCGAAGGTTCCCGCGTAGCCGCGCTTCTTCGGGCCTTCGGATTCGGTGAGCAGCAGGATGATGCCGCCCCACTGACCACCCGCCGCGAGGCCCTGCACGAAGCGCAGGAGCACGAGGAGGATCGGCGCCGCGACACCGATCGTCGCGGCGGTCGGCAGGAGGCCGATGCCGAACGTCGCGATTCCCATGGCGAAGATGCAGAAGACGACGACGGGCTTGCGCCCGATCTTGTCGCCGTAGTGCCCAGCGAGGATGCCTCCGAGCGGGCGGGCGAGGAAGGCCGCCCAGAAGGTGCCGAAGGAGAGCAGCGTGCCCGTCAGGGCCGAGCTGTCCGGGAAGAAGATGTGCGGGAAGACGAGTGCGGCGGCGGTACCGAAGATGAAGAAGTCGTACCACTCGATCGAACTGCTCAGCAGACTCGAGATGAGCAGTTGGCGACGCCGTTTCGCAGGGATGGCTTGGACGGCGTCGCTCACGGCTGCCGAGGTGTCGGCCATGGGAACTCCTTCAATGACATTGAGGCGCGGGGCGATTCGAGCGCGAGCGGAGTCGCACGGTCGTTCAACCAATGTGTCCTGTGCCACATTGCAGGGTCAATAGCCGTTGCCAATTTGTTACTAACTGACCAACTGTCAATAGCGGGTGCGCGGGGGCGGCTCGGGCCGGGCGCGCTCCCCCACCCAAGGCCGGAATGGCCCCGCGCCCCTCGTCGTTAGGCTGAGAGAACCCAGACATCCGGCGAAAGGGCCATCACGTGCCGAACGGCGCACTCATCGTCCAGAGTGACCGCACGATCCTGCTCGAAGTCGACCACGAGAATGCCGAGGCGGCCCGCCGGGCCATTGCGCCGTTCGCCGAGTTGGAGCGCGCGCCGGAGCACGTGCACACCTACCGCGTCACGCCGCTCGGCCTCTGGAACGCTCGCGCTGCCGGCCTCGACGCCGAAACCGTCGTCGACGCGCTCATCACACACAGCCGTTTCCCCGTGCCGCAGTCCCTCCTGCTCGACGTGGCCGAGACGATGGATCGCTACGGGCGCCTCGTGCTCGAGAAGGACGGCGAACAGCTCGTCCTGCACTCCACGGACAAGCCCGTGCTCGAAGAGGTGCTGCGCCACAAGAGGATCAAGCCCCTCGTCGGCGAACGCCTCGACGAGCTGACGGTCGTCGTCCACCCGAGCGAGCGGGGCGCGATCAAGCAGGAACTCATCAAGGTTGGCTGGCCCGCGGAGGACCGGGCGGGCTTCGTCGACGGCGAGGCCCACCCGATCGATCTCGACACCTCCGGCTGGCAGCTGCGCCCCTACCAGGCGCAGGCCGTCGACGGTTTCTGGGACGGCGGCAGCGGGGTCGTCGTCCTGCCGTGTGGTGCCGGCAAGACGCTCGTCGGCGCGGGCGCGATGGCGAAGGCCAAGGCGACGACGCTCATCCTGGTGACGAACACCGTCAGCGCCCGCCAGTGGCGCGACGAACTCCTCAAGCGCACCTCGCTCACCGAGGACGAGATCGGCGAGTACTCCGGTGCGCGCAAGGAGATCCGCCCGGTGACGATCGCGACGTACCAGGTGCTCACGCTCAAGCGGAAGGGCGTCTACCCGCACCTCGAACTGCTCGACGCGCGCGACTGGGGCCTCGTCGTCTACGACGAGGTCCATCTGCTGCCCGCGCCGATCTTCCGTATGACGGCCGACCTCCAGGCCCGCCGCCGCCTCGGCCTGACGGCCACGCTCGTGCGCGAGGACAACCGTGAGGACGACGTGTTCTCCCTCATCGGCCCCAAGCGTTACGACGCGCCGTGGAAGGACATCGAGAGCCAGGGCTACATCGCGCCGGCCGACTGCGTGGAGGTGCGCGTGGGCCTGTCCGACGCCGACCGCATGGCCTACGCGACGACGGAGCCCGACGAGCGTTACCGCTTCGCGTCCTGCGCGACGGTGAAGGACCCGGTGGTCGAGCGCATCGTCACGCAGCACGAGGGCGCACCGACGCTCGTCATCGGGCAGTACCTCGACCAGCTCGAGACGATCGCGAATCGCCTCGACGCCGACCTCATCACCGGCGAGACGTCCGTCGCGGTGCGTCAGAAGTTGTTCCAGCAGTTCCGTGACGGCGAGATCACCAAGCTCGTCGTCTCCAAGGTGGCGAACTTCTCGATCGACCTGCCAGAGGCGAGCGTCGCCGTCCAGATCTCCGGAACGTTCGGTTCACGCCAGGAGGAGGCCCAGCGCCTCGGGCGCGTGCTGCGACCGAAGGCGGACGGGCGCACGGCGCACTTCTATTCGATCGTCACGCGCGACACCGTGGATGCCGACTTCGCCGCCCACCGACAGCGCTTCCTCGCCGAGCAGGGCTACGCCTACCGCATCGTCGACGAGAGCGACATCTGAGGTCAGCTGCGCCAACGCGTTCGCCGCGCCTGCACGGTGTTGATGACCGTCAGGACGCTGACGCCGAAAGTGCAGGTTGTGCGCGATACTTCATGCACAACCTGCACTTTTCCGCATCACGTGACGGTTGACGACGGGTTGTCTACAGGGTCTCTGCGGCGCCCACGTTCGAGCAGCCACAGTGGCGGCATGGACCTTCCGCCGGGCGCTCCCCTGACGACCGCCGCCCTCACTGCGCTGGGGTACGACGCCCACGCGCGCCGACGCCTCTGTTCCAGCGGGCACCTGCGACGCATCACCCACGGCGTCTATGTCGTCGCCAAAGCTGCGCCTGCGACGTTCGCCGAACAGCGGAGGCAGTACCTCCAGCGGGCGGGCGCCCTCATGGCGGCACTCCCCGGCACGTATCTCGTCGGCCCGAGCGCCTGTCTGGCACAAAATCTCCCGCTGCTGAACCCACCGTCAGCCATTCATCTGTCCCGGGAGCGACAGCTCCACTCGAACCGAGCGGGCGTCGTTTCGCGTCGTCCGTGGCCGCATTCCGTCGAGCCGGTCGACGGCCTCATGACGCAGCAGGCGACGGCGGCCGTCATCGAGATCGCGGCACTCGAGGGGACGTTGGCCGGTCTCGTTCCCGCCGACGTCGCCGCACGCCGCGGCCTCTTGCTCGACGCCGATGCGCTCCTCGACGCCTGGGGTCGACGCAGGGGCAACACCCACGCCCGAGCGGCATTGGCCCTCGCGGACGGTCGACGCGAGTCGGTGCTCGAGACACGGGTCGCGTGGGCGGCTGCGCTCGAAGGCATCGCCCTCGACCCGCAACTGCGAGTCCTCGACGAACGCGGAGGGTTCGTCGCCCGAGCGGACTTCGTCGTGCGCGGGCATCGCGTCATCGTCGAGGTCGACGGGTTGGGCAAGTACCGTCACGACGGCGACCTACGGGCGGAGAAGCTTCGTCAGAGCGACCTGGAACGTCTCGGGTGGGTCGTCGTGAGGATCATGGCGAGAGACATCGACGCCGGCCGGGTGGGCGCGCTCCTGCGCGACGCCATCCGTCACGCCGACGCGCTCTTCGGCCCGTCAGCTGCCTGACGCCAAAAGTGCAGGTTGTGCACGATATTTCATGCACAACCTGCACTTTTCCGCATCAACTGACGCAGGGGTCAGGCCGCTTCGGCGTTCCCTCGCCCACGACGCACGTACGCCCAACCCATGAAGCCGAGCAGGATGCCGGCGACGCAGGTCCACGGCCACCAGTGCCGGTCGCCCTCGTGAAGGGCCGGCACGAGCAGCGTCACGACGAGCGCGAGCGCCCACACGGCGATGCCACCGAGGATGACCCGGGCGGTGTCGAGGTGAAGCGGTTGCGGCTTCGGAATGACGGTGTCGCCGCCGGTGAAGAAACGCTCGTAGGGCGACTCCTCGGGCGGGGGCGCACCCTCCTGGGGCAGACGGACGCCGGCCTCGTACGACATGGAGACCTCGGCGCGCTCGCGCATCTCCCGCGCGCGCTCCACCGAACGGGGCGTCGCGCCGTCCGGGCGCGGTTCGCGCGCACGACGGGAGGGGTCTGGTGTCACGGCGTCCAGCCTAGTTCACGGCCTGGAGCGCCCACCCCTCGGCGCCGAACACGGGCACGCTCCCGCACGAAATACCATCAGTGCCATGTCGAGCACACCCATGACTGCCCAGCCCGGGGGCGCACCGTCCGGCGCACTGGACCGCTACTTCAAGATCACCGAGCGCGGTTCCACCGTCGGTCGCGAGATCCGCGGCGGTCTGGTCACGTTCTTCACGATGGCTTACATCATCGTGCTCAACCCGCTCATCATCGGCACCCAGGCCGACTCGACGGGTCACTACATCGGAGGCGGCACCGAGCCGAACCTCACCGCCGTCGCCGCCGTGACGGCCCTCGTCGCCGGTCTCATGAGCATCCTCATGGGCAGCGTCGCCAAGTTCCCCATCGCCATCGCCACCGGCCTCGGCCTCAACGCGTTCCTCGCGTTCTCCGTCGCCAAGATCCCCGGCATGACGTGGAACGACGCGATGGGCCTCGTCGTCATCGAGGGATTCATCATCTTCCTGCTCGTCGTGAGCGGGTTCCGCAAGGCGCTGTTCGCCGCCATCCCCCGTTCGCTCAAGACCGCCATCTCGGTGGGTATCGGCCTGTTCATCTGCCTCGTCGCGCTTCACGACGCGGGCTTCAACTCCGCCGGTGGCGGCTTCCTCCAGCTCGGCCCGACGGGCAACCTGCAGGGCTGGCCGGTGCTCGTCTTCATCATCGGCGTGCTCCTCATCGCGGCGCTCATGGCGCGTCGTGTGCACGGTGCCATGCTCATCGGCATCATCGCCATGACGGCGCTGGCGCTCGTCATCGAGGGCGTCGCGGATCTGGGCGCGAAGGGTGAGAAGAACCCGACGGGCTGGTCGCTCACCATTCCGTCGATGCCGAAGGATCTGCTCACAGCCCCCGACTTCTCGATCATCGGCGACTTCTCCCTGACGGGTGCGTTCGCGAAGGTCGGCGCCATCTCCGCCATCCTCATCATCTTCACGCTTGTGCTCGGCGCGTTCTTCGACCTCATGGGAGCGATGTACGCGGTCGGCGCGGAAGGTGACCTGCTCGACGAGAACGGCGTTCCGGAGCACTCCGAGCGCATCATGGTGGTCGACTCGATCGCCGCGATGGCCGGTGGTGCGGGTTCGATCAGTTCGAACACGGCGTTCATCGAGTCGGCCTCGGGTGTGGGCGAGGGTGCCCGTACGGGTCTCGCATCCATCGTGACGGGCACGATGTTCCTGCTCGCGACGTTCCTGTCGCCGGTCGTCGGGATGGTGCCGTCGGAGGCTGCGGCCCCGGCGCTCGTCATCGTCGGTTACCTCATGATGACGCAGGCCACCGACATCGACTGGAAGAACATGGAGATTGGCCTGCCGGCCTTCCTCACGATGGCGCTCATGCCGTTCACGTATTCCATCGCGGTGGGTATCGGAGCAGGCTTCATCAGCTACGTGCTCATCAAGCTCGTCAAGGGCAAGCCGAAGGACGTGCACCCGCTCATGTACGTCGTGGCCGCGATGTTCGTCGTCTACTTCGCCATCGACCCGATCAAGCAGTTGCTCGGCGTGAGCTGAGCCTCCGACCAGCAATCGGACCCGCGACCTCAAGCTAGGAGGTCGCGGGTTCGATACGTCCGGGACGCGCACCCACCTGTTCTCTGCCGAGGTTACTGACCGCCACCCCCAGGACGGTGGCCTGCAAGCGCTCGACGGCCGCGAGCCGCACTCCCCGTGCCGTGGCATCGTCGTCGAGCGCCGTGACGACATCGACCGGTCGCGCGCTTCGCGCCACTTCGGCGCGCACGGCAGTGGCCACCTGCTTCGCCCACGGTCCGGTCACGACGACCTTCGACGGATCAGCCCACCCGACGAGCGAGGCCACCACGGCCGACACGGCCACTGCGAGTGCCTGACGCACCGAGTCATCCGATGCCGTCACCTCGAGCAGACGCTCCACATCGACAGCGCTCGAACCAGGCTGACGCAGCCCGAGCCGCGCGAACACCTCGGTGAAGGGGATCGCCGTGCCGTCCGGCCCCGGGACGACGATGTGCCCGATCTCCCCGGCGAGACCGCGACCGCCTCGCAACACACGGCCGTCCTCGACGATCGCGGCGCCCAGCCCCTCACCGAGATGGATGAGTCCGACACACCCTTCCTCGACGAGCGTGTTCGCGGCCCAGTTGACGTCGTTGTCGACGATGACGTCGTCACACAGGTCAGCCAGCGCCGCGCGAGCGTCGAGTTCGCCGACAAGGAACGGCTCGTCGGGTAGCTGCACCGCCCGCCCCGTGTGCCGGTCGACAGGATCAGCCACCGAGACGGCAGCGCACCGCACGGGTACGAGGCCGTCTCGCGAAACTCGGGCCAAGACCGCCTCGGCCACACGAGTCAGTCGCTGCTCGTGTGGGCCGTCGACGGAGCGTGCACGGGCAATTTCGTCACCGTGGATGTCGACCACGACACCGCTGACCCCGACCGGCGCCACGACGAGCGCGAGCGCCACCCCCACCTGCGGCGCGAGACGCACGATCGCCGTCGACCGTCCGCGCCCGGACGTGCGTTCCCCCGTTTCCTCGACCAGGCCCGCAGCGACGAGACGTGACACCGACGTCGCGGCGGTGGGGCGTGAGAGACCCGCGGATTCGGCCAGCGACGCACGCGTCGCCTCCCGCTCGTGCACCAACACCGTGAGCACTCGACGATCGGTCGACGCTCGGACGAGATGGGAGCCGGTGTCAGTCACCCCTGAATCGTAAACCCTCTTTACAAAAGCGAGGGGGGCGCCTTAAATGGACGACACCTAGTTTGTAAACCTCCTTTACGAATGGATCGCCGTGACGATGTCGCCTGCCCCCGAGGCCAGGGAGCTTCCCCACTGGCAGTCCACGCCCGACGACCTGCGTGGGGCGATCAAAGAGATCAAGGCCGCACTGCGCGCCCGCGTCGAGGCGTCGGGACGCACGGTCGAAGAGGTCTTCGAGGTCGTCGAGAAGCGCGTCGCGGACCAGGTCGAAGAACTCAAGGAGATGAAGGCGCGCGGTGAGAACCCCTGGCCGGTCGTGCGGTACGAAGGCCTCCTCGACGATTCGAAGCGCGACACCCTGCGCGAGCAGATCCGCCGCCGCGGGTGCGTCGTGATCAAGGGGCACTTCCCCCGCGAACAGGCCCTGGAGTGGGATGCCCAGATCGTCGACTACGTCGAGAAGAACGCCTTCTTCGAGAACTACCGCGGCCCCGGCGACGACTTCTTCGGCACCGTCGGTTCGAAGCCTGAGATCTACCCGATCTACTGGAGCAAGCCGCAGATGCAAGCCCGCCAGAGTGAACGGATGGCAACCGTCCAAGCCTTCCTCAACAGCGTCTGGACCAGCGAGTCCGACGGGCAGCAGTGGTTCGACCCGAACCGCGATTCGCTCTACCCGGATCGCATCCGCCGTCGCCCTCCGGGCGCGGACTCCGCCGGCCTCGGAGCACACCTCGACCCGGGAACGCTCGACCTGTGGATGACCGAGGAGTACCAGAGGCACTTCGCGCCACTCTTCGACGGTCGTCCCGAGGAATACGACCCCTGGGACGCCGCTCACCGCACGTCGGGCCCGCAGTACCCCGGTTCGACGATGTGCTCGGCCTTCCGCACGTTCCAGGGCTGGACCGCGTTGTCGGACATGAAGAACGACCAGGGCGTCCTGCAGAGCGTGCCCATCCCCGAGGCGATGGCTTACCTCATGCTTCGACCGCTCGTCGAGGACGTACCTGACGACGACATGTGCGGCGTCACCGTCGGTCAGGTCTTCCCGTGCAACTGGAAGTGGCACCCTCACCTCATGGAGGCTCTGTCGGTCATCCCCGACGTCGAAGCCGGCGACTCGGTCTGGTGGCACTGCGACATGGTGCACGCCGTCGAGGACGTGACCAACCAGGAGGGCTGGGGCAACGTCATGTACATCCCCGCCGCCCCCTGGTGCCCGCGCAACGAGGCGTACAGCGCCAGTGTCCGCGAGGCCTTCGCAACGGGCGCCAGCCCGAGCGATTTCCCCGACGAGAACTACGAGGTCGACTGGGAGGGACGCTTCACCGAAGCAGACCTCAACGAGATCGGACGCCGCGGCCTCGGTCTCGCATGACGGCGCACTCCTGCGCGTGAAGGCCGTGGCTCATCGCACGTGAGCCACGGCCTTCACGCGCCGCGCGCGCACCGATGAGCGCGCCTTCCCTTTTGCCCTCCCAGCGGCAATGCTGGGGCCATGCCAGCACCAGCAACCACCGTCGTCCTGTTCGGCGCCACCGGCGACCTCGCTCGACGCAAGCTCCTTCCCGGGCTGCTCCACCTGTTCGCCAGCGACCTGTGTGACGACCTGCGCGTCGTCGGGACGTCGCTCGAGGATTTCGACACGGAGTCATTCCGCGAGTTCGCGCGTACCGCCATCGCCGAGTTCTCCTCCCACCCGGTCACCGACCAGCAGTGGGACGACTTCGACGACCGCCTCACCTTCGTCCGCTCCGACGCAGGCCCGGACGCCCTGCGCAAGGCCGTCGAAGAGGCCGAGTCGCACTTCCCGCAGGGCAGCCAGCGCCTGCACTACCTCAGTGTTCCGCCGAAGGCCGCCCTCTCCGTCCTCGCCGAGCTGCACCAGGCGGGGCTCGTCGAACGTAGCCGCGTCATCATGGAGAAGCCCTTCGGCACCGACCTCGCGAGCGCGAAGAAGCTCAACGCGGCGGTCCACGAGTACTTCGACGAGAGCCAGATCTTCCGCATCGACCACTTCCTCGGCAAGGAGGCGGCGCTCAACATCCTGGCTTTCCGCTTCGCGAACGGCCTGTTCGAACCGATCTGGCACCGCAACAACATCGACCACGTGCAGATCGACGTGCCCGAGACGCTCGGCCTCGAGACGCGCGCCGAGTTCTACGAGTCCACCGGCGCCTACCGCGACATGGTCGTCACGCACCTGTTCCAGGTGCTCGCGTTCACCGCGATGGAACCGCCGACGTCACTCGAGCCTGATGCCATCACCGAGGAGAAGAACAAGGTCTTCCGCTCGATGATGCCGCTCAACCCCGAGGACGTCGTGCGCGGGCAGTACCTCGGCTACCGCGACATGAAGGGCGTCGGCCCCGAGAGCGAGACCGAGACGTTCATCGCGCTCAAGTGCTACATCGACAACTGGCGTTGGGCCGGCGTGCCGTTCTACCTGCGCACCGGCAAGAAGATGGCCGAGGGCGCACGCATCATCTCGATCGCCTTCAAGGAGCCCCCGAAGTCGATGTTCCCGAGCGGATCGGGCGTCGGTCAGCACGGCCCCGACCACCTGACGTTCGACCTCGCCGACAAGGCCCGCATGTCGCTCAGCTTCTACGGCAAGCGCCCCGGGCCGGGCTTCCGCCTCGACAAGCTGTCGATGCAGTTCGCCATGGGCGACACCGACTGGGCCGGAGGCGCACTCGAGGCCTACGAGCGTCTGATCTACGACGCCATCCGCGGCGACCACACCCTGTTCACGACGGCCGACGGCATCGAGCGCCTGTGGGAGGTCAGCCAACCGCTGCTCGACAACCCGCCGCCGGTGCGCCCGTACGACCCGGGCACCTACGGCCCCAACCAGATCCACCAGCTCATCGCACCGCGGGGCTGGCGCCTGCCGTTCGAGCGCAAGTGGCGCGAACCCACCGTCTGACGCACCGTGCGAGCATGACGAAGGCCGCTCACCTCACGAGGTGAGCGGCCTTCGTCATGGGCCGGGTTCTCGGACACTAGAAGGGAAGAAACCTTCCCGTCGTGTGCGTAGGCGACGGCCTTGGGCACCACAAGGGAAGAAATTCTCCCTCGATACCACGAGGCGGGCTCAGGCCTGCGGCGACTCGCTCTCGTTCGCCTTGTCGCTCGTCGCAGCCGAGGTGTCGGTCTCGGCGTTCTCGACCTCGAGGTCGGCGTCGAACTCGTCGAGCACCGGAGCGTCCTGGTGGTCGTGGGCCTCGGGGGCTTGCATCTCCACCTCGGAGTGCGCACCGCAGCCGAAGTCGAGCGCGACGACCTTGCCGTCGGCGGGCGACCAGTCGTTGGCGCAGACGCCGAACTGCTGACGCAGCACGCCCGCCATCGGCACGAAGTAGCCGCACGAACCGCACTGCGCGGGGGCCTTGCGGGCCACCTCGGCGCTCGGGCCGTGATCGCCGTCGTACCAACGCTGCGCCGCTTCGTCACGACCCTCGGCCGAGAGCACGCGCTTGCGGCCGAGGCCGAGCTCGAAGAAGGCGACCTGGTCGACGTCCTCGTCGCCGGTGGCCTCGAAGCCTGCCTCGAGGCGCGGGTCGTCCTCCTTGTAGGGAAGGACGTCACCAGCGCTGAGGTCGCCCGGCGCGAGGCGGTCGGCCCACGGCACCCACTCGGGCGCGAGCACCGACGTCGCGGACGGCATGAGGTTGGTCTCGCAGACCGTGGCCACCTTGGCGCGCGGCGCACGGGCCACCGTGACGGCCCAGCGCCAGTCGGGGTAGCCCTTGGCGTTGCTCGCGAAGTAGTGCGTTCCGAGACGCTCCGCGTCCATGACGAAGTCGACATGCTCGCCGACGGCGCCTGGATCGGCGATGGCGGTGACGGCCTCGAGCGCGAGCTTCTGCGCCGCCTCGCTCGCGAGAACGGCGTCGTGCTTGACGGCCTTGGCGCGACGAGCGCGCGTCGCGCGGGGTGCCTCAGACGTCGGGGCGGTCACCTCGGCGTCGGCGGCGAAGTCCTCGACGCGCTCCGGTTCGGCCACTGCGGGTTCAGTCATGGGTCTCAGACCTCGAGGTCGTCGGCAACGGCGCGCAGCACCGCCGCGATCTTGTTCGAATGGGACCGGTCGGGGTAGCGCCCCTTCTGCAGACCGGAGGACAGGTCGTCGAGCAGACGGATCACGTCTTCGACGATAACGCTCATCTGCTCGGCGGGCTTGCGCTTGCGCTCGGCGATGGACGGCATCTTGTCGAGCACCTCGACGTGCATGGCCTGAGCGCCCTTGCGGCCCTGGGCAACGCTGTACTCGACGCGCGTGCCGCCACGCAGCTGGGTGACGCCCGCTGGGAGCGCGCTCGCGGGCAGGAAGACGTCGTCGCCGTCGTCGCCGGAGACGAAGCCGAAACCCTTTTCGGCGTTGAAGAACCTGACCTTGCCGACCGGCACGTCACACCTCGTTCGAATTGCCGGGCGCCGGACGACGAGCCGTCCCGCACCCCCGCGTGCACATAACTTGCAAAGTTTACCGGCGCGCGCCGGGCTCCAGCGAATCGTCCGCCGGCGACGTGGGTTCCGCGCTGCGCGCTCCGCCGCGAAGGTCTCGCAGCACCTCGTCGCGCTCCGAGCGCGACACGTTCGTCGTCACGACCGGACGCTCCTGGCGCGCCTTCCACCACAGGAAGACACCGATAAGGAGGGAGCCGAACCCGCCGAGCAGAACGATGAGCGAGAGGATCGCCCAGATGACGACGCCGGTGATGACGAGGGCGCCCCGGTGGCCGTCGTTCGCGAGGTTGGTGATGAGCGCGATGCCGCCACCGATGAAGAGCGGCGCGACGATCCACAGCATCACGGCGCCGCGGATCATGTTCTTGCGCGCGTGGCGCCTCACCTCGTCCATGCGTTCACGGTACCGACGCGGGGCGCGGTAATCGAAACGCCCGCCGCACCCCACGATGCCCCGCGGCGCATTTCCTGCCGTGACGACCGGTGTCGGTGGTCGCCGCTAGGCTCCGGGCATGAGTTCGCCGCGTCGCATCAGTGCCTCCCAGGCTCGTCGCATCGCCCTCGCGGCGCAGGGCTTCGCGCGCCCGCGTCCTGACGAGGTCACCACCCGCCACCTGAGCGCGACCGCGGCGCGCCTGCAGGTCGTGCAGATCGACAGCGTCAACGTGCTCATGCGCAGCCACTACCTGCCGTTCTTCAGCCGTCTCGGTCCCTACGACCCGGCCGCCCTCGACGCTCTGCGCGATCGCGCGCCGCGCCGTCTCGTCGAGTACTGGGCGCACGAGGCCAGCCTCGTCTCCCCGCAGGTATGGCCGCTGCTGCGTCACCGCATGGCGCGCGCTCACTCCGACGCGTGGGGCGGCATGCGTCGCGTCGCGGCGGACCACCCGGAGCTCGTGGAGCGCGTCTACGAGTACGTGACGACGCACGCTCCCGCCACTGCGAAGACGATCGAGGCGGAACTCGCGCACGACGAGGAACTTTCACGCGAGCACTGGGGCTGGAACTGGTCCCTCATCAAGGCTGCGCTGGAGCACCTGTTCTGGGCCGGGCGCATCACGTCGGCAGGGCGCACCCGTCAGTTCGAGCGCCGGTACGCGAGCCTCGAGCGCGTCCTACCCCGTGAGATCGCCGCGAGCGCCGTCGCGGAGGATTTCTTCTCCCCCGAACCGCTTCTCACCCCGCCGGCCGGCGACGACGTCGACTTCTTCGACGACGTCGTCGACCTCGTGCGCCGCAGCGCGATCGCGCACGGCGTGGGCACGGTGTTGTGCCTGCGCGACTACTTCCGACTCAAGACGGCACAGGTCGTGCCGGCCATCGACCATCTCGTGCGCGCCGGCGAACTCGAGCCCGTCGACGTCGAGTGCTTCGACAAGCCGGCGTGGCGCCACGTCGATGCGAAAACTCCGCGGCGCGTCGAGGCAGAGGCGCTCCTGTCGCCGTTCGACTCGCTCGTGTGGCAGCGCGAACGTACCGAGGCGCTGTGGAACTTCCGCTACCGGCTCGAGATCTACACACCCGCCGAGAAGCGTCAGTACGGCTACTACGTGCTGCCGTTCCTCTTCGGCGAGCACCTCGTGGCCCGTGTCGACCTCAAGGCGGACCGGGCCAACGGCGTCCTCCGGGCCCACGCGGTGCACTGGGAGCCGGGTGCGCTCACGCGCTACCCGGAAGCGGCCGGCGCCCTGGAGCGAGAACTCGCGACGATGGCCACCTGGCTCGACCTCCCGCGCGGATGGGCCGGACAGCTCGGGTCCTGAAGGCGCTGCGCCAACCCGCCTTTACCGTGCAGTGGCAGCGTCAGATGACGCTCTTGTCCGCCTTGCCGGGCCAGTGCTCGATGCGGAAGCTGTCGGCGTCGACGAGCACCTCGGCGGGCACGGCGTTCGGAATGTACTGACGCCGCGCGAGGTCGTTGCGCAGGTTCGTCGACAGACGCGGTAGCGCGAGCGACATCACGCCGCCGTGGCTGATGACGAGCACGCTCTCGCCGCGGTACTGATCGGCGAGGTCCCGCAAGGCTTCTCGGTACCGGTTCACCACGTCGAGGCCCGATTCCCCTCCGGGAAAGGCGGCGTCGAGGTCACCGTCCATCCAGGCGGCGAGCACGCGCTGCATGCCGGCGCCACCGAACCGCTGACCGACGAGCTCCCCGACGCGGTACTCCTCGAAGCCGGGCAGGCTCGTCCAGTCGACGCCCAGCATCTCGGCGGCGACGCGGGCCGTCTCCTGCGCCCGGGCGACGTTGGAGCACACCGCCGTCGCGATGTTCTCGGTCCGCAGGCTCTCCCCCAGCTCCCGCGCCTGCGAAAGGCCCAGCGGCGTGAGCCACCCGCCGGCCTCCGTGATGACACCGCGCGGAGTCTCGTAGGCAGCGTCACCGTGACGCGCGACGAAGAAGCGGGCCGGGCAGAACAGGTCGGACATGCGCTTCACGCTACCCGCGATGTCATGCGGTGTTTCCCCCGCGCTCACCCCTGTGGATGCCATGATCACAACACTCACGACACCACGAGGGGGAGATCTCGATGAAGAACACACGCTCCGCTCTGGCAGCCACGGCCCTGATCAGCATGCTCGCTGTCACCGGCTGTTCGTCGGACGACAAGGAGAAGGCGAAGGACGCCGCGACGACGGCCAGCAAGGCCGCCTCCAGCGCGAGTTCCGCGGCCACGAGTGCCGGCGGCGACACGAGTGCCAACGCCGGCGACCAGCTGGCCTCGGCGTCCAAGAGTCTCGAGTCGATGCAGTCGCAGGCCGGTGGCGACTGCAAGATCTCGGTCGACGGAAAGGAAGCCACGACCTCCGTCATCGGCATGAGCTGCGACGACGCGAAGGGCGTGTGGAACGCGTTCGGTGGCAAGAGCGACCAGGCCGCCAACGAATCGGTCGAGTACAAGGGTGAGAAGTACCAGTGCTCCACCGGCGAGTTCAACGGCAAGCGCGCCTCGTCGTGCACGAGTTCCTCGGGCAAGGCTTTCGCCGTCGCCAACTGACGAACGACGCCGCCCGACATGACGAAGGCGGGTGAGGAGCCCCCTGGCCACCTCACCCGCCCTTCGCGCACCGGCTGCGCCGCACGGCTCCTTTCTCAGAACGACGCCGGTGCGTGAGGGCCGAACTCCTGCGGTTCGGCCTGCTCGCCGCGCTTGCGCTCGGCGGCTGCCTCGCCGTAGATCCGGGCGTACTTCGTACCCGCGGCGAGAAGAACGAGGCCCGCGGCCATGAAGGTGAACGCCTTCGTCATCGAGCCCATGTACTGCAGGTCGAAGATGAACAGCTTCACGAGCGCGCAGCCGACGAGCGCCAGACCCCAGCCCATCGACGCCGTCAGGTGACGCGGCCGGCTGAGACCGGACGTGAGGACGAGGGCCGCGAGCGCCAGCGACATCACCGTGATGGCGAGGTGCACGAGTAAGAAGCCCGTCGGTGCCTTACCGAAGACGCTCAGCATCGTCATGGCCGTGCCGACGATCCCGGCGAAACCGCCGACGACGAGCAGGAACTGGGCATACTTGGCGTCGAGCTTGCGTCCACGCACGGCGGGAACCGTGAGGGCTGCGAAGGCAACGAACATCAGCCCGGTGACGAGCGTCTGCATCGTCATGTCGGTGACGCGGCTGCGGTAGAAGAAGTCCACGTACGCGGTGACCGTCCCCTGCGCCATGAATCCGAGGAAGAACGCGATGACCGCGCCACCTCCGACGATCGGGCCGGGAACGCGAGCGTGCACGGCCATGAGCACGACGGCGATGACGAGGAACGGCATCGCGAACCAGTCGGCCTGGGCGGCAGAGACACCGGCGATGACGGCGCTGACACCGGCGAGCACGAGCGTCGCGATCCGAACGGTGGAACCGCTCGTCCGCAGGACGGCGAAGCCGCCGAGCGCCACGACGGCCATGATCGAGGCGACGAGGGCCGAACGCATTCCGGTTTCGAAGCCGGCGAAGACCCACAGCGGAATCCACGAGGCGGCCAGTGCCACCGGAGCGCCGAAGGCGTCACGACGCGTGAGACCGGCCTGAACCGCGGTGAGCAGGCCGACGGCCGCGATTGTCGACGCACCGAAGACGAGCGTGCGGGTCGATGACGCCTCGAGCGCCACCCAGAACATGCCGGCGAACGACACGGGGATCGTGCGGGCGAGCGCCGTTTCGTCCCAGCCCTTGGTGATCTCGGGAATGGCACCGGCGATCTGGAGCACGGCGAGGAATCCGACCAACGTCGCCGTGATGCCGCCCGTGAGGTAGGGCGCAAGCGCCGCGACGCCGATCGTCACAGCGATGAAGAGCCACTTCTCGTCCCAGCGCAGAGCCTGGAAGCTAGCTGCCACTGCGACGACGAGCGCGAGACCGAGGCCGGCCGTGAGCGGGATCCAGTCGTAGATGCGCGTCACGGCGACGACGTCGAAGAAGGCTCCGGCGACCGCAGTCGTGAGGAGGGCGACGGAACCGATGCGACCTCCCGGACGGGGCCGAACCCACTGCGCGGCAGCGGCGAGGGCACCGACGAGAACGGCGCCTCCACCGACACGGACCGGCGGGGTGAGGAAGCCCTCACGAGCGGCCATTGCGAGCAGAAGGACGACGCCGATGAGCGTCACTGCGATACCGGCGGCCGCGAGAAGCGCGGCCACCATCTGCTCGCGGCTGAAGCGCGGCTCACGCGGAGCCGGAGGAGTCGGCGTCTGATCGTAGGGCGGCCGGCCGGCGAAGCCGGCGCCACCGGGACCGCCGGGGGACATCGGACCGCCGGAGTGGCCGCCCTGGAACGGCGGGACGTACTGCTGAGCGCCCTGAGGCGGGATCGGGACGCTCCACGGACCCTGGCTTCCGCGTGCGGCAGCGTCCGCGTTGTTGCTGATGGGGGTCTGCGCGTGCTGCGGGTACTCGGTGTGCGACGGACGTGACGGCGCGCCGCAACGTTCATGGGCTGCGGCGGCGGGAAGGACGTGGGGTGGTCGGGACGGGGGGCCTGGGGGGTGCCGTACGGCTGCTGTGTGTTCATGCCTCAAGCCTCGCGACGACGGGGCTCGCGGGCCCGAGTAGTGCTACTCAGGTGGCCTGGGTGATCTGTGCACGCTCACCCGAGTGAACAGCAGCGTCAGTCGAGCCCGTTCTCCAGCGCGAAACGGGTGAGCTCGACGCGGTTGCCCAGTTGCAGCTTCCGCAGCGTCGAGGCGATGTGGTTGTCGACGGTGCGGTGGCTCAGGCCGAGGCGGATGGCGATCTGCTTCGATGCCAGGCCCTTGGCGACCATGCGCAGCACCTCCGTCTCGCGGGGTGTGAGCACGGCAGTGGGATCGGGGCTTTCCTCGCGCTCGCGTCCGCGCAGTTCGGCGAGGACGAGGCCGGCCAGTTCCGGGGTGAAAACGGCGCGTCCCTGCGCCGTGTCGTGGACGGCCGTGAGCAGTTCCTCGGCGCCAGCGCTCTTGAGGAGGTAGCCGGACGCTCCGGCCCGGACGGCGTCGAGCACGTCCGTGCGCTCGGACGACGCAGACAGCACGAGGATCTTGACGTCGTCGAAAACCGCGCGAATGGCCGTCGTGGCATCGGTGCCGTTGCCGTCGGGCAGGTTCATGTCCATGAGCACGAGGTCGGGCGAGGTTGCTTGGCACGATCCACAGCCTCACGCACGGAGCCGGCCGTCGCGACGACGTCGTAGCCGTGCTCGCGCAGGTCACGCGCGACGGCGTCGCGCCACATCGGGTGGTCGTCGACCACCATGAGTCGCGTGGTGGGGGCGGCACCGTCGGAAGTCATGTGCCCATCCTCTCGCGCTGGCCCTCGGCAAGGTGACTCAACGCGGCAGCGTGAACTCCCACTCGACGCCCTCCCCCGGTGCTGCCTCGAGATACGCCCGGCCCCCGATCGACTCGACTCGTCCGACGATCGACCGGCTTACCCCCATGCGGCCTTGCGCCTTGGCTTCGGCGAGGCGGCCGTCGGGAATGCCGGGGCCGTCGTCGCGGACGGTGAGCGTCACCTCGTCGTCGAGGTCTTCGAGGAGGACGAAGGCCGTGGCGTGCTCCCCCGCGTGACGTTCGGTGTTGGCGAGCGCCTGCTTCGTCGCGGCGAGCAACTCCCCAGCTCGAGCGGCGTCGAGGAGCACGGGCGACGAACCTGCCGAGACGCGAACACGGTCACCAGCCAGTGCGAGGAGCTCACGGCGCAGGTCGACCGGCGCGCCGTCTGTCGAAGCGTCCACCGGCGCGGACGATGAACCGGGTGCCACGATCGGCGCTTCGTCGACGTCGGCGATGAGGGTGCGCAGCGCCCGTTCCTGTTCGGTGGCCAACTGCGCGAGGGCCGCGCCCTCCGCACCGAACGACGGGCCCTTACGCCCCATGAGCGCGAGCACCTGGAGCACGCCATCGTGCACCTCTCGCGCGAGCCGCTCTCGCTCGGCCGCACGGGCACGCAGCTCGAGAGCGGCGACGAGTTGAGCGTGTGAGCGTCGCGCACCGACACCCCCGACACCGGCTGCGATGCCGGAACTCACGAGAATCGGCATCGTCGGCGAACGCACCATCCACGACAGATCGTCGCCGATGTGAAGGCTTGCGAGGGAAATACCGACGCCGGCGAGGAAGCCCGCCGTCACGCCCCACTGCATGCCGGCGGCCAGCACGGCGTTCGTGGCCCACATCGTCGTCGGCAGACTCTGGTTGTGGTCCCACCAGCTCGCGTCGGCGACGATCCACGTCGCGTACATGAGTCCGAGCGTCACGACGATGTCGCCCGCGACGAGCCAGGAACGCCACCGCGGGCGTGCGAACAGCGCGAGGGCCACGACACCCGACCAGATGCACTGCACGGCGATGAGCGCCGTCGCGAGGTGCGGGCGCGTGTAGTGATCGACGGCGCCCGTGTGGATGAAGAGCGAGTACGCGAGGGTGAGCATCCGGAAGGCACCCTCAGTGGCCCACAGGTACTTCATCGGGTCGTCGGAGGCCGCCTGCTGGGCCTCGGCCTCGCTCGTCCGGCTCATCATCCGCAGCCGGGAAGCGGAAACGGGCGACGCCCCGAACCGCTGCTGCGATTCGGGGCGTCGTCTGGATCGGATCACTTGCGCTGCTCGGGGTACTCCACCCCGTAGCCCTGCTGACCAGGAGCCTGGAACGTGTTCAACTGGCCACCCTGCGTCGGGTACGGCATCTGCGACGGCGGCAGCTGCGGCTGCTCGTTGTACGGACGCTGCTGGCTCTGCGGCGCGTCGAAACTCACCGACGGCGCCTGCGTGTTCGTCATGTTGACCTGCGGAGCACCCTTGGTGGCCTCGTCGGCCTCGTAGTACTCGGCCTTGGTGACGCCTGCCGGGCCGGCGAAGAACTTGGTGGGGATGGAGTCGACCTTGGAGTTCAGCGTGCTGACGCAGGCGTTGTAGTACCGGCGCGCGTTGGCGATGCGGTCCTCCGTGGCGCTCAGCTCGCCCATGAGCTGCTGGTAGTTCTGGTTCGACTTGAGGTCGGGGTAGGCCTCGGTGACGGAGATGAGGCGGCCCAGGGCCTGCGTCAGCTCACCTTCCGCGGCGGCGGCCTGCGCGGCCTGATCCGGTGAACCGTGGGTGTTGACGGCCGCACCGCGGGCGGCGATGACGTCGTCGAGCGTCTTGGCCTCGTGCTGCGCATACCCCTTGACCGTCTCGACGAGGTTGGGGATGAGGTCGTGGCGGCGCGTCAGTTCGACGTCGATCTGGTGCCACGCCTCCTGCACGGTGTTGCGCTGCTTGACGAGGCCGTTATACATGACCACGCCCGCGGCGACGAGCGCCACGATGATGATCAGGATGATGATGACGTAGATCATGGGATCCCCTCGGGTGACGGTCGGGCGGTTGCCTCGACCCTAACCGACGCCGTCGAAGCGGGTGAGGATCTGCTCGACCACCTGCGTGGCGGTGCCCAGCGGGGCGGTGACGACGTCGGCGCCCGACGCGATCAGCTTGTCGTGGAAGTGGCCCTCCCCCAGCAACAGTGAGGCGATGGCGACGCGGCGGCCCGGGCGCTCGCGCAGGGCGTTGACGGCGTCGGGCACGCTCGGGGTGGCCGCGGATCCGAAGGCCACGTCGACGTCGGCGCCCCAGACCTCGGCGAGCATCCGCGCCTGCGTTCGGGCATCCGTCGTGGCCTCGACGCGGCTCGATCCGGCGGCGGCAAGAACGACGGCTTCGTCCTGTGTCACGCCCGCCTCGCGCAGCCTCATGGCGAGGGCATCGGCGATGAGCGGCGAGGGGCCCAGAGCGCCGGTGGAGTGAGCTGACGCGAACGGCTCGACGGCCCGCGCCACGTCCACCCGCACGTGATACCCGCCGCAGAACAGCAGCGGGACGACGACGACGTCATCGACCCGGGTGACGAGATCCGCGACGACGTCGGCCACCTCGGGCGTCTGGACGTCCACGTAGGCGTCGGTGACGAGCACCGACGCGCGCTGCTGGAGCGCCTGCTGCACCGCCGCGACGAGGTCGAGCACCACCTGACGCCCGGCCGGGCTGGCCGTGCCGTGCGCGGTGAGGACGAGGGCGCGGCGCGCCTCAGGCATCGAGCACCTCGAGGCGGTAGCCGCGCTTGATGACGGTGACGACGCTCTCCTTGCTCGCGAGCGCCTCGCGAAGACGCGCGACCGCCACCTCGACCGAGTGCGCGTCACCGGCGCCGGGCAGGACGGTGAGCAGTTCCTCGCGCGGCACGACGGAGCCCTCGGCCGCCATCAGCTTGCGCAGGACGGCGAGTGACGACGGCGCGAGGGGCAGGACGTCGCCGTCGAGCAGCGCCTGGTCGCGGGTGAGTTCGAGCAGCCCCGCGGGCGTGACGAGCGCGGGGCTGCGACGGGCCTTGAGCGCGAAGACGATGGCGCGGACGAGCGCGCCCATGCGGAAACGCTCCGGCACGAGCGGGTCGATGTCGTGCTCGCGCAGGGGTGCGGCCGTCGTGTCGCCCACCGCGGCGGCCAGCACGTCGCCGTCCCGCATGGCGTCGAGGACGAGGTCGCGCACACCCGCACGTTCGGCCGCCTCGAGAAAGGCGTGCGCGCCCGGCGCGGAGGTGAAGGCGATGCAGTCGGCGTCACGGCGCGCGACGATGTCGACGGCGGCCTCGACCGCCACCGGGTCGGGCGCCGGTCCCCAGCGGTAGACGATGAGTGGAGCGACATCGGCGCCGCCGCGGCGCAGCATCTCGTCGAGCCCGTCGGAGCCTGCGCCGTGGTGCTGCACCGCGACGCGCAGGCCTGCGACGCCCTCGTCCTGCAACCGCTCCTTGATCTCCTGCGCCGTCTCCGACTCGGCCGTCCAGTCGACCGTCAGGCCCTCGCGCTGCAACGCGCCGCGCGCCTTGGGTCCGCGGGCGATGAATCGGGCGTTCTCGAGGACCGCGAGCAGCGCGTCACTCTGCCCGGCGGCGTCGGCCGCCTCCATCCAGCCGCGGAACCCGACACCCGTCGTCACGATGACGACGTCGGGCGGGTTGTCGATGAGTTCGCCTGTGCGCGCGATGAGTTCGGGATCGTCGACGTGCGGGATGTGCGACAGCGTCGGCGCGTGCACGACCGTCGCGCCGCGCCGTTCGAGCGCGGCGGCGAACTCGTCGGCACGGCGTTGCGCCGTGAGCACGACGCGGCATCCGGCGAGGTCCTGGGGCAGCCGAGCGGCCTCGGCGTGCACGCTCGGCGCGGTCGTCTCGTTCATGCGCAGGGCTCCCGCACCCTATCGCGAGCCACGCTCTCGGAGGCCACCTGGGCGATCTCGGCGTCGGGCAGCACGGTGACGACCTCACCGATGACGATGACGCTGGGGTTGCCCACCCCGCGCGTCAGGCACTGCTCGGCGATGTCGGCGAGCGTGCCCTTGACGACCTGCTGCTGCGGAGTCCACGCCGAGTGGACGACGCCGACGGGCGTCGACGCGTCCTTGCCCTCCCGCACGAGGCTCGCGGTGAGTTCGCCGAGGCGACGCATGCCCATGAGGATGACGATGGTGTGCGGCCACGCGACGAGGGCGGGGACGGCGAGTTCGTCGTGACCGGACAGCACGAGCATCCCGGCCGACACGCCGCGATGGGTCACGGGGATGCCGCCCGCGAGCGGCGCGGACAGCGCGCTCGTCACGCCGGGCACGACGTCGACGTCGATGCCGTGCTCGCGGCAGTGCAGCACCTCTTCGCCGCCGCGCCCGAGCAGATAGGGGTCGCCACCCTTGAGCCGCACGACGCGACGTCCGGCGCGCGCCTCCCGCACGAGGATGTCGTTGATCTCGTGCTGCGGCACCGGGTGGTGGTGCGGCGTCTTGCCGACGGGCACGATCTCGGCGTCGAGACCGAGCTCGTCGAGCTGATCGGTGGGGCCGAGGCGGTCGGCGACGATGACGTCGGCACGCTCGAGTTCACGCAGTGCACGCAGCGTGAGCAGGTCGAGTGCGCCCGGGCCACCGCCGACGATCACGACCGTGCCGGGTCGAGGGTCGTTCATGGGGGCCACCTTTCGCGCCGCGGGGCAGGGCAGATGTATGGGCAGATCCATCGGTCTACGCACCCTAGGCCACCCCGGACGGAGCGATCCGATTGTTTCGCAGGACGATCATCCCGTCCTCCTCGGCCACGTCCCACACCCCGAGCGTCACGTCCGGATCGCTCGTGCACCGACCCGTCGCGAGGTCGAACGCCTGCTTGTACATGGGCGACTGGATGACGTCACGCACCTCACCGGCGACCGTCGCCGTCCCCACGATGCCGCGGGCGATGACGTTGGCCTCGGCGTACGGGTCGTAGTGCCCGACGGCGTGCAGCGCGCCGTCCGCGGTGCGCACGATGGCGACCTGGGCGCCGTCGTCGGCCTTGGCGGCAACCGCACGTTCGGGACGCACCCGCTCGACGGGGCAGACGACGCTCATGCGCGCACCTCCAGCGTCGAGCCGGCGACCATGACGGGACGGCGTTCGGAGTCGACGAGGTCGAGCTCGCCCGCCGCCGCGCGGGCACGGTCGTCGGCGGTGGCCGGGCGCACCTGCTCACGCTCGACGACGTAGAGCAGGTCGGGGTCGGCGTCCGTCGCGTCGTTGACGAACCCGGTGAACTGGGCGAGCTTCTCCGGATCTTCGAGCACCTCGCGCCACTCGTCGGCGTAGGCGCCCACGTGGTGGGTCATCATGGCGTCGAGGTCGTCGCAGAGGCCGAGCGCGTCGTCGAAGATCACCTCGCGCAGCCGCTCGATGCCGCCGTCGAGCTCCTCGAGCCACGGGGCGGTGCGCTGGAGGCGCTCGGCCGTCGAGACGTAGTACATGAAGAACCGGTCGATGGCGGTGATGAGTTCGGCGTCCGACAAGTCCTGCGCCAACAGCTGCGCGTGCTTGGGTGTGGCCCCGCCGTTGCCGCCGACGTAGAGGTTCCACCCGTTCTCCGTGGCGATGACGCCCGCGTCCTTGCCGCGCGCCTCGGCGCACTCGCGGGCACAGCCGGAGACGCCGAGCTTGAGCTTGTGAGGGCTGCGCAGGCCTCGGTAGCGCAGTTCGAGGTCGATGGCCATGCGCACGCTGTCCTGGACGCCGTAGCGGCACCAACTCTGCCCGACGCACGACTTCACGGTGCGCAGGCTCTTGCCGTAGGCATGGCCGGACTCGAACCCGGCGTCGACGAGGCGCTTCCAGATGGCCGGCAGCTGGTCGATGCGCGCGCCGAACAGGTCGATGCGCTGGCCGCCCGTGATCTTCGTGTAGAGCCCGAAGTCCTTGGCCACCTGGGCGATGACGAGCAGCCCGTCCGGGGTGATCTCCCCGCCCGGGATTCGCGGGACGACCGAGTACGTGCCGTCCTTCTGCAGGTTGGCCAGCACATGGTCGTTGCTGTCCTGCAGCGTGCTCTGCTCCCCGGCGAGGATGTGCCCGCCGCCCAGGCTCGCGAGGATGTTGGCGATCGTCGGCTTGCAGATGTCGCAGCCGCGCCCGGTACCGAAGCGTTCCATGATCTCGCTGAACGTCGCGAGGCCCGCCACCTTGATGGCGTTGAACAGTTCGCTGCGTGGCATCGGGATGTGCTCGCACAGCGACCGGTCGACGGCGATGCCCGCCTTCTCCTGATGCGACTCGAACAGCTTCTTGACGATGGGCAGGCATGAGCCGCAGGAGGTTCCGGCCTTCGTGCAGCTCTTGACGTCGGCCAGGTTCGACGCGCCGTCGTCGACCGCCGAACGGATCTGACCGGCGCTCACGTTGTTGCAGGAGCACACCGCGGCGTCGTCGGGCAGTTCGAGCGAGGACGCCGCGCCCTCCCCCGCGCCGGCCGGCACGATGAACGACGACGGGTCGGCGCCCAGCCGGCGTCCGACGAGCGGTCGCAGCCCGGCGTAGGCACTGGCGTCCCCGACGAGGATGCCGCCGAGCAGGGTCTGCGCGTCGTCGGAGACGACGAGCTTCTTGTACGAACCGGTCACCGAGTCCGAGTAGACGACCTCGAGCGCACCGGGGGTCGTGGCGAACGCGTCACCGAAGCTCGCGACGTCGACGCCGAGCAGCTTGAGCTTGGTCGAGGTGTCCGCGCCGGGAAAGCTCGATTCCCCACCCAGCAGCGCGTCGGCGGCGATCTCGGCCATCGTGTAGCCGGGGGCGACGAGACCCCAGACACGACCCTGGATGCACGCCACCTCACCGATGGCGTGGATGCTCTCGTCGCTCGTGCGGCAGCGGTCGTCGACGACGACACCGCCACGCTCACCGACCTCGAGGCCGGCAGCACGGGCCAGTTCGTCACGCGGGCGCACGCCGGTGGCGAAGACCACGACGTCGACGTCGATCTTCTCGCCGTCGGCGAACTCCATGCCGGTGACCCGGCGTCCGCGCTTGGCCAGAACCCGCTGGGTGGCCGTGCCGGTGCGCACCTCGACGCCGAGGTTATCGATGAGTCGGCGCAGCTCCTGGCCACCGCCGTCGTCCACCTGCAACGGCATGAGACGCGGCGCGAACTCGATGACGGTCGACTCGGCGCCGAGCGCTTGCAACGCACCGGCCGCCTCGAGACCGAGCAGACCACCACCGACGACGGCGCCGCGCACGGGCCGCTCGGGGTGGGCCGCACGCAGCTCCTCGACGTACCCGCGCAGCGCCGCGACGTCGTCAATCGTGCGGTAGACGAAGCAACCCTGCAGGTCGTTGCCCTTGACGGGCGGCACCGCGGCGTAGCTGCCGGTGGCGAGCACGAGATGGTCGTAGGGGTGGCGGACGCCCTTGGCGGTCGTCACCACCTTGGCGTTGCGGTCGACGTCCGTCACCTCGGTGCGCTTGGCGAGGGTGACGCGGGGGTCGGCCCACAGCTCGGCCCCGCCGAGGTTGAGATCCTCCGGGTCGCGCCCCGTGAAGTAGCTCGTGAGCGCCACCCGGTCGTACGGCGGACGCGGCTCGTCGCCGAGCACCGTGATGTCGAAACGGCCCGCGTCGTCGCGCGACCGCATCGCCTCGACGAAACGGTGGGCCACCATGCCGGCGCCGATGACGACGACGCGTTCGCGGGGTCGGGCCTGCTCGATCTGCTCGCTCATGAATCCTCCTGCGGTTGTTGCCCTCGAACCTAGGGAGGCCGTGTTTCGCGTGACCGGCGGGTTTGTTTCAGGGATGCAACATCTTCCTCACCGCGGCCTGCTCAGCGGTCGCGAGCCCGCACCCGCAGCCCCGAGGCGATGAGGCGACGCACGAGCTCGGTGCCCCGCACCGGTTCCGCACCGCCCGCGACGAGATCGTCGTACCGGCGCGCGGGCACGTCGTAGTGATCGTGGTCGAACGCGGCGCGCGGCACGTCGTGCGCGGCGGCGAACGCGTGCAGCTCGTCGAGCGAGACGTCGGAGACGAGGTGGCTGAACACGGTGCCCCACGCGGGCCACGCCGGCGGATCGATGAGAACGGCCATCAGGCCATTGTCGCCTCCTGCGCCGGGTTCACCTCGTCCATCCATGCGAGGATGCCGCACACAGTCGCGGTGCAACTGCCGCACCCCGTCGTCGCACGCGTGGCGGCGGCGACGTCCTCGACGCACCGCGCTCCCTCGACGTGCGCGTCGACGATCTCCTTCTTGCTCACCCCGTTGCAGCGACAGACCGTGGCCGTGCTCGGCAGCGCCGTCGGTCCGGCCGCCTGAGGCACCGCGTCGGGGTTGGACGCGCCCTTGACGAGCAGGTGGGCCGGATCGAGCGGCAACGGCGTCCGCCGTTCATACGCGCTCATGAGATCGGCCGCCACCCGCGGCGACCCGACGACGACCCCCGCGACGATGCGCTCGCCGTCGACGGCGATGGTGGCCGACCGGCGATCGCCGACGTCGCTCAGGGTGAGGACCCGCAGGCCCTGGGCATGCGCCGCGAACGGGTCGGGCAAGGGCTCGCCGAGCGCGACGACGTCGAGCCCCACGGCCTTGAGCTTGACGATGCTGACCTCGGGTTCGGGCCGGGGTTCCGGGGTGGCCTGCGGTGTCGGCTGCGGGATCGGTGCGCTCCGGGGCGCGGTCGCGGCCTGGTCGTTCTCGCACAGTTCACGCGCCAGCCGGCCGGCCTGCTCCCACCCCGGCGCGATGAGGCCGGGGCACCCCGCGTCGGTCTGCGCACAGTCGCCGATGGCGGCCACCGAATCGTCGTCGAGAGCACGCAACCGCTCGTCCACGAGGATGCCGATGTCGACGGGAACACCTGCGGCCCTGGCGATCTCGGCTCTCGGTTTGACTCCCGTGTTGACGACGAGACCGTCGATGTCCAGCCGTTCGCCGTCAGCCAGTTCGATGCCGACAAGATGCTCCTTCTCGCGCAGAACCCGGACGATGCCGCTCGTCACCCGCACGTCGACACCGAGGTCGCCCAGGACGGCGGCCGCCATCTGACCGCTCGGGGCGTCGAGCTGGCGATCCATGACGTGCCCACCGCGATGCACGAGCGTGACGTCGACGTCGCGGGTGCGCAGGCCGCAGGCGATCTCGACGCCGAGCAGACCGCCACCGAGCACCGCCATCCGCCGCCCCGGGGTGCAGACGGCCAGCAGTTCGCGGCAGTCGTCGATGGTACGCACCGCGCGCACGCCCTGGCCACCTCCGGCGCCGAGGCCGGGGATGGGCGGCATGACGGCCTCGGCACCGGTGGCGAAGACCGCCAGGTCATACGGGTGCTCGCGCCCCTCGGCATCGATGACGACACGACGTTCGCGTTCGAGGCGTACGGCCGCCGTCCCCGCATGCACGGTGACGTCCTCGGGCGCCGCCGGCAGCGTGAGGGACGCGAGGTCGGCGCGCCCGGCCACGACCTCCGAGAGCATGAGCCGGTTGTACGGCTCATAGGGCTCCTCCCCCAGCACCGTGATGTCGAAGGCCGCGCCGGTGCGCTCGGCGTGCCGGGTGAGGTCGTCGAGAAAGCGGGCCGCCACCATGCCGTGCCCGATGACGACGACGCGCGGCGGGCGGCTCATGCGCGCACCGCCTGGCCGGCGCGTGCTGCGTGCTCGCCGTGAGCAGCGTCATCGTCGCCAGTCGGCGCGTCCTGCTCATCGAACCGCGCCACCGCGGCAGCGCACACCTTGAACTCCGGCATCGAGCTCACCGGGTCGAGCGCGGGGTTGGTGGCGAGGTTGGCCGCGCCGCGCCCGGCGAAGTGGAACGGCATGAAGACGCAGTCGCGGCGGATGTCATTGCTGAGGCGCGCGATGCCGACGGCGGCACCGGAGCGGGTGCGCACCTCGACGTCGTCGCCCTCGCCGATGCCGAGGCGTGCGGCCGTCAGCGGGTGGATCTGCACGAACGCCTCGGGTTCGATGCCGTTGAGCTCGGCCACGCGGCGCGTCTGGGCGCCCGACTGATAGTGCTGCAGCAGACGGCCGGTGAGCAGGTAGAGCGGCGCGTCTGGTCGGAGGTCGTCGGCCACGCCCGCCGAGCGCACGTCGATCATCCGGGCGCGCCCGTCGGGCGTCGCGAAGCGGTCGAGGAACAGCCGGGGCGTGCCGACGGTGCGCGGGTCGGGGCGCGTCATCGCGTCACGCACGGCAGGCCAGAACGCCCCGGTGCCGCCCTCGTCGTCCGCGAGTTCCCAGGCGTCCAGCGCGGCGTGGCTGAGGCCGGAATAGTCGGCGATGCCGCCCGCCGAGGCGCGCGCCAACTCGTCGAACGCATCGGCGGGGTCGGTGGCGAAACCGGCCGGGGCGTCGAGCAGTTCGGCGAGCTCGTGCCAGATACGCAGTTCGTCCCGCGGCCCGTCGGCCGCGTCGGGCGCGGGCACGGCGCGACGTCGGCGCAGCACGCGCCCCTCGAGGTTGGTCATCGTGCCCTCCTCCTCGGCCCATTGCAGGCTGGGCAGGACGACGTCGGCCATCGCGGCGGTCTCCGACAGGACGAAATCGGTGACGACGAGCGTGTCGAGCGCCGCGAACCGCTCGGCGATGCGGCCGGAACGCGGCCCGCTCACCACGGGGTTTGCGCCGTGCACGAAGAGCATCGAGGCGCCCTCCGGCGTGCCGAGCGCGTCGAGCAGTTGGACGGCCGGCAGCCCGGGGCCGGGGATGTCGCTCTCCTCGACGCCCCAGACCTCGGCGATGTGCGCGCGGGCGGCCGGGTCGGTGATCTTGCGATAGCCGGGCAGTTGATCGCACTTCTGCCCGTGCTCGCGTCCACCCTGGCCGTTGCCCTGACCGGTGAGACAGCCGTAGCCCGAACCCACCCGACCGGGCAGTCCGAGGGCCAGCGCAAGGTTGAGCGCGGCGCTCACCGTGTCGGTGCCGTGGGCGTGCTGCTCCGCGCCGCGCCCGGTGAGCACGTACGCGCCGTGCCCGCCGACGACGGGCGCCGATTTCATGAGGATCTTTGCCGCACAACGAAGTTCGGCGACCGGGATGCCCGTCTCCCGCTCCACGGCCTCCGGCCACCACATCATGGCCGACCGCTTGACGGCGTCCCAACCGGTGACGCGGTCGGCGAGGTAACGCTCGTCCGCACCGCCACCGACGATGACGAGGTGCAACAGCCCCATGAGTACGGTGATGTCGGTGCCCGGCAGCGGTTGAAGGTGAACGCCCGCGCCGTCGTCCGTCAGGGCCGCGCTCGGCGTCCGACGTGGGTCGATGACGATGAGCCCGCCCCGCTCGCGCGCCGAGCGCAGGTGCTGCACGAACGGCGGCATCGTCTCGGCCGGGTTACTGCCCACGAGCATGACGGCGTCCGCGCCGTCGAGATCGCCGAGCGGAAACGGCATCCCCCGATCGAGCCCGAGAGTCCGGCCCCCGGCTGCAGCGGCCGAGCTCATGCAGAAACGCCCGTTGTAGTCGATCATCGCCGTGCCGAGCCCGACGCGGGCGAACTTGCCCAGCGTGTAGGCCTTCTCGTTGGTCAGGCCACCTCCGCCGAAGACGGCCACACCGTCGGGGCCGCTGCGAGCGCGAGCGCGCTTCACCCCGCGCACGATGCGGGTGTAGGCCTCGTCCCACGTCGTTTTAACGAGCGACCCGTCGGCGTCGCGCACCAGTGGACGCAGCAGCCGGTCGGGCGTCGAGAGCACTGCGGCCGACGTCCAGCCCTTGTGGCACAGGCCCCCGCGGTTGGTCGGGAACTCGCGCGGTGTCACGCTCACGGCGCCGGCCCCGTCATTGCCGGCGGTCAGCCGCATGCCGCACTGCAACGCGCAGTAGGGGCAATGGGTCGAGGTCGCCATCAGATGCCCACCTGCCCGGCGTCACCGAGCCCCGCACACCGACGCCCGTAGGCGAACCAGGCGACGAACGCCATGACGAGGTAGAGCGCGATGATGCCGTAGAGCGCCGGCACGATCGTGCCCTTCGGGGCGATCGCCGAGATGCTCGAGGCCTTGCTCAGCGCGAACATCTGCGGCACGACGAACCCGCCGAAGGCACCCACGGCGCCGACGATGCCGATGGCGCCCGCCGCGGCGCGCCGGGTGCGACGTCGACCGTCGTCGGTGGTGTCCGTGGCCGTGGCGTCGAACACCGCTGGGATCATCCGGTAGATCGACCCGTTGCCGATGCCGGTGAAGACGAACAGCAGCAGGAACGCGGCCATGAAGAGGCCGAAGTTCTTGCCCTGCAGCGCCTGGATCGCGCCGAGCGCACCGAACGCCATCGCCACGAAGCTGACGACGGTGACACGCCAGCCGCCGACGCGGTCGGCGATGACGCCGCCGAGCGGGCGGGTCAGCGAGCCGACGAGCGCGCCGAGGAAGGCGAGCTTGAGGCCGTGGGCGGGAAACGCGTCGGACATGATCTTGGGAAAGACGCCGGCGAAACCGATGAACGAGCCGAACGTGCCGACGTAGAGGAACGCGAGGATCCAGGTGTGACGGGCGCGGCTCGCCATCTCGAAACCGCCGCGGTCACCCGACCCGGCGATGACCGAGAGGTTGTCCATGCTGCGCCAGGCGAGCAGCGCCGCGAGCAGGATGAACGGCACGAAGATCCAGCCCGCCAACGGCAGGTTGGGCACCTGAGCGCCGGTGACGGCGGTCGTGGCCCCCCAGGTGACGACGAGGGGGATGGCGAACTGGACGGCCGCCGTCCCCAGGTTGCCGCCGGCCGCGTTGAGGCCGAGCGCCTTGCCCTTCTCGGAGGAGCGGTAGAAGAAGGAGATGTTCGTCATCGAGCTGGCGAAGTTGCCGCCACCGAAGCCAGCGAGCGCGGCCACGGCGAGCAGCACCCCGAAGCTCGCGTGCTGCCCGACGGCGAGGGCCAGGCCGACGGCGGGCAGCAGGAGCAGCAGCGCGGAGACGATCGTCCAGTTGCGACCCCCGAAGCGCGGGACGGCGAACGTGTACGGGATGCGCAGGCTCGCCCCGACGAGGGTGGGGATGCTGAGCAACCAGAACTGCTGCGTCTCGCTCAGCGCCGCGCTGCCGGTGTAGCCGTACGTGGCCAGCTGCGGTACGACGATGCCCCACAGCGCGAAGACGCCGAAGCCGAGGAACTCCGCGAACACCGAGATGGCGAGGTTGTGGCGGGCGGTCTGCGCTCCGCCGTGGTGACCCCACTGCGCGGCGTTCTCCGGATCCCAGTCGTCGATCCAGCGGCCTGCTCGGCGGGTGAATCGGGCGGCCGGGGCCGGGGTGGCGGCAGCGGTGGCGGTCGGTGAATCACCGCGGTGGGCCAGCGTCATGAGGTGCTCCTCGCGCATCGGTGGGATGTGCCGATGACTCTAGGAGCGGCGTGTTACCCGCGAGTCCGCCTCATGTTTCCGGCAGGCAACATCCGTCTCACCGCCGCGCTCAGCGCGTCGTGCGCTCCGGGTGGCCTGCCTCGCTCGTGCGCTCCCCCAGCTCGATGACGCCGTCGCGCTCACGCACCGCCCAGGTGCCCAGGCTCACGCTGCGGTCCTCGACGTCCTCCCCCGTCGCCAGGTCGAAGGCCTGCTTGTAGAGCGGCGACTGGATGACGTCGACGACCCGCTCCTGCCCGGTCGCTTCCTGCCCTGTCTTCTCCGACGCTGTCTCGTCCGCCACCGTGCGCGTCCCGACGACGCCGCGCGCAATGACGTTGGCGAGCGCATACGGGTCGTGGTGGCCGACGGCGAACAGCCGGCCGTCCGCCGTCCGCACGACGGCGACCTGCGCGCCGTCCGGGGCCAGGGCAGCCACGGCGCGTTCCGGCACGAGTCGGTCGGCGTCGCACGCGCGAGTCCAGCCCTCTAGATCGGGCGCGTTCGAGACGCTCACGTTCGAGGTGCTCTCAGTCGAGGTCGACGGTCGGGACATCAGGCACTCCTCACGGGGATGCGGGGGCCGACGAGGTGCAGCGACGGGTCGGCCTTCTCCTGCGGGGTGGCGGGGCGGATCTGATCGCGTTCGACAAGGTAGAGCAGGTCGGGGTCGACTCTCGTCTCGTCGTTGACGAACCCGGTGAACTGCGCGAGTTTCTGCGGGTCCTCGAGCACCTCGCGCCACTCGTCGGCGTAGGCGTTGACGTGCCGCGCCATCATGGCGTCCAGGTCGTCGCAGATACCGAGAACGTCGTCGAAGATCACCTCACGCAGGTGCTCGATGCCGCCGTCGAGCTCCTGCAGCCAGGGTGCGGTGCGCTGCAGCCGCTCGGCCGTCGAGATGTAGAACATGAAGAACCGGTCGATGGCGGTGATGAGTTCGGCCTCGGTGAGATCCTCGGCGAGTAGCTGCGCGTGCACCGGCTTGAACCCGCCGTTGCCGCCGACGTAGAGGTTCCAGCCGTTCTCGGTGGCGATGATGCCGGCGTCCTTGCCACGCCTCGGCACACTCGCGGGCGCACCCCGAGACCCCCATCTTGAGCTTGTGCGGGCTGCGCAGCCCCTTGTAGCGCGTCTCCAGGACGATGGCGAGACGCACCGAGTCGCGTACCCCGAAACGGCACCACGTCGAGCCGACGCACGACTTCACGGCACGCAGGCTCTTGCCGTGCGCCTGCCCGCACTCGAACCCGGCGTCGAGCAGATCCTTCCAGATGGCCGGCAGCTGGTCGATCCGCGCGCCGAACATGTCGATGCGTTGAGCGCCGGTGATCTTCGTGTAGAGGCCGTAGGTCTCGGCGATGCGCCCGATGGCGATGAGCCCGGCCGGCGTCACCTCACCCCCGGGGATGCGCGGCACCACCGAGTACGTACCGTCCTTCTGCATGTTGGCCAGCACGTGATCGTTGGTGTCCTGCATGCTCGCCTGCTGCCCGGACAGGACGTGGCCGTTCTCGAGGCTGGCGAGGATGTTGGCGACGGTCGGTTTGCACACGTCACAGCCGCGCCCGGTGCCGAAACGTTCGATGACGTCGTCGAAGGTGTGCAGATCGGCCACCCGGATGGCGGTGAAGAGCTGACTGCGCGACATGCGGATGTGCTCGCACAGCGACCGGTCGATCGTGATGTCGGCCTTGGCCTGCTCGACCTCGACGAGCTTGATGACGAGCGGCAGGCACGAGCCGCACGAGGTGCCAGCCTTCGTGCATTCCTTGACGGCGTCGACGCTCGTCGCGCCGTCGGCGAACGCCGCACGAATCTGTCCGGCGCTCACGTTGTTGCACGAGCAGACGCAGGCGTCGTCGGGCAGTTCGAGGTTGACCTGCGCCTTCTCGCCGCGCTCGTCCTCCGGGATGACGAACGCGCTCGGCGCGCCGACGTCCTGCCCGATCATGGCGCGCAGGCTCGGGAACGCCGTGGCGTCACCCACGAGCAGGGTGTGGCCGTCCTCGGCGACGACGAGCTTGCGATACCAACCGCTCAGGGCGTCGGAGTAGACCACCTCGCGCGCCCCGGGCGTCGTGGCGAAGGCGTCACCGAAGCTCGCGACGTCGACGCCCATGAGCTTGAGCTTCGTCGAGCTGTCGGCGCCGGTGAAGTCGGGCGCCTCCCCGAGCAGGTGCGCGGCGGCGATCTCCGCCATCGTGTAGCCGGGCGCGACGAGGCCCCACACCTCGCCCTGGATGCACGCCACCTCGCCGATGGCGTGGATGGCCGGGTCGCTCGTCAGGCAGTGAGCGTCGACGACGACGCCGCCACGCGGACCGATCTCGAGGCCCGCCTCACGCCCGAGCTCGTCGCGGGGGCGGATGCCGGTGGCGAAGACGACGACGTCGACCGGGTCGTTCTCCCCGCTCGCGTAGTCCATCGAGACGACGCGACCGTCGTCGTCGGCGTTGATCCGCGCGGTCGCCGTGGAGGTGCGCACGTGCACGCCGGTGCCCTCGATGATGCGTTTGAGGTCTTCACCGCCACCCGCGTCGACCTGCACGGGCATGAGGCGGTCGGCGAACCCGACGACCGCCGTGTCGGCTCCCATCGCCTGCAACGCACCACCGGCCTCGAGGCCGAGCAGACCACCGCCGATGACGGCGCCGCGCACCTGACGCTCCGAATGGGCGAGTGCGCGGTCGGCCACGTACGTGCGCAGCGCCTCGACGTCGTCGAGGGTGCGGTAGACGAAGCAGCCGGTCGACTCGCGCCCCTCGACGGGCGGGACGGCCGCGCTCGACCCGGTGGCAAGCACGAGATGGTCATAGGCGATGCGCTCGCCGACGTCCGTGACGACGACCTGCTCGGGGCGCTCGAGGCGCGTGACGCGCGTCGAGGTGCGCAGCGTGACGAGGTCGTCGTCCCACAGCGCCGGGTCACCGAGCAGGAGCTCCTGCGGCGTCGTGCCGGAGAAGAAGCTCGTGAGGTGCACGCGGTCGTACGGCGCGAGCGACTCCTCGCCCAGGACCGTGATAGCGCAGCGGCCGTCGACGTCCTTGGCGCGCAACGCCTCGACGAACTTCTGCGCCACCATGCCGGCGCCGACGACGACGACCTGGGTGCGGGCGGACTGCGTCATGTGTCCTCCGAACGTGATGAGCCTTTGCTCATCACGCTAGGGCCGCGCGGCCCTCGGCGGTTTCTAGCAGTCCTCGCAACACCCAGACTTTTTGGGAGTTGCGAGGACTGTGTCGGTTGGCGGGGTGAAGGCAGCGTTCTTGGCTGCGATGGATGCCCAT
>NZ_QWLM01000002.1 GCF_003515945.1 Dermacoccus abyssi
GATGGCTGCGTGTAGGAACCTCCATCTTCGGAAGACCTCGACACCTACCTCCGGACCGACGCGCCAGCGCCCACTACACCCTCATCTGTGAAGAGCCGCAAATCCACGGCCATCGGGATGCCCTGGCTTACGCGATGACGCGAGCCGGTAAGCGTACAACGAGATCCAAGCGTCGCGCGGATGGTGCGCCCCCGCGGATGGATGAACTGCACTTTCCCCTCGGCGGAGCCAGATTCCGGCCAGCCCTGGAGGACGTGTTGCAGATGCTGGTCGAGGAGTTCGGCGTCGATGCCGTTGATGGTTGGCGCAAACATCTCGCACAGGGGCGCGAACGCTGGCGGCGCATTCAGACGCGGGCTGTTGTTCGTGATGCGCCGGACGAGGCTGTCGCTACGCTGCGAGCTCTCGGGTATCTCGTGACTGAGCCCGAGGGTGAGGTTCTCGACGCCAACATCAAGCGACTCCAGTCAATCTGAAGCTACGGCGGACAACGGAGGCCCGAGGCCATCCTTCTGAGGGCGGTCCTTCGTGTGTCCCGCCACCTTGATTGACCTTCGCCGGGACCAGCGGAGCTGTCCCGGATCGGTGAGGGATCGGCGATGAGGTGCATGAATGCCGCGCGCCGAGTGACACGCAGCGGTGAGCATGTGCCGCGCCAGAACCACCACCACCTGATCGACGTCACCCCACTCTTCGCCGGCACACGAACGCGACGCCCCGTAGGCGTCCGTGGCCGCACCCGGCAGCCGCGCCCATGGCGCGTTCGCGGCCCCGCAGACGCGTGCCTGCAGCTGCATGTCGGCCTCGACGCGTGGAACCTCACGTCGGTACCCCTCGGGCGTATCGACCAATGGCTCGCCCGCCACGAGACCCCACTATCTACAACTGCCGAACACGCCGTGGTGGTATTCTTCCTTCATATATGCACCAGCCGCCCTGTGGGGGCTACGACCGCGCAACGAATGGGAAATCATGCAATCAACAGCGTCATTCTTGGCCGCAGCATTTCTAGCTGCGGGCGCTGGAGTTGGCAGCGCTCCAACAACGCAAAACAAACCGGCTCCGCATGGCGACAGCCTCGCGCAGCTGTCGCTGGCGGCCACGAATAAAGTAACGAAAGATTCGATCTATTATGCTGGCACCAATAGGGCGTTGAAAGATGATCCTCGCGACCCCGATCTATCTAGGGCCCAGGATGATAGTTTTATCACACCGAAGGGTGCCAGATCAAACCCAAACAAAGAAGGGCGCGTCACTTGGGCTAAGGGCCAGCAGGGGACCCAACTTATTTGGGGCGATCAGGGCCGAAAGGCAAAATATTCGATTCAAAGGGATGGGAAGCTTATAGCCCACGTCACCGGCGGCAGTTTCATCGAAAAGCCGTCACCGAAAGACGCCAAACCATCATTGTACACGGTTACGTCCGAGGACGGTGACGATATTTGGGCGGTAGCCGTGCCGGGAACTCAAAAAGTAGGATCAAAAACGTACGCTGTGGGACCACCCGTTGGCGGCCAGAAGAAATATATGAAAATCTGGTACCGAACGTTTATACCTCAAAGATTCATAGATGCTCCGTCGACAGTACTGGGTGGTTTTGTCTGCAAGTACAAGTCCCCGAACAAATATGGCGGCGATAACCGAGGGTACAGCACAAACCCTTACGCCAGCTTCCGCACGCAACAAGCAATCGCTGTTGACTGGAACTGGGGCTCGACAGCGCCTGGCGGCATCGTGACATCGAATCAGGTGGGCAAGAGTCACGCTTATACCCCCGTCGGTACACTCATCGAAGAACAGACCGCATCCACGTCCGGGATGCGAATCAAGCAGCTCAGTGCATGGAACGGCGAGTACGTCGATTTTGATGCCTCCGTAGACTCTGCCAATCCTTTCTGCGGCCCCTCCCGCCCACTGGGTGTGACAGTGAACACAAACTCGATCGGAATTTCTTACCGGTTGAGCATGTACAGTTACGGGGGGGTTTGGATCAGCGGAAAACACCGACTTATGCCTAATCACGAGATAGTGGCGACTGTTGATATGCCAAACAAGGCAGTGGCCCCCACACATATCTATAAGCGGGACTATGCAAACCCTGCCTGTCTCACGGGATTTCTGTGTGAGGTCGCCACGTTCGACGCAGGGGCCGAGTGACTCGCTCACACAGGCCACGCACGGTGGGTGCGAGAGCAGCATGCGTTGCTCTCGCACCCACCTTAGTATGGTGTGCGTACTGCCTGCCCTTCTATATAGGTCTTAGCGATGCTCCTGATATTTCGGACGTTCTGAAACGTTTCACATTCACTGGATTAACTATTTTCATAACAAACTTCTTTATTAGCAGAAATCAACGTGACTGGCGAGGCCTGCCACTCCCGATATCGCTAATCCTTTTCTTGGCGCCTTTTATTTGCGGCGTCCTAGGCGGCTTTATGGTGCTGTTAGGCTATCCTATTTTGGGTGCTGCTTCAGCAGTTTGCACGGCCCGGTTTCTAGACGGTCCGTTGAAACCGAACCAAGGCCCCTTGGACAACTCCACTTGAGCGCCGATCCTTGCGCCTCGCGGGCAAGAGACTCACGGGCTGGGGCGACCAAGGTATCGAGAGCAGGCATACCCGCCGAAGATCGTTTCCTCCAGCCGCAGGTGTAGCCAAAACGGTCGTTTGAGCCACAGTGCATAACTCCGTAAGGCCGCACCCACCCTAAGGTGCCTCAACTCCTTCATGCTGATTGCAGGACGAGGGTGGAGAGGGGGTGAAACGACATGGCGAACAGCATCGAGACCTACTACGAAGGCGGCCAGTGGAAGAACCGGCCCCAGGGGAACAGCCGCGCCAGCAACACGCACGAGACCAAGGCGGCCGCTCAGAGCGTGGGGCGCGAGATGGCCAAGGACCGAGGAGCTGAACACATCATCAAGAAGATGGACGGCACCATCGGAGAGCGCAACTCCTATGGGAACGATCCGCACCCGCCAAAGGGCTGACCCTGGCCCGCGGTGCATAAACGATCATTAAGGTGACCGTTTTGCTACATCTAGTTTTGCACGTAGTTGTGCTACACGATTCGGTAGCTCAACTACGTGCAAAACCGCCTCGAGCTGCGATGTAGCAGAAACGACCGTTTTGGCTACACGCCGCACGTAAATGGTTTGCGGTCATATCGCTTCCGCGTCATAGTGAGCCGGTGTCAGTCGAACTAACGACTCCCCTGGTCGGGGATCTTCCGAGAGTCATCGCAGCTATGGAAACCTTCCAGGGCGATGACGCCGGACCCGCACAGCTGCATCCAGGCGACCTGGGGTGGAACATGAGGGACGGCGCAGCCTCCGCTGCGAAAGTGCTGCGCCTCTGGAGTCACAACGGCGATCCCATCGCGATCGGCATGCTCGACACCGACACCGACGCCTCAGTCATCCGGTTGGCGGTCTCGCCGACGGTGGGCGACGATGAGACGATTGCTACACGCATCGCTGACGATCTCGATGGGCGCGATCTCCTCCCCCAAGAACCGGCAAGCGCTGAAGTGCGTTTTGGCTCCGCGTTGCAGCAGGTCCTGCGAGATCGAGGGTGGACCGACGGGGATGGTTGGGCCTGCTTCACATCAGATCTCTCGCACCCCACTCCCAGCCATCCAGTGCGGAAAGCCGTGGTTGACGGATCCGCTGCCGAAGGGGTGCCGGACGCCGTGGTCCATGACATCGTGAGGGCTCATCTTGCAGCATGGGAGCGTTCGACTCTCACTGTGAAGAAGTGGCACGAAATGGCGGTAGGACCAGCGTTCCGTCACGGCAGATTCATCGTTTTGTATGCCGACGATGTTCCGGTGGCTACCGCCGCAGTCTGGTCTGCTGGTCCCGGACGCCCAGGGCTGATCGAACCCCTCGGAGTCGACCGCGACCAGCGCGGTCGAGGGTACGGACGCGAGATCGTGAATGCCTGCGCTGCGGAGCTCCGAGACATGGATGCCAGTTCGATGAAGGTCGCTACACCGGTGACACAGTGGCCCGCAGTTCCCTTGTACGAAGCAACCATGCGCCGACTTCCTGATGTCCCCGACCTTGTCCGGCCGACCCATTGAATTTCCTTGACGCGCGTGGAGGGCGCTCTGGCAAGACCACGCGGCAGGCGGGGGGAGGGAACGCGTTGCCCCCCGTAGCTCAAAGGAAGGTTTGTGCACCGTCCACACCGTGCTGCAGCCTGCATTTGGGGTGGGCGTTGTGCATGCACACTTGCCGAGGGCGGGGTGTACCCCATCCCGTACTAATGCAATGAAGGGGACCAGACGCCTACCGGAGGCGGCCTGTCGCCCCACGGCCCTCGAGGCCATCCCTCGGGTGACCCGGCAGGCTTAGATGTACTGACCGGAGACGTTGGGTCAAGTCCCCGGGAGTGGTGTAGCGCTGCGTGATCTTTCGTGGGTCAGGCGGTGAGTGCGGGCAGTTCCTCCTTCTCGAGGGTGTCGTCGTTGGTGACGATGGTGAGGCGGGACTTGGCGAGGATGTCCAAGCCGAGGTAGCGGCGGCCTTCGGCCCATTCGTCGGTCTGCTCGGCGAGCACGGCTCCGACGAGGCGCGTGATCGCGTCGCGGGTGGGGAAGATGCCGACGCTGTCGGTGCGGCGGCGGATCTCGCGGTTCAACCGCTCGTTCGGGTTGTTGGACCAGATCTGCTGCCAGAGCCCTTCGGGGAAGCCGGTGAAGGCAAGGATGTCTTCACGAGCTGCTCCGAGGTGTTCGGCGACGTCGGGCAGGCGGTCGTCGACGTAGTCGATGAGCCGGTCGAACTGGGCAGCCACTGCTGGGGCGTCTGGCTGGTCATAGACGCTGTGGAGCATTGCTTTGACCGCGGGCCACATGTTCTTGGGTGTCACGGACATCAGGTTCGCGGCGTAGTGGGTGCGGCAACGCTGCCAAGCCGCTCCGGGCAGGTTCGCGGCGATCGCGTCCTTCAACCCGGGGTGGGCGTCGCTGGTGACGAGTCGGACTCCGGTCAGCCCGCGGGCGACGAGGTCGGCCAGGAACGTGTTCCAGGCCGGTCCGGTCTCACTCGTGGCGACTTGGAGTCCGAGGACCTCACGCCTGCCGTCAGCGTTCACGCCGGTCGCGACCAACACGACGGCCGAGACGACTCGGCCGCCTTCGCGGACCTTCATCGTGAGCGCGTCAGCGGCGACGAACGTGAACGGCCCCGCCTCACCCAATGGACGGTGGCGGAACTCAGCAACGATCTGGTCCAGATCGGCAGCCATCCGGCTCACCTGGGACTTCGACAGCGAGTCGATGCCGAGCGTCTTGACCAGCTTGTCCATCCGCCGGGTCGAGACGCCGGCGAGGTAGCAGTCCGCGACCACGGTGATCAGTGCGGACTCGGCTCGCTTCCTGCGCTCCAGGAGCCAGTCGGGGAAGTAGGTTCCCGAACGCAGTTACGGGATCGCAACATCGATCGTGCCGACCCTGGTGTCCAGATCGCGGTGCCGGTAGCCGTTGCGCTGGGCCGTCCGGTCCGGCGAGGGACGACCCCACTCGGCACCAACCACAGCGTCAGCGTCGGCCGAGAGCAACGCGTTGATGAGCGACTGCAGCAACGACCGCATCAGGTCCGGACTGGCATCGGTAAGGGCTTCGCTGAGCAGGCCAGCAGGGTCGACAATATGTGGAGCGGTCATCGTGTGGTTCCGTTCGAGAGATCTGTGGAAGGTGAACTCGAAGGATCACGCGGTGGCCGCGTCGATGTCCATCACGACGACGAACCCGGCGACCGCGCTACACCACTATCAGGGACTCAACTCGACGCGCGGTGGATCTGTCGAGCGATCGGCACTTGGAGGGGGTATAGGCGGATCGCCGGATGCGACAATCCCGCGTACAAGTAGGGGTGTGTCGTCAAGGCGGGTTCTTCGAGGCTCGCAGGGGAGACAGCGATGGCGGCGACCTCGAGGGCTAGCACCATCAGCGGCGCATCGAAGGTCGTCCCTGTGGGGACGAGGTGCCGCCGGAATTGCCGCTCTGCGGCTAGGGCGAGGTTGGTGCATCTGGGCATCACATCCTCGTCCCAGGAGATCCATCGTTGATGGCGTAGACACACTAAGCCGGCCTTCGGCAAGGCCCCGGTGGCCGACTCTCCGTTGCAACATGCGAGGCACAATCGACGATCGCGTACCCAGTTGCCGTTTACGAGTCGTGGTGTGGTGAAGCAGCGGCGGTCGAGCGAGCCGAGTGCACGCCAGGTCGGAACGGCGGCAGGGGAGTAGGGGGAGGATTTTGAGAGGATGCCACGGGATTGAAGCGTGTAGAGGAGGCGACCGGCAGCGTATCCGTTTGCGGCCTCGAGTCGGCGAACGTATGAACGGATACTTTCGCCGTGGAAGCAGCGGACCGGTACTGGTAGTGGCTTCGTGGCGGGTGGCGGAAGCACGTTTGGCGCGGCATCGGCGCTCTCTGAGCTGGTCACTTGAGTGGGTATCACGCGCTCGATCGGGCGTCGGGTCGACCTGGGCTGTGTTGGCGGGTCTGTGTGAGGTGTTCCTCCTTGGCGGCCAGTTCCGCGCGGTAGTCGCGGTGAGCTGTCTTGACCTCGCGTAAGCCGATGGTTTCTTTGCCGTCGATGAGGGCGCCGAGCGCTGCCATGCGCACGAGGGTGCGCAGGGAGCCGATGCTGCCGCCTGTTGCGGCGTGCAGGAACTCGCTCGCTTGACTCGACAGGTGGCCGGCGGGCTGGCTCATCAAAGGCAATGACTCCTCAAGGAGGTCGATGAGCGAATCCCACTCGTCACGGTCCTCTTGGGTGCCTCTGCTCATGGGCTTGAGGTAGTGCATGGTCACGCGCCCTTGCATTTGGGCGCTCATAGGGCCCGCGAACAGGTCAGAGTCCGGAAGGTCGACTCCGACAAATAGGAATAGCGCTGGCACGCGGTCCATGAAGGCCTTGAGTGCTGACGCTGCGTCCAGGCCGGATTGGGCTCGTGTGCGGAGGTTTTGCACCTCGTCAACGATGATGAGACTGGTGCTGAGGCTGGCAAGACGGGGCCTGACCCCGGTTCTTGGACACGCTGAATCCAGCACCTGGTGCTGGGGAAGCGAGATGATCGAAGAACCATGGCCAGGAAGAACTACTCCGAAGAGTTCCGTCGTCAGGCCGTCGACTTGTACGAGTCCACCCCGGGCGCCACGGTCCGCGGCATCGCCGAGGACCTCGGCATCGTCCGCGGCACCCTGCGGCACTGGCTCGAGGCCTACGGGACCGGCAAGAAGACCGCCGCTGACGGGACGTTGACCTCCAGCCCGCTGCAAGCCAAGACGTCCGCCGCGAGCTCGTCGGCACCGACGGACGAGACGCCGGAGCAGAGGATCGCCCGGCTCGAGGCCGAGAACGCGGCGTTGCGAGCGGAGACCACCAAGCTCACGACCGAGCGGGAGATCCTGCAGCGGGCGGCCAAGTATTTCGCCGGGGAGACGCGCTGGTGAGTCGCTTCCAGTTCGTCGCCGACAACTCCGCCACCTTCGAGGTGAAGCGACTGTGCGAGCTCGTCGAGATCGAGCGCTCGTCCTACTACGCCTGGCTCAAGGCCGCGCCGGCCCGCGAAGCCAGAGCAGCTGACGACGCAGCGCTGGCTGAGCGGATCAGAGCGGTCCATGCCGAGGACAACACTCAGGGCGCGCCGCGGATCACCGCCGAGCTCAACGCTCAACTCGGCGACAGCGCGGCTGCCGGTGAGCGGGTCAACCACAAGCGTGTCGCGAGGGTGATGCGCTTTGAGGGCATCCGCGGCTACATGAAGAAGCGCCGGGTCCGCACCACGATCCCCGAGCCGTCGGGGCAGAAGTACCCCGACCTGCTCAAGCGTGACTTCACCGCCGAGCGCCCCAACGAGCGCTATGTCGGCGACATCACCTACCTGCCGCTGGCCGACGGGACGAACCTGTACTTGGCGACCGTGATCGACTGCTACTCCCGTCGGCTGGCCGGGTGGGCCATCGCCGACCACATGCGCACCGAACTCGTCGAGGACGCCCTCAAGGCCGCCGCCGCGACCCGGGGCAGCCTCAAGGGCGCTGTGTTCCACAGCGACCACGGGTCGGTCTACTGCTCGAAGGCCTACGCCACGCTCTGCCGCAAGCTCGGCGTGACCCAGTCCATGGGCGCCGTCGGATCCAGCGCGGACAACGCCCTCGCAGAGTCGTTCAACGCCACGAGTAAGCGTGAGGTCCTCCAAGACGCCGCCTGCTGGAGTGACGAGCTGACCTGCCGTCGGCAGGTCTTCAGATGGCTCGTCCGCTACAACACCAAGCGACGCCACTCGTGGTGTCGCTACACCTCGCCGGTCGCCTTCGAGACCGGCTACACCGCTACGCTGCGACCTGCTGCGTCATCACACCCCGTGTCCAAGATCCGGGGGTAGGGCCCGACGTCAACGACCTGAGCGGTGATGTCTCGGTGGTGTCACGTACGTGCACCGGGAGGTTCAGTGCGGCGGCGAATGCACTCATGAGGGTCTTGGGCGTAGCCCCGGGGGGTGTCGACAGGTAGAGGGTCGGTGCGAAGTCCGTGCCGGCACGGCCCGTCTTCTTTCGCTCGGTGATTTCGTGGAGCTTGCCGAGATGGAGGGCTGCGGTGCTCTTGCCCAGGCGCTGGGCTCCCGAGACCGCCATGCTCTGGCGGGGCCCGAACTGGGGGCCGTGCGCGCCGAGCCGATGAACCCTGAATTGACGTTCAAGGCGATCCAAGTCGGGCGTGAGGAGCACGTCGTGGCTGTTGATAGCGGCGGCGCGACGCTCAAGGTAACGCTCAGCTTCTTCGTGTGTAAGCCGTTCAACTTGCTCTGGACTAAGGGCGTCGACGATCACCGGCTCATATGCCATGAAGCGTCGCCATTGGTCGAGTGTGATTGGTGCGCTAGTCAGTTGGATGTCGCTCATGGTGGCTCCTCAGTACTCGGCGCGGCGCACTCGTTCGCGTTGCTTCGTCTGGTCCTCGGCGTCAGGCTCTTCTTCCGGTGTGGGGGCGCTAGCGTCGCCATTCCGGGGGACAGGTGTCCGCGCCTCAGGTGCGAGGGCTACCTCCGGAACGTTCGGCTGGCTGTTCCGTCGCCTGGCCTTACGTTCCGTCGCTGTCGATAGGTTCAGTCCGGACTGAATGCGCATGATGTGGTCGAGTACAAGGTTTGACGGTGCTTCTTGGCCCCGGGATGCTTCCTTCGCGAGTCTGACAGCCACCTTGGCCACGCTCTCCGAGAACGCTGGGACGGCGTCGGTGTGCAAGATCCACGGCACCTCAATCCACTGCTCGCCAGACGGCTTGCGGTGGTCACGCAAGAAGATGACGTTCATGCGAGAAGGGTCGTAGCGCACCTCCCACTTGTCGGTGTTCGACAATCCGGATGGTTGTTTGCGGTAGGGGTTGAGGGCAGGGGAGTTGTACGACATCGCGTCCAGATTAATTCCGGAGTGCTGGACGGTTCGCATTTTCATCGGGAGCATACTGATGTAGTCGTCGCGGGTGAGAGCCCTCGTGGCTGTCGGCGCGACCCCCGACAGTGCCGTGTACATCTGATTGGGTGTCAGCGCCCGCTTGGGAACGGCGGGGTGTCGCAGGCGGTCCTTCGGTTGGTTCTGCCAGACGGTGACGAGCCACTGGTCGAGAAGTGATTGAACCTCGTGGAGAGCCCATCGGGCCCTTCGTTCGACGTCGCGGCCACGGTTGGCGACATCTCGACCGGTGTATCCGTTGAGGTACTGCGTGAACTGCTCCTCGACTGCTCGCATGAACCGTTCGATGTGTGGCTTATCTGTGGGCGTGCCCGGAGAGGCTAGCGTTAGACCGATTTCGAGGCGTTCGCATGCGTTCCTGAAAACCTCACTCATGTAGTTCTTTCCCCGGTCGATCGTGATCGTTTCGGGGTAGATGAGGGGGCGGGCGGCGATCCCCGCTCTCAGTTCGGGGTCGGGAACCATCATTTCGACGGGCAGGGTGGATCGCGCGAGAGAGAGGGCGTCGTCCCATCCGGGCTGCATGGGAAGTGGGGTCAGAGAGCGCGCCAACAATTGAGTACCGAGTTCCACTCCCTTCGTTCCCTCGGGCACGAGGATGGCGCCGCAAATGGTCCCGGTGGCTACGTCGATCATTGCGGACAGCTCTGGGCGCCCGGTGCTTCCGTCTGGGTACACGATGGCGAGGTCGAGTGGGGTCGAGTCGATTTCAACGAGTTGGCCTGGGAGCGTGGCCCGGCGCCTGCTGAAGGGCTGGTTCGGCCGGTTGGCGCGGGTTCGTCTGGTCGTGGCGTTGCCAAATGGGTGCAGGTCACCTTCCACTTGGGACAGGAGGCGGTAGAGGGTCGCGTCGGAAGGAACCGTGATGCCCTCAAGCCGGGCCTGGTACTTCAGATGATCCAATGCGCGTTTACGGGTTCCGGTAGACGTCTCCGTTTGGTCGGCGACGTACGCGTGTAGCAGCGTCATGATGCGCGGATCTTGTCGGAGACCGGGCCGCTTGTCGCGCAACTTGCGCTTGTCGACGAGGGCGGCCACGCCATCGCGTTCATATGCCTTCACGTATTGCCGAAGTTGCCGCTCCTTTAGGGGTCGTGCCGTTGAGGCGAGCTCGGCTACTTTGGCTTCAATGCGGCGGTGGCGGGGGACGTCGTCGGCGTAGGCCGGATTCGGGATAGTCTCCTGGGGGGTGTCGTCGATGGGTGGCACACCGCGGATGATTTCCACGATGTGCCTCTGGAGCCAGCGGGCATCCTCTGCGACCTGCTGGGGGACGTTCTCCAAAAAGCGCACATCGTCGAGGGTTGGCAAGCGGTCCGGGGTCTCTGGCTGGAAGGAGTCATCGGCGAGTAGCTCGGTGAGCGCGACGTGGCGGATGCGCCCACTCGCTTGGCTTTTCAACGCGGCTCTCGGGCCATCCACGCCGACGACCTGCCAGGCCTGGGCGTCGAAGAGAATGAAGTCGTACAACCTGACAGATTTCATGGGTTCTGCGCCGTGACTATGGTGCTGCTGCGTAGCGGCTGCTCGAGGTCAAACGTAAGCTGCTGGTGCCACATCATGTTGTAGAGGTGCATGCGCGCTTCGTGTTCGGGTAGCGCGGCCTCCCGCATCAGACGCCTCATCCCGAGGTTGAATGACGCGCCACCGTCGAACGCCGTTAGCGCTGCGTCACGCACTGGGGGAGTGGGAATGAAGCGCGTGCGCCGGTAGGTGCACAGGTGTTCCATGTTGAATGCCCGCTGGGGTTCCCAACCTGAGAACACCTCGTACTGCCATCCAACGGTTTCGCAGGCTGTGCGGGTGAGGGCGAACTGATCTGCGGCAGCTTCAGTGTGATCGGCGGACTTGACGTCAACGACGAGACCGTCACCGTTATCGAGTCGGCAGAAGAAGTCTGGGACGTGGTCACGTCGTCCGGGCGTTCCTCGCGGCCAGGAGAAGATGAGCGGCTGCCATGAGTACGCGACCACCTCCCGGCGGAAGTCAGCCTCGACCGCGAACCTCTTCTCGAGCCCTGATTCGTGGTGAACGAGGCACCCCAGCGTCGCGGACCAATAATCGCCCTCAAATGAGCGCTTCTGCTTGTACGAGATGACTTCCCGTATGGGACGAGCGTGCTCAACGGCCACCCTGGCTAAATCGGGCCCGAGGGGAGTTACGAGTCGCTCACCGTCCGCTGTGCGGATCATGCACATCGTCTCGTCACTGGCGGCTACGAAGGTCTTACCCATGGTCCCTCGATCTAGTGGCGATGAATCGTGAGAGTGAACCATCAAAAGGTAACAGGAGAAGTTGAGTGAGAAAATGGCAGTCTTTTATGAGCGACAACAACAGAGCCTCGGGTGGAAGAGGGCTTCCTCAACTCAACTTTACATAATGTATATTATCGGCAACTGACGGGAGCGTCGTAAGGGGCTGACGACGCGTGCTTGCGCACCTGCTTCGTCAGCCCCCTTCTGCGTGGCGTTACTGCACCGACGTGATCGACTGCGTCGTGCCGTTCAGATCGAACGTGTCGCCTGCGCGCTTGCCGCTGATGCCGTCGTAGATCGGTGCGTCCGTCGAGATGCCCGAGAAGCTACGGCCTTGTGATTCGAACTCGCTCACGGCGACGCCCACCAGGTAGACCTCGTCGCCGAAGCTCACCACGGCGCCTGGCTCGACAGTCTCCTTTGCGGACACGTCGAGGTTCTCGGCCGTCGTGATCAGCTCCTGCTGGCGGTCGTCGGTCTCCTGGTACATCGCGTGCAGGTCGCCGGCTTCGTCCTCGTGCGAGATATCGTCGACGTCGACCTCGTCGGTCTCCGTGGCCTGCGCCTCGTGGCTCTCCAACGCGACGGCTTCGCTGTTCGCTTCCGCCTGTTCCTTGAGGTGCTTGACGAGATCCGCCTTCAGCGTTTCCTTGTCGATGTCCTGAGTGCTCATGGAGCCAACCTACGCCCCAACCCGGGCGGCGTGACTCCCCTAAAATTGAATAGACGATCGAGATAGTTGCCGACGGTCAGCGCCGCCGGCTGAGCACCTTGTCCAGCCCGGTGTAGAGCGCTGCCAGAGCGAGGCCGAACGCCAGAATCGCGCACAACGCCACCGCCACCGAGGCGTATCCGTTCGTCGACACGTTGACGAAGGGATAGGGGTACGCCTCGATGAACGCGCCGCGAACGAGCATGTAGACCACCCACACGACCGGCACGACGAGGAACAGGCTGAACGTCCGGCGGTCGAAGGCACGCCGTGGCCCGACGACGAGCCACGCGAGCACCGACAGCACCGGAACCGCCTGATGCTCGAGGAAGTTCGTGACAACAGCGACGCCGGTCGGATTCGCGTCCGGCGCGAGAACGACCTGGTAGACGATCGCGGTCACGGTGATCATGACGAGCGCGTCGAGCAGGAGCACGCGAGCCAGGCGCGAGAAGCGGTCCCCGGTCGGTCTGTCCCCCGACGTCGCGGTGGCTCGCCCTACCTGCAACGCGAGCAGCGTGAACGCGAGGGCCACGACGACGTTCGACCACACCGTGAAGTAGCTCAGGGTGTCGACCACGCGCGGCAGAGCGCCGGCCGCACCTGTCGGGTTGTTCCCGTAGGCGTGTGCTGCGATTTCTGCGTGCGAGTAGTTGTCGGTTGCGGACAACGTCACGTCGAGTGCCACCCCGAACCAGGCCAGCGCAGCCACGAACCCCCACACGCGTCGAGCCGATCTCATGTGCTGCCACCTCTCCCCCGCCGGATCACGGGCGTGACGACAGGAACCCCGACACTAATCCTCGGTTGCCCGGCGCCGCAGTCACATCCGCACTCCTGTCCCGACCTGACGGTGAACCTTCTTCCCGCGACGACGTGCCGCGGAGGCCGACTCAGTCCTGATTGATGAAGCGGACGTTCTCCTGTGCCACTCCCATGAGGTAGCGGTACAGCCCGGGCAGGTCGAAGTTCTTGGGGAACTCGAACCGGTAGGAGTCGTAGGCAAGGTTGTGGGAACGAAGCCTCGGTGTCGTGACGAAGGTGATCGTGATCTCCGAGTCGTCCATCCCGCCGCCGGCGGTCTCGGCGGTCACGTCGACGATCGTGTTGAGGGCAATCGACTTCACTCGCGTCTTCTTGCCCGTCGCACCCTGGTGGTCGAGCGTGATGATGCGGAGATTCGTGATGCAGAAACCGTCACGCAGCATCCTGAACGCGTTGTGGATCTGCTCACCCGGCAACAGCCACGGCGCGTACTCCGCCTGTGCTTGCTGCGGGTCCATCTGCTGCATGTTGCCTGCGAGGCCTTGGAAGATTCCCATAGGCACGAAGGTAGAGAAGCGAGCCGGGTCGTGATGACAAAATCAGGAAAGTCCGGGCGGTGCCCTCGGTTACCGTCGAACCATGGGCCACCAAGCGACGCGTGAACCCTTCTCGGACGGCACCGGCTTTCGGATTCGGCCGCACGTGCCCAATGGCGTGGGTGTGCTCACGGTCGCCGGCTCGAGCGGCCGTCTCGATGACGCCCGTGCGCGCCTCTTCGCCGCGAAGGGATGCGTTGCGGAGACGATGACGTGGTTCGGCGGACCCGGTCAGAACGCAGGCCCCTACGACATCCCTCTTCGGTTCGGGTCACAAGTCCGCCGCCCGGATGGTGGAGGTGTTCGGCGGATGAGCGGCGTCGATCTGCCGACGCCGAAGGGGCACTACTCCCATGCCGCCCGCGTCGGCGACCTGCTCTTCCTGTCGGGTCAACTCCCCCTCGACGAGACAGGCACCCCGCGCACTGACCTGGACCTTGAGGGGCAAGCCGAACTTGTCTTCACCAACCTCGACCGGGTGCTCGCGGCGGCAGGTGCACCACGCGACGCCTTGGCGCAGGTGCGCGTCTACGTCACCGACGTCGAACTGTGGCCACGCGTTGACGCCATGTACCGCGCGTGGCTCGGCGACCATCGTCCGGCCCGGTGCGTCGTGCCCGTTCCCGCTCTGCACTGGCACAGCCTTCCCGAGACTGAAGCCGTGGCCCACGTACCGACCGCGGAGGTGGAGAACGCCGTCAGCCCTGCATCGCCTTGATGATCGACACGGCCTTCGTCAGGTCAGGAGCCGCAGCTCCGGGCCGGAGCGCTGCGTGGGCATCCCACCACGCGTTGTCGAGGAGCCGCAGGATGCTCCAGGCGCGCGCACGTTCGGGTGCGACGCCCATGGGGTCGCAGGCGTAGTCGACGCGAAAACGCAGGTGGTTGCGCAGGTTGTACGCTCCGGCAGCCTCGTCCCAGCGGTTCCACAGAAGCGGTGCGACGGCGAGCGCCGGCTCTCCCGCGAGGGGTTTGGGGTCGATGGCGACGAACCCGTCCACCGTGCCCGCCCGCCGGGTCTGCATGACGTTGTCGTCGTGGAGGTCGGAGTGCACGAGCGTGGCGTCGATTCGCTCGGACTGCGGCAGGTCGCGGGCCAGCGCGATGCCCTGCTGCACGAACCGACGCGGCATCGGCGGCGGTGACGACTCGAGGCGCTCCCGGATGCGGGCACACCACGCGCTCGCTGTGTCGAGTTGTGGCAACGCCGGGTGGGTGAGCCGGGCGTGGATGAGTCCGATCATCTCGCAGGCGTCGAGAGCCGACATCTCGTGAAGGCGCACGGCAGGCTCGCAGCGCTCGAGAAGCAAGGCCCACCGCGCGGGATCGGCCGCTCTCATCCGGACGGCGCCCGTGCCCCGCCACGCGCGCAGTGCGAGGTGCTCGTGACGAGCCTCCGCGTGGGGCCACGTCACCTTCAACGCCGCGCGCTCCTTGCCGACCCTGACCGGGACGACGAGCGCACACTCGCCGAAGGCGGCCGGGCCGTCGGGCTGTGCCTTCCACGTCGACAGGCACTCGTCGAGCAGACGCGGCAGTGACGCGAGCCACGCGTTGCCGTCGACTCCCCCCTCGGCGTCCGCCGGGCGTCCCGCGACACGAGCGCGGAAGGCGTCAGGAATGAGATCGGCTCGTGCGGGCATCGGTCCAGCGTAGGCGTCAGGCGTCGTTGAGCGACGCGTAGTTGCGCTGCGCGATCGTCATGAGGTGGCGGTACAGCCCCGCAATGTCGAAGCTCTTGTTGAAGGTGAAGGTCATGGTGCTGTACTCCACCGTGTGTGCTCGCAGCCGGGGCGACGTGATGTAGGTGATCGTGAGATCCGAGTCGTCGATGCCGATGCCTGCCGTCCGAGCAGTCACGTCGACGATCGACGCGAGCGGGATGGAACGCGCGTCGACCTTCGGGTTGACCGGCCCCTCCCGGTCGAGGGCGATGAGGCGCAGATTCGTCAGGCAGAACGAGTCGAGAACGAGTTCGAAAGCGCCCTCGAGGCGCTCGTTCTCGAGCAGCCACGGCCCGTACTGCTCGCGCGCCTTCTCCTCCTTCATGAGCGAGGCGTTGCCGGTGAGTGCGTTGATGAGAGCCGTGCTCGACACGGTAGTCCGGCGGACTGCGCCGTGGCGGGTTCTGCTCCGCATCCGCCTACCCTGTGCGCATGGGTGAATTCAAGGTGAGCCGCGCGCGTCACACGAGCGCCGCACCGTCGCAGATCCACGCTCTCATCGACGACTTCCGCAACTGGCCGCAGTGGTCGCCGTGGGAGGGACTCGACGACAACATGACCCGTACATACGAGGGCCCCGAGCAGGGGGTCGGCAGCCGCTACGCCTGGAAGGGCAACAAGAAGGCCGGCTCCGGGCACATGAAGATCACCGAGTCGACGCCGCAGCGCATCACCGTCGCGCTGACGTTCACCGAGCCGTTCTCGTCGGACAACACGACCGTCTTCGACCTTCGTCCGAGCGCCGACGGCGGCACGGACGTCAGCTGGACGATGACCGGTCCGCAGAGCGTCGCGCAGAAGATCTTCTTCACGGTGTTCCGCATGAACAAGAAGGTGGAGAAGGACTTCGACAAGGGCCTGGCCGCACTCGCCGCTGCCGCGGAGCGGAGCTGAGTCACCCACCATGCCAACGCACTCCCCGCTGCCCATGCGTCACGGGCTGCGCGCCGCGTGGGTGCGCACGCCGGATCGCGACCCCGCGAACCCGATGCCGTGGGCATCGATGCGTGACTTCCTGCGCCACAAGCTGCCCGCAGAGGTCGACGTCGACGCGATGCTCGCCGACGGGCGTTTCGTCGACGACGACGGACGCCCCTGGAACGGTGACGAGATCTACCGTCCCCACACGTTCGTGCACTTCCACCGTGACCTGCGGCCCGAGCCGGAGCTTCCGTTCGAGCTCGACGTCCTGCATGTCGACGAGCGGATCGTCGTCGTCGACAAGCCGCACTTCATGGCCTCGATCCCCCGTGGTCGCCACGTCACCCAGTCGGTCGTCGTCAAGGCGCGCGAGATGCTCGGCCTGCCCGAACTCGGGCCGGCCCACCGCCTCGACCGGCTGACGGCGGGCGTACTCGTCCTCACCACCGAACAGCGTTGGCGAGCTCCCTACCAGCGCATGTTCGAAGCCCGCGTCCCGGTGAAGACGTACGAGGCGCTCGCTCCCCTGCGTGACGACCTCGAGCTGCCGCGTCGCGTCGAATCACACATCCGCAAGGACCACGGCACCGCGCAGGCGTACGAGGTGGAGGGCGCAGCCATCAACGCCATCACCGACGTCCACCTCGAGGAGCGACGCGTTGTCACGGCGGACGGCGATGACGACGCTCGCGCCCGCCAGGTCGGCCTTTACCGGCTCGAGCCGAGCACCGGTCGCACCCACCAACTGCGCGTTCACATGAGCGGACTCGGCGTACCGATCTGCGGCGACCCGCTCTACCCCCGCGAGCTCGCCGTCGACATCGACGACTACTCCACTCCCCTGCAGCTGTTGGCGCGACGCCTCGAGTTCGTCGATCCCCTCGACGGTCGCACTCGCGTGTTCACCTCACGTCGAGAACTCACCCTTGAGGACGCGACCTGACGCGCATGCGTGCGGGCCGCTGTCGACCTCAACCCTCGAAGGCCGCATCCGTCGTAGCATCCGCTCATGCCATCACTCGAAGGAAACCTCTCGTGGGCGCCCCTCGCCGAGCGCCTCGACGACGTAGCGAAACCCGTTGCCGACGCGGTGAACACGGTGCCGAGCGCGCGCGTCGCGATCATCGACCCGCACCTGGCCGACACCGCTGCGTTCTGTGACGCCTACGACGTCGACCCTGCCGCGAGCGCCAACTGTGTCGTCGTGACGGGCCGGCGCGGGGAGACGAAGACGACGGCCGCCGTCCTCGTGTTGGCCACCGACAAGGCCGACATCAACGGCGTCGTGCGTCGCCACCTCGGGGCGCGCAAGATCTCGTTCGCCGACCAAAGCGAGACGGAGGTCGAAAGCGGCATGGTGCGCGGCGGCATCACGCCCGTCGGCCTGCCGAGCGACTGGAAGCTCCTCATCGACGAGCGGGTCGTCGAACGCGGCGAGGTGCTCGTCGGCGGCGGCGTGCGCGGCGCCAAGATCATCGTGGACGCTGCGGAGCTCGCCGGGCTGCCCAAGGCCGAGGTGCTCACCCTGGCCATGACCGAGGAGATGTCGTGAACACTTCAGCTCAGCGCATGGGCGACAAGAAGCCCGACATCGCCGATGACACACAGGAGGCGATCAACGACGCCGCCAACCACCCGTGGGTGGAGCGCGCGGCACGTATCGGCTACGCGGCCAACGCCGTCATGCATCTGCTCATCGGCATCGTCGCCGTCCGTCTGGCCACGGGCGGAGGTGGCTCCGCCGACCAGGGCGGCGCCCTGGGGATGCTGACCGAGAACACCTGGGGCAAGGTCCTGCTCGGCATCGGCGCGTTCGGCTGGGCGGCGCTCGCGTTCTGGCAGATCGGCGAGGCGTGCCTCTCCTTCCACGAGGCGAAGACGCGGCTCAAGGCCGCGGCCAAAGCGGGCACGTACGCCGTGCTCTCGGGCATGTGCATCATGACGCTCGCGCGCGGCCAGAGCAGTTCGAGCAAGCAGCAGAACGCCTCGATGACCGGCAAGCTCATGGAGAACACCGCCGGAGTCATCCTCGTGGGCCTGGCCGGCGCGGTGATCGTCGGAGTCGGCATCTACCACGTCGTCAAGGGCGTCAAGAAGAAGTTCTTCGAGGACCTGCAGAAGAACCCGGGCAAGTGGGCCGAGTGGTCGGGCGTCATCGGGTACTCGCTCAAGGGCCTGGCCCTCGTCCTCACGGGCGTGTTCTTCGTCAACGGCGCCATCACGCACGACCCGAAGGACACGGGCGGCCTCGACACGGCGCTGAAGTCGCTGCTCGACAAGCCGCTCGGCTCCGTCATGGTGGCCGTCATCGGCATCGGGTTCGTGGCCTTCGCCGTGTACTCGGCGGCACGGTCGAAGTACGCGCGCGTCTGACCCTCTGCTCGCACGAAACGGCCGTCGCATCCTCGGGTGAGGCGGCCGTTTCGTCGTGCACGGGGCGTGTTTGTGAGGATGGGCGCATGACGCGCTGGAGCCCCGGAACCCGAGTGAGCCTCGTGCTGTTCGACCTGGACGGCACGCTGTCCGACTCGGCGCCGGGCATCACCTCCTCGATGCGGACCGCCCTGACGCACCACGGTCTGGAGGTGCCGCGCGACGACGTCCTCAACTCCTTCGTCGGGCCGCCGTTTCGCGTCTCGCTCGAAGGAATCGGTCTGCCACCCGAACGCGTGGACGAGGTCGTCACCACCTACCGCAGCGACTACGAGGCAGGCCGGCTGTTCGAAAACGAGCTCTACCCCGGCATCCGTGACGTGCTCGCCGGGCTCGCGGACGCCGGGACGACCGTGGCCGTGGCCACCTCGAAACCACAGGCGACGGCGCGACGAATCGTCGAGCACTTCGGCCTCTCGCCGCACCTTGCAGGCGGCCTCGAGGGCGTCTTCGGCGCCGACGTGACGAACCCCCGCGACACCAAGGCCGACGTCATCGCTCGAGCCCTGGCCCACCTGCAGCGCGAACCGGATGCGGACGTCGTCATGGTCGGTGACCGCCTGCACGACGTCGAGGGCGCCGCGAAGCACGGCATCGCGACGATCGGCGTCTCGTGGGGTTACGCCGCACCCGACGAACTGCGTGACGCGGGCGCCGCCGCCGTCGTCGATTCGGCCGACGACCTTGCGGCCCTTCTGCTCCCGGGCGCGTCGAGACCCCTCGACTAGGATTCAGGCCATGAAGATCAACCTCCTGACCCAGGCGATCGCCCAGGGCCGCAAGTACGTGCGACAGAACCCGGAGAAGGTGCGTCAGGCGACGCAGCGCGCCGGTTCGTTCGTCGACTCCAAGACGGGCCGCAAGCACACGGCCAAGATCGACAAGGCCACCGGCGCCGCTGACCGCTTCATCGACAAGCAGCGATGAGCAGCTGACACGCTCCGCCCCGAGACGCCGAACGGTGCCCCGGGGCGGTCGCTTTCCCCACCGCCAATGCGGGTTGGGGACAGTCACGTCCGCACGAGCCGCGGATGTGACACGCTTCACCCGTGAACACCGCAGCCGCCTCGCCTCTCGCGCCCGACGCCGCCACGCGCGCCCGTCGCCAACGCAGCTGGTACTGGTACGACTGGGCCAACTCGGCCTTCGTCACGACGACGTCGACGGTGCTGTTCTCGCCCTATCTCACGTCCGTCGCCAAAGCGGCGGCCTGCCCTGATCAGCCCACGGACGTCGCATGTCACGCGAATCTCTCGGTGCTCGGCATCCCGGTCTCCCCCGGCTCGCTCGCGCCGTACACGATCACCGTCTCGACGATCCTGAGCGCCGTCCTCCTGCTTCTCGTCGGCGCCATCGCCGACCGGGTACAGCGCCCCTCGCGCCTGCTCGGTGCGTTCGCCTGGGTGGGCGCAGCCGCGGCGTCGGCGATGTTCTTCGTCACCGGTACGAACTGGCAGCTCGGCGTGGTGCTCCTCATCATCGCCAACCAGTGCCTCGGTGCCTCCCTCGTCGTCTACGACGGCCTGCTCGTGCGGATCAGCGACGAGTCGGAACGTGACCGTGTCAGTTCGCGCGGTTGGGCTCTGGGCTACCTGGGCGGTGGCTTGCTCCTCGCGGCCAACCTGGCCGTTGTCACGCTGCACGACAAGATCGGCCTCAGCACGGGCGAAGCCGTCCGCGTGAGCCTCCTCAGCGCGGGCCTGTGGTGGGCGATCTTCACGCTCATCCCCGTGCTCGGGCTCAAGGACGTACGCCACCCCGAACGCCCCGCGGCGGCGAGTGACGCCGGAACCGTGCGCGGCAGCCTGCGTCAGCTCACGAGCACGTTCCGTGAACTCAAGCACTACCCCGACACCCTCGTATTCCTCCTCGCCTACCTCTTCTTCAACGACGGCATCCAGACGGTCATCGTCTCGGCCAGCCTGTACGGCAAGGAGGAGCTCGGCTTCGGCGACAGCCAGCTCATCGTGACGATCCTGCTCGTGCAGTTCGTGGCGTTCCTCGGCGCCCTGTTGTTCGGCCGCCTCGCGGCCGTGATGGGCGCCAAGAAGGCCATCCTGCTCTCGCTCGGCCTGTGGACCCTCGTCATCGCCGTCGCGTTCTTCCTGCCCGAGAAGCAGTTCGCGCTGTGGCTGTGCCTCGGCGTCGGCATCGGCATCGTGCTCGGTGGTTCGCAGGCGCTCAGCCGTTCGGTCTACAGCAAGCTCGTACCGCTCGGGCGAGAGTCGGAGTACTTCAGCCTCTACCAGGCCATGGAACGCGGCACGAGTTGGTTCGGCACCCTGACGTTCGGCCTCGTCCACCAGCTCACCGGTTCCTACCGTCTGTCGATCATCGCGCTCGTCATGTTCTTCGCTCTCGGCGCCTACCTGCTCTCCCGCGTCGACGTCGAGCGCGGCATGGCGCGCGCTGGCCAGGGCTGACGCTTTGGTCGCGGGCCGCTTGAGGCCATACGATGACAGATGGAACATTTGTCACGTCTGTGGCGTTGTTCTGCGTGAAGCAGCGCGGTGAGCGCTCTCACCAAACAGACGCGCTGTACGTGTGAAGTTGGGAGACATCCATGGCCGAACGTTCTCTGCGAGGTACCAACCTCAGCACCCTCTCTCTCGAGACGGACGAGGGCATCGCCTTCAGCGAGCGTCAGATGGTCAGCTACCGTTGCGAGCAGGGGCACGTCGTGGAACTGCCCTTCTCCGTCGAGGCCGACGTGCCGGCGCTCTGGGAGTGCCGTTGCGGCCTCGAGGCCAAGCTCATCGACGGCCCCGAGCCGGAGCGCAAGCCCGTCAAGCCGGCCCGTACGCACTGGGACATGCTCCTCGAGCGTCGTTCCGTTCCCGAGCTGGAGGAGCTGCTGGACGAGCGTCTGACGCTCCTGCGCGAGTCGCGTGGCGAGAAGCCGCGCAAGAAGAAGTCCTGACGAGCCGCGCTCGTCCACCACGAAGGCCGGTCACCCCGAGAGGGTGACGGCCTTCGTGTGTGGCGCGTGAGCGCGTCAGTCGATGATCTCGCCCTCGACGACGTCGTCGGACGCAGATCGAGTGCGCCGACGCGACGAGGTGTGCGTCGAGGAGGTCGACCCGTAACCGCCGAAGCTGTCCGAGGTCGGGTACGGCCGGCTCAGCGGATCCGGCCCGCCGAACCCGCGGGTGGCAGAGAAGCCGCCGGGGCCGAAGCTCGCCACCTGGACCGAGCCGAGGAGCTTGGCGGCCACGACCTTCTCGAGCAGCTTGCGCGTGAACGGACGCGTGAACGGCAGGAGGAAGAACAGGCCGAGGAAGTCGGTGAAGAAACCCGGTGCGAGCAGCAGCGTGCCGCCGACGAGGATGAGGGCAGCGTCCGAGAGTTCTCGCGCAGGCATCCGTCCGGAACCGAACGCCTGGCGCAGCGCCCCGAAGGCACGACCCGACTCACGCTTGACGATCCACGCACCCAGCGCGGACCACAGGACGAGGAGGCCGAACGTCGGCCATCCGCCGATCGTCTGCCCCATCTTGATGATGATGAACACCTCGATGACGGGGACGACGAGCAGCGCCAGCATCAGCCAACGCGCCCAGCCCTTGCGGCGAGGACGACTCGAGTAGGTAGTCACATCAGGTTCAACGAACGACGGCGCGCGAAGATTTCCGCCCGCGGCGCAGATTCAGCGCGAACGCGATGACGCAGGCCGCCGTCGCCACGATCTCGGGCGCGCGGCCGAGACGCTGAGCGAGCGTGGCTTGCGAGCGCAGCGGCAACTCCCCCGTCAGCACCGCCTGGGTGAACAGCGACGTGCGTTCGTGCGTCACGCCGTCCGGGGTGATGAGCGCGCTCACACCGACGGTGGAGACGTGCGCGATCGAGCGGCCGTACTCGAGCGCGCGCAGGCGCGAGATGGCGAGTTGCTGCGTCGACTCGGCGGTGTAGCCGAACGTCGCGTTGTTCGTCTGAACGAGGAAGAGCTGCGCGCCACGGTTCGCCGGCTTGCGCAGGAGGTCGTCGTAGGCCACCTCGAAGCAGATGATCGGTGCCGCCTTCACTGCGCCGGACTTCGTGGGCACGGAGAACACCCCGACCTTCTGTCCCTGGGTGAAGTCCGCGCGCACGAGATCGACCTGCTTGGAGAACGTGCGGAAGAACGAGCGGTACGGGATGTACTCGCCGAACGGCACCGGGTGCTGTTTGACGTAGGTGTCGCTCAGGCCCTTGCCCGGAAGGTAGAGCATCGAGGCGTTCGAGACCTTCGGCATCGGCTCGGACAGGACCGCTCCGACGACGAGCGGCGCGTCCAGTCGGCGCAGCGCGCCCGCGATCTCGTCACGGGTGTCGGCGTTGCGCTTGGGGTCGATGTCGGAGGCGTTCTCGGGCCACACGACGATGTCAGGTTTGGGTGTGGCGCCGGCCGCGACGGCGTCGGCGAGCTTCTCGCTGGCTCGCACGTGGTTGTCGAGCACGGCGCGGCGCTGAGCGTTGAAGTCGAGACCCGCGGTCGGCACGTTGCCCTGGATGCCGGCGATGTCGATGGTGCGCCCCTCCGTCGGGGGTGTGATGACGGAGCCCGCGAGAAGGGCCACGGCGGCGACAGCCACTGCGCCGACGGCGGAAGCGCTGGAAAAGCGGCTACCCGCATCGGCCTGTGTCGTCTCGCGGGAGGAGACGCCCCGCCATGAGGTGAACGCCCACACGCCCAGCCCGGCGAGTGCGCCACCGGCGAGGGCGAGCACGAACGTCAGGCCTGGTGAGCTCACCCACGCGACGAGGGGCGCCCACGGGGCGTCGGCCTGCGAGAAGGCGAGGCGGGCCCAGGGGAAGCCGCCGAACGGCGTGGTGCCGCGCAACCACTCCTGTGTCACCCACGCTGCCGCGCCCAGCACAGGCGCGAGGCGTCGACGCTGAAAGGACGCGATGAGCGCGCCCATGCCGGCGAAGTACAACGACTGCAGGACGGCGAGCGCCATCCACGGGAACGTGCCGACGTACACACCCGACCACGAGAGCACCGGCGCGAAGAACGCCATGCCGAAGACGAAACCGAGCAGAGCTCCCCAGCGGGCACGGACGTGCAGGACGCTGACGGCGAAGAGTGCCAGGGCGATCGGGACCGTCCACCACAGCCCGTGATCGGGAAATGCGAGCCACAGCGCGAGGCCGGCCACCATTGCGGCGGCCAGGCGAAGGAAGCGACGAGGGAGCACCGCACAAGCATAAGTCAGCGGGGAAAGTGTGACGGACGGGCTCACACCGTTGGGGCCGACCAGCCGGAGCCGGAAGTTTTCTACTAGGTGTGAGACCCGTCCGTAGTCGCACGCGATCGCGTCACGTGCTTCAAGCAAAGATAGCCACGCACGGGCGGGCCTTCAACGTGATCGTCAGGATCGGATTCGGGCCCCTTGGGTCGGCGCTTCGGCCCTGCCGCAGAAACTCCCGAGAGGTGCGGCGTGTCGTCTTTCGGGGCGACTTCGAACTGCGCTATAGACAGTGATCATGGCGTCTCGAAACGTGAACACCGGCCCGACCACCCCCGCGACGCGCGCGCTCGACGCGGCAGGTGTCTCGTACGAAGGGCTGCCGTACGAGCACGATCCGTCGGTGACCTCCTACGGTGACGAAGCCGCGCAAGCTCTCGGTCTCGACCCCAGCCACGTGTTCAAAACCCTTGTCGTGTCGCTGGATTCGGGATCCTTCGGCGTCGCCGTCGTCCCGGTCTCGACGACGGCCGACCTCAAGGCCGTGGCCGCAGGGCTCGGCGCCAAGAAGTGTCGCCTCGCCGAACCGCGTGACGTGGAACGTCTCACCGGGTACGTGCTCGGAGGCGTCTCCCCCGTCGGCACGCGCACCGCCCTCGCCACGGTTGTCGACGCGAGCGCGGAAGCCCTGGCGACGGTGTACGTCTCGGGTGGGCGGCGCGGATTCGACATCGGGTTGGCGCCGGCCGACCTCGTTGAGAACGTTCACGGACGCTTCGCCCCGATCGCGCGCTGAGGCTCGACGCCTCGAGCGCTGTGGCACGATGACGCTCATGACGCCGCGTCGACTCATGCTGCTGGATTCCGCGAGCCTGTACTTCCGGGCCTTCTACGGTGTGCCCGAGCGGGAGGCACCGGATGGCACCCCCAACAACGCGCTGCGCGGCTTCACCGACATGATCGCGACGCTCGTCAGCACCTACGAGCCCACCGACCTCGTGGCGTGTTGGGACAACGACTGGCGCCCCGCGTTCCGCGTCGAGGCCATCCCGTCGTACAAGTCGCACCGCGTGCTCGAGGGCACCGACGGCTCCGAGGAGTCACCGGAGAAACTCACGCCGCAGGTGCCGCTCATCCGCGAGATGCTCGAGCTCGTCGGCATCACCCGCCTCGGCGTCGACGGCTACGAGGCGGACGACGTCATCGGCACGCTGACACACCGCTTCACCGGCCAGGGGCCGGTCGACGTGGTCACCGGCGATCGTGACCTCTTCCAACTCGTCGACGACGCCATGAGCGTTCGCGTGCTCTACACGGCCAAGGGCGGCGTGCGTGCCCCCGACCTCGTCGACGAGAGCTTCCTCATGACGAAGTACGGCGTGCCCGGCGGGCGCGCGTACGCCGATCTTGCCGTCATGCGCGGCGACACGAGTGACGGACTGCCTGGTGTCGCGGGCATCGGCGAGCAGACCGCGGCCGGGCTGCTCGCCGAGTTCGGCACCCTCGCCGCGATCCGTCGGGCCGTGGCGAACGGCGATCCCCGCATCAAGGGAGCGCGCCGAACGCGGCTGGAAGCCGCTCATGACTATCTCGATGTGGCGCCGAAGGTCGTCGATGTGGCGCTGGACGTCGAGGTGCCCGGCGACCTCGTCACGGCCCTGCCCGACGGCGTTGCACAGCCTGACAGGTTCGCCGACTTCGCAGCCCGCTACGACCTCGGTGGCAGCGCGGAGCGACTCTCCGCCGCGCTCACGCGCTGACGCAAGCTCCACCCGACGGGTTCAGTCGAGACGGTCGGCCGCCACGACGCCGCGTTGAATGCCGGCGATGGCAGCCTTGGCCGTCTTCGTCAAGCCCTCGTGGTGGGTGGCACCCGCGATCTGATCGAGCAGGTCGACGAGCTGACGGCAGCGTCGCACGAAGTCACCCGCGGTGAGTTCCTCGTCGCGCAGAACGGCCTCGAGCCCCTGGCCCGCCGTCCAGCGGTGAACCGCCCACGCGAGGCCCGCGTCCGGAGCCGCCATTTCGGTGAGGCGGTGCTGCACGAGCGCGTCGTCGATGACCGACCACAGGTTGTGCGTCTCCTCGAGGGCGTCCGCGACGTCCCGGTTGGGCATGCGTGGCGCCTCCCCCACGACGTCGCGCCGCGACTCGTGCACGAGCGCCGAGACGGCGGCAGCCAACGAGGGGGCGTCGAGCTTCTCCCAGATGCCGGCGCGCAGGCACTCGGCCGTGAGCAGATCCTTGTCCGAGTACAGGCGCATGAGCGACGTTCCGCGCTCGGTGAGCGCGAGCCCGCCGTGCTTGGTGTCGTTCGGCTCGAGGTAGTCGAACTCGACGAGCACGTCGCAGATGCGGTCGAACTGCTTGGCGACGGTGTGCGTGCGGTTGTTGATCTTGGAGACGAGCGTGTCGGTCTCGCGGCGCAGTTTCCACCAGCGCTCGGCCCAGCGCGCGTGGTCCTCGCGGTACTCGCACGTGTGGCACGGGTGCGCCCGCAGGCGGCGCTGCAACTCCTCGATCTCGGCCGTGATCGCACGGTCGGGCTCGATGGCCGTGCGACGCATCGGCTTCGGCGGGTCGTGCGGCACCTTGGCCCGCAGTGTTGCGGCCAGGTCGCGGCGCGACTTGGGCGAGCGCGTCGTGAAGCCCTTGGGGATCTGCAGTCGCGTGAGCGGGTCGAGCGGAGCGTCGATGTCGCTCGACGTCACCTGGCGCAGCTGTCCGTCGGCCGTGATGACGCTCGGTGACGGGCCCTCGCGTTTACCGCCACGGTTGGCCTTGACGACGATGGCGAGGCCCTCACGCCGGCCGCTCGGGATGCGCACGACGTCGCCGGGGGCGAGTTCGCCGAGGGACCGATCAGCTGCCGCCCGAACGGCGGCAGCGCGCTTCTTCGCGGCGTTCTTCTCCAGCTCGCTGATGCGCCGGCGCATGCCCGCGTACTCGGTGAAGTCACCGAGGTGGCACTGCATGGCCTCCGCGTAGCCCTCGAGGCCCTCCTCGTTCTGACGCAGCTTGCGCGACAGTCCCACGACGCTGCGGTCCGCCTGGAACTGCGCGAACGACGACTCCAGCACTTCGCGGGCACGTTCGCGCCCGACGGTGTGGACGAGGTTGACGGCCATGTTGAACGTCGGGCGGAAACTGGAGCGCAGCGGGTAGGTGCGCCGTGACGCGAGCCCGGCTACGGCCTCTGCTTCGACACCGCGGTTGTAGAGCACTACGGCGTGGCCCTCCACGTCGATGCCGCGACGGCCCGCACGTCCGGTGAGCTGCGTGAACTCGGCCGGCGTGATATCGACGTGCGACTCGCCGTTGTACTTGACGAGGCGTTCGAGCACGACGCTGCGCGCCGGCATGTTGATGCCGAGGGCCAGCGTCTCCGTCGCGAAGACGGCCTTGATCCGACCCGTGACGAACAGCTCCTCGACGATCTCGCGGAACGTCGGCAGCATGCCGGCGTGATGGGCTGCGAAGCCGCGTGTGAGGCCCTCGACGAAGTCGTGGTAGCCGATGACGGCGAGATCCTGCGTCGGGATGTTCGCGACGCGCTCGGCGACGTACGCGCGGATCGACTCCCCCTCCTCGGGTGAGACGAGCTGCGTGCCGTACCCGAGGAGTTGGGCGACGGCCGCCTCACAGCCGTTGCGGCTGAAGATGAACGTGATGGCCGGGAGCAACCCGGCGCGATCGAGGGAGTCGATGACGTCGGCGCGGTGCGCGGGGCGGAATGACTCCCCCGGCTTGCTCTGCGGTGCCGGACGCCGACCGCGCCCGCGGCGACCGGACGGAGCCCCCGCGTCGAAGCGGCGTCCACCGCGCGATCCGCGTGTGATGAGACTGATGCGTTCCAGGAGCCGCGGGTTCACCTTGAGGCGCTTCTCGTCGTCCTGGACGAGCAGGTCGTACATCGAGTGCCCGACCATCATGTGTTGGTAGAGCGGCACCGGCCGGTGCTCGGTGATGACGACGTCGGTGTCGCCGCGCACCTGCTGCATCCAGTCGCCGAACTCCTCGGCGTTGCTCACCGTGGCCGACAGGGCGACGACTTGCACCGACTCGGGCAGGTGAATGAGCACTTCCTCCCAGACGGCGCCGCGGAAACGGTCGGCGAGGTAGTGCACCTCGTCCATGACGACGAAGCCGAGACCGGCGAGCGTGGAAGAACCGGCGTACAGCATGTTGCGCAGCACCTCGGTCGTCATGACGACGATGGGCGCCTCACCGTTGTGCGAGGTGTCACCGGTGAGCAGGCCGACGTTCTTCTCGCCGTGCTGTTCGACGAGGTCGGCGTACTTCTGGTTGCTCAGGGCCTTGATCGGCGTCGTGTAGAACGCCTTGCGCCCGGTGTGGAGGGCGAGGTAGCAGGCGAACTCTCCGACGACGCTCTTGCCCGCACCCGTGGGGGCCGCGACGAGGACGCTGTGCCCCTCCTGGACCGACTGTGCAGCCGCTCGCTGGAACTCGTCCAGCGGGTAGGGCAGCTGCTCCATGAAGTGGCCGAGGTGACTCGAGTCGAACTTCCGGCGTGACACGGCCTGGGCGAACTTCTCGGCGGGAGACGACATGGTCACCAGGCTATGACACAGGCGGGCCACCGCTCGGTAGCCCGCCTGTGTCGAGTGTTCGTGCCGCGCCCGATCAGAGTGCGGAGGCCTTGTCGTCGCTGATCTCCATCCACTCCGGACGGGACTTCGCCTCCCGTCGGCCTCGAATCTTGTCGAGGACGAGGGCGAGTCCGGCAGAGCCGTAGAAGAGGACGAGCAGCGGTGCCGACAGCAGGAACATCGTCCAGACGTCCGGGGTGGGCGTCATGATGGCCGCGAAGGTGGCGATGACGATGATGGCGAAGCGCCACCCCTTGAGCATCATGCGGCCCGAGAGGATGCCGAGCACGTTGAGTGCCATGAGGAGGATCGGCAGCATGAACGACAGCCCGAACGCGAGAATGAAGCGCGTGACGAACGAGAAGTACTCGGTCGCGCTGGGCAGGTTCGAGGCGTTGTCCGGTGTGGCTCCCAGCAGCAGCTCGACCGCGTTCGTGAACGTCTGAGTGCCCATGTAGACACCGCCGGCGAACAGGACGAGGGCGGCACCGATGAAGATGCGCCCCAGGCGCTTTTCCTTCTTCGTGAGGCCGGGCACGAGGAACGCCCAGATCTGCCAGAGCCAGACGGGGCTCGCCACGATGAAGCCGATCCACATCGACACCTTCAACTTGAGGTTGAAGGGGGCCGTGACGCCGTTGAAGTTGACGTCGATGTTCGAACCGGGGTGAAGAGCGGCGATGTCGGTGATCGGCTGCTTCAGGAAGTCGTAGACGTCCTGGTAGACGATCCAACCGACCACGCAGCCGACGAGGATCGCGATGACGGAGACGATCGCGCGGTTGCGAAACTCACGCAGGTGCCCCCCGAGGGACATCCGCGCTTCGGGATTGTCTTTGCGTCGACCGAATCGAGCCACGATGTGCGTGCGGTGCCCGTGCTCAGTAGTCGCGGCGCTCGTCGGCGCGGGTGGCGCCGTCGTGCGGAGCGTTGTCGCGCGGAGCTGCGGCGTCGCGACGCGTGGCCTCGCCCTCGACGGTCTCCGAGGAGGCCTTCGACTCCTTCTCGGTCTTCATCTCGTCGATCTCGCTCTTGAGGATGCGGGAGCTACGGCCGAGGCTGCGTGCCATGTCGGGCAGACGCTTCCAGCCGAGCAGCACGACGATCAGCACGATGAGTACGAGCAGGATCACGGGGTTGTCGAAGAGAGAGCGAAACATGAGCGTCCTTACGAAGAGTGCCACAGCGGCGCGGGGCCACCCGGTCTGATGGTCAGTCTAGAGGACGACGCCAACTGGCCCACACCTGCGTGTGGTCGTCGAGGCGCTCGTCCTTGTGCCGCTTACGGGCTCTGCGCAGTTGGTCGCGCCAATGGGATGCGGGCTTGTCCCACGCCAATTCGTCGGCCCCGGAACGAACCACGAGCTCACCGCTCCCCCGTGTGGCCACCGCGGCGCGAGCCTTGTCCGCCTCGTCGCGGGCGGTTTGGGTGCGATCCAGCGCGTCACTCACGGTGCGACCGAAGTCACGTGCGTGGGGCCACACCTTCCACACGCGTCTCGCGAGGTAGGCGAAGGCCACGGCCCAGAAGATCACCCAGAAGATGATCCACGACCACCACGTCACAGCGCCCGCGCCGTCTGGGACGGGTCGACACCGTAGGCCTCGAGCGCGCGGCGAGCCTCGTCGGCGACGTCGTCCGTGAGCGAGGCGGGACGCAGCACGCGGGCGGCACCGCCGAGCTGCAGCAGCAGGCGGCGCAGCCATCGGCCGTCACCCACGTACAGCGTGACGTCGAGATACTCGCCGGAGCGCTCGACGTCGTGGCACGGGTAGTAGTCGGCCACCCAGGCCGCTTCGGGCGCGAGCCTGATGCGAGCGCTCGGGTCGGAGTCGTTGGGGGCGAAGAATCCACGCGAGAGGTCCGTCGTGGCGGCGTCGGTGGGCACCGTTGCGGCAGCGTCGAGCACCTCGACCGACTCCACCCGGTCGAGACGGAACATGCGCACGTCCTGCGCGCGGTGGCACCAGCCCTCGAGGTACCAATGACCCTCGGTGTTGAGCAGCCGCATCGGGTCGACGTCGCGCTCGGTCATCTCGTCACGGGACGGTACGACGTAGCGCAGGTGCACGCGTCGGGAGGCGTCGAGCGCCTCGCGCAGCAGGCGCAGCACCTCGTCGCCGTCGCGTTCGAGGCTGACGCGCACCCGGTTGCTCGGATCGCCGCTCTCCCCCGTCGCCTCGACGAGTTTGGTGAGTGCACGGTCCACGGCGTCGCGTTCGGTGAGGCCGGGAACATCGAGCAACGTGCGCAGACCGACGGTGAGAGCGAGTGCCTCGTCGCGCGTGAAGCGCAGCGGTTTGGCGATCGTGTCGGCGTTGCGCACGTAGACGTAGCCCTCCTCCCATTCGGCCTCGATGAGGTCGTCGGGCATGTGGCCCGGTGTGCCGCACACGAAGAGGAGGGCGAGGTCGGCCTCGATCTGCTTGCGGCTCACGCCGAGGGTGCGTGCCGCCTGCTCGATGTCGATGCCCTGACGGCCCATGAGCCACGGCACCATGGTCAGCAGGCGCGCGAGACGGGTGGTCGCGGCCTCGCCGGAGATCGGCATGGGGGTGGTGGACTCGCTCATACCCGCTCCTCCTGGTGATCCGCAGCGGCGAATGTTGCCCCGCTCGACGCCGCGTCGCTAGTCATCGCCTGCAGCGCGCCCGTCAGGCGGCTGATCACGGCGTCGCGCAGCTCGAGTGGCTGCTCGACGAGCACGTCAGCGCCGAAGGAAGCCACCTCGTCGGCCAGCACACCGAGGTCGGCGTACTCGATGTCGACGAGCTGCCACTCGTCGTCGACGACGCCGACGGTGCGGGCGCGACGCACGAGCGAGTGACCGCGTTCGATGCGCACCCGCAGCACGGCGGGCGCCCAGTCGGCCACGCGCTCGGTGCCGGCGATCATCGAGTGCGCGTCGTGATCGGCGGGCACCTCGTAGCTACCGGGCTTGCCGACCTTGCGCACGGCGCCGTCGATCCGGGAGAGCCGGAAGACGCGGGGTGCGTCACGGTCGGTGTCGAAACCCGTGACGTACCAGTGGCCCTTGCGGTTGGTGACGGTCCAGGGCTGCAGCGAGCGGCGCGTCGACTCTCCCCCACCCTTGCGGTAGTCGAAGGTGATGGCGCACCGCTCCATGACGGCGTCCTTGACGGCCTCGAAGGCGGGCTCGGCCGTGCGGATGCGCGGCTCCAGCCCGACCACGGAAGCGGCGTCGTGCTCGATGTCGAGCGCTTCGAGCTTGCGCAGGGCCGCCGCGGCGGGGCCGGCGAGGCTCGCCTGCTGCCACGCGCGTGAGGCGAGACCGAGGACGGCGAGCTCGTCGGCGTCGAAGTGCAGGTCGGGCAGTTCGTACTCGCGCCGATCGATGCGGTAGCCCGTCTCGTCCTCGAAGAACGTGTCGATGTGCTCGGTGCGCAGCGGGATGCCGAGATCGCGCAACTCGTCCTTGTCGCGCTCGAACATGCGGTCGAAGGCCTCGTCGTTGGGCGCGTCGGCGTACTGACGCACCGCCTGCCGGATGGCCGATTTCGTCAGCGCGCGGCGCGTGTAGAGCAACGCGATGACGAGGTTGAGCAGGCGTTCGGTCTTGGCTTCGGGCGTCGAGCGTGAGGCCACCGCGTGCCACCTTTCTGCCGAGGTCTCGTGACGGCTGCGGGCGTCACACCGAGTGAGGATACTCGTTCTTTCGCACACATGTGCGACGAGGCCCGGTTTCCGCGCGTGGCGGAAACGGGGCCTCGTCATGAGTGCTTCGCTCAGCGAATGCCGAACGAGCGACCGGCGCCCGGCTTGTTCGTCGAGACGAGGTCGACGACGAAGATGAGCGTCTCGTTGGGCTTGATCGCGGCGCCCGCGCCGCGCTCGCCGTAACCGAGGTGCGGCGGGATCGTGATCTTGCGGCGACCGCCGACCTTCATGCCGAGCAGGCCCTGGTCCCAGCCCGGGATGACCTGGCCGACGCCGACCTGGAACTCGAGCGGCTCACCGCGGTTCCACGAGGCGTCGAACTCCTCGCCCGTGGACCACGAGACGCCGACGTAGTGCGCCTTGATGATGTTGCCGGGCTCTGCGGTGGCGCCGTCGCCCTCCCAGATGTCCTCGAGAACGAGCTCGCTCGGCGGGTTGTCACCCGGGAAGTCGATCTCCGGCTTTTCGGTGTTCGGGTCGAAGCCCATGTGAATCTCCTTGAGTCCGTTCGTGATGATGCGTCAGTTGGCCGCGAGGATGTCGACGACGAAGACGAGGGTGTCGGTGGGCTGGATGCCCGCCTGCGGGTTGCCCTGAGCGCCGTAACCGTCGGCCGGCGGCACGACCACGAGCACTCGGCTGCCGACCTTCTTGCCGACCAGGGCCTTGTCCCAGCCCGTGATGACCTGCTTCTTGCCGATGACGAAGACCGACGGGTTGGGCGCGTCGGGGTGCTTGGCCGTGGCGTCGAAGACGGTGTTCTTGCCCCAGATCTGGCCCGTGTAGGTGACTGCGATGGAGTCGCCCGACTTGACGGTGTCACCCTCACCTTCGACAAGCGTCGAGGTCTTGAGTGACGTGGGTGCCTTGGCGCCCTTCGGCATCGTGATGGCCGCCTGCTTGCCCGCACCGGCGGGAACCTTGACGGTCGGCATCCCGGATTCTGCGGGCTTGCTCGTGCCCTTGGCCTCGGTCAGGGGCGTGTCGACACCCTTGATGTCCATGTAGAGCACGAGGTTGTCGTTGGAACCGATGCCGAGGTTCTGGTTACCGGCCTTGCCGAACGCCTGCCCGGACGGCAGGGAGATGACGACCTTCGAGCCTTCCTTCTTCCCCTTCAGCTGGGTGAGGAGGCCCGGGAGGTTGTTGTTGTCGGCCATGTTGAAGCTCGGCACCGTCTCCCCGAACGTCGAACCGAGCGTCTTACCGGTGGTGCCGTTGACCATGACGAAGTCGGCCTTGACGAGGTCCTTGTCTCCGATGGCCTTGCCCTTGCCCTCGGAGAGCACCTTGGTCGTCGCGGACTTCGTGCCGAAGGGCAGCTCGTCCTTCGCAATGGAGACGGTGGGCTTCTTGGCGTTCTTCGTGTCGACCTTGACGTCGGAGACGTTGCCCTTCGTCGCGGGCGAGGCGAGGCCGGACGACGAGGAGGACGAGGGCGACGACGATGCCGACGAGCTACCGGAGCCCGAACCCGACGAGGAAGCCTTGGACGAGTCGTCGCCGCAACCTGCGAGGAAGACGACCGGGAGGACGGCGAGGGCGAACAGACGCTTGGGGGAAGACACGCAGAAAAGTCCTAGCAGTGGGAAGTGAGTCCGGCCCACGATAACGCGTGGACCTCGGGACGAGCTGTGCGTGGGCCGTCACAGAGGCGTGGAGAGGCTGTCAATGAGGCGCTCGACGCGGGCGTCCTCGGCGAGGAACGGGTCCTTGCACATGATGGTGCGCCCGGCCTGGTCGTTGAGCTTGAGGTGCACCCAGTCGACGGTGAAGTCGCGCCCGGCCGCACGGGCCTCGCGCACGAAGTCGCCGCGCAGCTTGGCGCGCGTCGTCTGGGGCGGCGTCGTCACGGCGGCGGCGATGCGCTCGTCATCGACGAGGCGACGCGCGCGCCCGGCCTTCTCGAGCATGCCGAACAGGCCGCGGCCCCGACGGATGTCGTGGAAGGTGAGGTCGAGTTGTGCCATGCGCGGGTCGTCGAGTTCGAGGCCGTGGCGCGTGGCGTAGTCGGTGAGCAGCCGACGCTTGATGACCCACTCGATCTCGGTCTCTACGCTCGAGAAGTCCTGGCTCTCAACGGCGTCGAGAGCGCGCTCCCACAGGTCGAGCACGAGCTCGACGGACGGGTCAGGGTCGCCTTCGCGCTCGACGAACGCCTTGGAGCGTTCGAGGAACAGCCGCTGCATCGCGAGCGCCGTCATCGAGGTGCCGCCCTGGAGGTCGATGACGGCCTGACCGGTCGGGTCGGCCGAGACGTCACGGATGGCCTTGACCTGGTTGGCCAGGTGCATGCGCGGGAACGACTCCCCCGCCTCGATGAGGCGCAGGACGAGGTGCGCGGCGCCGACCTTGAGCAGCGTCGTCGTCTCGCTCATCGTCGAGTCGCCGACGATGACGTGGAGGCGGCGGAAGCGTGCCGAGTCGGCGTGCGGTTCGTCGCGGCTGTTGATGATGGGCCGCGATCGGGTCGTGGCGCTCGAGAAGCCGTCCCAGATGTGTTCGGCGCGTTGGGTGAGGTTGAAGACGGTGCGGCCGTCGCGCTGCAGGAGCTTGCCCGCGCCGGTGATGAGCTGGCGCGAGACGAGGAACGCGACGAGCACCTCCGAGATGCGGTTCATGTCGGTGCTGCGCTCGAGCAGGAGGTTCTCGTGGCAGCCGTAGGAGTTGCCCGCGGAGTCGGTGTTGTTCTTGAAGACGTAGATCGAGCCCTCGACGCCGTCCTCGGCGAGGCGCTCCTGCGCCTCACTCGTCATGTCGTCGAGGATGCGCTCACCCGCGCGGTCGTGGGCGACGAGGTCGAGCAGCGTGTCGCACTCGGCCGTCGCGTACTCGGGGTGGGCACCGACATCGAGGTAGAGGCGCGAGCCGTTGTCGAGGAAGACGTTGCTCGAACGCCCCCAGGCCACGACCTTGCGGAACAGGGCCCGGCTCACTTCGTCAGGGGTGAGCCGACGCTGGCCGTTCGTGGTCGCGGTGACCCCGAACTCGGTCTCGAGGCCGTAGATGCGGCGTTCCATGGGTGCTCCTGGGGTGCGTGCGAAATGGAGGTGAGGGGCTCAGCGAGCCGTCACTCGCCGCCCTTCTGGACGAAGCCGGAGACGAACTCGCTCGCGTTCGACTCGAGCACGCCGTCGATCTCGTCGAGCATCGAGTCGATGTCGCTCGTGTTCGACTCCCTCGTCACCTGGGCCTGGCCGGCCTCCCCCGCGCCGTCGAAGTCGTCGCCGCTGCCGCCGCGCTTGCCGAACTGCTGCTGGTCGCTCATCGTGTACTCCTTCGTCGCCGGCCGCGCTCACGCCGTGTGGCCGTGGCGCGCCTGTGGTCGCTTCGCCACCACCCTAGTTCGCCGCAGGGGCGCGGGCAGGGGTGACCCTCAGCGCACCACCTTGTCGTCGCCGACCCGCTCGAGCAGCTCGGCGACGCCCCCGTCGAACCAACCGTCGGTCGAGCCCGCGTCACCGGCGAAGGGCTCGGGCATCGTGACGCGGGTGTAGCTCGACGGCTGCGCGGTGCGGTAGACCATAGCGTCCCAGGACGCCGACGCCACGTCGTCACCAAAGGCTTCGATGCTCTTGCCGCGCAACCACGCTCGCGTGTCGCGGGGCGGTTCGACGACGGCCTGGACGAGTTCGTCGTCGGAGAACAGGCGGGTGAAACGCCCGCCGCGTTCGAGGGTGTGGAAGACGCCCTTGTCGGCGCGAACGTCGGACCACTGGATGTCGAGAGCGCGCAGGCGCGGATCGTCCCAGCCTGTGTCGTGGCGCGCGATGAAGCCCTCCATGACGCTCCTCTTGGCGACCCAGTCGAGATCCTTCGTGAGCGTCATCGGGTCGGCGCGCAGGTCTTCGAGCACGCGCGTCCAGTGCTCGAAGACCTCGCTCGTGGCGACGGCGATCGGGTCGTTGCCGCGGCGGGTCCACCATGCGTGGGTTGCGTCGCGGTACATCTCGAGCAGGTCGAGGGCCGTGACCGTGCGCCCGTCGACGAGTTCGTACTCCTGCGCGAGCGACACGTCGTGGCTGACGGCGCGCAGGGTCGCCACCGGCTGTTTGACGATGACGCCCGGCAGCGCCTCGTCCTCGAGGGCGCCGATGACGAGGCTCGTCATGCCCATCTTGAGCAGGTTCGCGACGTCGGCGTGGTTGGCGTCGCCGACGATGACGTGCAGGCGCCGGTACTTCGTGTGGTCGGCGTGCGGTTCGTCGCGCGAGTTGACGATCGGGCGGCGCAGCGTGGTCTCGAGGGCGACCTCGGTCTCGAAGTAGTCGGCGCGCTGCGTCAACTGGAAACCGGCACGCTCCGACTCCTGGCCGATACCGACACGACCGCTTCCGGTGATCACCTGCCGGGCAATGAAGAACGGCGTCATGCCGGCGACGACGCGCGCCCACGGCACCTCGCGGCGCAGGAGGTAGTTCTCGTGGGTGCCGTACGAGGCGCCTTGGCCGTCGACGTTGTTCTTGTAGAGCTGCGTTGCGCCGTCCGGGTGCTCCGCGAGGAGTTCGGCCGCGCGACGCATGACGAGTTCGCCCGCTCGGTCGTAGCGCACGGCGTCACGCGGGTTCGAGACCTCCGGCGAGCTGTACTCGGGGTGCGCGTGGTCCACGTAGAGCCGGGCGCCGTTGGCGAGCACGACGTTGGCGAAGCTGGGGTCGGCCTCGTCGGTCAGCTGGCTCTCGTGCGCCACCTCGCGGGCGATGTCGTAGCCGCGCTGGTCGCGCAGCGGCGACTCGTCGCTGTAGTCCCAGCGGCTCTGCGCGGCGTTGAGCCCGACGGCGTCGGCGTAGGCACGCACGACCTGCCCGGACAGCACCATCGGCGTCGTGCGCGTGTCCCCCGGACGCAGGACGCCGTACTCGGTTTCGATGCCCATGATGCGCTGAACGGTCATGGGATCAACCCTAGTGCCGGCCCCATCTCGCGGCGGGGGCCGGCGCGAAACGTCAGGCAGGCGCGTTGACGTTCAGGCGGTGGCTACTCGCGAGCTCGAGTTCGATGTCCTGAGGCTGTGTCAGGACGGTGAGGCCACGCGCCGCCGACTCCCCTCGCTCCTCGCAGAGCGCGGTGACGACGTATCGACCGCTCGGCGGCAGCGACATCTCGAAACGGCCTTCGGCGTCAGTGCGCGTGGCCGCCTGATACTCGCCCGAGTGCTTGAGCAGCGTCACGGGCAGGTCGGCGGTCGGCCCGCCGCTGGAGACGACGGTGCCCGTGAGCAGCAGTGGCCGCGACAGCGTGAACTGCGGCAGCTCCGGTCCCGTGACGTCGACGAACTGCGAGCGCGTGGCCCACCCGTCGGCCGACGCCACGAGGACGTAGTGACCGGCCCCCGGGAGGGCGAGTCGGTAGCGGCCGTCCTCGTCGACGCGGCCCCAGTCGAGGTGGGCACCGTCGGGGGCGAGGGCTGTGACGACGCCGCGACGCAGGGGACGCCCGCCCAGGTCGGTGAGCACGCCGGAGGCGACGACGTCGCGATTGTCGCCCGCACGGACATCGCTGCTCGTGGCGCGCGTGGGCGCCTCGGCGCTCGCGGCCCCCTCCTCGCGCGCGGGCACGGCCCGCGGCGCAGCGGCTGCCTTGGGCACGAAGCCGGCCACGAGCGCCGACGCCAGCGAGGCGAGTGCAGCCATGACGAAGACCGTCTTGAAGCCGTCGAGTTTCGGCACCTCGTGGCCGACCAGCGAGAACGACATGCTCGTGAGCACCGCGGCAACGGCGGCCGACGACGTCGAGGTGCCGATCGAGCGCAGCAGCGTGTTGAGACCGTTCGCGGCGGCCGTCTCGGTGATCGGCACCGAGCGCATGATGAGCGTCGGCATCGCCGCATAGGCGATGGCGGTGGCGGCGCTGCACAGCGTCGCACCGAGCACGATCTGCCACACGGAGCCGGTGAGGAACACGCGCATGCCGTAGGCGAGCGCCAGCGTCGTGGCACCGACGATGAGCGTCGTCCGAGCCCCGAAGCGCTTCGTGATGCCGGCGCTCACGGGCGACAGGAAGACCATGGCGAGACCGCCCGGCAGCATCGCGATGCCCGCGGCGATGAGTGAGAGGCCGAAGCCGTAACCGGTGGCTTCCGGCATCTGCAACTGCTGCGTGGTCGTCATCATGTTGGCGTACATGGCGAAGCCGATGAGCAGGGACGCCGCGTTGGTCAGGAGTACGGGGCGTCGGGCCGAGGTGCGAAGGTCGACCATCGGTGAGCGGTGACGCAGCTCCCAGGGCGCCCACGCCGCGAGGATGGCGACGCTTGCGGCGAGCCCGAGGATCACCTTCTCGCTCGTCCATCCCCAGTGTCCGCCCTTCGTGATGGGCACGAGGAAGCACAGCAACGCAGCCGACAGGAGCAGCGCACCGACGAGGTCGAACGAGCCCGATGACTTCACCTTGGATTCGGGCACGACGAGCACGACGCCGAGGAACATGAGGGCGGCCGACGCACCGGAGACCCAGAAAACCATGTGCCAGCTGAAGTGCTCGACGAGGACGCCGGCCAGCGGCAGACCGATGGCGGAGCCGATGCCGAGGGTGGCGCTCATCGTGGCGACCGCTCCCCCGACGCGTTCGCGGGGCAGTTCGTCGCGCAGGATGCTGATGCCGATGGGAATCATCGCGGCGCCCACACCCTGGAGGGCGCGAGCTGTGATGAGGGCGGCGAGACCGTCACCCAGGGCGCCGAGAAGCGATCCGGCGATGACGAACCCGAGCGAGACGAGCATGATGCGCCGCTTGCCGACCATGTCGGCCAGGCGCGCGAGGATCGGCGTTGCCACGGCTCCTGCGAGCAGCGTTGCGGTGACGAGCCAGGCCGCGTTCTCCGCGCTCGTGTCGAGCAACGTCGGCCACTCCGGGATGAGCGGTACGACGAGCGTCTGCTGGAGCGCCACGACCGTGCCGGCCACACACAACACGGCGACGACGAGACTTTGGCGGGTGGATCTCGCCGTTGCGGCGTGGCGGGCGGTCACAGGGCTCCTCATCGGTGGTGTCGTATTGATAAACAATATAAAAGGGTGGGGAGCCCGTGTCATCTCGGCGGGACTGAACGAGGCTCAGCTCACGCTCGGACAGGCCGAAGGCGGCACGAGCGGTCGCGATAGCGTGAGGCCATGCCTGCCGCCCTCGCTCCGGTTCTCGACCTCGTCATCGTTCTCGTCTTCGCGGCCACCGGCCGACGCAACCACGGCGAAACGGGTGCGCTCGAGGGCGTACTGACGACAGCATGGCCTTTCCTCGTGGGCGCCTGCGTGGGGTGGGCCATCGTGCTCGTCGCCCGACGTTCGTTGCTCGCGGGCAGGGCCCTGACGGGCGGCGTCGTCGTGTGGCTCTCGACGATCGTCGTCGGCATGCTGCTGCGTCAGCTCAGCGACCAGGGCACCGCGATCTCGTTCGTCATCGTCTCGCTCGTCTTCAACGGCTTCTTCATGCTCGGCTGGCGTGCCCTCGTCGCTTTCCTCGAGCGTCGCCGCGCCCACGCCTGACCCACTCGACAACAACAGTGAGCCTCCCCGACCACGGATGGTCGGGGAGGTTCACTGCGTTCCGGGAACGCGCCGGTCAGTTCTTGTCGGCGAGGGTGCGGATGTCGACGATCCGCTCGCCGCGACGGCCGGAGATGCGCGCCCAGTCGTCGGGGTTGCTCGTGCCCGGCAGGTCCTCGTTCTCTCGGAACTCGTCGTGGCACGCGGCGAGGACGAACTCGCGCGTGATGCCGCGCTCGCCGTTCGTGATGAGCGCCTTGATGGCGAACTTCTTCGCGCGGTCGACGATGTTCTGGATCATCGCGCCGCTGGCGAAGTCCGCGAAGTAGAGCGTCTCGCGGCTGCCGTCGGCGTACGTGGCCTCGAGATAGGCGTGGGTGTCGTCGCGGGCGTACAACTCCCCCACCGCGGCGTCGATGAGCGCCTCGGCCGTCGCGCCCGCGTCACCGTCGTGCTTGGCGAGTTCGCTCTCGTGGAACGGCAACGCGGCCGTGAGGTACTTGCCGAAGATGTCACGGCCCGCATCGGCGTCGGGACGCTCGATGCGGATCTTCACGTCGAGACGGCCCGGGCGTAGGATGGCCGGGTCGATCATGTCCTCACGGTTGCTCGCACCGATGACGATGACGTTCTCCAAGCTCTCCACACCGTCGATCTCCGCGAGCAACTGCGGCACGATCGTCGTCTCGACGTCGGAACTCACGCCTGCGCCGCGGATGCGGAACAGCGACTCCATCTCGTCGAAGAAGACGACGACCGGAGTACCCGAGCTCGCCACCTCGCGGGCGCGCTGGAACAGCACGCGGATGTGACGCTCGGTCTCACCGACGTACTTGTTGAGCAGCTCCGGGCCCTTGATGTTGAGGAAGTAGCTCGCCTGGTCGCTCGTGCCCTGGCGCTGCGCCACCTGCTTGGCCAGGGACGCGGCCACGGCCTTCGCGATGAGCGTCTTGCCGCATCCGGGCGGGCCGTAGAGCAGGACGCCCTTGGGCGGGCGCAGGTGGTGTTCGGTGTAGAGGTCGGAGTGCAGGAACGGCAGCTCGACGGAGTCGCGGATCGTCTCGATCTGTCCCGCGAGGCCACCGATGTCGGTGTAGTCGATGTCCGGCACCTCTTCGAGTGCGAGGTCGGCCACCTCGGCCTTCGTCACGCGTTCGAGCACGAAACCGCTCTTCGGTTCGAACAGAAGGGCATCGCCGGGGCGCACCGTGAGCTCGGCCAGCGGGCCGGCGGTGCGCACGACGCGCTCCTCGTCGTTCGACGTGGCGATGAGTAGACGCCCGTCCTCGAGCGTCTCCTTGAGCGTGACGATCTCGCCGGCCTTCTCGAATCCGAGCACCTTCACGATGTTCATGGCCTCGTTGACCATGACTTCCTGGCCGGGGCGGAGGTCCTCGGCCTTGAGGGTCGGCGAGTACGAGACGAGCATCTTGCGGCCCATGTAGAAGATGTCGGCGCTGCCGTCCCCGTGGGCGGCGATGACCGTCGCGTAGTTGTTCGGCGGCTGCGCGAGCCGGTCGATCTCGCTCTTCATCGAGGAGATCTGCTCGCGGGCGTCCTTGAGCGTGCGCACGAGGCGCTCGTTCTGCGCAGAGATGGTCGACAGGTTGGAGCGCAACTGACGCACGTCGGCGTCGGTGGGCTTTGACGTGTCGCTCGGGTCGAACTGCGGGACGCTCATCGCCGCTCGTCCTCCTTCGAAGCCGGGGTGGCGCGTCGAGCGCGCCTTTTCGCCCACCCTATCGAGCAGGGCTCGCCGGGTAGAGCGAACCCCCGGCGCGGACGTGCGGCATCCGGGGGTTCGCTGTGGTCAGCCGACGAACCTCGGCGGGGACGCGTCAGTCCTGATCGGTGGCGACGCCGTCCGTCGCGTCGGCCTCGTCACGCGGCTCGTCGTCGATGACCGCGCCCGACTCGGCTGCGAGCGCCTGCGCGGTCGGGGTGTTCTCGAAGGAGCGCACGAGCTTGCGCATCTTCTTGTCGGACACGGGGCGCTCGCCGACGGCGTCCGGGGTCCACGCGTCGTCCGGCGTCTGCGGCGGGTTGCCGTTGTCCGTGGCGCCGCCTCCGGCAGAGTCCTCGCCGTAGGCGCCCTTGGCCGGGCGACGCTTGCGCAGCGGGGCCTCGACGCCGTCCGCGAGACGGCGCGTGGAGATGAGGAAGCCGGTGTGGGCGTGCATACGGTGTTCGGGGCGCACCGCGAGACCTTCGAGGTGCCAGCCGCGCACGAGGCTCTCCCATGCCTGCGGTTCGGTGAAGCCACCGTGCTCGCGGGTGGCCTCCGCGACGCGCGACAACTGGGTCGCCGTGGCCACGTAACAGATGAGGACGCCGCCGGGGGCGAGCGCGTCGTAGGTCACGTCGAGGCACTCCCACGGCGCGAGCATGTCGAGCACGACGCGGTCGATCGTGCCGGCCTCCACGATCTGCGGGAGCATGTCGACGAGGTCACCGATCGTGATGCTCCACGCCGGGTGGTCGGTGCCGAAGAACTCGCGCGCGTTGCCGGCGGCGATGGCGGCGAAGTCCTCACGACGCTCGAACGAGTAGACACGGCCGTGCTCGCCGACCGAACGCAGCAGCGACATCGACAGGGCGCCCGAACCGACACCGGCCTCGACGACGCGAGCGCCGGGGAAGACATCGGCCATGGTGACGATCTGGCCGGCGTCCTTGGGGTAGACGACGGCGGCGCCGCGCGGCATCGACATGACGTAGTCGGACAGCAGAGGACGCAGGGCGAGGTACTCGACGCCGGCGGTGTTCGTGATGGTGACGCCGTCGGGCGAGCCGATCAGGTCGTCGTGGCGCACGAAGCCGCGGTGGGTGTGGAACTGCTTGCCCGGCGTCAGCGTGATCGTGTGCATGCGGCCCTTGGGGTCGGTGAGCTGGATGCGCTCACCCTCGCGGAAGGGGCCGCGGCGGTACTCGGCTCCCGTGGGTGCGGCGGGAAGGTCGGACGGGCGATCGGCGTCGGTCATGCCGAGAAGTTTAGGTGGTACGCAGGTCGCGGCCTTGCGCTCCCGCGTGCGCCTGCAGGGCGCGCTCGAGATCGCTGAGCAGGACGACGCCGATGACCTGCTCGCCGTGCGGCGGCGCGGCGGCCGGCGCGGGCTGCGTGACGACGACGAGCTGCGGCGTTGTGTCGCCCTCGAAACCCGGAAGGACGGCGGTGATGTCAGCCTGGGTGTCGGCGACGATGGCGGTGGCGCCGGAAACGATTGCTTCGGCGATCGCACTGGCCGGCACCCGGTCACGCTGCTCCAGCGGAACCCGCACGTGAGCGCCGGGCGGGACGACGGCGACGGGTTCGTTGGAAGCTCCGAGCAGGACGACGGGGTCCGGCCCCTCGGGGAGCGCCGAGACGGGCGTGTCGGCGGCGGCTGACACTGCGGGGCGCATCACCTGGGCCACTCGGATGCCGGAGAGGAATTCCCGGTTCGTGCCCACGGTGACGGCGGTGCTGGCACCTCGCCACAGGAACATGGCGATGAGCGCGAACCACATGAGGTTCCACGTCGAGCCCTCGCCGCGAAGCACCGGCACGAGGGCCCAGAGCACGACGGCGACAGCGACGATTCGGCCGCACCAGCCCGCGGCCTTCATGCCCTTGGCCCGGCTACCGGTGACCTTCCACACGAGGGCGTCGACGATGAACCCGCCGTCGAGAGGCAGCCCGGGCAGGAGGTTGAACAACCCGACGAAGCCGTTGCTGAAGGTGAACGCGAGCAGCAGCAGATGGCCCGCGCCGTCACCGCTCGACTGGGTGAGGGCGAACCATCCGGCGCCGGCGAGGACGAGGTTCGTCAGGGGCCCGACGACGGCGACGAGCGCCGAGTGCCCGGGTGTCGCGTCGGGTGAGTCGTAGGCCGTGTGGCCGCCCCACAGGTCGGCGACGATGCGGTTGACGCGGTAACCACAGGCCTGGCCGACGACGGCGTGAGCAGCCTCGTGCGCGAGCACGCTGACGAGCAGGAGCACGGCGTACGCGGCCGCGAGCAGGTAGGCGCCGGCTCCCCATTCGGGGTGCAGTCGGGCGACCTGCGGGCCGAAGAGCGCGACGATGACGAGGGCGATGATCGGCCAGGATCGGCCGATGTAGACGGGCACGCCGCGCAGCGTGGCGATCTTGAGACCCGGGGACGTCGACGGCATGAGGAAAGCCTAAGCGGCGTGGCTCGGCGTCGCTCGGGCGGTGTGAGTTACGCGCGATAGGCTCGCTGAATGGTCGCCGCGCTGTCCCCCTCACGAGCGTCCGATTTCATGCAGTGCCCGCTGCTCTACCGCTTCCGCGTCATCGACAAGCTACCCGAGCCGCCGAGCCCGGCCGCGGCGCGCGGCACGCTCGTCCATTCGGTGCTCGAGCGCATCTTCGACGTCGAGGCGCCGCAGCGAACACTCGAGTACGCGCTCTCCCTCGTCCCGCACGCGTGGGAGGACATGCTCGCCGACGAACCCGAACTCGCCGAACTCGCGGGCGGCACGCCCCACGACCTCGCGACGTGGTTGCGCGACGCCGAGAAGCTCGTCGAGAAGTGGTTCGACCTGGAGAACCCGCAGCACCTCGAACCCGCCGAACGCGAGCTCTACGTCGAAGCCGACCTCGACGGCCTCACCCTGCGTGGGTACATCGACCGGCTCGACGTAGCACCCGGCGGGCAAATCCGCGTCGTCGACTACAAGACGGGGCGCTCGCCGTCGGAGCTCTTCGAGGGCAAGGCCCTGTTCCAGATGAAGTTCTACGCGCTCGTCATCTGGCGAACTCGAGGCGTCATGCCGCTCATGCTCCAGCTCGTCTACCTCGGCAACAGCCAATTCGTGCGCTACCAGCCCGGCGAGGACGACCTGCGGGCTCTCGAGCGCAAAATCACGGCTCTGTGGCGAGCCATCGAGCGCGCCGCGCAGACGGGTGACTGGCGTCCACGCAAGTCGTTCCTCTGCGGCTGGTGCGACCACAAGTCGCTGTGTCCCGCCTGGGGCGGCACTCCCCCGCCGCTGCCCGACAATGCCGGCGTGCTCGCCCTCGACCCGCACGCGAGCGCCGACCTGGGGGATGTCGACGGTGACTGAGCCCGAGTGAGCGCTTTCGCTACCCTGCAGTGTCGGTCTGGCTAGGCGTATCGACGTGCGGATGCGCGGATGGCCTCGGCGTGCTCGTACAGATCCTCTAGGGTCTCGATCTCGTGTCGAGTCTCGTTCTTGTTTTCGTCGAATAATCCGAGATACTTCTTGCTCTTCCCGTTAAACCAAAGTCGAGCGATAGGCTTTCGGTTGTTGTCGTCGATCAAGATGGCAAAATACGACTTTGCGTCACGGCCCGCAATCCTAATTGGCTTTAGTTCGCTGCATGCGATAGCCTTGACGATTTGGTATCCCTCCAGCTCCTCCTCCGTGGTGAATACATCGGAGTCTATGGCAATGTGATCCTCGACGGCCGGCCCACTCGTGACACTCTCATGCTCACCCTGAGGCGTCTCGCCCCGCTCGCTGGGGGAGGTCGGCGAGTAGTCACTTCCGAGTGCCTTCTTGAGGCGATCGTTGACTCTCTCGTTCAAGAATTGGGAGCAAGCCTTCTCGACTAGCTTTGTGAAAGTGTCGCGAACCTCGACAGTCAGTCGACGGCTGTAGACCTGCGACGCGAACAGGCGGACGAAGTCGTCCTGTGGTGCGGAAAACTCGTCTGCGATCAGGCGTTTGATGGCGCCGACGTACTTTAGCTCCTCGGCTGCGTTGATGATCGAATCAAGATCGAAGGTCTCCTTTGTTAGCTTTTGAAGCTCGGGAAGAAGGGTTGTGTCGACCTCAAGAAGATCTAGAACTAGAAATGGGCGGTCATCCATCTTGTTGGGTGCATCTAGGTCGGTGTAGAAGTTGTATACTTGCCCATTGGTGAGTATGGCGATCCGCGCGTTGGTGACCGAAAAGTAGCGGAAGAGTTGTGACGCGTGCTCAATTCGGAGTTCTGCCATGCTGGGCTTGCACTCGATGAGAATCTGAACCTCCGAGTCCTTCAGGATGGCATAGTCGACTTTCTCGCCCTTCTTTATTCCGACATCTGCGGTGAATTCTGGAACCACCTCGAGCGGGTCGAAGACGTCGTAGCCTAGGATGCTGCTGATGAAGGGCATTACAAAAGCGTTCTTTGTCGCCTCTTCCGTTTGAATAACGTCCTTTTGGCTTGCGATCTTCTCGGCCAGGGTGAACAGCCGTTGCTCAAAGCTCATGGTGGGGTCCCTTCAAGGGTTCGGTTTTAGTGAACGATGTCACACCTGGTCGCCGGTGTCCCGAAGTCGTGAGGCGTTGTGTGGGTCTGGGCAACCGCCCGGGAGCGCCTGGAGTAGTGCAGGAATAGAGTCACCCGGGATGTGGTTGGCAGATATGGTTTCAATTTCAACTACTTTCCCGAGGGGTCATGCAGTTCGGAATCTTCACGGTCGGTGACGTCACGACGGACCCGACGACGGGTCGCACGATCAGCGAGCACCAGCGCATCGAGAACACCGTCGAGATGGCCAAGGTCGCCGACGAGGTCGGTCTCGACGTCTTCGCCACCGGTCAGCACCACAACCCGCCCTTCGTCGCCCCCGCCAGCCCGCCCGTCCTCATGGGCAACCTCGCCGCGGTGACGAAGAACATCATCCTGTCGACCGCGACGACGCTCATCACGACGACGGACCCGGTGCACATCGCCGAGGACTACGCCTACGCGCAGCACCTCGCCGACGGGCGCGTCGACCTCATGCTCGGACGCGGCAACACCGGACCGGTCTACCCCTGGTTCGGCAAGGACATCCGTGAGGGCATCCCGCTGGCCATCGAGAACTACGCCCTGCTGCGCAAGCTGTGGAGCGAGGAGAACGTGACGTGGGAGGGCAAGTTCCGCACGCCGCTGCAGGGCTTCACCTCGACCCCGCGCCCGCTCGACGGCGTCGCGCCGTTCGTCTGGCACGGATCGATTCGCAGCCCCGAGATCGCGGAGCAGGCCGCCTACTACGGTGACGGTTTCTTCCACAACCACATCTTCTGGCCGCCGCAGCACGCCGCGCAGATGGTGCAGTTCTACCGGGAGCGCTTTGAGCACTACGGTCACGGCCGAGCGCAGGACGCGATCGTCGGTCTGGGTGGGCAGGTGTTCATGGCCGAGTCGAAGGCGAAGGCGATGGAGACGTTCCGCCCCTACTTCGATCACGCGCCGGTCTACGGCGGGGCGGGTTCGTTGGAGGACTACACGCGTCAGACGCCGCTGACGGTCGGCACGCCGGACGAGGTCGTCGAGGCCACGCTCGGCTTCCGCGACTACGTCGGTGACTACCAGCGTCAGCTGTTCCTCATCGACCACGCCGGGTTGCCGCACGCCGAGGTCATGCACCAGATCGAGCTGCTCGGCACGAAGGTCGTGCCGCAGCTGCGCGCCGAGATGGACGTCCGACGCGCCGCTGGCGTGCCAGACGCCCCGACGCATGCCAGCCTGCTGGCTGCGCGCGCTGCCCAGGCGACCGACACGCCCTCGGCTGACGCCGGTCAGATGGGCAGCGTCGAGACAGGTGCGCCGCGCGCTCCGAAGGTCGACGACGTGACGGGAACGCGCGCCGAAGACCGTTGAGCATCAGCCCGGTTCGCCGACAACTCGGATAACCGGGCCCGGCGGGCGACGCCGGTGGCGACGTTCGGCCCAGACTCAGAGCAACGAGACGAAGGAGAACAGATGACGAACTGGACGGCACGCCTCGCCGTGATCAGCGGCGGGCTGAGTGAGGAATCGTCGACGCATCGTCTCGCCCAGCTGCTGTGCGACGCGGTTGTCGAGAGTGCGCGGGAGCAGGGCGGCGAGGTCGTCGTCCAGCGGATCGACCTGCGGGCGCTGGCGCACGACATCACGACGGCGTCGTTGACGCGGTTCGCTCCCCCGGCGCTCGCGGACGCCTACGAGGTGCTGGGCGCGGCCGACGCCGTGGTCGCGGTGACGCCGACGTACAAGGCGAGCTTCACGGGCTTGTTCAAGTCGTTCTGGGACGCGACTGCAGACGGCGTGCTGAGCGGCGTGCCCGTCATCGTCGGCGCGACGGGCGGTTCCACCCGACACTCGCTTGTGACGGACACGGCCCTGCGACCGCTGTTCGCGTACATGAAGGCGCTCGTCATGCCGACGGCCGTCTACGCCTCGCCCGACGAATGGGCCGGGCGAGGCCTGGAAGCGCGTGCGAGCGAGGCTGCCGATGAGTTGACGCAGCAGCTAGAGCGCGGGCTCGGCGGAGCGGACGTGGCGGTGAACGGCAGTTCTGAGGCGCGCTCGTCCAAGGTTGAAGAGGCGCCGAGAACATCGTCGAAATCGTTTCGTACGCTTGCCGATACGCGCAATCGGGCGCGCGATCCGTTCGTCGCGGTGCCGACGATGGAAGAGATGTTGCGCGGCTGAGCACGACTCGTGACCGGAAGGGGTCCGTCAGGTTCGTCATGAACCTGACGGACCCCTTCGTCACGTTCGTCTGCCGGGATGTGCCATAGTCGGAAGCGTCCTTCGTGGGAGTCCTGAGAACAGGGCTGAGAGGGAGCTGATACTGCTCCGACCGCTACCCGACCTGACCCGGATCATGCCGGCGCAGGCAGCCAAGGAGACCTCGTGGTCGCTCATCCTCCGTTCGGTGCCGACGTTCGTCGACATCTGTTGCGTGGGGTCTTGCCGTGCCTTCGCCCGATCCGAAGGAGGCACCATCATGACGACGTTCAACTCCCGCGAGCTCGCGGCCACCACCGACCGAGCAGCCACGTCGCCGACGTCGGCCGCCGTTCAGACGCGCGCAACCACCCCCGCTGACGGATCGGACGCTCGCCGCAAGCAGTACCGCGACGCGGACGGCCTGCGCGTGCCCTACACCGAGGTCATCCTCGACAACTCCCCCGGCACCGGCGCGGCCAACGCTCCCGTCGAGCTGTACGACACCTCCGGCCCGGGCAGTGACCCCGAGGTCGGGCTGCCGCCGCTGCGCGCCGAGTGGATCGCCGAGCGCGACGACGTCGAGACCTACGCCGGTCGGGAACGCACCCTGCTCGACGACGGCCGCTCGGCCGTCCGACGCGGTGAGGCGAGCCGCGAGTGGCGCGGCGAACGTCGCGCACCGCTGCGCTCCAAGGGCGGTGCCGTCGTCACCCAGATGCACTACGCCCGCAGGGGATTGATCACCCCCGAGATGCGATTCGTCGCCGCCCGCGAGAACTGCGCCGTCGAACTGGTGCGCAACGAGGTCGCCGCCGGGCGCGCGATCATTCCGGCCAACGTCAATCACCCGGAGAGCGAGCCGATGATCATCGGGCGCCGCTTCCTCGTCAAGGTGAACGCGAACATAGGCAACTCGGCCGTGACGTCGTCGATCGCCGAGGAGGTCGACAAGCTGACGTGGGCGACGACGTGGGGCGCCGACACCGTCATGGACCTGTCGACCGGTGACGACATCCACACGACGCGCGAGTGGATCATCCACAATTCCCCCGTCCCGATCGGCACTGTGCCGATCTACCAGGCCCTCGAGAAGGTCAACGGTGAGGCCGACAAGCTGACGTGGGAGATCTTTCGCGACACCGTCATCGAGCAGTGCGAGCAGGGCGTCGACTACATGACGATCCACGCCGGCGTGCTGATGCGCTATGTGCCGATGACGGCCGAGCGCATCACGGGCATCGTCAGCCGCGGCGGCTCGATCATGGCCGGCTGGTGTCTCGCGCACCACGAGGAGAACTTCCTCTACACCCACTTCGACGAGCTGTGCGAGATCTTCGCCCGCTACGACGTCGCCTTCTCCCTCGGTGACGGCCTGCGCCCTGGCTGCACTGCCGACGCCAACGACGAGGCGCAGCTTTCCGAGCTGCGCACCCTCGCCGAGCTGACGAAGCGGGCATGGCAGTTCGACGTCCAGGTCATGGTGGAGGGCCCCGGGCACGTGCCGCTCGACCTCGTCGAGGAGAACGTGCGCCTGCAGCAGGAGTGGTGTGACGGCGCGCCGTTCTACACGCTCGGCCCGCTCGTCACCGACGTCGCACCCGGTTACGACCACATCACTTCCGCCATCGGCGCGACGACGATCGCGATGGGTGGCACCGCGATGCTGTGCTACGTCACGCCGAAGGAGCACCTCGGGCTGCCGAACCGTGATGACGTCAAGACCGGCGTCATCACGTACAAGCTCGCGGCGCACGCCGCCGACGTCGCGAAGCGCCACCCCGGCGCGCGAGCGTGGGACGACGCGTTGAGCAAGGCGCGCTTCGAGTTCCGTTGGAACGACCAGTTCAACCTGTCGCTCGACCCCGACACCGCGCGCGAGTTGCATGACGAATCGCTGCCCGCCGAGGCGGCGAAGACGGCACACTTCTGCTCGATGTGCGGGCCGAAGTTCTGCTCGATGCGCATCAGTCAGGACGTGCGCGACCGCTTCGGTGACGCCGGCGCCCAGCAGCGCGTCGTCAGCGAGAGCGAGGCCCGTGAGGGCATGCAGCAGATGTCGAAGACGTTCGTCGAGCTCGGGCGCAGCGTCTACGTCGAACCCGACACCGCCCACGCCCTGGCAACCCCCACGCCCCAGGACTGACGGGTTCGCAACGGTGAGGCGTGGAGCGACGCGACTCCGCCCCTCACCGACTCTTGTCTCCGTCCGTGTCCACCCCATCTGCGATCTACGTCCACATGCGCGAACGGCGTACCCATCTGCGATTTTCGGTCACATTCGCCTGTGCCACGGCCTGCCGGGCCGGCTCGAGCGTCAGCGCGTCGCCCGAGCCCGCTCTGCCAGACGCGGCAGGTCGTCGAGGCTGACGGCGGCGAGGTCGGGGACGACCACGAGGCCGTCGAGCTGCGGAATCTCGACGAGATGCGGCACGGCGAGCGTGGGGACGCCGGCCGCGACGGCCGAGCGCACGCCCGTCGCCGAATCCTCGATCGCGACGCACTGCTCGGGCGCGAGCGCGAGGTTGTGTGCGGCCCGCAGGTACGGCTCCGGGTGCGGCTTGCCGTGTTCGACCATGTCGCCGGTGACGACGACTTCGAACGTCCCCGCAGGCAGGGAATCGACGAGAACCCGGGCGAACGACTCGTACGACATCGTGACGAGGGCGCACGGCAGACCCGCGTCGCGCGCCGCGAGCAGGAGCTCGCGAGCCCCCGGTCGCCACGGCACGTGCTCACGCAGCTTGACGACGGCACGTTCGAGCAGGGCGTCGACAATCTCCTCCGGCGTGAGGGGAATGCCGGTCTGTTCCTTGATGATGCGCCCCGAGACGATGAGCGCGTTGCCGACCAGTTGGAACGCCTGGGCGTCGCTCCACGTGCCGCCGTGCGACTCGATGAGGTCGTTCTCGGCCTCCATCCAGTACGGCTCGGTGTCGATGAGTGTTCCGTCCATGTCCCACAGCACGCCGTGAGGCCTCGTCGGGGCGTGCGTGACACGCTGCTCGAGGCGCGTGAGGTGGGGCGTCGGGTTCACGGTCAGTCTTCCGGGTCGTAGCTGAGGTTGGGGGCGAGATGACGCTCCGCGTCTTTCACCGACCAGCCCTTTCGCCCAGCGTAGTCCTCCACCTGATCGCGCCCGATCCGTCCGACGACGAAGTAGCGCGATTCGGGGTGGGCGAAGTACCACCCGGACACCGACGCTCCCGGCCACATCGCACGCGACTCGGTGAGTTCGACACCGATCTCACGCGTGACGTCGAGCAACTCGAAGAGGGTGTCCTTCTCCGTGTGCTCGGGGCACGCCGGGTACCCGGGCGCGGGACGAATGCCGGTGTAGCGCTCCGCGATGAGGTCCTCATTGGAGAGGTTCTCCCCTGCCTCGTGACCCCAGAACTCGGTGCGAACGCGCTCGTGCATGCGCTCGGCGAGCGCCTCGGCCAATCGGTCGGCCAGGGCTTCGAGCAGGATCGCGGAGTAGTCGTCGAGTTCCTCCTTGAACGCGGCGATCCGAGCCGGAAGCTCGGTACCGGCGGTCACGGCGAAGGCGCCGACCCAGTCGTCCACGCCGGAGCCCTGCGGCGCGACGAAGTCGGCCAGGGAACGGTTCGGCACGCCCTCGCGGTGCTGACCCTGCTGGCGCAGGTGATGCAGACGAGCACGCTCGTCGGAACGCTTGGCGTCGGTGAACAGGACGGTGTCGTCGCCGTCGCCCGCGGCGGGCCAGAAGCCGATGACGGCGGCCGGGTGGAGCCAGCCCTCGGCCTCGACACGGTCGAGCATCTCCTGCGCATCGTCGTAGAGCTTGCGTGCTGCCTCACCCTGGGCGGGGTTGCTCAGAATGTCCGGGAAGCGACCCTTCATCTCCCACGCGGCGAAGAAGGGCTGCCAGTCGATGTACTCGCGCAGCTCGCTCACGGGGTAGTCGGCGAACGTGCGTGTCACCGGAGCACCGTCCGCGGCGAGTGTCGGCGCGGCGGGCACAGCACCGAGGTCGAGCGGCGGGCGGTTCTCCCGAGCCGCATCGAGACTGAGCAGCGCGCGGTCGTCACGCTTGGCCGCGTGGCGCGCACGCAGGGAGTCGTAGTCGGCCGTCACGTCCGCGAGGAGCGCCTCGCGACGGGCGCCCTTCGACAGGAGCGCGGCAACGACCGGTACGGAGCGCGAGGCGTCCTTGACCCACACGACGGGCTGGTCGTAGCGCTGATCGATCTTGACGGCGGTGTGTGCGCGCGACGTCGTGGCGCCCCCGACGAGCAGGGGCAGGTCGAAGCCCTGCCGCTGCATCTCCCCAGCGACGTTCACCATCTCCTCGAGCGAGGGCGTGATGAGGCCCGACAGGCCGATGATGTCGGCTTCGTGCTCACGGGCAGCGTCGAGGATCTTCTGCCCGGCCACCATGACGCCGAGGTCGATGACCTCGTAGTTGTTGCACTGCAAAACCACGCCGACGATGTTCTTGCCGATGTCGTGGACGTCGCCCTTGACGGTGGCGAGCACGACCGTGCCGTTCGTCTGCTTGCCCGTCGTGCCGCTCTTCACCTTCTCCGCCTCGATGAAGGGGATGAGGTACGCGACGGCCTTCTTCATGACCCGGGCCGACTTCACGACCTGGGGCAGGAACATCTTGCCAGCACCGAAGAGGTCGCCGACGACGCCCATGCCGTCCATGAGCGGGCCCTCGATCACCTCGAGCGGGCGCTTTCCCTCGGCCTCGAGCTCCGCGCGCATCTCCTCGGTGTCGTCCTCGATGAAGTCGTCGATGCCCTTGACGAGGGCGTGCGTGATGCGGTCGCGCACCGGCTCCTCGCGCCACCTCTCGGACTTCGTCTCGGCGACGGCGTCGCCGGTGTTGAAGCGCTCGGCGGCCTCGAGGAGGCGCTCCGTGGCGTCGGGTCGACGGTTGAGCACGACGTCCTCGACGAGGTCGCGCAGTTCGGGGTCGATCTCGTCGTACACGACGAGCGCGCCCGCGTTGACGATGCCCATGTCCATCCCCGCGGAGACGGCGTGGAAGAGGAAGACAGCGTGGATCGCCTCGCGCACGGGGTTGTTGCCGCGGAAGCTGAACGAGACGTTGGAGACGCCGCCGGAGACAAGGGCACCCGGCAGGTTCTGTTTGATCCAGCGCGTGGCCTCGATGAAGTCCACGCCGTAGTTGGCGTGTTCCTCGATACCCGTACCAATGGCGAAGATGTTGGGGTCGAAGATGATGTCCTCGGCCGGCAGGCCCACCTCGGGGCCGGTGAGGATGTCGTAGGCGCGTCGGCAGATGTCCTTGCGCCGCTCGAGAGTGTCGGCCTGGCCGTCCTCGTCGAAGGCCATGACGACGGCCGCAGCGCCGTAGCGCTTGACGAGTCGCGCCTGCTCGACGAAAGGCTCGACGCCCTCCTTCATCGAGATGGAGTTGACGATCGACTTGCCCTGGATGCACTTGAGCCCGGCTTCGATGACGTCCCACTTCGAGGAGTCGACCATGACCGGAACACGGCTGATGTCGGGTTCGGACGCGATGAGCTTGCAGAAGCGGTCCATCGCCTCCATGCCGTCGATCATCCCCTCGTCCATGTTGACGTCGATGATCTGAGCGCCGTTCTCGACCTGCTGACGAGCCACAGACAAGGCGGTGGGGTAATCGCCGTCCTTGATGAGCTTGCGGAATCGAGCCGAACCGGTGATGTTCGTGCGCTCACCGACGTTGACGAAGAGCGAGTCGTCGTCGACGGTGAAGGGCTCGAGGCCGGAAAGCCTTAGAGCAGAACCGATCTCGGGCACCGGGCGTGGCGGCAGCTTCTCGATCATTTCCGCGATGGCCGCGATATGGTCCGGGGTCGTGCCGCAGCATCCACCGACGATGTTGACGAGTCGGTCGGTGGCGAACGTCGTGACGACCCCCGCCATCGCGTCGGGCGTCTCGTCGTACTCACCGAAGGCGTTCGGCAGCCCCGCGTTCGGGTAGCAGGAAACGAAACAGTCTGCGATGCGGGAGATCTCGGCGACGTACGGTCGCATCTCGTCCGCGCCGAGTGCACAGTTGAGGCCGACGGCCAGCGGCTTGCTGTGGCGCACCGAGTTCCAGAACGCCTCGCTCGTCTGGCCCGACAGCGTACGTCCCGAGGCGTCGGTGATCGTGCCCGAGATGACGATGGGCCAACGGCGGCCGCGCTGCTCGAACAGGACGTCGAGTGCGAACAGAGCCGCCTTGGCGTTGAGGGTGTCGAAGATCGTCTCGACGAGCATGATGTCGACGCCGCCGTCGGCCAGGCCTTCGGCCTGCTCGAGATAGGCCGAGACAAGCTCGTCGAAGGAGATGTTGCGCTTGCCCGGGTCGTTGACGTCCGGCGAGATGGACGCGGTGCGGTTCGTCGGGCCGATGGCCCCGGCCACGAAGCGGGGACGCTCGTCGGTGGCGACGGCATCGGCGGCGTTGCGCGCGAGTTTCGCCGAGGCGACGTTGAGCTCGTACGCGAGGTCGCTCATGTCGTAATCGGCGAGCGAGATTCGCTGGGCGTTGAAGGTGTTCGTCTCGACGATGTCGGCGCCGGCTTCGAGGTACTCGCGGTGGATCCCCTCGATGACGTCGGGCGCGGTGAGCGAGAGCAGGTCGTTGTTGCCCCGCAGGTCGCTCGGGTAGTCGGCGAAACGCTCGCCGCGGTAGTCGGCTTCGGTGAGCCCGGCGCGCTGGATCATCGTTCCCATGGCGCCGTCCATGATGAGGAGGCGATCGCTCAGGAGGCGCCTGAGTTCGTCCGTGCGATCCGTGCTGGTCGTGACGAACTCGTCCTGGTCGGTCGTTGTCTTGGAGCGGCTGCTCACGTGACGTCCCTTCACCGAAGATGGTCTGAACGCCACATGCTAAGCGGGAGCGAGGTACCGGCCTTGGTGCGCGCAGCCTCGTGGCCGCATACTGGAACGCTTGCCGATCTTTCGACCCGAAGGGGTGCCCGCAGTGCGTCGTCACTTCGAACTCGTCACCGAGACCGCGCCCACCGTCATCGTCGCGTTCCAGGGGTGGAACGACGTGTCCGGTGCGGCCCTGGACGCCGTCGACCACCTCGTCACCCAGACGAAGGCCCGGCTGTGGGCCGACATCGATCCTCAGGACTACTACGACTTCCAGGTCAACCAGCCGCGCGTCGACGTCGTCGACGGCGAGCGGCGCATCATCTGGCGCACGACCGAGGTCCACCACGCGGTGATGGCCGGGGTGGGTGATGTGCTGCTCGTCAAGGGCATCGAACCGTCGTTCCGCTGGAAGGCGTTCCTCGACGAACTGCTCACGATGCTCGACGACGTGAACCCCCGTCGCGTGGTCCTGTGCGGCGTGCTCGACGGCGAAGTGGCCCACACGCGTCCGTTCCCCGTCGCCTTCACGTCCCCTCAGCCGGTGACCCGGGCGGCCCACGACGCACGGACACCCACCTACATCGGACCGACGGGCATCGTCGGGGTGCTCGTCGATGCTCTCGGTCGCACTGCGTACGAGACGCTCTCGATGTGGGTGACCGTTCCTCGATACGCGCTCGGTGGGCCCCAGCCGAAGGTCTCCCTGACCGTCGTCAGCGCGCTGGAGCGCCTTCTCGAGACGCCGCTTCCCCTGGCCGATCTCGAGGAGCAGGCGCGTGCGTGGGAACGGGGTGTGAGCGACCTCGTGGCGGAGGACGGTGAGATGGCGTCCTACGTCGACACGCTCGAGAACACCGTCGACGTCACCGAACTGCCCGAGGCGTCGGGAGACGCCATCGCGCAGGAGTTCGAGCAGTTCCTGCGCCGCCGCGACGACGACCAGCTCTGAGCGCACGAACAAGGACCGGCCCGCCTCCAGGTGGGGACGGGCCGATCCTCGCGAGAGTCGGAGTGTGACTCAGAGGCGGACGCCGAGCAGGGCCTCGACCGCTTCGCGGACCTGGCCACCGGAACCGATGGCCTCGTTCTCCGCGGTCTCACACCAAGCGTCCACGGCGGCGAGCGCCGACGCGGTGTCGAGGTCGTTGCGCAGGGCCCGGCGCACGGCGGCCACGACGAGCTCGGCGTCGCCGCGATCGTTCGACGTGGCGGCACGCCAGCGTGCCAGTCGCTCCTTGGCCGCCTCGAGCATGGCGTCGGTGTACTCCCAGTCGCTGCGGTAGTGCTGCGCGAGCATGACGAGACGAATGGCCATCGGGTCGACGCCCTCACGGCGCAACACGGAGACCTTGACGAGGTTGCCCTTGCTCTTGCTCATCTTCTCGCCCTCGTACCCGACCATGCCCTGGTGGGCGTAGTGGCGGGCGAAGGGCACCTGCCCGGTGAGCGCGACGGCCTGGACCGCGCTCATCTCGTGGTGCGGGAAGACGAGGTCGGTGCCGCCGCCCTGGAGAGTGAAACCGGTACCGAGGTGCTCGAGCGCGATCGAGGTGCACTCGATGTGCCATCCGGGGCGACCGCGTCCGATGACCGAACCGCCGTTCCAGGCGGGCTCCCCCGCGCGCTCCGCGCGCCACAGGAGCGGGTCGAGCGCGTCGCGCTTACCGGGCCGCTCGGGGTCGCCGCCACGGTCGGCGTAGACGTCGAGCATCTGCTCGCGACTCCAGTGCGAAAGGTCGCCGAACGTCGGCTGCTGCGCGAGGTCGAGGTAGATGTCCGCCGCGCCGTCGGCGACGTCCTCACCCTCGGGCACCGGCGAGGCGTAGGCCGCGCCGGACTCGACGAGCTTCGTAACATTGGCGGCGTGTGAGCCCATGGACTCGACGACGCCGATGTAGTGCTGCGGCGGCAGAACGGCAAGGGCTTCCATGTCGCCGTGGAAGAGCTCGATCTCGCTCGTGGCGAGGTCGCGCCAGTCGACACCGTCACGGGTGGCACGTTCGAGCAGTGGGTCGTCGACATCCGTGACGTTCTGGACGTAGGTGACCTTCATGCCCATGTCCCGCATGACGCGGTGGGCCAGGTCGAAGGTGACGTAGGTGGCCGCGTGACCGAGGTGCGTCGCGTCGTACGGAGTGATGCCGCAGACGTACATGCCGGCTGCTTCGGCGGGCTCGATCGGAAGGGGTTTCCCGGCGGCCGTGTCGAAGAGGGCGAACGGCGTGTCCGCTCCTGCGGTGGTCGAGACGGCGGGCAGGGAGGGCGCGGACCACGATTTCACGCGGCCCAGCCTAACGCGCTCACAGCGGCGGCCAGGGCAGGCCGTAGCGCTCCTCGGGTGGGTCCGGGAAGGTGCCGGCTTCGAGCAGTGCGTCGGTGCGCGCGTGCAGCGCCTTGATCTCGGCGGGTGTGAGGAGCGGGGCCAACCCCTGTGTGAGTTCCCCTCGCGCCGCGACAAGGCGGCGAAGCGCCGCCTCGATCGGCTCCTCCAGTGGGTCACCGGCGAAGCCCCACAGGACGGTGCGCAGCTTGTCGTCGGTGTGGAAGGTGAGGCCGTTGTCGATGGCGAACAGTGCCTCGGGTGTCTCGATGAGGTGGGAGCCCTTGCGGTCTGCGTTGTTCGTCACAGTGTCGAACACGGCGATTCGCCGCAGGGCGGGCGTGTCGGTGTGGACGAGGACGAGTGGTCCCTCCTCACCCTCGAACGCGGCGATCGGGTGGACCGACCCCTGCTGGGAGACGAACTCCTCCTCGTCGAGCAGCGCGACGTGTGCCTGCTCCGTCGGGACGAGGGGGCCCACCCAGCGCTGCAGTGAGCCTTCGCCCAGGTCGTCTTCGAACCACCGGGTCTCGGGAACGTGATCCCAGCCGAGCGCGGCGCACACGAGAGACGCCGCAACCTCCCGGTGCGCGAGGGTGCCTCGGGGGAAGTCGGCCAGCGGACGCTCGCCCGCCACGGGCTTGAACACGGCGCGGGCTGCGTCGTCCGGGAGCTCGCTCGGGTCGTCCGGCACCGCGGCGAGTGAACTCACGTCGGCCATGCGCAGGACGACGTTGGACGCCTCGACGAGTCGCCCCTCGAGCGTCCACCGAGCGTGCTCAGGGAGCGAACCTCCCGATTCCTTGGGTTCGCTCAACGGCGGCGGTACCCGTTGGCTCGAGGGCAGACGTGACCGCTGGGATCGAGCGGCTCGTTGCACAGCGGGCACGGACGTCGGCCCTGCGCGACGAGGGCGATCGAGCGGCGGGAGAACTCTCGCGCCACGCTGGGGGTCATGACGACGCGCAGAGTCGTCTGCTCGCCGTCGGTCTCGTCACTGGCGCCCACCTCGTGCTCGAGGTCGTGGCACTCGATGCTCAGCAACTGCGTCGTCGGATTCCACGCGGCGCTCATACTGCCGACCCGGAAGATCGGGTCGACAGGCAGCTCGAGGGGGTCGTTGTCCTGCGGCGCAGCAGGAACGTCCCGGTCGGCTCCCACCTCGTCGAGCAGTTCGGCAACACGCTCGGCGAGGAGTTCCACCTGCTGCTTCTCGATGGCGACGCCCTCGACGCGGCGCGGGTCGCGCACCTGAAGGTAGAACTCACGGGCCCCCGGCTCGCCGACCGTACCGGCGACGAAGCGCTGAGGATGAACGAACTCGAGCACTGGCATGGCTCCAGCCTAATTGCGCTGTCCAGACGCGGTGTCCGTGACGCCCCTCGATCCGCCGACGGTGGCGTCCGAGCCGCTCGTCGCCTGGTGGGTGAGCACGTCACGCAGCCCGCCGTGGGTGTGGTTCATGAGGAGGACGAACGGCCGTGACGACGTGTAGCGCACGATGCTGACCGAGGCGGGCGAGGCGACGATCCGCTGGAAGTCGTCGAGCGGTGTGCCCAGAGCGTCGGCGAGCACCGCCTTGATGACGTCGCCGTGGCTCACGGCAACCCACGTGGCACTCGCGCCGTGGGCCTGCTCGACCCCGGCGTCGATCCCGCGGACGGTCTCGACGGCCCTACGCTGCATGTCGCGCATCGACTCGTGCTCGAACGCGTCGCTGGGCGGAAAGGTGACGCCGGAGGGGGCCTCCTGGACGTCCTTCCACAGCGGTTCCTTCGCCAACTCGACGAGTGGGCGCCCCGTCCACGCTCCGTAGCGGCACTCGCCGATGCCGTCATGTTCCTCGGGCACCAAGCCGGTGCGCTCCGCGAGCGGGGCTGCCGTCTCGCGACAGCGCACGAGCGGCGACGTCACGAGGCGTACGGGAGTCGTTGCCGCGGAGATCGACTCGGCGATGGCGGAGGCTTGCGTTCGGCCGGTGTCGTCGAGGTGGGTTTCGGGCGTCCAGCCGGCCAGAACACCTGAAGCGTTGGCCGTCGTACGTCCGTGTCGGAGCAGGATGAGGGTCGCCACGCCGCCAGCCTAATGACAGCGCCGGGCCGGATGGTCGAGGACAATGAGCCCGTGATCATCGACCAGGCCGTCTACCGCCGGGGCGAACGCCTGCCCTGCGGTGACATCAGCGACGAACTCGCTGAACTCCAGGCCCGAGGGGACGACGAGTCCAGCTTCCTGTGGATCGGCCTCAAGGATCCGACGGCCGACGAGTTCGAACACTTCGCCCGTGAACTCGAGCTGCACCCCCTCGCTGTCGAGGATGCCCTCAAGGGTGGCCAACGACCCAAGTTCGAGATCTACGGCCACATGGCGTTCGTCGTCATGCGCACCCTGCGCTACATCGACGAGAGTTCCGACGTCGAAACCGGTGAACTCATGGCGTTCGTCGGCCCCCACTTCGTCGTCACGGTGCGACGGGGTGAACCCGCGCCCCTCGAGCAGGTGCGATCTGCGCTCGAACACGACCCCACGATGCTCGAGAAGGGGCCGATGGCTGTGCTCTACAGCGTCATGGACGCGGTGGTCGACCGCTACCGCACCATCGACGAGGAGTTGAGTGACGACGTCGTCGCCATCGAGCACCGCGTGTTCACCCCCGGCCTGACGACGGACGTCGGTGAGATCTACGCGCTCAAGCGCGAACTGCTCGAAGCGCGCTGGGCGGTGCAGCCCCTCATCGAGCCCGCTCGGCGGTTGCTCGCGGCACGCTTCGTGCCCGACGAGTTCTCGCCCTTCTTCCGTGACATCCAGGATCACCTCCTCATCGTCCACGAGCACATCGAGACCTACGACCGGCTCCTGTCGGATGTCCTGTCGGCCCACCTCGCGCAGGTCTCGGTTCGCCAGAACGACGACATGCGCAAGATCTCGGCCTGGGTCGCGATCGCGTCCGTCCCGACGATGTTGGCGGGCATCTACGGCATGAACTTCCACTCGATGCCGGAGCTGGAAGCATCGGTGAATGTCGGCGGCAGCGAGTTCTACTACGGCTACTACGTCGTGCTCGCCGTCCTCGTCACCGCGTGTGTGCTCCTGTGGCGCACCTTCAAGAGAACAGGATGGCTGTGAGCTCACTGACGCACCTGCACGACGACCGACCGCACGTGGACGTCGCGACCCTCGGCGCGAGCGGCGCCCGGGTGAGTCGTGTCGTCCTCGGTGTCTCCGGGTGGGGCGGCAGCGTCGACGCCGAACGGGGCGCCGAGGTCGTCGACACCTACCGTGACGCCGGTGGCTTCACCCTCGAGGTCGGTGACACGGACGGCGGCGTGGCCGAGGAACTTCTCGGTGAGATCGTCGGCGGCCGCCATGCGCGTGACGAAGTGTTTCTCATCGCACGTTCCGGGCGCGGCTCGCACAGTGTGCCGGTGCCCGGTAGTAGCGGCGACACGTCGCGTCGGGCGCTCATGGCGGGCCTCGACGCGTCGCTGGCCCGCCTCGGCACTGAGCACCTCGACCTGTGGCTGGTCGACGGCTTCGACGGCGTGACGCCGAGCGCCGAGGTGGCCGAGACGATGGAGTGGGCGTTGACCTCAGGGCGCGCCACCTACGTCGGTGTCGGCGATGTACCGGCCTGGCGCGCAGTGGATCTCAGCCACGAGCTGGCCACGCGGCGCATCCGTCTCGCGGCGCACGCCACCGAGTACAGCCTGCTCGAGCGTTCTGCGGACACCGACGTGGTCGACGCAGCTCGGACTCGGGGCCACGGTGTGCTCGGCGGAAGCGCTCTCGCGGGAGGGGCCTTGACCGGCAAGTACCGCCACGGAACCCCGGCGGACTCGCGCAGGGCCGCCGGTGTCGTCCCGCTCCAGCCCCGTCACTTCGGTGCCTCGGCGCGCTCCGTCGTCGAGTCGCTCGCCACCGCCGCCGAGGGGCTGGGCGTGCACCCGAGCGAACTGGCCCTCGCCTGGCAGTTGCGGCAGGAGGGACTCGACGCCCTCATGGTCGGTGCGCGAACACCAGCGCAGATGCGCGTGCTCCTGCGTGCGGGCCAACTCGTCGTCCCCGACGAGATCCTTGCCGTCCTCGACGAGGTCTCGCGCACCCGCTGAGTCGCCTCGCGACACTAGACATGAGGAAGGCCCGCCGTTGCCGGCGGGCCTTCCTCATGTTCGGAGCGTCATTGCACTATGACGCGCGCCGCTCAGTGCTCGTCGTCCTCGTCTTCGTCGTCGAGGTCTTCCTCGTCGTACTCGTCGTCGTCATCTTCGTCGTCTTCCTCGTCGAAGTCCTCCTCCGAGTACACCTCGAGCGGTGTGACTTCGTTGAAGGCGTCCATGAGGGCGTCGTCGTAGTCCTCAAAGGCATCGGCCAACGCCTGGTAGGCGGCGACGACCGCGGGGTCGTTCTCTCCCCGTCGTCCGGAACATGCTTCGAGGTGACGTTCGAAGGCGCTCGTGAGTGTTTCCAGAGCTGCGCGCGGGTCTGCGGTCATGTGGAAAACGCTACCGCGAACGCGGCAGAATGTGCAGATGCCCGAGTACGAATACCGCACGCTCACCTTCGAGCGCGGCACGAGCCGCGGAGATATCCGACAGGCCCTCACCGACGAGGCGGAGTACGGGCACTGGGAACTCGCGCGCACGCGCCTCTACCTCGGCGGAATGCGTCGGGTCTGGCTGCGCCGGCGCATCATTCGCATGCGCCGCGAGTCCCCCGGCGGCCTGCTCTGACTCCTGTCGTGTCGGGCGGAGCCGCGAGCCGCTCAGCAGTCGGTGAGGAAGCGCGCCAGGACGCGCTGACCGAATTCCAGGCTCTCGACCGGCACGCGCTCGTCGATGCCGTGGAACATCGGGGCGAAGTCGAGGTCGGCCGGCAGACGCAGGGGTGCGAACCCGTAGCCGGTGATGCCGAGTTCCTTGAGCGCCTTGTTGTCCGTGCCGCCCGAGAGGCAGTACGGCAGCACTTCACAGCCCGGGTCCTCGGCGCGCAGAGCCGACTTCATCCGCTCGACGAGGTCCGTCTCGAACGGCGCGTCGAGCGCAATGTCCCGGTGCAACGTCTCGACCGTCACGTACTCACCGGCGAGTTCCTCGATGACCCCCATGAGCTCGTCCTCGTGGCCGGGCAGGAAGCGACAGTCGACGTTGACCGATGCCGTCTGAGGAATGACGTTCTGCTTGTACCCCGCCGCAAGCATCGTCACGTTCGACGTGTTCGCCAGGGTGCCTTCGACGAAGCCGCGAGCCCCGCCGATCGTGGACAGCAGGGCGGTGTTGTCGTCGTCGGCGTACGTGATGCCCGTGGTGGTCGACAGACCGTCGAGGAGGGCGCGCACACTCGCGATGTACTGGCGCGGCCACACGTGGGCGTCGATGCGCGTGATGGCCTGCGCGAGTCGGACGATGGCGTTCTCGTCGTTCGGCACGCTGCCGTGTCCGGCGCGTCCGTGGGCGGTGAGGCGCAGCCACCGGATGCCCTTTTCCGCGGTCTGGAGCAGGTAGGCCCGCTGGTCACCACCGGAGGCTGCCGGCACGGTGACGGAGTAGCCGCCCACCTCGCTGATGGCTTCGGTGGCGCCGTCGAAGAGTTCGGGGCGGTTGTCGACGGCCCAGTGTGAGCCGAGCACTCCCCCGGCTTCCTCGTCGGCGAAGAAGGCAACGACGAGGTCTCGAGACGGCTTGACGCTGCGGCGGGCGAAGTCACGCACCGTCGCGAGGATCATGGCGTCCATGTCCTTCATGTCGATGGCGCCGCGACCCCAGACGCACCCGTCGGCCAGGTCTGCCGCGAAGGGGTCGTGGGTCCAGTCGGCCGCTTCCGCCGGAACGACGTCGAGGTGCCCGTGGACGACGAGAGCCCCGCGCTCGGAGTCCTCACCGGGGATGCGGACGACGACGTTAGCGCGGCCCTTCTCGCTCTCGAACAACTCGGGCTCGAGGCCGACCTCCTGCAGCTGACTGACGACGTACTCGGCCGCCTCGCGCTCCCCCGGCCCCTCGACCCCGGGGCCGTAGTTGCTCGTGTCGATGCGAATGAGGTCACGGCAGATACGAAGGACGTCGCTTTCGGCGGCTGCAGAAGTCATGCTCCTACTCTGCCACCCGTTTCCGGGCACGAAAAAGCGGCCCGATGATCTCTCATCGAGCCGCTTCGCGGTGTGTCCGAGGGGGGACTTGAACCCCCACGTCCGATAAAGGACACTAGCACCTCAAGCTAGCGCGTCTGCCATTCCGCCACCCGGACAGGTGGTATTTTCCGGCCGCTTCCGCGTCCTTCCAACGAGGGAAAACATTACCAGGCGATTCCGGCGAATGCACATCGAGATCCTGGGGGTGCGCCACGGCCCGCCGAGACGGTGATGTCGGCGGGCCGTTCGCGGGCTGACGACGTCGAAACGTCATACGTCAGGCGTTGGGATTCCCCTGCTCGTCGCGGTTCACACCTGGCAGCGGCGCGCGCACGGGACGCTCCTCGCGCACCTCCTGCGGTGCCGGCTCCGGCGAGCCTGCAGCCTCGTCGAACGTGGGAGCAGCCACGTGCGGCGAGGACGCGATCTGCTGGCGCTCGACTTCGCTCGGGGCATCTTCGGCGGCTGACGGAGCAGCAGCTCGCACGGGGCGAGCGGCCGTCTGCGTGTTGCGCTCCGCCTCGGTCGTGGCCTGGTTGGCCTCACCGCGGGCGTTCGCCAGAGCGACCTCCGGGTCCTCGAGGGTGGTGTCGGCGAACGCGTTGGTGTCGCTCGTGCCGGGGTCGACCCATTCCTCGTCGTCGTTGTCTCCCGGGCGACCGGCGTCGCCGCCGAGGGCGCTCGAGATGCCGCGCAGAGCGTCCGTGACCTCGGAAGGGATGACCCACATCTTGTTCGAGTCGCCCTGAGCGAGCTGCGGCAGTGTCTGCAGGTACTGGTAAGCGAGCAGACGCTGCGTCGGCTTGCCCCGGTGGATGGCGTCGAAGACCTGCTGGATGGCGCGGGCCTCACCCTGTGCCTTGAGGATGGCTGCCTGGGCCTCACCCTCGGCCTTGAGGATCGAAGACTGCTTCTCACCCTCGGCCGTGAGGATCTGCGACTGCTTGAAACCCTCGGCGTTGAGGATGGCGGCGCGGCGGTCACGCTCGGCGCGCATCTGCTTCTCCATCGAGTCCTGCACCGAAGCCGGCGGGTCGATGGCCTTGAGCTCCACGCGGTTGACGCGGATGCCCCAGCGCCCGGTCGCCTCGTCGAGCACGCCGCGCAGCTGGCCGTTGATCTGGTCGCGCGAGGTCAGGGTCTGCTCGAGGTCGAGCGAACCGATGACGTTACGCAGCGTCGTGACCGTGAGCTGCTCGATGCCCTGGATGAAGTTCTCGATCTCGTACACGGCCGATTTCGGGTCGGTCACCGAGTAGTAGATGACGGTGTCGATGCTCACGACGAGGTTGTCGCTCGTGATGACCGGCTGCGGCGGGAAGGTGACGACCTGCTCGCGCAGGTCGATGTTCGCGCGGACGCGGTCGATGAACGGCACGAGGATGTGCAGACCGTCGGTCAGGGTGCGGTTGTACGAACCGAGGCGCTCGATGATCTGCGCCGTCTGCTGCGGCACGATGCGCACCGTCCGCATGAGGACGACGACGACGAACAGGACGAGCAGCAGGACGGCGATGAGTCCTGGTGACATGGTGTTCCCTCCCCCGCCGGTTCGGGTGCCCGGCAGTGTGTGTGCTTCGGACTGTGGTGGCGCGCGATCAGTAGTGGGCGCCGGGGCTGGCCGGGTCGACGAGCAGGGTGGCGCCCTGCAGTTCGACGACCTGAACGGACGAGCCGAGCGGCAGCGTCGTGCGAACGTCGGTACGCGCGGTCCACAGGTCACCGTGGACCTTGACCAGGCCGGCCGTGTCGGACACAGGCTCGACGACGTAGCCGGTGAGGCCGACGACGGACGTCGGGCCGATGTCCCTGTTGTCACGCTTGGGGCGCAGACGCTTGCGCAGGGCCGGGCGCAGCGTGAACAGGAGGCCCACTGCGACAGCGACCGCGACGACCGCGCTGAGGACGAACCCTGCGCCGAGGAAGGAGGCCAGGGCGCCGGCGAGAGCGCCGATCGCGAGCATGATGAACACGAAGTCCACCGTGACGGCCTCCACGGCCGCCATCGCGAGCGCGACGCCGAGCCACATCAGCCATGCACTGCCGTTCATCGTGTTCCGCTCCCAAGGGTTGGCCGTCAATGCGCTTGCGGCCCACCGTACGTGGTCCGACTGGGGTCGGGAATGCGAAACCCTAACGATTGTCTTACATCTCAGAACATCGACCGATCGGTCAGGAGGCCTTCGATGACGAATTACCCGTGGAGCGACTTCACCCCCGTGCGCACCGACGCCCGCGTCGAGTACGAGGGTGCCCTGCGTGACTTCGAACGCCGCCGTTACGTCGATGCCGCCGAGCGGCTCGAATGGATCCTGGGCCAGCCGGTCGACCACCGCCACGGTCTCGGCGACGTGCGTGAACTGCTCGCCCGCGCCTACTACCACTCGGCCCGGCTGGATCTCGCCGAGAGCACCGCTCGTGCCGTCATGAGCGATCAGCCGACGAACGGCTACGCCGCCATGCTTCTCGCGCGAACGCTGCAGCGGCAGGGGCGCGCGGAGGAGGCGAAGGCTCCGGCCGCTTTGGCGGCGGCCCTGGGCGTGACTGCCGACTGACAGTCCGAAGAACAACCGGCGAAGCGCCCAGCTGAGACGTGATCTACGTCCAGCTCGGCGCTTCTGCTGGTGAGAGGGCCTCGTCGTCCACGGCGAAGGTGTGCACCGGTCCCGGCGGGGTGGTCGGCCCCTCGAAGCGAACCGTGACGCGCGAGCGCCCGGAGCCCCAGACCCAGCCGTTGCCGTGATCGGGGTGGTGGACGTCCATTCCGGTACGCCAGCGGCGCTCTGGCGACGGGCTGAAGCGCGTCGAGAGATCGATGGCGTCACTGCCGTGGGCGGGTTCGTCCTGCGGTGACGGTGCGAAGACCTCCGGGTACTCGGTCTCGTCGTCGGCCGAGGTCTCGAGATCGAACAGTCCCGTCTGGGCGTGCGCTACGAACCCGCTGAGACCGACGCCGAGCAGGCGCACACCCTGAGGCAGATCGAGCCCGTCGAGCAAGCGTGTGGCGGTTCGCGCGATGACGTCGGCGTCCCGTGTCGGTGAGGTGGTCGTGAAGCTGCGCGTCAGGGCCGTGAAGTCGGGAAGCCTCACCTTGAGGTGGACGGTTCGGCCGAAGACACCGGCCTTCTCGGCGCGCGCCCCGACCGATTCGGCGATGCGCTCGATCTCGCGGTGCAGGACGTGACGCTCGTGCACGTCACGTTCGAAGGTTTCCTCGTTCGAGATGCTCTTGGCCTCGCGCGAGAGCGTGAGCTCGCGGTCGTCACGGGCCCGCGCCAGCGCGAAGAGGGAGCGCCCGTGCCGTTCGCCGAACACGCTGACGAGGTCGGTGTCGGTCATGCGCCGCAGGTCGCCGACCGTCTCGACCCCGAACGTCCGCAGCCGGGCCGCCGTGGCCGGCCCCACGCCGCTGATCGCCCGCACACTCATCGGTTCGAGGACGCTCTTCTCCTCCCCCGGCGCGACGATCGTGATGCCGTTCGGTTTGTCGAGGTCCGAGCCGATCTTCGCGAGCATCTTCGAGGTGGCCGCACCGGCACTGGCCGTGAGGCCGCCGGTCGCCTCCCGGATGTCGGCGTCGAGGCGCTCGAGTCGCTTCCGGACGGTGTCGACCTCCAGATCCTCCAGGTCGGCGCCCCGTAGATCGACGTACGCCTCGTCGATGGAGACCTGCTCCACGAGCGGCGACAGCTCACGCAGCAGATCCATGACGACGAGGGACGACTTGCGGTACGCCTCGAAGCGCGGGGAGAGGAACGCCGTTCCGGCGGGGCAGATAGCACGCGCCTCCGCCGTGCTCATCGCGCTGCGGGCACCGTAGACCCTGGCCTCGTACGACGCCGTCGAGACGACCCCACGCATCCCGGTGCCGCCGACGACGACTGGTCGCCCACGCAGACTGGGCTTGTCCCGCTGTTCGACCGACGCGAAGAAGGCGTCGAGGTCGACGTGCAGAATGCTGGGGTCGCTTCTCACGTGAGGTCGAGAACCACCTTGACGTCGCCGTCCTGACGCTCGAAGGCCTGCGCGAAGTCCTCCAGCGGCACCCGGCGCGTGATGAGACGCTCGAGCCACGCGTTGTCCGCACGGTCGAGCACTGCGGCGGCCTCTTCGTAGTGGCGGCGGTTGGCGTTGACGGAGCCGACGACGACGCCGTTGTCGAGCACGAGGTCACGGTTGATGAACCCGAGGTCGACCTCGGACTCGTGCGGAGCCGAGATTCCGGTGAGGCAGACGATGCCGTAGGGCACGTTGTTGGCCAGCACGGCCGAGATGACGGGCACGGCACCGGTGGCTTCGATGACGACGTCGGGGGCGATGGTCGTCATCTGCTCGACGGCATCGCCCGTGACGTAGTGCGCGCCGAGCGCTTCGACGAGTTCGGGTTTGATGCCCTCGGTGGCACGGTCGAGGACGTAGACCTCGAGGCCCTTCTGAACGCCGATGAGGGCGCCGAGGAGACCGATGGGGCCGGCGCCGGTGACGAGCACCTTCTTGGGGTCGAAGTAGGCGCGCGAGCCGATGCGCTCGACCTGCTCCCACGCCTTGGCGACCACGGTGGTCGGTTCGAGAAGGACACCGACCTTCTCGAGGTTGGGTGCGAGCTTCACGGCGTGTTCGGCGGGAATGTTCCAGCGCCTCGAACCGAAGCCGTGGATCTGCTTGATGCCGTGCTCGGTGTACTCGCCGTTGCGGCACATGTCCCACTCGTCGTGGGCGCACGCGACGCAGGGCTGGGGGTCGGGCATACGCACGATGCCGACGACGAGGTCACCCGGTGCGAACTCGCTGCCTTCGGGAGCTTCGAGGACGCGCCCGAGGGACTCGTGGCCGAGGATGAGGCGCTCGGCACCGTCGGGGGCCCAGCCGTAGGCGCCTTCGGAGATTTCGTGATCGGTGCCGCATACGCCGAGCGCGAGGCCTTCGACGAGGAGCTCGTCGTCACCACGGTTCGGGTCGGGCATGTCGGTGACGGCGAGGGAGTCGGCCTTCAGGGGTACGACGGTGAGTGCACGCATGAACGTCACCTTAGAACCGAGGCCGGGCGACCGGCGATTCGACGCACGCCACGTCAGCCGACCGCGCGGTGGATGACGAGCGGAAGGACGACATCGGCACCGGCTTCGCGCAGGCTCGCCGCGGCGACGGTGGGCTCCCACGTCGTGTTTGTCGTGTCGACGACGAGGAGAACGCTCGCGCCGGCCACGTCGGGGAAACCCGTCGTGGCCAAGGCGTCACGCCACGCCGCAGCAACCTGTGCTCCGGAGAGCCCCTGGGTGTCCGGCGGGACGCCGTTCCACGTCGCCACGGGCAGATTGCCTACCTCGCCCAGGTGCTCGGCGAGGCCCTCGACGCGCGCCGTGGCGACGGCGGCCGATGCGGTGCGTGTGGGAAGCGCGATGACGCAGCTCGGGCGGCGGCGCCAGGTGGACGCCCAGGCCGCGAGGACACGCACCGTCGAGTCCCGGAGCGCCTGCGAGGGTGGCTCGCTTCCACCGGCGCGGGCATCCTCGCGGCGTTCGTCCTCCCACTCGGCAGCGTCGGCGTGAATGATGACCCGCCCCGGATCTGCTCCCAGTTCCGCCGGAATGCGCCCACGGGCCCCGAAGGGGCCACCTGGCCACATCTTGCGGGGTTCGAGCGTGATGGTCTCCGCGCGCAACACGGCGGCGATGCGCTCGACCGTGGCGGCGTCGACGTCGGCGCTCAGCGGTTCGGGCAGACGCCCGAGGCAGACGGAGCATCGGCCGCAGTTCTCGGCCTCCGGGTCGTCGAGGGCCGTACGCAGCAGCTTCATGAGGCATTCGCGGCCTGCGATGTAGCTGCGCATGATGTCGGCCTCACGCTCACGCGTGGCGATGACGCCCTTGTAGTGCTCCTCGTCGAACGTCCACTGGACGCCGGTGGCGCTCCAGCCGTCCGCGCTGCGCTCGACCACACCGTCGACCGCGAGTTGTTTGAGCAGCAGTTCGACGCGGGTACGGCGGATGCCTGTTTCGGCGTCGAGGGCCGGAACGCTCATCGGCCCGTCGGAGGCACGCATTGCGGTGAGGAGGGACTCGACCTGGTCCTTGCGCGGGATGGTGGCCGTGGCGAAGTAGTCCCAGATGTGTTCGTCACCGGCCGCTGGCAACAGCGCGACGACGGCGTGCTCGATGGCTCGCCCGGCTCGCCCGATGTGCTGGTAGTAGGAGACCGGCGACGCCGGGGCGCCGAGGTGGACGACGAAGCCGAGGTCGGGCTTGTCATAGCCCATCCCGAGGGCCGACGTGGCCACGAGGGCCTTGACCTCGTTGCGCCGTAGCGCGTCCTCGAGGTGCTCGCGTTGACCGGCTTCCAGCTGACCTGTGTAGGCCTCGACGGGAAGGGAATCGCCGTGGGCCGCCTTGATGGCGGCCGTCAGGCGCTCGGCGTCCGCGACGGTGAGGGTGTAGACGATGCCGCTGCCCGGCAGTGACGCGAGGTGATCGACGACCCACGCGTAGCGCTGGAGCGCCGTCATCTCCGGGAGCACCGCGAGGTGGAGGGACGATCGGGCCAGCGGACCGCGTAGCACGAGGGCCGACTCCCCCAGCTGGGCCGCCAGGTCCTCGGTGACACGCTCGTTTGCGGTAGCCGTGGTGGCGAGCACGGGCGTGCGGGGGTTCAGTTCGCGCAGGACGTCGGCGACGCGGCGGTAGTCGGGCCGGAAGTCGTGGCCCCAGTCGGAGACTGCGTGGGCTTCGTCGATGACGAGGAGACCGAGGCGCCCAGCGAGGCCGCTCATGACGCGCTTGCCGAAGGTCGGGTTCGCGAGGCGTTCGGGTGAGACGAGGAGAACGTCGAGCTCGTCGGCGGCCACGGCTGCCTCGATCTCGCTCCACGAGTCGAGGTTGCCCGAGTGGATGGCCGCGGCGCGCAGGCCGGCACGGGAGGCGGCGGCGACCTGGTCGCGCATGAGGCTGAGCAGTGGCGAGACGACGAGGGTGGGACCGTCACCTCGTTCGCGGGAGGCTGCCGTGGCGACCCAGTAGACGGCGGACTTGCCCCAGCCTGTGGCCTGCACGACGACGACGCGGGCACCCGGACGGGACAGCGCTTCGACCGCGGTGCGCTGATCGTCGCGGAGGGCGGCTCCGGGGCCGGCGAGCGCTTCGAGGACGCGAGTGGCGACGTGGTCGATCGACATGTCCTCACCCTAGGACGAGGCGCTGACAACCCCGGAAATCCGGGGCTGTCAGCGCCTCGCTCGGCACCTGGCCGAGATCAGTCGCGCTTCTCGCGCTGCTTCTCGACGAACTTGCGGCGACGCTCGGCGGCGACGCGGGCGTCCTCGGCCTCGGCCTCCTCGAGCGTCGGGGCGGTTCCGCCCATGGACGCGGGCAGGAACTCGAGGTCGCTGCCGCTGAGCTTCGGGTAGCCCGCGCGGATCTCGTCGAGCATGGTCTTCATGACGGTCTTGACGCGCTCGGTGTTCTCCTCGGGGCTGAGCGCCTCGTCGTAGTGCATCGGCTCACCGACGGCGACCGTGATGGGCGTGTTCGTGCGGCCCATGCGCTTGGGCTTGCCCTTGGTCCACACGCGTTGGGAGCCCCAGATGATCATGGGAAGGATCGGAACGCCGGCCTCCTTGGCCATGCGGACGCCACCGGACTTGAAGGACTTCAGTTCGAAGGAGCGCGAGATCGTCTCCTCCGGGAAGATGCCGACGATCTCTCCCGCCTTGAGAGCGTCGACCGCTGCCCGGTAGCTCGCGGCACCGTTGCCGCGCTCGACGGCGATGTGCTTCATGGCGCGCATGAGCGGACCGGAGATCTTGTTGTCGAAGACCTCCTTCTTCGCCATGAAGCGGATGAGGCGCTTGTGCTTGCGCGCGGGGAAGCCGGCGTACGTGAAGTCCATGTACGACAGGTGGTTCATCATGACGACGGCGCCGCCGGTGCGCGGCACGTTGTCCTCACCGAGGAGGGTGAACTTCAAGCCCTGGCCGGCGAAGAGCGTGCGGGCCAGGCCGATGACGGAGGTGTAGACCGGTTCCATGCGGCCAGCCTAGTGGCCCGGCTACCCTGTTGCGGTGCTCGAGACCATCACCGCGACGCGGTACGTCGTCCCCCTCAAGGAGGGCGGTTCGCTGCCCGGCGTCGTCGAGGGAAGTGACGACGGCACGTGGGTCGTCAAGTTCCGCGGAGCGGGCCAGGGGCTCAAGGTTCTCGTCGCCGAGGTGGTCGTCGGTGAACTCGCACGAACCCTCGGCCTGCGGGTTCCTGCGCTGAAGCTCGTCGAGCTCCCCGAACCCATCGCGAAGTACGAGGCGGACGAGGAGGTACAGGACCTGCTCACGGCAAGCCTCGGGCTCAACCTCGGGGTGGACCTGCTGCCCGGCGCGTTCGCCTACGACGGTTCGCAGCCGCCGCCCGCCGACGAAGCCGCCACCATCCTCTGGCTCGATGCGTTCACGGCGAACATCGACCGCACGCCGCACAACCCGAATCTCGTGCGCTGGCACGGCAACACGTGGTGCATCGATCACGGCGCAGCGCTCTACTTCCACTACTCGTGGCCGTCGAAGGGCTCCAACCCGGAGCGGTTCGCCGCGCAACGCTTCGAGGCCACCTCGCACATCATGTGGGGCGTGGCCACCGAAGCCGCCGCGACGCACGAACGGCTCAGCGCCCAGGTCGATGCACAGCTCCTCGAGCGCATCCTCGGCCTCGTACCGGACGAGTGGCTCGAAGCCACGGATGCCATGCCGACGCCGACCGACGTCCGCGGGGCCTACGTCGAGAACCTTCTCGCGCGGCTGGCCTCACCGCAGGCCTGGTCGCCCGCCCACGCGGAGGGTGCGCGATGAGCGGCATTGGCTACCAGTACGTCCTCCTGCGTCTCGTGCCGTCGATCGAGCGCGAGGAGTTCCTCAACGTCGGCGTCGTCGTCTATGCGCAGATGGCCGATTTCCTCGACGCCCGCTTCGATCTCGCGCCGCAGCGCCTCGAAGCTTTCGCACCGCACCTCGACCCGGCTGATGTCGAAGCCGCGCTCGAGGGTATGTGTGCCGCTGTGCGTGGCGAGGCCTGCGCCGGCCGACCGGCGATGCCGAAGTTGGGGCAGCGTTTCGGATGGATCACCGCCCCTCGTTCGACGATCCTTCAGCCCGGCCCCCTGCACGGCGGCGTCACCGACGATCCGGCACTCACCCTCGATCGGCTTGTGTCGCGCCTCGTCACCCCGTCGGGCGGCTGACAACGCCCGAGGTCGCGGCATAGGGTCGAAACATGACTCTCGAACGACCCGTCGCACCCGACCCTTACTCCCTCCTGCCCGAGGTTCCGTCGTTCAGCGTGACGAGCGAGAACTTCGCCGACGGCGACACGCTCGCCGACGCGCACGTCTTCGACGACTGGGGCTTCACCGGTGGCAACCGCTCCCCTCAGTTGAGCTGGAGCGGCGCTCCGGAGTCGACGACCTCCTACGTCGTCACGTGCTTCGACCCCGACGCCCCCACACCGTCCGGCTTCTGGCACTGGGCCGTGGCCGGTATCCCCGCCGACGTCACTCAACTGCCCGAAGGCGCCGGTGACGGCACGAACCTGCCCGAAGGTGTTTTCCAGCTGACGAACGACACGGGTTCGCGCGGCTACGCCGGCGCCGCTCCGCCCGAGGGCGATCGTCCCCACCGCTACATCTTCGCGGTGCACGCCGTCGAGGGCGACCCGCTCGCCATCGACGACAGCGTCACCCCCGCGGTCCTCAGCTTCAACGCGGTCTTCCAGACCGCGGCGCGCGCAACGATCACGGCCACCTACGGTCACTGATCCGGCTCACAACGACGCCCAACTCGAGCTTCGGCTCGGGTGGGGCGTCGTCGATGCTGTCCAGTGTGCTGGGGCTGGGCCGTGCTCCGGTGTCGGTTCGACGTCAGGCGCGCAACGTGTACATCGCGACGGCGGACGCCGCGGCGACGTTGAGCGAGTCGACGCCGCCGGCCATGGGAATCCGCACCGTGAGGTCGCAGCCGGCCACCGTTCGTTTGCCGAGGCCGTCGCCCTCCGTACCCATGACGAGGGCCAGCCGCTCCGGCGCGCGGGCCGCCAACTCGTCGAGTGTCACCGAGTCGTCGCCGAGAGCCATCGCCGCGAAGGCCCAACCCTGCTCGCGCAACGCCTCCATTCCGCCCGGCCACGGGTCGATGCGGGTCCACGGCACCTGGAACACCGTGCCCATCGAGACCCGGATCGAGCGCCGGTAGAGCGGGTCGGCGCACTGGGGCGTCACTAGCACGGCATCGACGCCGAGTGCCGCAGCGGAACGGAAGATGGCACCGACGTTGGGAGGTGTTCCATTCAGTTCAACACCGCACCAGCACCTCTCACGATGGTCGAGAATCAGATCCGATGCCGCGCTCGAACCCATCTTTGCACTGGTCACACGACACATTGCCACAGGTCACGTGTCGTTGTGTCGCCGCGTACTGTTCAATAAACCTATGCTCCGTCGTGCCCAGCATCCCTCTCGAGGACCTCATCAACCGGACTGCTCAGGCTGGTGTGAGCGCAGAGCCCAGTAGTCCGCGATGGCCAGCATCGGCTTGGTCCGGTTAACCGGCGACGCTCGCGAGGCGGAGGTTCAGCACGAAGCGCTGGATCCGATCTGCTCGCAAGTGTTCGAAGAAGCCTCGACCCGACGACGCGTGATCGAGAACCGGCCGGGGCTCCTCGCAGTGCTGAACGACGCGAGCAGCGAAGATCAGATCGTCGTCACGAAGGTTCGCTACCTGGCGCAGACCATGGCCGATGGACTGGAGGTGCTGGTCGATCTGGTCGACCGAGGTGTTGCCGTTCGAGTGCTCGGGGGCGCGGCCGCCGGTGAACACTCAGAGCCGTCGTTCTTCGTGGACCAGTGCCGCGAGATCGCTGAGACCCGCAGAAGCATCCGGAGCGACAGGATCAGGGCCGGATTGACGGCCGATCGAGCGGATAGCTCGACTCTGGGCAGGCCGACGTTGATCGATGACGCCAGATACAACGACATGGTGATGCGTCGCGAACAGGGCAAGTCGATCCGGTCCATAGCGCAAGCTGTCGGCGTCTCGGTCGGGACCGTCCACAACGTGCTGGTTCGCGGCCTGCAGTCAGTTACGCACCCAATGGAGTAGTGCGACGTCCTCGGAGACGCAGGCGCACGCAGCCAGGGTAGGACTGAACAGGTTGGTGAAGGTCCCGGAGCTGTCGACCCTTCGAGGCCGGCACCGGACACTCCTCCCGAAAAGCCTACGCAAGGCATGGCTGCCCTGCCTCATGGACCGTTTGGTCACCGCACGTCGGCACCGAGGATAGGATTCCGGTCGAGTGTTGGAGTGACGACGGGGGCCGGATGACTGAGGACGAGGCACGCGCGGCAGCGCTCACTTTGCTGCCGAGGGGTGGCAGCGAGCCGCTGACGCCCGCGGAGCTTGAGCAGTACCTCGCCGCGGCGGCTGACCTGCTGCGCGGCAGCATCGACCAGGCCGACTTCAAGGCGTACATCTTCCCGCTGATGTTCTTCAAGCGGATCAGCGACGTCTACCTCGAGGAGTACGCCCAAGCGCTCGACGAGTCCGGAGGCGACCACGAGTTCGCCCTGTTCGCGGAGAATCACCGCTTCGCGATCCCACCCGGAAGCCTCTGGGACGACGTGCGCACCAACACAGCGAACATCGGCACCGCCTTGCAGACTGCGTTCCGTGAAATCGAGAAAGCGAACCCCGAGACGCTGTACGGCATCTTCGGCAACGCCAGCTGGACCAACAAGGACAAGCTGCCCGATCGCAAGCTCGCCGATCTCATCGAGCACTTCTCGAGCAAGGCGCTGACCAACGCCGCTGTGCCGCCCGACGTGTTCGGCAACGCGTACGAGTACCTCATCAAGCGGTTCGCCGACCAGTCGAACAAGAAGGCCGGCGAGTACTACACGCCGCGTTCGGTGGTCGGCCTGCTCGTCAACATCCTCGATCCCACCGAGGGTGAGACGGTCTACGACCCGGCCTGCGGCACCGGCGGCATGCTGATCGAGGTCATCGAGCACGTGAAAGATGCCGGCGGCAGCCCCAAAACCCTGTGGGGCAAGCTCTACGGCCAGGAGAAGGTGCTAGCGACCTCGGCGATCGCGCGGATGAACCTGCTGCTCCACGGCGTCGAAGACTTCAAGATCGTCCGCGAGGACACGCTGCGCAACCCCGCCTTCTACACGGGCAACAACCTCGCGCAGTTCGACTGTGTCGTCGCCAACCCGCCGTTCTCGCTCAAGAACTGGGGTGAGCCGGAGTGGGCGTCCGACAAGTGGGGACGGAACGCACTTGGTGGAGTCCCGCCGAAGGGGTACGCCGACTGGGCCTGGGTCCAGCACATGCTCACCTCGGCGAAACCGAAGACGGGCCGTGTCGCCGTCGTCCTGCCCCAGGGGGCACTCTTTCGGCAGGGCGCTGAGGCGCGGATCCGCACCCACGTGCTCAAGTCAGACCTCGTCGACGCGGTCATCGGGTTGGCTCCCAACCTGTTCTACGGCACGGGCCTCGCCGCCTGTGTACTGATCCTTCGACAGGAGAAGCAACCGGACGAGACGGGCAAGGTGCTCTTCATCAACGGTGAAGACCTGTTCAAGCGCGGACGCAACCAGAACACCCTCGAACCCGAGCATGCCCAGCAGATCCTCGACGCCTATGAGCTCTACGCTGACATCGAGGGCCGCTCCCGTGTCGTCGACCTGGCCGAGATCGAGAGCAACGACTACAACCTCAACATCCCGCTGTACGTCGCGCCTCCTGACTGCGGCGAGAAGCTCACGCTCGCGGACGCTCTCGCTAATCTCGAAACGGCGCACGCCGAGGCGACCACGACGCGTGCTGCGCTGGAGGCCGAGCTCGCGAAGTGGGGGCTGTCCGTATGAGCACCAGAATCACGCAGCGCGAGCTGGAGAACTACCTGTGGGGCGCGGCGATCGTGCTCCGTGGGCTGATCGACGCGGGCGACTACAAGCAGTACATCTTCCCGCTCGTCTTCCTGAAGCGGATCTCCGATGTCTACGACGAAGAGCACGCCGCCTCGATGGAGGTGTACGACGACGAGGAGCTCGCCGACCTCCCCGAGAATCACCGCTTCGCCATCCCCGACGGCTGCCACTGGGAAGACATCCGCGGTGTCACGCAGAACATCGGTGCGGCGCTCTTGCACGCCATGCGCTCCATCGAGAAGGCCAACCCCGACACACTTCCGGGAGTCTTCGGCGACGGTGACTGGGGCAACAAGGACCTGCTCCCGGACTCGACCCTGGCCGACCTCATCGAGCACTTCTCCACCAAGACGCTCTCGATCGCCAACCTGCCCGAGGACGAGCTCGGCAACGGCTACGAGTACCTAATCAAGAAGTTCGCCGACGACTCCGGTCACACGGCGCAGGAGTTCTACACCAACCGCACACTCGTGCACCTGATGACGATGATGCTCGAGCCCCAGCCGGGTGAGTCGGTCTACGACCCCACATGCGGCACAGGCGGCATGCTCATCTCCACCGCCGCCGAACTGAAGCGGCAGGGCAAGGAGTGGCGGAATCTGCGCCTCTACGGCCAGGAGCTCAATTACGGGACATCCGCCATCGCGCGGATGAACCTGTTCCTGCACGGCATCACAGACGGCCACATCGCCCACGGCGACACCCTCAGCCGACCGGCATTCCTCGACGGCGCGGGCCATCTGCAAACGTTCGACGTCGTGCTGGCAAACCCGCCCTACTCCATCAAGGCCTGGAACCGTGCCGCATTCGCCAAGGACCGCTATGGCCGGAACGTCTGGGGCGTCCCGCCACAGGGACGTGCCGACTACGCGTTCTTCCAGCACATCGCCAAGAGTCTCGACCCCGATACGGGCCGCGCCGCGATCCTCTTCCCCCACGGGGTGCTCTTCCGGCGTGAGGAGTCAGCCCTGCGTGAAGCACTGGTGAAGTCCGACCTGATCGAATGCGTTCTCGGGCTCGGCGCAGGGCTCTTCTATAACAGTCCCATGGAGGCCGTGGTCGTCACGCTCCGCGCCAATAAGCCCGCCGAGCACCAGGGCGAGGTGCTGTTCATCAATGCCGTGAACGAAGTCGCCCGAGAACAGGCACAGTCCTTCCTCCGCGAGGCGCACCAACAGAAGATCCTGGACGCCTATCGCGCCTTCGAGCCACAGGACGGGTTCGCAGCAGTTGCCACCCTCGACCAGATCGCGGAGAAAGGCCACAGTCTCGCGATTCCGTTGTACGTCGCCGGCGACTCGGCGAGGGAAGTCGGCGAGCACATCGATGTCAGCGATGCCGTGGCGCAGTGGCGAACTGCCGCGCAGGTTTCGGGCCAGGCGATTACTGACGTTCTCGCGCTGCTGAGAGCGGAGGTGCCCGCGTGAGCCTCAACCTCGACAAGTCGCACTGGAAGCGGGTTGCCTTCGGCGACGTTGTCCGCAACGTCAATGAGACCGTCCGTGATCTCGAAGCGGCCGGCATCAACCGCGTCATCGCGATGGAGCACATGGACCCCGGCGAGCTGAAGGTTAGCCGGTGGGGTTCAACAGAGGACGGCACCACCTTCACACGACGCGTGAAGCCCGGCCGAACGCTCTTCGGCAAACGCCGCGCATACCAGCGCAAGGTCGCCTACGCCGAGTTCGATGCCATCTGCTCCGGCGACATCTACACCTTCGAGGCCGATGAGACTCAGCTCCGTGGGGAGTTGCTCCCATTCCTCGTGCAGTCAAACGGTTTCTTTGAGCACGCTCTCGGTACGTCGGCCGGGTCTCTGTCCCCACGTACTAACTGGCGCGACTTGAAGGACTTCGAGTTCGACCTCCCGCACTTTGAGGAACAGAAGCGAATCGCCGATCTCCTGTGGAGCATCGAACGTGATCGTGCCGCGACTAAGAGAGTCAAGGAGCATCTCGTTCAGGTCCGTGCCAGCCTAATTCGGAACTGCGTGCATGGCGAGGCCGAACAGGTCGCCCTGGAGAGTCTGATCCGGGACGACACGACCATCACCTATGGAATCGTCCAGGCCGGTCCGGAAGTCGACGGCGGCGTGCCATACATCCGAGTCTCCGACATGACGAGTGGCAGCCTCTCGATTCGCGGCATGAAGCGAACAAGCCCCACAATCGCCGCGAAGTTCGACCGCTCGCAGGTCTCCCCAGGCGACCTCGTTGTCGCACTCCGAGGTCGGACCGGTCTTACGCTTCGGGTCCCAGAGGAACTGCACGGCGCTAACCTCACCCAAGGCACGGCCCGCGTGGCAATCGATGAGAAGCGCGTGGCATCGGACTACGTGCTGGCGATCATGAACTCGGAATGGATGGCTCACCAGGTCAATCGCCAGGCCAAGGGTTCTACATTCTCTGAACTAACACTCGCAGCGCTGAGGGGTCTAGCCATCCCGCGACTTGGTGACCAAAGGGAGTCATGGCTTGTCGCCAACCTGGAGCAACTCGACGCGGCGTCAGCCAAGCTCGTAGAAACTTCGGAGAGGTCCGCAGCACTCCGTTCTGCTCTAATGCTGGACGTCTTTGGAGGAAACTGATGGCTCAGTTCAACGAAGCGAACTCAGTCCGCGACTTCGTCCGCGATCTGGTGGCGTCGATCGATGTACAGTTTCTGCCCGGGAATGAGCTTCCGCGCCGTACCGATGAGGTATTGCTCGAAGGTGTGCTGAAAGGCGCGCTCATCCGCTTCAACCCGGAGATCGAGGCGGACCCTGCGAAGGCGGACGAGGTTATCTACAACCTCCGCGCGATCCTGATCGCCGCCCGCAACAGCCCGCATCCGGTGGTGGCCAACGAGGAGTTCATGGCGTGGCTGACCGGGCAGAAGTCGATGCCGTTCGGGCCGAATGGCGAACACACCACGGTCCGGCTGATTGACTTCGACCATCTCGACGAGGACTCGTCGAACCAGTGGACCGTCTCGACCGAGGTGACCTTCAGGCAGGGCCGGCTGGAAAAGCGGTTCGATCTCGTGCTGTGGTGCAACGGCTTGCCGCTGGTGGTCGGTGAGGCGAAGACGCCGATCCGGCCGGCGTACACCTGGATCGATGGCGCTACACAAATCCACGATGACTACGAGCAGAGCGTCCCGCAGTTCTTCGTACCCAACGTGTTCTCGTTCGCGACCGAGGGCAAGGACTTCCGTTACGGCACAATCGGAATGCCGGTGGAACTCTGGGGGCCCTGGCGCGAGGACCCGACCGATGAGGATGCGCGGGCGAAGATCGGGCTCGTAGCGGTGCAAGAAGCCGTCGAAGGCGTCCTCGCTCCCCGTGCGGTGCTCGACTTTCTGAGGTTCTTCACCCTCTACGCGACTGACAAGAAGCATCGCAAGATCAAGATCATCGCGCGGTTCCAACAGTTCCAGGCGACCAATCTGATCGTCGACCGAGTGCTGCTCGGCACGGTCAAGCAGGGCCTGATCTGGCACTTCCAGGGCTCGGGCAAGTCACTGCTCATGGTCTTCACTGCGCTCAAACTGCGCGCGATGGCCGAGCTCACGAACCCGACGATCCTGATCGTGGTCGACCGCATCGACCTGGACACCCAGATCACTGGCACCTTTAACGCCTCGGACGTCCCGGGCTTGGTGTCGACGGACTCGCGAGCGCAACTCCAGAATCTGCTCAGCCAGGGCGCGCGGAAGATCATCATCACCACGATCCACAAGTTCGGCGAGGCACCTGGCGTCCTCGATGCCCGGCAGAACATCATCGCGATGGTCGACGAGGCTCATCGCTCGCAGGAGGGCGACTACGGGCAGAAGATGCGTGAGGCCTTGCCCAACGCGTACCTCTTCGGCTTGACGGGCACGCCGATCAACCGGCGCGACCGCAACACGTTCAAGTGGTTCGGTGCACCCGAGGACGAGGGCGGCTACCTGTCGCGGTACTCATTCCAGGACTCCATCCGCGACGGTGCGACCCTTCCGTTGCACTTCGAACCACGACTCTCAGAAATCCACATCGACCAGGAGGCGATCGACGCGGCGTTCGAGGAACTCGCCACGGATCGCGATCTGTCCGAGAGCGACAAGATCACCCTCTCGAAGAAGGCGGCATCGATCGAGGTGCTGATCAAGACTCCCTCGCGCATCGGAAAGATCGCCGCCGACATCGCCGCCCACTTCCAATCCAAAGTGGAGCCCCAGGGTTTCAATGCTCAGGTCGTCGCGTACGACAAGGCCTCCTGCGTCGCGTACAAGAATGAGCTCGACAAGCACCTCGGGCCCGAGGCATCGACCATCGTCATGTCGAAGACCCGAGGTGACTCGCCCGACTGGGCCAAGTGGACCCCAGGTGCCGAGGAGCTTGAGCAGGTCGTCGCGCGGTTCAATGACCCGACCGACCCGCTCAAGATCATCATCGTGACGGCGAAGCTGCTGACCGGGTTCGACGCTCCGATCCTCTACTGCCAGTACCTCGACAAGCCACTGAAGGAGCACACGTTGCTCCAAGCGATCACTCGCACCAATCGCGTGTACCCGCCGGACAAGACCCACGGCCTGATCGTCGACTACCTCGGCATCTTCGACGACGTCGCTCGATCCCTCTCCTTCGACGAGCAGGCTGTCCGAGAGGTCGTCTCCAACATCGAAGAACTGAAGGCTCAGCTCGCGCCGGCGATGGTTGCCGCACTCGCGTTCTTCCCCGGTGTCGACCGCACGGTCGGCGGGTACGAAGGCCTCGTCCAGGCGCAATCCGCGATCGCCGATGAGGTCACAAAGGATGCATTCGGGGCGGCGTACAGCGTCGTCTCCCAGCTGTGGGAGGCAGTCAGTCCGGATCCGATGCTGACTGAGTTCCGCGACGACTACCGCTGGCTTACTGACGTCTATGAGTCCGTCCGCCCTTCCGACATCACTGGACGGCTCGTGTGGCACGCGCTGGGTGCGAAGACGATCGCTTTCATAAACGAGAACGTCCAGGTAGAGATCCCCCAAGCTAACGAGACGATCGTCCTCGACGCCCAGACGATCGAAGACCTGATGACGGGCAAGCGCAAGGACGTGTCCACCGAAGAGATTGAGAAGCAGATCACCGCCCGGATCGCGCGTCACCTCAACAACCCGATCTTTATCGAGCTCGGCCAGCGCCTCAACGATCTGCGGGAGCGGTACGCCGACATTCAGCAGTCCAGCCTGGAATTCCTCCGCGAGCTTCTAGAACTTGCTCGAGACACTGTGGCCGCGGAGAAGGCGGCCGACGAGACACCTCGCGAGGAACAAGGCAAGGCGGCCTTGACCGAACTGTTCGACGCTCTCAAGGGCGACGAGACCCCGATTATTGTCGAGAACGTCGTCAATCGGATTGACGAAGTCGTCCGAGGGGTCCGCTTCGAAGGTTGGCAGTCCACGATCCGCGGTGACCAGGAAGTCCGCCAGGCACTCCGGAAAACCCTGTACGTCCAGTTCAAGATTCGCGATAACGACGTGTTCGAGAAGGCCCTCGGCTATGTCCGAGAGTACTACTGACCTTCGCATCTCCAGCAGGCTCCTCGAGCAGAGGCGTGTCGGCGCGAGAAGTTGATGTCCATGAGCCTCAGACGAGCCGCCTCAAAGCCTTACCGGGCGATCTGAACCTGCTCTCCGCTATGGAAAGAATTGAGTCGGAAATATAAGTAACAGCGCTGGTGCGAAGGCAAGTCGCGAAGAGGAAATCGCGTTCTTAGCAATGGAGCAGGTCCTTGGCGTCGACATCAGGCTCGCAGACGCTGGCGGTGGCTGCAAGATGCCCGACGGCTCATGGGACACCCCTACTGGCAAATGCATAGTGGAAGTGACCCCCCGCGGCTCTCATGGCTGAGTGGGCGCGGACCAAGAAGGCAGGCAGGCCGCAGGTGGAAAGCGGATGCATGCCAGTTCGCATGAACGATCTCGGTGCAGTTTGCACTGAGCTGTTAAGTGCTACGTGGGCAATCGAGAACATCACGAAACTGAGAGCCCAGCCGGCGGAGGAGCGGCATCTCTTCCTGTTCGCACGAAGCTACGATGTGGGCGATTACTTCTATCGTCTGTCTGACTCTTACGACGACGGTCCGATGGAACAGATTGAGGACATAACCCTCCCTGAGGGCATCTCGGACGTCTGGTTCCGCGGCCGAGCTCAACCCGGCTCAAACCAGCAGCCCCATGCCATCTCGCTACGGTTAGCCCGGTTTCAATCCGGCGTCGAATGGCAGCGACACGTAGTTTCGATCGACGAGCTAGATCTGCCGTCTCCGGCTCCTGGGATCGCCGGTGACCCCGTGCTCGCTGAGCTTCGACTTCCAAAGGCCCGCACCTAGTTATAGTTGACCGCGTCGCGTAGAAGCCGACAGCCGAGCTCGCCGCGGCGTTTAGAGGTTCGACGTCGTCACTCATCAGGGTCGTGTCTCGTTGATTTAGCAATTTTCCAGTTTATGGCTCGAGCCAGGGCCCTTAGGACCCGAAAGCCAGCACAAGCCTTCTCCTCGGTTTGCTGGTTTACTTTAACAATGCGGCATTATCGACAGCTTGACGTACTTCGGCGGCCATGCCGAATAGGTCGGGGTACATCGTTGCGGGATTGTACCCATAGTCCCGTTCGAGGCGGCGACGAATCTCCACCTTCGCCTCTGCCGTAATTCGAATCGTCAGAGTGGGCTCGGTAGCTCGTTGCAGAGCTTTTCCGGAGCGATCCACCATCTTGGTGGGGACTGAGGTGGCGCGTCGAACTTCGTTAATACGCCAAAAATCTCCTGAAGTCCCGGGGGCCTTCCGGTACTGGGCATTCCCACCGGCGTAGACCTTTGGCACCCCGGCCAATAAGAATCCAGACTGCTGGGCGGGGATGCGCTCGTTGTACGAAGGAGGTCTCCACAGGAGCGGAAGATCTCTGCACCATGGAGTGTTAGCACCTGACCCACTCCATGGGACGTCGTACGTGTTCCATTTCGCGTCCAGTTGTACACGACGATTCGTAACGTCGAACGCGAAGATCCGCCCGTCCGCACCGTCAAGTTCACTATGCTGCTCCTCGACAGCGAACCAGAGGGCAACCAGCGGACTAAGCGAAACATCAAGCATACGTGTCGGACCTCTGAAATGCTGCAGATTCGCCAGCAGTTCGAGATAAGGCATTTGGTCGAAACGCCAGTTCGCCCGCACGAAGTGAGCGATCTTTTCCTCCGCTCGAAGGAGATCGTCTTCCTCTGGTGCCGTTTGCGAGGCTGATCGCGCGTCTAGCAACCTCCTGTACAGCCCGCTATGGAGGCTCTACCGAGCATCGACCTGTCCGCGCCAGCCGACGGCGCGCTGCGTCCCAGTCCGCCTGAGCACTGACTCGATCTCACTCAGGGCCGTCTCCCAGGACGTGACCGGACTGCCCTCCCACGGACCGAAGAAGTCTATCCCTCGCATTCGTTGAGTTCCTCTCGCTTGCCCTGACTTTCGACCTGGCCTACCGCGTCGCGTAGAAAACTACAGCCGAGCTCGCCGCGACGTTCAGCGAATCGACACCACCCATCATCGGGATCGTCACCCTGCGATCGAGCACCTTTTCCGTTTGAGCTGAAAGCCCGTGTCCCTCGGTGCCGAACACGAGCGCGAGGTTTTGGTGGTCTTCGTCCACGAGGTCGTCGAGAGTGATCGAGCCCTCCCCCAGCGTCATCCCCGCCACGACGTATCCAGCCGCCTTGAGCTGATCGACGCCACTCGGCCAGTGATCGATGCGCGTCCACGGCACCTGGAACACTGTGCCCATCGACACGCGAATAGCCCTGCGGTAGAGCGGATCCGCGCATGTCGGTGTCACCAGGACCGCGTCGACGCCCATCGCCGCGGCGGAGCGAAAACACGCGCCAACATTGGTATGGTCGACCAATCCGTCCAGGATCGCGATCCGCGAGCGACGCTGCGATCCGCTGGCCTGCGAGGACGGCTCTCGAAGTTCAGAACCGCCCACGTTCGTGTGATCGACGATGTCCTCGAGCACCACGACGCGGCGGGCCCCACGGAGCAACTCCGCGGGGTCGGCGAGGGCCGGACGATTCATCGACGCAAGCGCTCCGCGGTGGAGGTGGAAGCCGGTCATCGACTCGATGACGTCGGCCTCCCCCACGTAGACCGGCACGCCCTGGGCCTCGGCGTCGGCGATGACGTCTGCCAGGTCGGTGAGCCAGCGCTCGCCCATGAGGAAGCTGCGGGGAACGTCACCCCGGGAGAGTGCCCGGCGGATGACCTTCTCGCTCTCGGCGATGTAGAGGCCACGCTCGGTCTCGAGCTTCTTGCGCAGCGCGACGTCGGTGAGGCGGAAGTAGTCGGCGACGCGTTCGTCGTCGGGGCTCGTGATCTCGATCGGCACCGCACAAGGGTACGCGGGCGGGTCAGCGCAGGATGTTGACGATCGCGATGATGCCGATGACGGTGATGAGGACACGCAGGACCCATGGGTTGAGCTTGCGCCCGACGCGCGCTCCCACGAAGCCGCCGACGAGAGCGCCGATGCCGACGAGGGCCGCCACGGCCCAGTCGATCTGGTCGGTCGCGACGACGATGAACGTCAGGGCTGCGACGCCGTTGACCACCGTGCCGAGAACGTTCTTGATGCCGTTGATCTCCTGCAGCGGATCAGGCAGGAGAACGCTCATGAGGCCCATGAGGATGATGCCTTGGGCCGCGCCGAAGTAGCCGCCGTACATACCGGCCACGAAGATTCCGACGGCCAGCGCGACGAGGCGGGGCCCCGCGAGCGGACGCGTGGGGTCGGCGTCCTCGTGTGCTTTCGCGGCCTTCTTGTTGAGCCACGGTCCGGCGAGCACGAGGAGCACGCCCAGCGCGATGAGCACCGGGACGATCGCGTCGAAGGCCGACTCGGGAAGCACGAGCAGGAGCAGCGCGCCGACCACGGCACCGAAGAAGGAGAACGGAACGATCCGCTTGAGGCGGGCGGCCTTGCCGCGCAGTTCCTCGCGGTAACCCAGAGTGCTCGTGATGCCGCCGGCCACGAGTCCGATCGTGTTGCTCATATTGGCCGTGACGGCCGGGTACCCGAGGGCGAGAAGAGTAGGGAAGGTGACGAGGGTGCCGGAACCGACAACCGCGTTGATCATGCCAGCAGCCATACCCGCCGCGATGATGGCGAGCGCTTCCCACAAACCCATGTCGACATCCTTCTCACGGCCACGAGGAAGGGCGCGTGGGCACGGTGGGGCCGTGGGTGCCGCACACGGACGAAGGCGGGCGGCCTTCGCACCAAGAAATCAGCGAGCGGCTCGGGCGCTCCAGCGTTCACCGTGCTGCTCGAGTTCGAGCGGCATGCCGAAGGTCTCCGACAGGTTCTCCGCCGTGAGGGTCGACTCGATCGGGCCGGCCGCCACGACACGGCCCTCGCGCAGCATGAGGATGTCGGTGAAGCCCGGCGGGATTTCTTCGACGTGGTGCGTGACGAGGACGAGCGCCGGAGCGTCGAGGTCCTCGGCGAGTGTGCTGAGGCGACCGACGAGATCCTCACGGGCGCCGAGGTCGAGCCCTGCGGCGGGTTCGTCGAGGAGCATGAGCTCCGGGTCGGTCATGAGAGCGCGGGCGATGAGAACGCGCTTGCGTTCACCTTCGCTCAACGTCCCGAAGCGACGCTCGGCGAGGTGCGAGACACCCATCTCCTCGAGCAGTTCCGCAGCACGGCCGTGGTCGAACTCGTCGTACTTCTCGCGCCAGCGTCCGACCATGCCGTAGCTGGCCGTGACGACGACGTCGGAAACCTTCTCAGCGTTCGGAATACGGTCGGCGATCGTGGCGGCCGACAGGCCGATACGCGGACGCAGTTCGAACACGTCCACGGCGCCGAGCACCTCGCCGAGGATGCCGGCCACACCGGCACTCGGGTGCATCCGCCCGGACGCGATGGACAGTAGCGTCGACTTACCGGCGCCGTTGGGGCCGACGACGACCCAACGCTCGCCCTCCTCGACGTCCCAGTTGATGTCGTCGAGCAGCTTCTGCGCGCCGCGCGTGACACCGACCCCGGAGAAGGACAACACATCGCTCATACCCGTGACCCTACTGACTCGACGGGGTCGAATGCCACGCGACACGGCACCGATGACGTCGTGGACGCGCCTGACGCCCAGCCGACACGGGTGTAAGCTACAACTTGTATCTATGTTGCGTCGAACGCCTGCAAGTGTGGGCAGCACATCGACCACTTGAACGAGGAGCGAGCATGAGCGAGCCGAAGATCTCCGCGGCCGACGCGGTCTACCGCGAGGTGAAGGGCTGCATCCTCGACGGCTCGATCGCCGGGGGCGCCCTCATCAGCGAGGGTGAGATCTCGGAGCTGCTCGACGTCTCCCGCACCCCCGTGCGCGAGGCGTTCGTCCGGCTGCAGGCCGAGGGGTGGATGACGCTGTACCCCAAGCGCGGCGCGCTCGTGCGCGCCGTTGAACCGCGCGAGGTGCGTGACGTCGTCGAGGCGCGCATCGCGGTGGAGTCGCGTGCGGCGCGCAGCGTCGTCGAGGCGCAGGAGCACCGCGACGTCGCCATCGATCTCGGCGAGATCCTGCGCCGTCAGCGCCAGAGCCTCGAAACCGGCGACCACGACGACTTCACCGAGACCGACTGCGTGTTCCACACCCACCTCGTCGCCGCCGGTGGCAACGCCATCCTCACCGAGTTCTACGAGCGTCTCGGGGAACGCCAGCGCCGAATGGCCGCGCGCATCCTGTGGAAGGACGACCGCCGCTGCCGCGACGTCCTCACCGCCCACGCCCGTCTCGTCGACCTCGTCGCCGCGGGAGACGCGACTGGTTTCGAGCAGGAGCTGACGGCGCACCTGCACCACTCCTACGACGGACTGCTCCCCTGAGCCCTCCGACCACACGAGTTTCGCACCACTCACCCACACCCGACGAAAGGCCCCCGCGTGTCACTCGACACCCCGACCCGCACCGCCAGCCACGAACGCATCACGACGAGCGTCGACAGCCCCGAGCGCGCCGGCGCCGGGGGCGCGCGGGCCGCCTGGCTGCCGGTCGGGGCGGCGATGTTCACCGTCGCGTGGGGTGGCAACCAGTTCACGCCGCTGCTCGGTCTCTACCGTGACATCGACGCGCTCTCGACGGGCGCCGTCGACCTGCTGCTCGGCGCGTACGTGCTCGGCATCATGCCCGCGCTTCTGCTCGGCGGGCCCGCCTCGGACCGCTGGGGCCGTCGCCCTCTCATGCTGCCCGCGCCGATCCTCGCGATCATCGCGTCGGTGCTGCTCGCCGTCGGCTCCGGCTCGCCGGCCGTGCTCTTCGTCGGCCGCATCTTCTCCGGCCTGGCGCTCGGGCTCGCCATGGTTGTCGGCGGCTCGTGGATCAAAGAACTGTCGAGCCCCCCGTTCGACGCCGAGGCCGACGCCGCCGCGGGCGCGCGTCGCGCCTCCATCAGCCTGACGGCCGGATTCGCGCTCGGCGCCGCCACCGCAGCGGCGCTCGCGCAGTTCGCGCCGCTGCCCGCGGAGTTGTGCTACCTCGTCCACCTCGTCATCACGGCGGCGAGCTATGTGCTCCTGACGCGCGCCCCCGAGACGCATGCCGCCCAAAAGATGCCGGGACGCTTCCTCGACGACCTGCGCGTGCCCGCTGCGGGCCACCGTCGCTTCCTGTTCGTCGTCCTGCCGATGGCGCCGTGGGTGTTCGGCTGCGCGGGATGCGCCTATGCCGTGCTGCCCGCCGTCATGGGTGATCGCACCGGCTCGTTCGGCATCGCCTTCTCGGGCCTGCTGTGCCTCGTCGCGCTCGGCTGCGGGCTGTTCATCCAGCAGGTCGGCAAGCGCTTCGACGACGTCAGCTCCGCGCGCGCCATCATCATCGCCCTGACGATGACGCTGCCTGGCCTCGGCATCGCCGCACTTGCAGCGCGCCTCGTCAGCCCGTGGCTCGCGCTCGTCGCGGCCGCCGTCCTCGGTCTCGCCTACGGCATGCTGCTCGTCTCCGGCCTGCAGGAGGTGCAGCGCATCGCCGGTCCCGAGGACCTCGCGGGACTGACGGCTGTCTACTATTCGATCACCTACCTCGGCTTCTTCGTGCCCGCCGCGCTCGCCGTCGTCAGCCATTGGCTGAGCTACCCCGTGATGTTCGTCGGTGGCGTCGTGCTCGCCGCGCTGAGCCTCGGCGTCGTCCTGATGTTCTCGCGCAAGCACCTTCCGACGGCTCTGGCGCACTGACCCGTCGCCACTAGGCTGGGCGATCGTGTACGAACTGCCTGCCTCCGTGCGCCTGGCCCTGTGGGCCACGCACGCCATCGCCGCCGATCGCCCGCTCAGCGAGGCGATCGGCGCCGCGCTGCCCGACGTCGACGCCGTCGAGGGTGGCCTGCCGCGCCTCGAACTGTGGCGTGACCTCGGCGAACGCATCGTCTGCGTCGACCTGCCCCGCCCGGGGGTCCACGGCGGGTTGCTGCCGCCCGGCGGACCCGCGACTCCGGCTGCGATCGAAGCCGGAGAATGCCTGTTCGGGCCGTCGCTCGGCGGGGTGCTCGTGCCGCGGCTGGAGTATTACGGGCCGGCCGGTGACGAGGGCCTCAAGCTCACGCTCGAACCGCACGACAGCGACCCGGTGCCGATCCACCGCCTCGAGGCACTTGCACTGGCCGACATCGACCGACGCTTCCGCGAGGCGTTGCTGGCGCACGTCGGGGTGCTCGAATCCCTGCACATCGCACCGTTCCTCGGCTCCTCGGCCCGCGAGCGCGTCGACGAACGCCTCGACGGCGCGCGCTGGGCGTTGCCACCGGGCCTGCACCCGCGGGCGATGCGCATCATCACGACGGCCGGCCTCGTCGTCGCCGCCCTCGACGAGGCACTGACGACGAGCGGCGGCCTCGACGCGGGTAGCGTCGCAGCGCGCGAGCGCACGCTGCGCTCCCTGCTCGACGAGGCCGAACTCGCTCTCGCACAGGCCGCGACGGCGGCTGCCATCGGCCTCGCACACGACGCTGCCCGCCCTCGATGAGGACGGGCAACGTTGATCGCGCGTTGCGGTGTGCCCAGAGCGGAGTGTCTCCGGCAATGACGCATCAGGCCGTACGGGAGCCTTCGAGGACCGTCGCGTAGACCTGCTGGGTGCGCTCGGCGATCGCGTCCCACCCGAAGTGCTCGACGGCGCGCTGACGCCCGGCTCGACCCCGTCGGCGGGCCTCTTCGACGTCGGAGGTCGCCTCGGTGAGGGCGCAGGCCAGATCGGCGACGAACGTATCGGGGTCGACGGGCGTACCCGTTCCGTCGTTCACCTGCTCGATCGGCACGAGCCAACCGGTCTCGCCGTCCACGACGACCTCGGGGATTCCCCCTGTGGCCGTGCCGACGACGGCCGCCTCGCACGCCATTGCCTCGAGGTTGACGATGCCGAGCGGCTCGTACACCGACGGGCACACGAAGCACGTGGCCTGTGACAGGAGCGCGACGACCTCGTGGCGGGGCAGCATGTCGGGGATCCACACGACGCCGTCACGGCTCTCACGCAGTTCGGCGATGAGGCCTTCGACCTCGGCGAGAATCTCGGGGGTGTCCGGGGCGCCGGCACACAGTACGAGCTGCACGACGGTGGGAACGTCACGCATGGCGCGCAGGAGGAACGGCAGGCCCTTCTGCCGGGTGATGCGACCGACGAACACGATGCTCGGGCGGCCGGTGTCGACGCCGTGGCCGCGCGCGATCTCCAGCGCCTTCTCGGAGTGATCCGGCGCCCAGGCGTCGGCGTCGATGCCGTTGTGAACGACGTGGACCTTGCTCTCGTCGAGCTGGGGGTAGCTGCGCAGCACGTCGCGTCGCATGCCGTCGGAAACCGCGATGACGGCGGCGGCACCCTCGTAGGCGGTGCGCTCGATGAACGAGCTGAGTGCGTAGCCACCACCGAGTTGCTCCGCCTTCCACGGGCGCATGGGCTCGAGGCTGTGCGCCGTCACGACGTGCGGGACGCCGTGGAGCATCAAGGCGAGGTGCCCGGCGAAGTTGGCGTACCAGGTGTGCGAGTGGACGATGTCGGCACCTTGGGTGGCCGGCACCATCGTGAGGTCCACCCCGAGTGTCTTGAGCGCGCCGTTGGCCTCGGCCAGCTGCGGCAGATCGGGAAATCCGTCGGTGTCGGCCTCCCCCACCGGTTCGCCGAACGCCCGCACCTTGGTCTGCGTGCCTGTCGCTCGCAAGGCCTTGACGAGTTCGGCGACGTGGACCCCGGCGCCGCCGTAGATGTTGGGCGGGTATTCCTTCGTCAGGATGTCGACTCTCACGGGACAAGACGGTAGCCCCTCCGGGGGTGTGATGAAAGACACGATCCGCCTATCGTCAGTGGCATGCCAAATCGTGGAGGCCCCAAGGTCCTAGCCATCGTTCTCGCCGGCGGCGAGGGCAAACGTCTCATGCCGCTGACGGCGGACCGGGCCAAGCCCGCCGTGCCGTTCGGTGGCATCTACCGCCTCATCGACTTCGCGCTGAGCAACCTCGTCAACTCGAACTACCTGCACATCGTCGTGCTGACGCAGTACAAGTCGCACAGCCTCGATCGTCACGTCACCACGACGTGGCGCATGAGCTCCCTGCTCGGCAACTATGTCACGCCGGTGCCCGCGCAGCAGCGTGTCGGCAAGAACTGGTACCTCGGTTCGGCCGACGCGATCTACCAGAGCCTCAACCTCATCCACGACGAGAAGCCCGACTACGTCGTCGTCGTCGGTGCCGACCACGTCTACCGCATGGACTTCGCCGACATGGTTGATGCGCACATCGCCTCGGGTGCGAAGGCGAGCGTCGCCGCGATCCGTCAGCCGATCTCGCTCGCCGACCAGTTCGGCGTCATCGACGTCGACCCGCAGAACCCGGCGCGCATCCGCGCCTTCCTCGAAAAGCCCACCGACCCGCAGGGGCTGCCGGACAGCCCCGACGAGGTGCTCGCCTCGATGGGCAACTACGTCTTCTCCACCGACGCGCTCATCGAGGCGGTCACACGTGATGCCGACCTGAAGGACAGCAAGCACGACATGGGCGGCGACATCGTCCCCGCCTTCGTCGAGCGGGGTGAGGCGTTCGTCTACGACTTCAAGGACAACGAGATCCCCGGCGCGGAGGATCGCGACCGCGGGTACTGGCGCGACGTCGGCACGATCGACTCCTACTTCGACGCCCACATGGACCTCGTCTCGATCCACCCGATCTTCAACCTCTACAACGACCGCTGGCCGATCCACACGACGTCCGGCATGAGCCTGCCGCCCGCGAAGTTCGTCCATGGCAGCCACGGGCGCACCGGCACCGCCGTCGACTCGATCGTCTCCCCCGGCTGCATCATCTCCGGCGCGACGGTCAGCCACTCGATGCTCTCGCCCAACGTCGTCGTGCGCTCGTTCAGCGACATCGACTCCTCGATCCTGCTCGACGGCGTCAAGGTCGGACGCTCGTGCATCGTGCGCCGCGCCATCATCGACAAGGGCGTGCACCTGCCCGAGGGCACGCACATCGGCCTCGACCACGAGCAGGACCGTGCTCGCGGGTTCACCGTCACGGAGTCGGGCATCGTCGTCGTCGGCAAGAGCACGGTCATCACGTCGTGAGCGGCGGATGCACGCGAGAGTGGTTCAGGCTATGAATGGGGTCGTGACGAACGACAACTCGCGTACCGACCTCATCGGCCTGACGTTCCAGGGCACCGACTTCCCGGGGCTCTTCCACGAACTGGCCGATGCGATGACCCGGTTCGGCGTCGAGATCATCGACGTCGGGCAGGCCGTGCTCGGCGGGAGCATCACGCTGTCCTTCCTCGTCTCCTCCCAGCATCCGGAGGACTTCGAGGTCGAGATGCGCCGCCTCGCCGAACTGCGTGGCCTCTCGCTCACGCTGACGCCCGGTATGGCGGATGACGTGCACCGCCTGCCCGGGCGCGCCGTCGTCACGCTGCTGGCGGACACCGTGCCGGCCGAGGCACTGGCCGAGATCTCGGCCGAAGTCGTTCACCACGGCGGAAACATCGACCGGGTGCGTCGTCTCGCCCGTACCCCCGTGACGGCCATCGAGCTCGATGTGTCCGGTGTCGAGGTCGTCGAGTTGCGACGCCGCGTGGCCGAGGTCTCGGCGGAGAGCGGCTGTGACGCGAGTGTCGCCGCTGCCGGTTTGGCGCGGCGAGGGCGGCGTCTGGTCGTCATGGACGTCGACTCGACGCTCATCCAGGACGAGGTCATCGAGATGCTCGCGGCCCACGCAGGCCGTGAGGCCGAGGTCGCCGAGGTGACCGAGCGGGCCATGCGCGGCGAACTCGACTTCGCCGAGTCCCTGCACGCACGTGTCGCCGTTCTCGAAGGGCTTCCGGTCGAGGTGCTCGATGACGTCCGCGCCGCGATTCGCCTGACGCCCGGCGCGCGCACGCTGGTGCGCACCCTCAAGCGTCTCGGTTTCACCGTCGGCGTCGTCTCGGGTGGCTTCATCGAGGTCGTGCGCCCCCTGGCCGACGAACTCGGCATCACGTACGCCCAGGCCAACACACTCGAGGTGGCGGACGGCAAGCTCACCGGGCGTGTGCTCGGCGAGGTGGTCGATCGTGAGGGCAAGGCACGCGCTCTCGCGCACTTCGCGCAGAACGAAGGTCTCCCCCTGGAACGCACCGTCGCGATCGGTGACGGAGCCAACGACCTCGACATGCTCGCGCTCGCTGGTCTCGGCGTTGCGTTCAACGCCAAGCCCGTTGTGCGGGCTCAGGCCGATGCCGCCGTGAACGTGCCTTACCTGGACAGTGTGCTGTTCCTGCTCGGCATCAGCCGTGAGGACATCGAAGAAGCAGACAATCTCGACGTGGACTCTGCTGCGATGAGCCGAACGGGCGCCTAACATAGCCCCCATGCCTGAGAACAGCGAGCCCCGTCGATCCCTGCTCATCATCGGTGGGGCCGAGGACAAGATCGGCCGCGTGACCATCCTGCGCCGCTTCGTGCGTCTGGCCGGGGGCCGCAAGTCGAACATCGTCGTCATCCCGACGGCATCGTCGCTGGCGTCAGAAGTCATCGAGGTGTACTCCACCGTGTTCTCGCGCTTGGGATGCCCCGAGGTCTCGAGCGTCGACCCGCAGACGCGCCTCGAGTCGTCGTCGCCGGAGCTCGTCGAGAGCATCGACAACGCCACAGGCGTCTTCATCTCGGGTGGTAACCAGCTCAAGCTGAGCCAGCTCATCGTCGGCACCCCGCTCGGCGACGCCATGCTGCGCGCCTACGAGCGTGGCGCCGTCATCGCCGGCACAAGTGCGGGTGCCTCGATCATGAGCCAGTTCATGATCTCCATGGGCGAGGAGGGCGTCACCCCCCGCCAGCGTTCCAGCCAGCTCACGCAGGGTCTCGGCCTCGTGCCGGGCGTCATCATCGACCAGCACTTCGACCAGCGCTCGCGCTACGGCCGACTGCTCTCGCTCGTCGCCGGTTCTCCCAGCCTGCTCGGAATGGGCATTGACGAGGACACGGCCGCCGAGATCACGAACGGGCACGAGTTGACGATCGTCGGATCCGGCGCCGTCTTCATCGTCGATGCCCGACGGGCGCAGACCGACGCCCATGAAGCCCGCCGTGACGCGCCCTTGCTCGTCACGGGAGCGGTCGTTCACTCGCTGCCGTACGGAGCGACGTTCGACCTGGCCACAGCGACCTTGACGGATTTCGTCGAGCAGAACGCCGACGTGGCCGTCACGGCCGCGAAGGATCAGCACGACACCGCCACGGCCGCAGCCGCACTGCGTCACTGAGACGCTGTGCCTTCCACGAGGGAGAACTCCATGACCGTCGTCGAGATCCCGCAAGCTCCCGGGCCCATCGAGCCGAGCCTGCGCATCCGAAGCACGCGTGTCTACCGCGGCCCCAACGTGTGGTCCTACGAGCCGGCGATTCACCTCGTGCTCGATCTGGGCGTGCTCGAGTACTACCCGACGCACGCGCTGCCCGGTTTCACCGAGGCTCTCGTCGAGCTCTTCCCCGGCCTGCAGCGACACTCGTGCTCGCGCGGGCGTGAGGGCGGCTTCATCGAGCGCCTCCACGAGGGTACCTGGCTCGGTCACGTGGCCGAGCACCTCGCGCTGCAGCTGCAGCAGGAGGCCGGTCACGACGTCCGTCGAGGCAAGACGCGTGGTGTCGAGGACCGAGAGGGCTGGTACAACGTCATCTTCGCCTTCCTCGACGAGAGCGTCGGTCTCGCAGCCGGCGAACTGGCGGTCAACATCGTCAATCACCTCGTGCAGAACAACCCCGAGTTCGACGTCGAGGCGGAGCTCGAGCGGTTCCACAACCTCGTGCAGCGCAAGGCGTTCGGGCCCTCGACGCAGGCCATCATCGAAGAGGCTGTGTCCCGCGACATTCCGTGGACCCGTCTCAACGGCGCCTCGCTCGTCCAACTCGGTCAAGGCGTCCACGCCCAGCGCATCCGCGCCACGATGACGTCGCGCACCCCCGCGCTCGCGGTGGACATCGCGGGCGACAAGAACCTCACGGTGAAGCTGCTCGGGTCGGCCGGTCTACCGGTGCCGAAGTCCGACGTCGTGCGCACGATGGAGGGCACCGTCGAGGCGGCCAAGGAGATCGGCTTCCCGGTCGTCGTCAAGCCGCTCGACGGCAATCACGGCCGTGGTGTCTGCCTCAACCTGCAGAACGAGGACGACGTCCGCGAGGCCTACCCGATCGCATTGGCACAGTCGCGCCGCGGCGTGCTGCAGGTCGAGTCCTTCGTCACGGGCAAGGACTACCGCTGCCTCATCATCGACGGCCGGATGGCGGCCATCGCCGAGCGCGTGCCCGCCCACGTCATGGGCGACGGCGAACACACGGTGGCCGAACTCGTCGACATCACGAACGCCGACCCGCGTCGTGGATACGGTCACGAGAAGGTGCTCACACGCATCAAGGTCGACGACGCCGCCCGCGAACTCGTCGAGGAACAGGGCTACGCGATGGACGCCGTGCCTGAGGCCGGCGTCATGGTGAAGCTTGCCCTCACCGGCAACATGTCGACCGGTGGTATCTCCATCGACCGCACCATGGATGCCCACCCCGACAACGTGGAGATCGCCGAGGAGGCCGCGCGCCTCATCGGGCTCGACGTCGCCGGCATCGACTTCATCTGCCCCGACATCACGGTGCCGGTGCGTGAATCCGGCGGCGCGATTTGCGAGGTCAATGCCGCTCCCGGGTTCCGCATGCACACCCACCCGACGGTCGGGGAACCGCAGTTCATCGCCAAGCCGGTCGTCGACCTGCTCTTCCCGCCCGGCACGCCGTCACGTGTGCCGATCGTCGCGGTGACGGGTACCAACGGCAAGACGACGACGTCGCGCATGCTCGCGCACGTCATGAAGGGCCTCGGCAAGAAGGTCGGCATGACCTCGACCGACGGCATCATCGTCGACGAGCGTCTGCTCATCACCCGTGACGCGTCAGGCCCCAAGTCGGCCAAGATGGTGCTTCAGAACCCGCGAGTCGACTTCGCGATTCTCGAAGTCGCCCGCGGCGGCATCCTGCGCGAGGGCCTGGGCTACGACCGTAACGACATCGCCGTCGTCACGAACATCCAGAACGACCACCTCGGCATGCGCGGTGTGAAGTCCCTCAAGGACCTCGCGGACGTCAAGCAGGTCGTCGTCGAGGCCGTACCGCGTGACGGTTTCGCCGTCCTCAACGCCGACGACCCGTACGTGCGCCGTATGCGCCACGTGTGCCGTGGAACCATCGTGTGGTTCTCGATGGACGCCCCGGACAGCCGCGTCAGGCAGTTCATCGACGAGCGCTGCATTCGCGGTGACCGCGCCGTCGTCCTCGAGCCGACGGAGAAGGGCGAGATGATCGTCCTCAAGCAGGGCCGCCGTTCGATGCAGCTCGCCTGGACCCACCTGCTGCCGAGCACGTTCAACGGCGCCGCACGCATGAACGTCGCAAACTCGCTCGCCGCGGCGGGAGCGGCCTTCGCCGCCGGTGTGCCGCTGCACGACATCCGTCAGGGCCTGCGCACCTTCACGACGAGCTACTACCTCTCCCCCGGTCGCCTCAACCGCATCGAGGTCGATCACGCCGAGGTGTTCGTCGACTACTGCCACAACCCGGCGGGCCTCGACCTGCTCGGCGAGTTCGTCGACCGATATGTCGCGGGAAAGAACCGTGCCCAGAGGGTGCGCCGTACCGTCGTCGTCGGAGCTGCCGGCGACCGTCGTGACCAGGACATCCGTGAGATGGGTGAACTGGCGGCCAAGTGGTTCGACACCGTCATCATCCGTGAGGACGAGAACCTGCGCCGCCGCGAGGTCGGCGAAGCGGCCAGGATCATCGAGGAGGGTGCGCGAGCCGTGGCTGCCGACGGCGGCCGCGCGACGAAGATCGTCACCGTCCTCGACGAGCTCGAGGCGACGACAAAGGCACTCGATCAGGCGCGGCCCAACGACGTCATCGTCATCTGCGCCGACAAGCACGCCCGGGTCATGGCCACGGTCGAGAAGCGCACCCACCTCGCGACGCCGGGCGCGCACACCCACGAGGAACAGCCGGGCGACCCCGACTTCAGCCCGGACGAGCGGTTCGCCAGCGCCGAGGAGGACGACGCCGCGGCCGAGGCGGTCACTCCGAACCCGGCTGACACTCAGGGCTGAGGAACGAACGCGTTGGCCCCTCCCCATCGGTGCGGTGGGAAGGGGCCAACTGGTCGTCGGGACGAGGCCGGATTGGCGAGCGTGTCAGGACTCGCGGTGCGGCAGTGAGGTGAGCAGGTCGAGAGCGTCGACGAGTGCTGCGGGTGCGTGGCCGGAGGCGGTCACCCGACGCAATGACGCGACGGCGTCACCGATGTGGCCCTGAACGTCGTCGGGCAAGCCGGTGCTCTCGATCTCCTCGTTCGGTACACCGCGAGCGGTGCGTGCCTTGCGGGCGATGGTTCGCGCGTCGTCCATCGACGCGCCCGTCTCGGTCAACCAGGAGTGGATGTCCGCCTGGTGGCTGTGGGTCATGACCGCCACGACGTCGCCCCCGTGTGCCGCGTCGAGGAGGCTCTGCACGCCGTCGAGTTCGGTGCGGTGGCTCGCCTCCGGGCTCACCCCGACGCGCGCGAGACCGTCACGGAAGTGGCTTTCGAGGTTCTCCATCGAGCGACCGCGAAGGTAGTGCTCCTTGTGCACCACGTGGACGAGATCTGCTCCACGGCCCGCGAGCTCGCCGAGGTTGGCGAGGATCTCGTCGCTGCGGTCCCCGCCGGTTCCGAGGCCGAGCAGGAGTCGCCCCCCGGGCGCGACGAGTCCACGACCGACGGCGAGGAGCGCCTCCAAACCTCCCTCGTTGTGGGCCATGTCGATGATGACGGTGATCGACTCGTCGGGGCTGCTCGGCTTGGGCACGGTGTAGACGTTCATGCGGCCCGGGTTGAGGTTCGCGTCCGGGGAGAACGTGCGTAGCCCCTCGACGACGGCGCTGCGCGGAAGTCCGAGCGCCAGGGCACCGGCCGCCCCGGCGAGAGCGTTCGCGATGTTGTGGGCGGAAAGCCCGGCCATCGTCATGGGCACGTCGTCGAGGGAGACGAGAGAGTCCACGCCCGAGTCGTCGATACACACGATGTCGTTGTCGATGACGGTGAACGCCTTGCCGTGTGCGGCCCGTGCCTCACGGATGCAGGGCGCTTCCGGGTCGAGTGTGAAGGTGATGATCTGCGCGGGCGTACCGACCCGCATCGCCCAGACACGGGGGTCGTCACCGTTGAGCACGCACCAACCGCTCGGTCGGGTGACCTTGGTGATGATGGCCTTGACCTCGGCGAGCTGGTCGACGGTGTCGATGCCGCCCGTACCGAGGTGGTCGGGCGACACGTTCGTCACGACGCTGACGTCGTTGTACGGCACACCCATTCCGCGGTTGAGCAAGCCGCCTCGCGCGGTTTCGAGGACGGCGACCTCGAGGCCGGGGGTGGCGAGCACGGTGCGAGCTCCCGACGGTCCCGAGTAGTCACCCCTCTCGACGTGTTCGCCCATGACGAGCACACCGTCGGTGGAGCTCCACGCCGTCTTGCGCCCCGCGGTCATCGAGATGTGCGAGACGAGGCGCGTGGTCGTCGTCTTGCCGTTCGTTCCGGTGATCGAGATGACCGGAACCTTCGGCTTGGACATGGTTCCGGCGGGGCCCGGTTCGGAGGCGAGAACCGCGTCGGCGGCACGTCGAACGGCGTCGGAGGAGGACACCGGGTCGAGCAGATCGGCGAGAGCCGCAGCCACGGCGCGGCCCAACGCGCGGCCGCGTTCGAGGTGCTTCCACGGGAAGGCCACGACGTACTCCGAGGGTTCCTCGCCGTGGCGAACCCGGACACCGAGCTGACCCGTGCCGCTCGCAGCGGCAACACGACGCGTGACGACCTCGACGAGGCGCATGACGGCGCGGTCGCGGACGGCAGAACCCTCGTCGCCGAGTCGCGGGCGGCGCGCGCGAAGCAGGGCGAACGCTTCGCTCAGCTGGTCCGGTTCACTGCTCAGCCACCCCGAGACGTCGATCGTCGTCTTGATCGCGGGGCGCGGGAAGTAGAGGTTCGGGCCCTCGAGAACGCGGTTGCCGAGCAGGCGGACACCTGCGGCCTGCGTGCCGTCTGCAGTCATGAGGTTCACCCTAGAACGGGTGTGCTTCACCTGCATCCGCCCGACACGGGCTGGACGCCTACTGACCCATCGCGTGAACGCCGCCGTCGACGTGGACGATCTCGCCCGTCGTCGCCGGGAACCAGTCGGACAGCAGTGCCGCGCAGGCGCGCGCGGCGGGCACCGCGTCGGAGACGTCCCAACCCAGCGGAGCACGGTTGTTCCAGGTCTCCTCGAACTGCTCGAAACCCGGGATCGACTTGGCCGCCGTGGTGCGGATCGGGCCGGCGGCGACGAGGTTGCAGCGGATCCCCTGCGGGCCGAGGTCACGCGCGAGGTAGCGGTTCGTCGATTCGAACGCAGCCTTGGCCACGCCCATCCAGTCGTAGACGGGCCAGGCGAACTTCGCGTCGAACGTCAGCCCGACAACGGCGCCGCCGTCCTTCATGAGGGGCTCGGCAGCCTTCGCGAGGGCTTTGAGGGAATACGCCGAGGCGTGCAGTGCCGTCGAGACGTCCTCCCACGTGGCGTCCATGAAGGTGAACGCGCCCTGCGGTGCGAAGCCGATCGAGTGCACGACGCCGTCGAGCGAACCGATGATCGGCTCGAGGCGCTCGGCGAGGGTCTCGAGGTGCTCGGTGTTCGTCACGTCCAGTTCGACCACCTCGACGGGCTTGGGCAGCCGACGGCTGATCGTCTGCGTGATCTTCATCGTGCGGCCGAAGCTCGTGAGAACGACCTCGGCGCCCTCCTCCTGGGCCAGGCGCGCCACGTGAAAAGCGATCGAGGAGTCCATGAGGACGCCGGTGACGAGGAGCTTCTTACCTTCGAGCAGACCCATGGTGGTGCCTTTCGTGCGGGGCGGAGCGGAGTGGAGGATGCGGGCTGGGTCAGTGGTCAGTGGCCCATGCCGAGGCCGCCGTCGACGGGTACGACAGCACCGTTGATGTAGGCGGCCTCCGGCGAGGCGAGGAACGTGACGGCGGCTGCCACCTCATCGGGGCGGGCGAAGCGCCCGGCGGGGATGGCGTCCTTGTAGGCCTTCTGCCGGTCCTCCGGCAGCGAGGACGTCATTTCGGTCTCGATGAAGCCGGGCGCGACGACGTTGGCCGTGATGCCACGGCCCCCGAGTTCGCGAGCAACGGAGCGGGCGAGACCGACGAGACCGGCCTTGCTCGCCGCATAATTGGCCTGGCCCGGAGACCCGTGGAGTCCCACGACGCTCGAGACGAAGATGAGGCGCCCGCCCTTGCAGCGGATCATGCCGGTCGTCGCGGCGCGGGCGCAGCGGAACGCGCCGGCGAGGTTGGTGTCGATGACACGGTCGAACGACTCGTCGCTCATGCGCATGAGCAAACCGTCGTCGGTGATTCCGGCGTTCGCGACGACGACGTCCATGGGGCCGCCGAGCTTCTCCTCGGCCTCCTTGAACGCCTTCTTCACCGAGTCGGAGTCGCTGACGTCGCCCGCAACCGCGGGCATGCCCGCGACGTCCTCACCGGCGCGCGAAAGGATGATGACGGCGTCCCCCTGGTCACGGAACCTCTCGGCGATGGCCAGACCGATACCTCGGTTGCCTCCGGTCACCAGTACGTTGCGGCTCGTCATCCACCCTGTCCTTCGTTCGCAGCATGTCGTGTGGTCGGGCGCGGGCGCGCCGGAAATCAACCTTGTTCAGCAACGTATCCACTACCCCCGGGTACTCCAATTGGGACGAATCGTGGTGAGTCGTAGGCTGGAGCCATGGCACGAGCAGCTTCCTCGCGGACGGGCAAGGGCGAACAGCCCCGCCTCTCGGCGACGAGCCTGCCCGAGTCGGCCGAGGACGACCAGAACCGCAGAATGCGTGGCTACCTCATCTCGATGGCCATCCGGACGGTCTGCTTCATCGCGGCCGTCGCCACCTGGCAGGTCAGCCGCCCGCTCAGTGTCGTGTGCTTCGTTCTCGCTGCCGTATTGCCGTACGTGGCCGTCGTGTACGCCAACGCGACGGGCAAGCGGCGCATCGACCGCATGGGTGCCGTCACTCCCCCTCCGGTGCCTCACAAGGAGATCCATGGATCTGCGGACCGCTCTTCTCGATGACCCCGCCGAGCTGATCTGCAGCGCGAAGGGGTGCCGACGCCACGCGACCTGGGCTCTGCGGTGGAACAACCCGAAGCTGCACGACGCGCAACGACGCAAGGTCTGGCTCGCGTGCGACGAGCACGAGGTGACGCTGCGCGACTTCCTGTCTCTGCGCGGCTTCTACCGGGACAGTGTCCGGCCTGACGCACTCGATCCGAACGACGGCTGAGGCGCCTCCCGGGAACCTGCTCGTCCCTGATGCCCGGCGTCAGGGCGGCGAACAGCCCTACTAGGCTGGTGGGGTGCTTCGACTGCTCTCCACCAAACGCTGGCTCACGTGGTTGCTCGTCGCGACGCTGTGGGCCACGATCTGCCTCGTTGCAGGGCGCTGGCAGTGGAATCGCTGGCAGGAGAAATCGACGATCCAGGAGCGGATCGACACGAACTACGACGCCCGGCCTGTCCCGTTCGGTGACGTTCTCGAGGACGGCAGGGCACCCGCCAAGGATGACGAGTGGAAGCAGGTTCGCGGAACCGGCACCTATCTCGGTGACGTCCGCATGGTGCGCAACCGGCCGGGCCCCGGCGGTGACTTCGGCTACGAGACCGTGGACATCTTCGCCGTCGACGGCATCAAAGTGCTCGTCGACCGCGGGTGGGTGACCAACGGCTCGAGCGCGGCGAAGCCGAGTTCTGTTCCCGCGTCGCCGCGTGGCCAGGTGACGGTGACCGGTTGGGTGCGGCCGAGCGAGAAGAGCCTCGGCCGGCCCCCCGTCGAAGGCCAGCTCTCCTCGATCTCGACGGCCGACGCCGAGAAGGCCACGGGTGAGCAACTCGTCGACGGCTACGTCCGCATGCGCACCGAGGCGATGCCCGACGGGACGACTCCCCCGCGACCGCAGGCCCTGGAGCGGCCGTCGCAGGGCATGGCGGCCGGCATCAATCTGAGCTACGCCATCCAGTGGTGGCTCGGCATCGTCGCCGGATACGCCTTCGTCCTGATGCGCGCCCGGCGTGAGTACCTCGACGGCCTCGAGACGGCCGATCCCGCGTCCGCCGGCGAGGTGCAGGCACAGAAGGGCGCGACTGCCGCGCGTCCGAAGCGCGAGAAGAAGCGCAAGCAGCGGATCTGGGACGAAGAGGACGAGTGACAGGATGAAGCCATGGACTGTGGACTGAACGGACGGACGTACATCGTCACCGGCGCCTCCGGCGGCCTGGGCCTCGCGACGGCGAAGGTGCTCGCGGCGGACGGCGCTGACCTCGTCATCGCCTCACGCGATCAGGAGCGGATCGACGCGGCGGCCGAGCAGCTCCCGACCGGCGCGAACGTGCGCGCGGTCGCGGCTGACCTCGCCGACCCGCAGACCCCCGCTCGCCTCATCGCCGTGGCCAAGGAGAGCTTCGGCCGCCTCGACGGCGCCGTCGTCTCCGTGGGTGGACCGCCCGCGGGCAAGCTCGGTGACACGACCGAGGAGCAGTGGCGCGCAGCCTTCGACAGCGTGTTCCTCGGCGGTCTGCGCATGGCACGCGCGGTGCTCGACGAACCCTTCGAGCCGGAGGCTCAGATGGCCGTGACGATGGTGCTGTCGTCCTCGGTGAAGTCGCCGATTCCGGGGCTCGCCATCTCCAATGGTCTGCGTCCCGGCCTCGCCATGGCTGCGAAGACGCTGGCTGACGAATACGGCCCGCGCGGTGGCCGCGTCAACGTCCTGCTCCCGGGGCGTATCGACACCGACCGTGTCCGTTCGCTCGACGCAGGCAGCCGTGACGCCGAGGCCACGCGTGCGAAGAACGAGGGCGCGATTCCGCTGGGTCGCTACGGCACGCCGGAGGAGTTCGGTCGGGTGGCGGCCTTCGTCACCAGTCCGGCCGCGTCCTACCTCTCGGGTATCGCCATCCCCGTCGACGGCGGTTTCCTGCGCGCCCTGTGAACCTCTGAACCGCAACGGCCTCGCCGCCGACGTCCCTGCACGATGACGTCGGCGGCGAGACCGTTGTGTAGCGCCTGCGGTGGTGTGGACCGCGGCCGGAGGGCCGTCTCCTGGGTCAGGCCAGCGAGACGAGGTCGGCATAGTCCGGGCCCCACAGGTCCTCGACGCCGTCCGGCAGGAGGAGGATGCGCTCCGGATTGAGTGCTTCCACGGCTCCGTGGTCGTGGCTGACGAGGACGACCGCGCCCTCGTAGTTGTTGAGCGCCCCGAGGATCTCCTCGCGGCTGGCCGGGTCGAGGTTGTTCGTCGGTTCGTCGAGCAGCAGCACGTTGGCGCTCGAGACGACGAGCAGCGCCAGCGAGAGTCTTGTCTTCTCGCCACCGGAGAGAACGCCGGCGGGCTTGTCGACGTCGTCACCGGAGAAGAGGAACGAGCCGAGCACCTTGCGGACCTCGGTCTCCCCGAGCTCGGGCGCTGCTGACTTCATGTTCTCCAGGACGCTGCGATCGACGTCGAGGTTCTCGTGCTCCTGGGCGTAGTAACCGATCTTGAGTCCGTGGCCAGGCAGGATGCGGCCCGTATCCGGTGCATCGACGCCCGCGAGCATCCTCAGGAGCGTCGTCTTACCGGCACCGTTGAGTCCGAGGACGACGACCTTCGAGCCACGGTCGATGGCGAGGTCGACATCGGTGAAGATCTCGAGCGAACCGTAGGAGCGCGAGAGTCCCTCCGCCATGAGCGGCGTCTTGCCGCACGGCGCAGGCTTCGGGAAGCGCAGCTTGGCGACCTTGTCCTGCACGCGTTCGCCCTCGATGCCGGCGAGCATCTTCTCGGCGCGCCGCGCCATGTTCTGGGCCGCCACGGCCTTCGTCGCCTTCGCCCGCATCTTGTCGGCCTGGGCCAGCAGGACGCCGGCCTTCTTCTCGGCGTTGAGTCGCTCGCGCTTGCGACGCTTCTCGTCGAGTTCGCGGGCCTGGAGGTAGGCCTTCCACCCGACGTTGTACTGGTCGATCTCGGCCCGGTTGGCGTCGAGGTGGAACACCTTCGTCACGACGGCGTCGAGCAGTTCGACGTCGTGACTGATGACGATGAGCCCACCTCGGTAGCTCTTGAGGTAATCGCGCAGCCAGATGATGGAATCGGCATCGAGGTGGTTGGTCGGTTCGTCGAGAAGCAGGGTCTGAGCGCCCGAAAAGAGGATGCGTGCCAATTCGATCCGGCGACGCTGACCACCGGACAGCGTGCGCAGGGGCTGCTCGAGGATGCGCTGTTCGAGCCCGAGGCTCGAGGCGATCGACGACGCCTCCGACTCGGCGGCGTACCCGCCCTGGGCGTCGAACTCGGCATCGAGACGGCTGTAGCGACGCATAGCCCGTTCGCGGACGTCGTCGTTCTCACTGGCCATGGATGCTTCGGCCTTGCGCAGGTCGGCGACGATGGCGTCGAGGCCGCGCGCCGACAGGATACGGTCGCGCGCGAGGACATCGAGGTCACCGGTGCGGGGATCCTGCGGCAGGTATCCCACTGCCCCGGAGCTGACCACCTTGCCGGCAGCGGGCAGACCCTCACCGGCGAGCACCTTCGTCAGGGTGGTCTTACCGGCACCGTTGCGCCCGACGAGTCCGACACGGTCACCGGCGGCCACCCGGAACGTGGCGCTCTCGAGCAGGATGCGCGAGCCGGCGCGCAGTTCGATGCCTTCGGCGGTGATCACAGGGCAGGGCTCCTCGAGAGAACGGTGAAGGGGTGTACGGCTCCGACACGCCGGACGGGAGCGCTCGGCTCGCGTGACATACGGCGAGGCGCGTGAAGCCCCAGTAGTCTACGAGAGATGAATCGGGGTGGACGACGCCGTCCGCCTTCACAACGGAGGTTCTCTTGACGTTCAACGACAACGCGCAGCTGGACACGTCGCAGGTCGAATCCGGTGGTTCCGGAGGCTTCGGCGGTGGCCCCGGCGGGATGGGCGGAGGTACGGCCGTCGGCGGTATCGGCGGTCTCATCCTCATGCTCATCTTCGCGTTCTTCGGCATCGACATCACCGGCAGCGGTGGCGGGAGCAGCTACCCCGGCGGCGCGAGCGGCATCAACCAGTACAGCCAGGACACGCAGGACGTCTCCGGCTCGAACGACCGGGTCTCCCAGCAGATCCAGGCTTGCAAGACGGGTGCTGACGCCAACGAGGACGACACCTGCCGCGTGATCGGAACGGTCAATGCCGTTCAGGCCTACTGGGACCAGGCGCTCCCGGACTTCACCGGCGGTCGCACCGAGTACGAGTACGCGCCCACCAAGCTCTACAGCGGCCAGACGTCCTCCGGTTGCGGCACCGCGAGCTCGCAGATGGGGCCGTTCTACTGCCCGAACGACCGGAAGGTCTACATCGACACGAGCTTCTTCCAGGAGCTGTCGAGCACCTACGGCGCCGACGGCGGCAACCTCGCTCAGATGTACGTCGTCGCGCACGAGTACGGCCACCACATCCAGGACCTTCTCGGCGCCCTGGGTCGCGCCCAGCAGGACCCGAAGGGGCCGGAGTCCGGATCGGTCCGCCTCGAGCTGCAGGCCGACTGCTACGCCGGCATCTGGGTCAACCACGCCACCGAGGCCAAGGACAAGAACGGCAACACCCTCCTCAAGCCCGTGACCGAGTCCGACATCAAGTCGGCGCTGTCCGCCGCATCCGCGGTCGGTGACGACCGCATCCAGCAGAAGGCTCAGGGCCGGGTGACGCCGGAGTCGTGGACGCACGGTTCATCGCAGCAGCGTCAGAAGTGGTTCCTCACCGGTTTCCAGAGCGGTGAACTCAACTCCTGCGACACGTTCAACGCGCAGGATCTGGGCTGAGAAACGCCGGAAAACCGCGAGGATGTGGTTTTCCTGACAAGTTGACGAGAGCTCGATTTGTGTCGCTCGTGATCAGTCTGTAACCTTGCAGGGTCGCACCGAAACGGTGCGGCCCTGCTTCGTCGCTGAGTCCCGTCACGAAGGCCAGGTATCACTTCGCATGATGCGGAGCGACGGGAACGGTGCACCCAGCATCCGGGCCACTTCGGTGGTTCTTGGGGTAAAGCTCACTTCGGTGGGCCGAGAATCTAGGATCTCGAACCCGACAGGTCATGCCTCGTAAGCGCTCCTGGAAATGACTCGACATGAAGAACATGTCCCGCCGCTCCTTCATGGCCAACACCTCCAAGGTTGCCGTCGGCACGGCTCTGGCCTCCTCCGCTCTCGGCGCCGTCTCGGTTGCCAGCGCCTCGAACGCCAGCGCCGTCACGGCCGCGTCCGCGCGCCGCGCCGTGGCCAAGGCTTCGAGCCGTCGTGGTGCGCCCTACGTGTACGGCGCTTCCGGCCCATGGCGCTTCGACTGCTCGGGTCTGACGAGCTGGTCCTACCGCCAGGTCGGCCGCTACCTGCCGCGTACGGCCAACCAGCAGTACCGCTCCTCCTACCGCGTTTCCCGCGCGTACGCCCGTCCGGGCGACCTGGCGTTCCTCACCTCTGGTGGTTACGCCTACCACACGGGTATCTACGCCGGTAACGGCATGGTGTGGCACGCTATGCGTCCGGGTACGCGCGTGTCGCTCTCGCGCGCCGGTGCCAGCTACCGCTTCGGTCGCGTCTGATCCGCGAGCCTCTGCGACGTTTCGAAACGGCCCCTCGTCCTCCGGGACGAGGGGCGTTTCGCGTCTCTGCGCTGTGGGCAATCGACCGGCTTCTCACACGGGTTGCGTTTTCTCGCGGACGTCCCGCGAGCCAACGACACGACGAAGGCCCTCACCACAATGGTGAGGGCCTTCGTCGTCAGGGTCGACGCGACTCAGGTGGACCGGAGCCGCTTTCGCCCACCTCTTGTCAGACGTTGAAGCCGAGCGCGCGAAGTTGCTCGCGGCCGTCGTCGGTGATCTTGTCCGGACCCCACGGCGGCATCCACACCCAGTTGAGCGTGTGGCCCGTGACGACATCGAGCAGGGACGTGGCGACCTGCTCCTCGATGACGTCCGTGAGCGGGCAGGCCGCAGACGTCAGCGTCATGTCGATGACGGCGTGCTTGCTCTCGTCGACGGTGATGCCGTAGACGAGACCGAGGTCGACGACGTTGATGCCGAGCTCGGGGTCGACGACGTCACGCAGGGCCTCCTTGACCTCCTCGACCTCGACGCCGGAGTCGCTGACTCCCTGCGCCTGGGCGCGCTCGGGCGCCTCGGCCTCGTTGGCGGTCACGTCGGCCGTGATCTCGTTGTCGGTCATGCCTTGGTCTCCTCCGTGGTGGATGCGGCGCCCCCGGTCAGATCGAGACCGAGTTTGCCGAGCGAGTCCTGCAGTGCGGACCACGACAGCAGGGCGCACTTGACGCGCGCGGGGTACTTCGAGACTCCGGCGAGGGCGATGGCGTCGCCGATGACTTCCTCGTCACCGGCAGCCTGGCCCTTGCTCGTGAGCATCGTGCGGGTGGCACCGAAGACCTCCTGGGCTTCACGCAGCGTGAGCCCGATGAGGTTCTCGGCGAGCATTGACGCCGACGCCACGGAGATCGAGCAACCGATCGAGTCGTAGCTGACGTCCTTGATGACGGCGTCGTCGCCCTCGCCTTCGACGTCGACACGCAGGGTGATCTCGTCACCGCAGGAGGTGTTGACGTGGTGGCTCTCGGCGCCGAACGGCTCGCGCAGGCCCGCGTGCTGCGGGCGCTTGGAGTGCTCGAGAATGAGCTCCTGGTACAGATCCATCTCAGACCTCCAGACCGAAGATGTTCGGCACCCGGTCGAGCGCCGTGAGGAACGCCTCGACGTCGTCGGCCGTGGAGTAGACGTTGAAACTGACACGGCTGCTCGCCACGGCGCGAAGACGTCGGTGCAACGGCCACGCGCAGTGGTGACCGGTACGAATGGCAACACCGGCGTCGTCGAGAATCTGCCCGACGTCGTGCGGGTGCACCCCGTCGACGACGAACGCGACCGCACCGAGTCGGGCACCTGCGTCCTGGGGGCCGAGCACGCTGACCCAGGGACGCTCGGCGAGGCCGTCGAGCGTGAGTTGGATCAGATCCTGCTCGTGACGCAGCACGTTGTCCATGCCGAGCGCCTCGAGGTAGTCGCACGCGGCGCCGAGACCGACGGCCTGAGCGGCGTTCGGGGTGCCCGCCTCGAAGCGCTGGGGCGGGGGCGCGAACGTCGTGCCTTCGAGCTTCACGATCTCGATCATCGATCCGCCGGTGAGGAACGGAGGCATCGCCTCGAGGAGTTCGTGTTTGCCCCACAGCACACCGATGCCGGTGGGACCGAGCATCTTGTGGCCGGAGAAGGCAAGGAAGTCGACATCGAGCTGTGCCACGTCGACGGGCATGTGCGGCACCGACTGGCACGCGTCGAGAACGACGAGTGCCCCGGCCTCGCGAGCGATCGTTGCGAGGTCATTGACGGGGTTGATCGTGCCCAGCACGTTGGAGACGTGGGTGAAGGCGACGACCTTGGCCCGCTCGGTGATGACCTCACGCGCCGAATCGAGGTCGACGAAACCGTCGTCGGTGATCTCGATCCAACGGAACGTGGCGCCGGTACGACGTGCGAGTTCCTGCCACGGCACGAGGTTCGCGTGGTGCTCCATCGCCGTGACGACGATCTCGTCACCGGGGCCCAGCGCGAACTTCGAGGCGATCGCCTCGTCGACGCCGTCCATCGCGCCGGGCGCGCCGGCGTTGCTGAAGGCGTACGCGACGAGGTTGAGAGCCTCGGTGGCGTTCTTGGTGAACACGATGTCGTCGGCTCGCCCACCGATGAAACGGGCGATGGTCTCGCGCGCGCCTTCGTAGGCGTCGGTGGCTTCCTCGGAGAGCTGGTGGGCTCCTCGGTGCACCGCAGCGTTCACGGTGCGGTAGAAGTCGCCCTCGGCGGTGATGACCGACTCGGGGCTCTGCGACGTCGCACCGGAGTCGAGGTAGACCAGCGGCTTGTCGTCGCGGACGCGGCGCGCGAGCAGCGGGAAGTCCTCGCGCACGCGCGCCGCGTCGAACGATGCGTGCGCCATGATCAGGCCTTCGCCTCCGCAGCGGCGTTGACGTAGCGGTCGTAGCCCTCGGCCTCGAGGCGGTCGGCCAGCTCGGGGCCACCCTCCTCGGCCACCTTGCCGTTGACGAACACGTGGACGTGGTCGGGCTTGATGTAGCGCAGGATGCGCGTGTAGTGCGTGATGAGCAGGACGCCGCAGTTCGTCTCGTCCTTGGCGCGGTTGACGCCCTCGGAGACGATGCGCAGCGCGTCGACGTCGAGGCCGGAGTCGGTCTCGTCGAGGATCGCCATCTTCGGCTTGAGAAGCTCCATCTGCAGAATCTCGTGGCGCTTCTTCTCGCCGCCGGAGAAGCCCTCGTTGACGTTGCGCTCGGCGAAGGCCGGGTCCATCTTGAGGTTGCTCATGGCGCCCTTGACGTCCTTGACCCACGTGCGCACCTTCGGTGCTTCGCCGTCGATGGCCGTCTTGGCCGTGCGCAGGAAGTTCGAGACGGTGACGCCCGGAACCTCGACGGGGTACTGCATGGCGAGGAAGAGGCCCGCACGGGCGCGCTCGTCGACCTCCATCGCGAGGACGTCCTCACCGTCCAGCGTGACGGTGCCCGACGTGACCGTGTACTTGGGGTGGCCGGCGATGGAGTAGGCCAGCGTCGACTTGCCGGAGCCGTTGGGGCCCATGATGGCGTGCGTCTCGCCCGAGTTGATCGTCAGGTTGACGCCCTTGAGGATCTCCTTCGTGCCGTTCTCCGTCTCGACGGTCACGTGAAGATCGCGGATTTCCAGCGTTGACATGCTTGTTCGTCCTTCTGTCAGGAAAGTTTCGGGGGTGCTCAGGCGGGGATGCCGACGAGGATGTCGTCGCCCTCGAGCTTGGTCGGATAGACGTTGACCGGCTGCGTGGCCGGCAGGCTCATCGGCTCGCCGGTGGCGTAGGCGAACTTCGAGCCGTGCAGCCAGCACTCGATGCCGTCGTCCTCCACCTCGCCCTCGGAGAGGGAGACTGCGGCGTGCGAGCACGTGTCGTCGAGCGCGTGAACGTCACCGGCGGAGTCGCGCGCGATGCAGATCTGCAGGTCGTCGATGTCGACCTTGATCGCACCCGGCGTACCGATGTCGCTCAGCTGCGCCAGCTTGACCCACTCGACGTTCGCGTCGCTCATGCCTCGGCTCCTGCGCTCTCCACGAGCGCGGCCGTGGCGGCGAGTTCCTCGTCGATGGCCTCCATGAGGGGCTCGACGACCTCGGCGACACCGATCTTGTTCACGATGTCGGCGAAGAAGCCGCGCACGACGAGACGACGTGCCTCGTCCTCGGGGATGCCACGAGCCTGCAGGTAGAACAGCTGCTCGTCGTCGAAGCGGCCGGTCGAGGAGGCGTGACCCGCACCCTCGATCTCGCCGGTCTCGATCTCGAGGTTCGGCACGGAGTCGGCACGGGCCCCGTCGGTGAGCACGAGGTTGCGGTTGAGCTCGTAGGTCTCGATGCCCTCGGCCTCGGCGCGGATGAGCACGTCGCCCACCCAGACGGTGCGGGCCGTCTCACCCTGCAGGGCACCCTTGTAGGTGACGAGGGAGGTGCAGTTCGGCGCGTTGTGGTCGATGAACGAGCGGTGTTCGAGGTGCTGACCGGAGTCGGCGAAGTACACGCCGAGGAGCGTCGCCTCTCCCCCGGGCCCGGCGTAGCGGACATTCGAGTTCATGCGCACGATGCCGCCGCCGAGCGTCACCGCGATGTGGCGGTAGCGCGCGTCACGGCCGACGAGTGCGTCGTGCTCGGCGAGGTGGAGAGCGTCGTCCTCCCAGCGCTGCACGGTGACGACCGTGAGGTCGGCGCCGTCGCCGGTGACGATCTCGACGTTGGCCGTGACCTGGGCCGAGCCGGTGTGCTCGAGGATGACGAGCGCCTTGCTGTGCTGCTTGGCCTCGATGACGAGGTGAGCGTTGGCCCGCTTGTCGCCACCCTTGCCGTCGACCGCGATGCGCACCGGTGTGGCGAGCTCGGCCTCGGCCGGGATGACGACGTGGTCGGCGTTCGGCGTCAGGGACGACGCGAGAACCGAACCGCGGTCGCTTGGCACGAGCACGGTGCCGCGCGGAGCCTCACCCTCGGCGAGCGTGCCGGACTCGAAGCCCTCGCCCGTCACGGTGACGGTGACGGCCCCGGGGTCGGTCTGCTTCTCGGCGAGCAGCGGCGAGAGGCGGTCGACGGGCGTGAAACGCCACTCCTCCTCGCGGCCGCTCGGGACACCGAAGGCACCCAGGTCGAAGGACTTGCGGCGCTCGGCGCGCGACTGGTCCGGGATCGTGGCCCCGTGGCTGTGGTCACCCGCGAGAGTGGCCTTGTCTGCCTTGCCCATTTCTGGCGTGACGGCGGTCATCAGCCGACGGCTCCTTCCATCTGGAGTTCGATGAGGCGGTTGAGTTCGAGTGCGTACTCCATGGGCAGCTCACGCGCGATGGGCTCGACGAAGCCACGCACGATCATCGCCATGGCCTCCTCTTCGCTCAGGCCGCGGCTGCGCAGGTAGAACAGTTGGTCCTCGGAGACCTTGGAGACGGTGGCCTCGTGACCCATCTGCACGTCGTCCTCGCGGACGTCGACGTAGGGGTAGGTGTCCGAACGCGAGATCTGGTCGACGAGCAGGGCGTCACAGACGACGGAGCTCTTCGAGTGCTCGGCGCCCTCGAGCACCTGCACGAGACCGCGGTAGGAGGTACGGCCGCCGCCACGGGCCACGGACTTCGACACGATGGTCGAGCTCGTGTTCGGCGCGGCGTGGACCATCTTGGCGCCGGCGTCCTGGTGCTGGCCCTCGCCCGCGAACGCGATCGACAGCGTCTCGCCCTTGGCGTGCTCGCCCATGAGGAAGACGGCCGGGTACTTCATCGTCACCTTGGAGCCGATGTTGCCGTCGATCCACTCCATCGTGGCGCCCTCTTCGCAGGTGGCGCGCTTCGTCACGAGGTTGTAGACGTTGTTCGACCAGTTCTGGATCGTCGTGTAGCGAACGCGGGCGTTCTTCTTGACGACGATCTCGACGACGGCCGAGTGCAGGGAGTCGGTCTTGTAGATGGGGGCGGTGCAGCCCTCGACGTAGTGAACGTAGCTGCCCTCGTCGGCGATGATCAGCGTGCGCTCGAACTGGCCCATGTTCTCCGTGTTGATACGGAAGTAGGCCTGCAGCGGGATGTCGACGTGGACGCCAGGCGGCACGTAGATGAAGGAGCCACCCGACCACACGGCCGTGTTGAGCGCGGCGAACTTGTTGTCACCGGCGGGGATGACGGAGCCGAAGTACTCCTTGAACAGGTCCTCGTGCTCACGCAGACCGGAGTCGGTGTCGACGAAGATGACACCCTTCTCCTCCAGGTCCTCGCGGATCTGGTGGTAGACGACCTCCGACTCGTACTGCGCGGCGACACCAGCGATGAGGCGCTGCTTCTCGGCCTCCGGGATGCCGAGCTTGTCGTAGGTGGCCTTGATGTCCTCGGGAAGCTCGTCCCACGTGGTGGCCTGCTTCTCCGTGGACTTCACGAAGTACTTGATGTTCTGGAAGTCGATGCCCGTGAGGTCGCTGCCCCAGTTCGGCATGGGCTTCTTCTCGAAGAGGTTGAGCGACTTCAGGCGAAGCTTCTTCATCCACTCCGGCTCGCTCTTGCGGTCCGAGATGTCGGTGACGACATCCGGCGACAGGCCGCGCTTGGCGGATGCGCCGGCGGTGTCGGAGTCCGCCCATCCGTACTCGTAGCGGCCGAGGTCGGCGAGACCTGGGTTGAGCTCCTCGATCGTGCTCATCGCTGCTCCTCCTCATGTGGGGCGGCATTGTTTCGGTCGGTGGTGATGGTGGGGATGAACGTGGTGCACACGTGGTCGCCGTGCGCGAGCGACGCGAGCCGCTGGACGTGGACGCCGAGAACCTCGGAGAACACCTCGGCTTCCGCTTCGCAGAACTGGGGGTGGTTGGCCGCCACATGCTGTACCGGGCAGTGACCCTGGCACAACTGGACGCCCGCGAGCGGCGTGCCCTGCGCCACCGGGCGTGTCGACGCTGCGAAGCCCTGGCTGCTCAACGCGCCTGCCAGGGCGCGGGCGCGGGCGTTAGGGTCGTCACCGGCGGCGTCCACGAGGGGCTTGACCGAGTGGGCGATCTCACGGGCGCGCTCACGAGCGACAGCCTCGACGGCCTCGTCTCCCCCGACGCGCACGAGGTGCTCGAGAACCTGGTTGGCGAGCGTGTCGTACCCGGCCGTCATGGCGGCGTGGCCGGCGTCGGTGAGGACGTAGGCGCGTGCCGGCCGGCCGCGGCGCTTGGCTCCGGACGACGGGGCCTCCCGCTCGGCGATGAGACCGTCCGCGACGAGTGCGTCGAGGTGACGGCGCATGGCGGCCGGAGTGAGGCCCATGCGCTCGCCGAGTTCGGCGGCGGTGACAGGGCCGTGTTCGGAAACGGCGAGCCGGACGCGTTCGCGCGTCGGCACACTCTGGGGTGCAGCAGGACTCGCAGCGGCTCCTGGGTTCACAGGCTCCGGCGTCATGGCCTCGCACCTCCTTCGATCGCTTCGTAGACGTAACCACGTCGACTCTCCATCGAAATTAACAACACCCATGTTGCGTAAATCGATTCCCTCGCGAAACTGAGGTTCACCTCACTTCGACCGCCGGGAGACGCCGTGTGCCCCCCGAGTACGCTGTTTCGGTGCCTCATCCCCCGTCGCCCGCAGTGAAACGACCCGAACCGGCCGAACACGCCGTTGTCGTCGACGGTGTGTCGCACGCTTACGGCGGTGTGGAGGCATTGCGCGACCTGTCGTGGCACGCGCCGGCCGGAGCCATCACGGCGCTTCTCGGGCGCAACGGCGCGGGCAAGACGAGCGTCGTCGAGATGGCCGAGGGACTTCGCCGACCGGCCTCCGGCTCCATCCGCGTGTTGGGAGCCGAGCCGTGGAACGCGGACGCCGCCCACCGTGCGCGTGTGGGCGTCATGCTGGAGGACGGCGGCCTGCCAATGGGGACGAAGCCCCTCGCGCTCCTTCGCCATCTCGCGTCGTTCTACGCCGAGCCCCGTGACATTGACGAACTCGCCGGTGCGCTCGACATCCCCACGTTCAACCGCACCTCCGTGCGGCGCCTCTCGGGCGGTCAGCGCCAGCGCGTGGCTCTCGCGGCCGCCATGATCGGACGACCCGAGGTGCTCTTCCTCGACGAACCGAGTGCCGGCCTCGATCCGCACGCTCGCCGCGACGTCTGGGATCTCGTCGAAGCCGAGCGGGAGCGCGGCGCGAGTGTTGTCGTCACGACCCACTCGTTCGAGGAGGCGGAGCGCCTCGCCGACCACGTCGTCGTCATGAACGAGGGCCGGTGCGTCGCGCAGGGTTCCCTCGCGGACGTCACGGACGGCCGTTCGCTCGAGGACGTCTACTTCGACCTCACCGGGAAGGGAACGCTGTGAACGCTGCCGTGGAACGAAACGCGAATCCGGCCGCACCCGCCCCGGCTCGGGTTCGCGCACAGGCACTCTTCGAGGGGCGCACGCTGCTCTCCCACGGCGAGCAGCTCATGGTCTCCATCCTGCTTCCGGCGATGGCGTTGCTCGGGCTGCACTTCAGCTCCACGCCGGACCTCGGGCCGGGACGACGCATCGACCTCGCGGTTCCCGGCGTGCTGGCCCTCGCGGTGGTCTCGACGGCATTCACCGGCCAGGCGATCGCGACGGGCTTCGATCGTCGCTACGGGGTTCTGCGCCTGCTGGGCGTGACGCCCTTGGGCAGCCGCGGTCTGATGATCGCCAAGGCTGTCGCCGTGGCCGGTGTTGTTCTCGTGCAGACCATCGTGCTCGGTGGCCTCGGCTTCGCCCTGGGCTGGCAGCCGCGCATCGACGGTGTTCTTCCGGCCGTCCTCTTGTTGGCTCTCGGGTGCTGGGTGTTCGTGGCCCTCGCCCTCACGGTGGCCGGTCGGATTCGCGCCGAGGGCGTTCTCGTCGTCGCGAACCTTCTGTGGGTGCTGTTCGCCGTCGGCGGCGGCCTGCTCATGCCGACCTCGCGCTACCCCGACGCCTGGGCAGCTGTCATGAAGTACCTCCCGACGGGCGCGCTGGGTGACGGTCTGCGCGGCGCGTTGACCGGCCAGGGAAACACCGTGGTGCCGATGCTCGTCCTCGTGGTCTGGGGCGCCCTCCTGACGTTCGTGGCCACGAAGGCCTTCCGCTGGAGCGACTGACCCGCCTCGGCCGTGAGCCCCTTGTCTTCGGACAGAGCGCGGGCGCCCCACCGTCGCGGTGAGGCGCCTTACGCCTGGGGTCGAACCCTGAAGGATCAGAGCTCGTCGAACTCGCCCTTCGCGTACTTCTTCTGCATCTCTTCGAACTCCCCCGACTCGGCGAACTCCTTGAGCTCGTCCTGGGTCTTGTTCGCGATGCTGCGCTCGGTCTTGTTGAGCTTGCGGTTGGCCATCACCACGTCGTTGGTGACGGGGCGTCGCTCGTCCTCGTAGGCCCGCAGCGCGGTGTCCACGGCCGCACCGTCCCTGAGGTCGACGCCGGTGAGGTGCTCGGCGATCGCCTGGCCGTCGAGAATGGCCTGTGAGCCCCCGTTCGCACCGATGGGGTGCATCGGGTGGCCGGCGTCGCCCATGAACGTCACGCCGCCTTCGCCCCACGAATCCAGCGGCTCACGATCCGTCATCGGGTAGCGCAACACGTCGGTCGACTCGGCGAAGAGACCTTCGATGTCGAGCAAGGTCGAATCCCCAGCCCCGGAACGTCGGGACGACGTCCTTCGGGTCGGTCGGCTCGTTCTTCGTGTCGTCGACCGAGATCGTCCGGGAGTCAGCCTCGGGCACCATGGCCACCCAGTTGATGAGTTCCTCACCCTCGTTCTCCACGTCGCGGGAGATCGGGTAAACGAGGAAACGCTTCTCCTCCTCGCCGTAGATGAGCGTCATGGTCGCGCCGTCGAGGAATGGCTCCCGCACTGCGGTGCCGCGGAACATGCGCGTGCCCTCCCAGTGGAAGGACGTGTCGGGGTGCAGTTGCTGACGCACTGATGAGTGGACACCGTCAGCGGCGAGGAGGATGCGCGCTGTGACCTTCTCCGCCTGTTTCGAGTCACGGTCGGTCACTGTGCCGTTCACGACACCGTCGCTCAGCTCGAACCCTCGACGCGCTGACCGGTGCGCACCGCGTCGGATCCGAGGCGCTCCAGAACGGTGTCGAGCAGCATGTTCTGCAGTTCGCCGCGGAGCACAGCGATCTGCTGCTCTTCCGGCGAGAAGGTGCGCTCGGCGAGCAGCGTTCCCTCGCGGGCAAGGTAGCGCGCCGACGACGTCGGGACGCCGAGCTTCTCCAGGCGCTCGCGCAACCTCAGCCTCGTCAACACCTCGACGGCCGGCGGCTGAAGGTTGATACCGACGCCGAGAGGCTTGGTCTCGCGGGCGCTCTCGAGGATGACGGGCCGGATGCCCTGGGCGTTCAGTGTGAGCGCCGCGGTGAGGCCGGCTATGCCCGCTCCCGCGATGACGACGTCGGAGGTGGTTTCGGGTGAAGTGGACACTTCGATCCTTTCCGTCGGGCACGTTCGGACAGTAAGGATGACGCCCGGAGTTCGACAGCGTCGCTTTTCGCGGCAACCGTTGAACGTTCGTTCACATTCCCGGTGCGCATGTGACGCACTCGCGTCCGACCGGTGGCGGGGGCGTGACGGCGTCCGACTACCCTGGAGAGGTGACCACCTCCCCCGCTTTCGTCCCACCTCCGGCCGAGCCTCGCGAGGGTGTCCGAGCCGACAAGGCACCGGTTCACCCGTGGCTACGCCGTCTGTTCTGGCTCAACCTCGCGGTCGAGATCGGCATCGTCGTCACGGGTGGTCTCGTCCGCCTCACAGGCTCCGGGTTGGGCTGCCCCACCTGGCCGCAGTGCGTGCCCGGCTCGTTCACGCCCGTCAAGCACCAGGAGCAGAGCTACCACAAGTACATCGAGTTCGGGAACCGCACGCTGACCGGTCTCGTCTTGGTGGTCGCACTCGCTCTCCTCATCGGCATCATCAAGTGGGCGCCTCAGCGCAAGGGGCTGCGCGTCCCTGTCGCGGGTGTGCTCGGTGGCATCGCCCTGCAAGCGATCGTCGGTGGCATCACGGTGCACATGGAGCTCAACCCCTTCATCGTGGCGCTGCACTTCCTCATCTCGATGCTGCTCGTCTCCGCTTCGGCCTGGCTCATCTGGCGCGGCCGCGAGGGCGACGGCGAGCGTCGCCTCCTCGTCGTGCGGCCCATCGAGATCACCGCGTGGCTGACGACGGCCGCCGCCTTCGTCGTTCTCGTGCTGGGCACGATCGTCACGGGTTCGGGCCCGCACTCGGGTGACGCCGTCGCGCCGGCCCGCACTGGATTCGACCCGCGTTCGGTCTCCTGGCTGCACGCGGACGCCGTCATGCTCTTCGTCGGCCTCGTCATCGCCGTTCTCCTCGCGCAGAAGGTGACGAAGGCATCGCATCAGTCCGTGAAGATGTGGACGGGCCTCCTCGTCGTCACGTTCGCGCAGGGCGCTATCGGATACGTCCAGTACTTCACCGGGCTGCCCTGGGTCATCGTGCTCGTCCACATGTTCGGCGCGGCACTGCTCGTCACCTACATGACGTGGGCGATGTGCTCACTGCGCGAGCGCATCTGACGCTTCGCACACACAAACGCGAACGCCCGCCCTGCACGAAGCAGGGCGGGCGTTTCGTCGTTGTCCGCCGAAGCGGACAGCGACTCAGCCGGTCACCGCGAAGTACCACAGCGGGTCGAGGGCCACACCGATGAACAGCAGCGTGAGGTAGCTGATCGAGTAGTGGAACAGGCGCATCGGCTTGAGCACCGAGTACGGCGCACCCTCCTTGGCACGCTTGAGCAGCATGTGAGCCTCGAAGAGGAAGACGCCACCCGAGATGACGGCGATGGCCGTGTAGATCCAACCCATCGGTGCGATGGGGATGAGGGCGAACGACGTCAGGACGGTCACCCACGAGTAGGCGACGATCTGCTTGCCGACGGCGAGGTCCTCGGCGACGACCGGCAGCATCGGCACGCCGGCGTTGGCGTAGTCGTCCTTGAAGCGCATCGACAGCGGCCAGTAGTGCGGCGGCGTCCAGAAGAAGACGACGAGGAACAGGACGACGGCGGCCCAGGACAGCGAGTCCGTCACGGCGGCCCAGCCGATGAAGACGGGCATGCAGCCGGCGACACCGCCCCAGACGATGTTCTGCGACGTGCGGCGCTTGAGCAGGACCGTGTAGAAGCCCACGTACAGGGCGATCGCCGCGAGAGACAGCAGCGAGCTGAGCCAATTGACGAGCAGACCGAGCCACAGCGTTGCGGCCACACCGAGCACGAGGCCGAAGATCAAGGCGTTGCGCGGCGAGATGGCACCCGTCACGAGGGGGCGACCCTCGGTGCGGTGCATGAGCTTGTCGATGTCACGGTCGAGGTAGCAGTTGAGCACGTTCGCCGACGACGCCGAAAGCGTGCCACCGATCAAGGTGGCGATGATGAGCCACGCGTTCGGAATGCCGCGCTCCGCGAGAAACATGACCGGGAAGGTCGTGATGAGCAAAAGCTCGATGATGCGCGGCTTGGTAAGCGAGACGTAGTCACCGATGACCGTCTTGAGGGGACGCTTTCCACCCGCGGCGCCATCAGGGCGCGAGGTGTCGGTGTCTGGTTCGAGCGCTGTCACGACGTCCTTCACGAATGCTCTCGGGGGTGACGGGCAAGACCCCGTCTTGGGGCCAGTCTACTCAGCGTGACTGCGCCCCTCGAAGAGGACTAGTGTCGGGGTCGAGAACGAATCCGATGCGAAGGAGCATTCCCCGTGACGACGGAACAGCCCACCACCACGTGGCAGCGCGACGAGTCGCTCGCGTCCCCCAAGGCCGACATGGTCGGCTGGTCCGACGTCGACCAGCGAGCGGTCGACACCGCGCGCCTGCTGGCAGCCGACGCCGTTCAGAAGGTCGGCAACGGTCACCCGGGTACGGCCATGAGCCTCGCGCCCGTCGCATACCTGCTCTACCAGAACGTCATGACCTACGACCCGTCCGACACCGAGTGGATGGGTCGTGACCGTTTCGTCCTCTCGTGCGGCCACTCCTCGCTGACGCAGTACACGCAGCTCTTCCTCTCGGGCTCCGGCCTCGAGCTCGACGACCTCAAGGCGCTTCGCACCTGGGGCTCGAAGACGCCGGGTCACCCGGAGGTCCACCACACCAAGGGTGTCGACATCACCACCGGCCCGCTCGGTTCCGGCCTGTCCTCCGCCGTCGGTATGGCCATGGCACAGCGTCGTCAGCGGGGCCTGTACGACCCGAAGGCGCCGGCCGGCGAGTCGCCCTTCGACCACCACGTCTACATCATCGCCTCCGACGGCGACATCATGGAGGGCGTCGCCTCCGAGGCCAGTTCGCTTGCCGGCCACCAGGAGCTCGGCAACCTCACCCTCATCTACGACGAGAACTACATCTCGATCGAGGACGACACGAACGTCTCCTTCTCCGAGGACGTCGCGAAGCGCTACGAGGCCTACGGCTGGGACGTGCGCATCGTCGACTGGCGTGGCTCGGCCAGGAACGGCCCCTACACCGAGGACGTCGACGCCCTCTTCGAGGCGATCGAGGCCGGCAAGAAGGTGACGGACAAGCCGTCCATCGTCGTGCTGCGCACGATCATCGCCTACCCGGCTCCGACTAAGCAGAACTCCGGCAAGGCCCACGGTTCGGCCCTCGGTGACGAGGAGATCGCCGCCACGAAGAAGCTGCTTGGCTTCGACCCGGAACAGACCTTCCAGGTCGACGACGAGGTCATCGCGCACACCCGCAAGGCCGTCGAGCGTGGCCAGAGGGCGCACGCCGCCTGGCAGGAGAAGTTCGACGCGTGGAAGTCGGCCAACGCCGACGCCGCAGCGCTGCTCGAGCGCGTCGTCGCGAAGAAGCTTCCGGACAACCTCGCCGAGTCCCTGCCGGTGTTCGACGCCGACGAGAAGGGCATCGCCACCCGCGCTGCCTCCGGCAAGGTGCTCAATGCCCTCGCCGATGTCGTGCCCGAGCTGTGGGGCGGAAGCGCCGACCTCGCCGGATCGAACAACACGACGATGGACAACCAGCCGTCGTTCATCCCCTCGGACCGCTCGACGGACACGTGGACGGGTAACCCGTACGGCCGCACGCTGCACTTCGGCATCCGTGAGAACGCCATGGGCATGATCCTCAACGGCATCGAGCTCGAGGGCCTCACGCGCGCCTACGGCGGCACGTTCCTCGTGTTCTCCGACTACATGCGCCCCGCGGTGCGTCTCGCAGCCATCCAGCAGCTCCCGTCGATCTTCGTGTGGACGCACGACTCCGTCGGTGTAGGCGAGGACGGCCCGACGCACCAGCCGATCGAGCACCTCACCGCGCTGCGCGCCATCCCGAACCTCGCCGTCGTCCGTCCGGGCGACGCGAACGAGACGGCGCAGGCGTGGAAGAAGATTCTCGAGACCACCGACCGCCCGACCGGCCTCATCCTGAGCCGTCAGGAGATGCCGACGCTGGACCGCTCCGAGTACGCGTCGGCCGACGGCGTGGCCAAGGGCGGTTACGTCCTCGCCGACTCCGAGGGCGAGCCCAAGGTCATCCTCGTGGCCACGGGCTCCGAGCTCGGCCTCGCCGTCGCGGCCCGGAAGGAACTCGAGGCCAAGGGTGTTGCCACCCGTGTGGTCTCGATGCCGTGCCGTGAGTGGTTCGACGAGCAGGACGACGCCTACAAGGAGAGCGTCCTGCCGAAGAACGTCACGGCCCGCGTCGCCGTCGAGGCGGGGCACCCGATGAGCTGGTACGACATCGTCGGCACGCACGGTCGTGTCGTCGGTATCGACCACTACGGTGCCTCGGCCGACGCCAAGACCCTCTTCAAGGAGTTCGGCTTCACGCCCGAGAACGTTGTCGAAGCCGCTGAAGCCTCCATCGCAGCAGTCGAAGGAAAGTGAGTACTTCCATGACTCAGAACACGAACACCCAGGCCCTCTCCGACGTCGGCGTCTCGATCTGGCTCGACGACCTCAACCGTCCGATGGTCACCGGTGACGAGCTCAAGACGCTCGTCGAGACGAAGAACGTCGTCGGTGTGACCTCGAACCCGACCATCTTCGCCTCGGCGCTGTCGAACGGCTCGGCCTACAACGAGCAGGTCGCCGAGCTCGCCGCGTCCGGCAAGGGTGTCGACGAGGCCGTCTTCACCATCACCACCGAGGACGTCATCTCCGCGTGCGACATCCTGCGCCCGGTGTACGACGCCACGAACGGCGAGGACGGCCGCGTCTCGATCGAGGTCGACCCGCGCATGGCGCGAGACACCGACGGCACGATCAAGATGGCCAAGCAGCTGTGGGAGACGATCGACCGCCCCAACTGCATGATCAAGATCCCGGCCACGGTCGAGGGCCTGCCCGCGATCAGCGCCACGCTCGCCGAGGGCATCAGCGTCAACGTCACGCTGATCTTCTCGCTCGACCGCTACCGCGGCGTCATGAACGCCTTCCTCACGGGCCTCGAGCAGGCCCGCGAGAACGGCAAGGACCTGTCGACCATCCGTTCGGTCGCCTCGTTCTTCGTCAGCCGCGTCGACACCGAGTTCGACAAGCGCCTCGACGCCATCGGCTCCGACGCCGCGAAGGAGCTCAAGAGCAAGGCGGGCATCGCGAACGCCCGCCTTGCCTACCAGGCGTTCGAAGAGGTCTTCGGCACGCCGCGTTGGCAGACCCTCGCGGACGACGGCGCCCACGTGCAGCGTCCGCTCTGGGCCTCCACGGGCGTCAAGGACCCGAACCTGTCCGACACGCTGTACGTCGTCGAGCTCGCTGCGCCGAACACGGTCAACACCATGCCGCCGAAGACGCTCGACGCGCTCGCCGACCACGGCGAGATCGCGGGTGACCGCGTGAGCGGCTCCTACGGCGAGGCCAAGGCCACGATGGATGCCCTCGAGCAGGTCGGCGTCTCGTACGCCGACGTCGTCGAGCAGCTCGAGACCGAGGGTCTCGAGAAGTTCGAGGCCTCCTGGGAAGAGCTCCTCGGCTCCGTCCGCTCCGAGCTGGAGAAGGCGGGCGACAACAAGTGACCTCCTCCGGTGTCAGCCTCGGCACCGTGGGTGCCGGGACGGCAGCGATCGACGCTGCCGTCCCGGCGCTCGTTGCCGAGAAGTTCGCAAGCCGTCTCTTCGACCAGGACCCGACGCTGTGGGGCACCGCGGCCGAGCCCGAATCCGCCAAGCGCCTGTCCTGGGTGACGCTGGCGCGTTCGTCGCGCCCGCTCGTCGGCGAGGTCGCCGCTCTGCGTGAGAAGTTCGCCGAGGCCGGCCTCAACCGTGTCGTCCTGTGCGGCATGGGCGGCTCGTCCCTGGCTCCCGAGGTCATCTGCGCGACGGCGGGCGTTCCGCTCGTCGTGCTCGACTCCTCGCAGCCCGACATGGTGCGCGACGCCCTCGCGGAGGACCTCGAGCACACGGTCGTCGTCGTCTCCTCCAAGTCGGGTTCGACCGTGGAGACCGACAGCCAGCGCCGCGCCTACGAGAAGGCGTTCGAGGACGCCGGTATCGACCCACGTGAGCGCATCGTCATCGTCACCGACCCGGGTTCCCCGCTCGACAAGAGTTCGCGCGAGGGCGGCTTCACGGTCGTCAACGCCGACCCCAACGTCGGCGGACGCTACTCGGCGCTCACGGCGTTCGGTCTCGTGCCGTCCGGCCTGGCCGGCGCCGATATCGAGGCGCTCCTCGATGAGGCCGAGTCGGTCACGGACCTGCTCGCTGCGGACGACGAGGCCAACCCCGGCCTGCGTCTCGGCGCGGTGCTCGGTGGCACGCAGCCGCTGCGCGACAAGATCCTGCTCGCCGATGCCGGTACGCAGATCAAGGGCTTCGGCGACTGGGCCGAGCAGCTCATCGCCGAGTCCACCGGTAAGGACGGCAAGGGTCTGCTCCCGGTCGTCGTCGGTGACTCCGAGCCCGACGAACTCGCCGCTGACGAGAACCTCGTCCTCCTCACGGCCGAGGACGACGAGCGTGCCCCCGAGGGTGAAGCCGTCTCGACGGTCTCCGGTTCGCTCGGGGCTCAGATGCTCCTGTGGGAGGTCGCGACCGCCGTCGCTGGCCGCCTCATCGGCATCAACCCGTTCGACCAGCCGGATGTCGAGTCGGCGAAGTCGGCCGCTCGTGACCTGCTCGACAAGGGCATGGACGCCGGTGCGGCTCCGGCCTTCACCGAAGGCGCCGTCGAGGTCCGTGCCGAGGGGCCCGACTTCCTCGGTGACGCCTCGACGCTCGACGACGCGCTGAGGGCCCTCGTCGACCAGCTCGGTCCGCGGGGCTACCTGGCGATCATGGCCTACCTCGACCGGTTGCGCGATGCGTCGCTCGCCGACGTCCGTGCTCCGCTGGAGCGCACGCTCGAGCGTCCGGTCACCTTCGGCTGGGGGCCCCGTTTCCTCCACTCGACCGGCCAGTACCACAAGGGTGGGCCCGCGATCGGTGTCTACCTGCAGATCACGACCGAGGCGAAGGAAGATCTGGCCGTGCCGGGTCGCGACTTCACCTTCGGCCAGTTCTGCGCGGCTCAGGCCGGCGGTGACGCCGCAGTCCTCGCCGACCACGACCGTCCGGTCCTGCGCCTGCACCTGCGTGAGCACGATGCCGGCTTGGCCCAGGTCACGTCGGCCCTCGAAAAGCTTGCAGGAGGCGACGCTCGGTGACGCCACCGGTCGACATCACCAAGGACCACAACCCCCTGCGTTCGCCCCTGGACAAGCGTCTTCCGCGCATCGCCGGACCGTGCAGCGTCGTGCTGTTCGGAGTCACCGGTGACCTCGCACGCAAGAAGCTCATGCCGGCGATCTACGACCTGTTCCACCGCGGTCTGCTGCCGCCCGGCTTCTCCCTCGTCGGGTTCGCCCGACGCGACTGGGAGGACCAGGACTTCATGCAGATCGTCAAGGACGCCGTGCGCGAGCGTGCTCGCACCGGGTTCGACGAGAAGGTCTGGACCAACCTCGCCGACGGCATCCGGTTCGTGCCCGGCACCTTCGACGACCCCAAGGCCTTCGAGTTTCTCGCGACGACGCTCAAGGAGCTCGAGCAGACGCGCGGCACTGAGGGCAACGCGGCGTTCTACCTGTCGATCCCACCGGGTTCGTTCGCCCAGGTGTGCGAGCAGCTGGAAGCCGCCGGCCTCACCGAGCCGAAGGGTGACGCCTGGCGTCGCGTCGTCATCGAGAAGCCGTTCGGGCACGACCTCGAGAGCGCACGCGAACTCAACGACATCGTCGAGGGCGTCTTCCCGGCCGACTCGATCTTCCGCATCGATCACTACCTCGGCAAAGAGACGGTGCAGAACATCCTGGCGTTCCGTTTCGCCAACGAGATGTTCGAGCCGATCTGGAACGCGAACCACGTCGACCACGTGCAGATCACCATGGCCGAGGATATCGGCATCGGTGGTCGCGCGGGGTACTACGACGGCATCGGCGCAGCACGCGACGTCATCCAGAACCACCTCCTGCAGCTTCTCGCCCTCACGGCGATGGAGCAGCCGCTCTCCTTCGACGCGAAGGATCTGCGGGCGGAGAAGGAGAAGGTGCTCGCCGCGGTGAAGCTGCCGGGCGACCTCGCCGCGGCGACGGCTCGTGGACAGTACGCCGAGGGTTGGCAGGGCGCGCAGAAGGTGCCCGGCTTCCTCGCCGAGGAGGGCATCGACCCGCAGTCGCAGACGGAGACGTACGCGGCCGTGAAGCTCGGTATCAACACCCGTCGCTGGGCCGGGGTGCCGTTCTACCTGCGTACGGGCAAGCGTCTCGGCAAGCGCGTCACGGAAATCGCCGTGGTGTTCAAGAACGCTGCGACGCCCTTCGACGCCAACCAGACCGAGGAGCTCGGCCGCAACGCCGTCGTCATCCGTGTTCAGCCGGACGAGGGCGTCACGATGCGCTTCGGCTCCAAGGTGCCGGGTTCGAACTCCTTCGAGGTGCGCGACGTGACGATGGACTTCGGTTACGGGTCGGCCTTCACCGATTCGAGCCCTGAGGCCTACGAACGTCTCATCCTCGATGTGCTTCTCGGCGATCCGCCGCTCTTCCCCCGGCACGAGGAGGTCGAGCTGTCCTGGCGCATCCTCGACCCGATCGAGCAGTTCTGGGCCGAGCAGGAGTGCCAGCCCGAGCAGTACGAGTCGGGCACGTGGGGTCCGCGTACCTCGGACGACATGATGGCCCGCGACGGACGAGTCTGGAGAATGCCGTGATCGTCGACCTGGAGAAGACCTCGAGCGCCGACATCTCGAAGAAGCTCGTGCAGCTTCGCAACGAGGTCGGTTCGATGACGTTGGGTCGCGTGATGACCCTCGTTGTCGTCAGCCCGCGTGAGCACGTGGACGAGTCGCTGCGGGTGGCCTCGGAGGCCACGCGTCTGCACCCGAGCCGCATCATCGCCGTCGTCGACGAACCCGATGCGGGCGACGACGACCTCAACGCCCAGATCCGCCTCGGCGGGGATGCGGGCGCGAGCGAGATCATCGTCCTCGGGCTGCGCGGTGAGTTGGCCGAGCACGGTGCGGCGGCGATCACTCCGCTGCTCCTGCCGGACTCCCCTGTGGTCGCGTGGTGGCCGATGCAGGCCGACGAGAACATCGGCGAGACGCAGATCGGTCGGATGGCGCAGCGTCGGATCACGGACGTCTCCCTGTCCGACGACCCGCGCGGCGAGATCCTGCGCCGGGCGATGTACTACACGGCCGGTGACACCGACATGGCGTGGGCACGCACGACGCGCTGGCGCGGGCTGCTCGCCGGCGCGCTCGACCTGCCGCCGTACGAGCCGGTGCAGCGCATCGTCGTCAAGGGCGCGTCCGACTCCGCGTCCTCCGACCTCCTCGGTGGCTGGCTGTCGGTCGAGCTGGGGTGCCCGGTGCAGCGCGAGCTGACCGAACCCGGGCGCGGCCTCGTGGCCGTCGAGCTCCACCGCGAGAGCGGCGCCATCTCGCTGATCCGGGACGGCGAGCAAGCGATCCTTCGTCAGCCCGATCAGCCGGATCGTCAGATGGCGCTTCCCCGTCCCGACGCCGTCGCGTCGTTGGCGGAAGAACTGCGTCGTCTCGACAAGGACGAGATCTACCGGGACGCACTCGTGCGAGGGCTGCCCAAGATCGTCGCGGACGACGAACACGATGAGTGACGTCGAGCGTCGGGTACGCCCCGACAAGGCGACACTCGCCGACGCCGTCGCCGAGCGCTTCCTCGCCGTCGTCACCGAGGCCGTCGAGAAGCGCGGTGTGGCGCACGTCGTCCTCACCGGCGGGTCGATGGGCACGGCGTTTCTCGAAGCGCTCGGACGCTCGCCGAACGAGGTGCCGTGGGCCTCGCTCCACCTGTGGTGGGGTGACGAGCGATTCCTGCCCGAGGGCGACGGCGAGCGGAATGTCACGCAGGCGCGCGATGCCCTTCTCGACAACCTCACCGTGGCCCCTGCCGGGGTCCACGTCATGGCGGCCTCCGACGGGGCAGCCGCCGGGGACGTTGCCGCGGGTGCCTCTGCCTATGCCGCCGAGCTCGACGAAGCGTTCGGTGACGCGCTCCTCCAGGGCGAGGTTCCCGCGTTCGACGTCGTCATGCTCGGGATGGGGCCCGACACGCACGTCGCGTCGTTGTTCCCCGGTCACGAGCAGACGCGCGCCGACGCCGTGAGCGTCGCCTCGGTGACGAACTCCCCCAAGCCGCCGCCCGAGCGCATCACGATGACGTTCCCCACCTTGAACAGCGCCCGTGAGGTCTGGCTCATGGTCGCAGGCGAGGACAAACGGGATGCCGTACGTGCAGCGTCCGGCTCCGACGACCGGGTGGCTCATCCGGCTTGTGGAGTCCACGGGCAGGTCGCCACGGTGTGGTGGCTCGACGAGGCCGCCGCCGGCTGAGCGAACCCCGAAGCCCTTCCCTGGAACGACGAAAGAGCCCCTCACCGCTGCCGGTGAGGGGCTCTTTCAATGTCGAAGCCTGTGTTCGGCTCGCGACGAGGTGTCAGTTGAACCGCTCGACGAGACCGAGTCCGATGATGGCCGCGAACCAGAGGCCGGCCGCGCCGACCGTGATGCGGTTGAGGTTGCGTTCGGCCATCGAGGAGCCACCCATCGTGGCTCCGGAGCCACCACCGAACATGTCGGAGAGTCCGCCGCCACTGCCCTTGTGCATGAGGATGAGCATGGTCAGGAACAGACTGCTCAGCACGAGCAGAACCTGCAGAGCGATCTTCAGAATGTCCACGTAGAAATCTCACCTCACGACGACGCGAGCTGACGCCCGCACAATTCGCCCAAGCCTATCGCGTCGGACACCGTGCCCATGTCAGCCCCCGACGCGCGCCGAGCGGCACGACCTCGGTGGCCGGTGGGTCCGGCGTGCGACGCGCAGGATCACTGCCCGGCGTGCTCCTTGTAACGGCAAATGCCGGCGAAGTCGTCGACGACGAGCGACGCACCACCGACAAGGGCGCCGTCGACGTCGTCACCGGCCATGATTTCCGCGACGTTGCCGGGTTTCACCGAACCGCCGTAGAGAACGCGGACCTTCGCGGCGACATCGCCGTCGAACACGCGGGCGAGGGCCTCGCGCAGCGCGCCGCAGACCTCCTGCGCGTCCGCCGGCGTGGCGACCTCACCCGTACCGATGGCCCACACGGGCTCGTACGCCACGACGAGGCTCTCCGCCTGCTCCCGCGAGAGACCGGCGACGGCCGCCTCGAGCTGAGCGACCGTGTGCTCGACGTGCTGACCGGCCTTGCGGACCTCGAGCGGCTCGCCGACGCACAGGATCGGCGTCACGCCGTGGCGATAGGCTGCCTCGACCTTGGCGCGCACGATCTCGTCCGTCTCGTGGTGGTACTCGCGACGCTCGCTGTGGCCGACGCACACGTACGTGCAGCCGAGCTTTGCGAGGAACGCACCTGAGACCTCACCGGTGTAGGCGCCCTCGTCGTGCTGCGAGAGGTCCTGGGCGCCGTAGACGAGCTTCAGCTTGTCGCCGTCGACGAGCGTCTGCACCGAACGCAGGTCGGTGAACGGCGGCAGCACGGCCACCTCAACGTCGGCGAAGTCGTGGCGCTTGTCCTCGAGGGTCCACGTGAGCTTCTGCACGAGGTGCGTGCCCTGCAGGTGGTCGAGATTCATCTTCCAGTTGCCCGCCATGAGCGGCGTGCGGGTGGTGGTCGAAGCCATGAGGCTCCCCTTTCCCTTGAAGGTTCGAGGTGATGGAACGAGAACGAGCCCCGCTCCCGCCGGACGACGGAAGCGGGGCTCGTGACGTGCGGGACGTCGGCGTCAGCCGAGCACCTCGATGCCGGGCAGGTTCTTGCCCTCGAGGTACTCGAGGCTGGCGCCTCCGCCGGTGGAGATGTGACCGAACTGCTCGTCGGCGAAGCCCAGCTGACGCACTGCGGCGGCCGAGTCGCCGCCACCGACCACGGTGAGAGCACCGTTCTCGGTGGCTTCGACGAGCGCCTGGGCGACGGCCTTCGTGCCCGCGGCGAACGGCTCCATCTCGAATGCGCCCATCGGGCCGTTCCAGAACACCGTCTTGCAGTCGGTGAGCTTCGACGCGTAGAGCTTCGCGGACTCGGGGCCGATGTCGAGACCCATCTGGTCGGCCGGGATGGCGTCGACCGCGACGACCTCGCTGCCCTTGTCGGCAGCGAACTCGGGCGCCACGACGACATCGACCGGCAGGACGATCTCGACGCCGGCCTCCTTGGCCTTGGCGATGTAGCCCTTGACGGTCTCGAGCTGCTCGTCGTCGAGAAGGCTCTTGCCGACCTCGTGGCCTTCGGCCTTGAGGAAGGTGAAGACCATGCCGCCACCGATGAGGAGACGGTCCGCGGTCTTCATGAGGTTCTCGATGACGGCGAGCTTGTCAGCGACCTTGGCGCCGCCGAGCACGACGGCGTAGGGACGCTGCGGCTCGTCCGTGAGGCGCTGCAACACGTTGACCTCGGCCTGCACGAGACCACCCATGGCCGACGGCAGGAGTTCGGCGACGTCGTACACGGACGCCTGCTTGCGGTGCACGACACCGAAGCCGTCGGAGACGAAGACGTCGGCGAGATCGGCCAGCTGCTGGGCGAACTCGCGGCGCTCGGCGTCGTCCTTGCTCGTCTCCCCCGCGTTGAAACGCAGGTTCTCGAGCAGGGCGACGTCGCCGTCACCGAGGGACTCCACGACCTCACGGGCCGACTCGCCGACGGTGTCGGAGGCGAACTTCACGTCCTGACCGAGCAACTCCGACAGACGGGAGACGACCGGCTCGAGCGAGTACTTCGCCTCCGGCTCACCCTTGGGACGGCCGAGGTGGGCCACGACAACGACGCGGGCGCCTGCCTTCGTCAGCTCCTGGATCGTGGGGACGGACGCGCGCACACGGCCGTCGTCCGTGATCCGGGAACCATCGAGCGGCACGTTGAGGTCACTGCGCAGCAGAACCTTCTTGCCCCTCAGATCACCGAGGTCGGAGATCGACTTCATCGACGCCTCAGAGCTTGGAGCCCACGAGGGCGGTGAGGTCGACGAGGCGGTTGGAGTAACCCCACTCGTTGTCGTACCAGCCGACGACCTTGACCTGGTTGCCGATGACCTTCGTCAGACCGGAGTCGAAGATGCAGGACGCCGGGTCGGTGACGATGTCGGTGGAGACGAGGTCGGCCTCGGAGTAGTTGAGGACGTCCTTGAGCGGGCCCTCGGAAGCGGCCTTCTTGACGATCTCGTTGACCTCTTCGACGGTCGTCTCGCGGGAGGCGGTGAACGTCAGGTCCGTGGCCGAACCCGTGGGAACAGGCACGCGCAGCGCGTAACCGTCGAGCTTGCCCTTGAGCTCCGGCAGGACGAGAGAGACGGCCTTGGCCGCACCCGTCGACGTGGGAACGATGTTGATGGCGGCGGCGCGGGCGCGGCGTGCGTCCTTGTGCGGCGCGTCGTGAAGGCGCTGGTCACCCGTGTAGGCGTGAACCGTCGTCATGAGGCCCTTCTCGATGCCGAGGCCGTCGTTGAGGGCCTTGGCCATCGGGGCGAGGCAGTTCGTCGTGCACGACGCGTTGGAGATGATCGTGTGCTTCTCCGGGTCGTACAGGTCGTCGTTGACGCCCATGACGATGGTGATGTCCTCGTTCTTCGCCGGGGCGGAGATGATGACCTTCTTCGCGCCGCCGGCCAGGTGGGCCTTGGCAGCCTCGGCCTCGGTGAAGAAGCCGGTGGACTCGACGACGATGTCGGCGCCGACGGACGCCCAGTCGAGCTTGGCCGGGTCTTCTCGGCGAAGGCGGCGATCTTGGCGCCGTCGACCGTGATGGAGGTGTCGTCGAAGGTGACGTCGCCGTCGAAGCGGCCGAGGATCGAGTCGTACTTGAGCAGGTGGGCCAGCGTCTTGTTGTCGGTGAGGTCGTTCACCGCCACGATCTCGACATCTGCGCCCGACGCCTTGACGGCGCGGAAGAAGTTGCGGCCGATGCGGCCAAAGCCATTGATACCAACGCGGACGGTCACTTTTGGACCCTGCCCTTCCCTAGGAATCGAGTGCTCGCGTACCCGCTGGCGGGCACGCGGTCTTTCACACGTCCACCCTATGACAAGGGGCCCCACGCGTGGCGAAGCGGTGGAAGGTTACCGGCCAGTGCATGAGACCCGCAGAGCCGCACGGTGGGCCCGTGTGGGGGCTTCGTCGAGCACAGATCGACGCCCACCGCGGGCGTGCGGTGGGCGTCGGCGAAGTGTGGCGAGGGTCAGTCGTCCTCGAGCATGTCCGGCGTGAGGTTGGCCTCGGTGCCGGGAATGCCGAGTTCCGCCGCGCGCTTGTCGGCCATGGCGAGCAGACGACGGATGCGCCCGGCAACCGCGTCCTTCGTCATGGGCGGGTCGGCGAGAGCGCCCAGCTCCTCGAGGCTGGCCTGCTTGTGCTCGATGCGCAGTTCACCGGCCTGACGCAGGTGACCGGGCACCTCGTCGCCGAGGATTTCCATGGCGCGAGCAACGCGCGAACCGGCCGCGACGGCCGCGCGGGCCGAACGGCGCAGGTTGGCATCGTCGAAGTTCGCGAGGCGGTTGGCGGTGGCACGCACCTCTCGGCGCATACGGCGCTCCTCCCACACGAGGCGCGCGTCCGTGGCGCCCATGTGCGTGAGCATGGCCCCGATGGCCTCCCCGTCACGGATGACGACGCGGTCGACCCCACGCACCTCACGTGCCTTCGCGGCGATGCCGAGGCGGCGGGCCGCTCCGACGAGGGCGAGAGCCACCTCGGAGCCGGGGCACGTGATCTCCATCGACGACGAACGTCCGGGTTCGGTGAGCGATCCGTGAACGATGAAGGCTCCGCGCCACGCGGCGGCGGCGTCGTCGACGGTGCCGTTGACGATCTTCGGGGGAAGCCCGCGTACAGGACGTCCCTTGGCGTCGACGAGACCCGCCTGAACGGCGAGCTCGGCCTTCGGAACACGCACGACGTAGGACGTGGAGCGACGAAGGCCACCCGGGCGCATGACGACGAGTTCGCTCGAGTGGCCGTAAAGCTCGGTGATGGCGGTGCGCAGGCGTCGCGCGGCAACCCCCGTGTCGAGCTCCGCCTCGACGCTCACGCGGCCGCCGACGAGGTGCAATCCCCCTGCGAAACGCAGCATCGCGGCCACCTCGGCCTTGCGCGTCGCGTTCGTCGTGACGACGACCCGGCTGAGCTCGTCCTTGACCGTTGCGGTCATCGCCATGGCGCCATGTCCTCTCCAGAAACGACCGCTTCAAGGCTTGGCTGCCGTGAAGCGGGGTTCTCATTTTGCCTGCTCCAACGCGAGAACCCAAACATTGTTGGTGCGAAATAGTGACCTGCAGGGGTGCGTACGCCCCCTGACTCATTGATGCCGCGGACCACGGGAGGAACGCTCCATGACGTCTCGATAGGCCGTGGCGAGGCGCAACGTGTCGTGCACCCCGGCCGTGTCCGGGTCGGCCACGTGCTTGTAGACGACTTCCGCGCCGAGGGCGGCAGCGGACGTCTCGAGTGCGTGGAGGGCCCGCTCGTCGTCACCGATGACACCGGGGTCCGCGAGGACCGCATCGAGATGCAGTGCAGGCGCGTGAGCGCGCAGCACCTCCAAGTGGTCGCTTGCCGAGAAGCCCGCGGTCTCGCCCGTGTCCATCTGCACGTTGAGGGCGAGCATGCGCTTCGCCTTGGTCATGACGAGGGCGTCCAGCAGATCGGGCACGAGAAGGTGTGGCATGACGGACGTGAACCACGAGCCCGGTCCGAGAATGACCCAGTCGGCGTCGAGAACGGCGTCGACGGCCTCCTTGCACGGCTGAGGAGGGTCCGGGAACAGGCGAAGGTTGAGCACCTGACCGGGCGTCTGCGCGATGGCGACCTGACCGGATACCTCCTGCACTTCCTCCGGCTTCTCGGGGTCGGCGCCGCGCACCGTGGCGTCGATGCGCAACGGTTGCATCGACATCGGCAGGACGCGACCGCGCGCGCTCAGCAGGCGCCCCACCATGTCGAGACCCTTGATCGGGTCGCCGAGCGAATCCCACAAACCCGCGATAATGAGATTACCGAGCGCGTGGCCGCCCATCGGACCCTCACCGGGGAACCGGTGCTGCAGGGCGTCACGCCAGGCGATGCCCCACTCGGAGTTGTCACACAACGCCGCCAGGGCCATGCGCAGGTCACCAGGCGGAAGGATGTCGTACTCCTCCCGGAGGCGTCCCGACGATCCCCCGTCATCGGCGACCGTGACGATGGCCGTGATCTGGTCGGTGACGAGCCGCAGGGCTTCGAGGGAGGCGAAGAGACCGTGCCCTCCCCCGAGTGCCGCGACAGCGGGCCTCTTCACTCGCGCCCCAGGTCGCGGTGCACCACGAGTGTGCCGAGACGTTCGGAACGAAGCTGCTTCGCAAGGGCCTCGGCCATGGCGACGCTCCGGTGCTTGCCCCCCGTGCACCCGACGGCCAGCGTCACGTAGCTACGGCCCTCACGCAGGTAGCCCTCGGTCATCGGTTCGAGGAGTGACAGGACGCCGTCGAGGAACTCCTTCGCACCCGGCTGGCCGAGCACGAAGTCGCTCACGACCTCGTCCTTACCGCTGAACGGACGCAACTCCGGATTCCAGAAAGGGTTGGGCAGGAAGCGCATGTCGAAAACGAGGTCGGCGTCCAGCGGGATGCCGTACTTGAAGCCGAAACTCATGACGGCGATCCGCAGATCCGGGCCTCCCTTGTCACCGACGAGCTCCTGCACCTTGGCCGAGAGCTGGTGGACGTTGAGGCCACTCGTGTCGATGAGGATGTCCGCGTTCGAGCGAAGATCACGTAGCAGCTCACGCTCGCGCGTGATGCCGTCGAGCATGCGCCCCTCCCCCTGCAGCGGGTGAGGGCGACGCACGGATTCGAAACGGCGCACGAGCGATTCGTCCGTGGCGTCGACGAAGACGACGGAGGGACGCCACCCGTTGTCGCGCAGCTGCTCGAGGCCCGCGCGGAAGTCGGTGAAGAAGGCACGGCTGCGCACGTCGACGACGGCGGCGACGCGTACGTCGGACTCGCCGCTCCTGTCGACGAGGTCAGCCAGCTGCGTGAGTAACTGCGGCGGCAGGTTGTCGACGACGTACCAGCCCTGGTCCTCGAGAACGTTGGCCGCAGTGGTGCGACCCGCCCCGCTCATACCCGTGACGATCATCATCTCCGAGTGCGCAGAGTCGGTCATCGTGGCCTCTCGTTCTCTCATTCCAGTACTTCTCCGGTGATCACGTTAACCGCTGGCGACCCCTCGTTCGACGAGAGCGCCCGGACGACGGACTCGGCCAGGGCCGGGCCGACACCCTTGACCTCCTGGAGCGCTTCGGCGTCGGCCGCACGGATGGCCTTGACCGTTCCGAAGTGCTGGAGCAACGCCTTCTGCTTGGCCGGCCCGAGGCCCGCGATCCCGTCGAGGGCGGAGACCGTCATGGCTTTAGAGCGCCGTTCCCGGTGGAAGGTGATGGCGAAGCGGTGGGCCTCGTCACGCACCCGCTGCAGTAGGTAGAGCGCCTCGCTCGTGCGCGGCAGGATGACGGGGAAGTCGTCGTCCGCGAGCCACACCTCCTCGAGGCGTTTGGCGAGCCCGACGACCGGGATGTCGGCGAACCCGACCTCGGCCAGAGCACGCGCCGCAGCGTCCACCTGCGGGCGTCCACCGTCGACGACGAGAAGCTGCGGACGGTAGGCGAACTTCTTGAGACGCCCGTCCTCGTCACGGAGGGAACCGGCCCTGTCGTCGGCGTCCACCTCGCCACTGACCGGGGTGGTTTCGTCGCCGTTCGCGGTCTCACGGGCCAGACGGGCGAAGCGGCGCGTGAGCACCTCGTGCATGGCGGCCACGTCGTCGTTGCGCAGGGTGCCGTCCGCGTCCTCGGTGCCGGCCACGATGAAGCGGCGGTACTCGGACTTGCGCGGCAGGCCGTCCTCGAAGACGACCATCGAGCCCACGACGTTCGTGCCCTGCACGTGCGAGATGTCGAAACACTCGATGCGTAGCGGCGCCTCGGGCAGCCCGAGGTTCTCCTGCAACTCCTCGAGGGCCTGCGAGCGAGCGGTGAGATCGCCGGCCCGGCTGACCTTGTGTCGGGCGAGGGCCTGCTCGGCGTTCTTCGTCACGGTGGCGGCGAGTTCTCGCTTGTCACCACGCTGCGGGACGCGCAGGTCGACCACCCCGCCGCGACGCTGGCGCAGCCAGTCACGCACGTCGTCGGGTTCGCCCGGTAGGACGGGCACGAGCACTTCGCGGGGAACGTCGTCCTTGCCCTCGCGTTCTCCGTACACCTCGAGCAGGATCCGCTCGATGAGTTCCGGGGTTCCGACGCCCGCCTCGCTGGCCTTGTCGGTGACCCAGCCGCGCTGTCCTCGAATGCGCCCACCTCGGACGTGGAAGACCTGGACTGCGGCCTCTAGCTCGTCCTCGACGAGACCGAAGACGTCGGCGTCCGTGGCGTCGTCGAAGACGATGGCCGACTTCTGCAGCACCTTCTCGAGGGCAGCGAGATCGTCACGCAAGCGCGCGGCCTGCTCGAAGTCGAGTTCGGCCGACGCCGCCTTCATGCGACGCTCGATGTCGCGCGTGAACCGCGCCGAATCCCCCGCCATGAACGCGCAGAAGTCCTCGGCGATGGCGCGGTGCTCCTCGTGCGTCACGTTGCCGACACACGGAGCACTGCACTTGTCGATGTAGCCGAGCAGGCACGGGCGTCCGGAGGCCTCGGCGCGGCGGTAGACGCCCGCGCTGCACGTGCGCATGGGAAACACGCGCATGAGCTGGTCGAGGGTGTCGCGGATGGCCCACGCGTGGGTGAACGGTCCGAAGTAGCGGGTGCCCGGCTTCTTGCGTCCGCGCATGACCTGCGCCCGCGGCACCTCGTCGGACATCGTCACCGCGAGGTACGGGTACGACTTGTCGTCGCGGTACTTCACGTTGAAGCGCGGGTCGTACTCCTTGATCCACGCGTACTCGAGCTGAAGTGCCTCGACCTCGTTGCGCACGACCGTCCACTCGACGGATGCTGCCGTGGTCACCATCGTGCGCGTCCGCGGGTGAAGCAGACGCAGGTCCTGGAAGTAGCTCGTGAGGCGCGAACGCAGGGACTTCGCCTTGCCGACGTAGATGACACGTCCGTCACGGTCGCGGAAGCGGTAGACGCCGGCGTCCGTGGGGATGTCGCCCGTCTTCGGGCGGTAGGTGCGGGGATCGGCCATCAGCCGGTGACGTGCAGCTTCGCGCCCTGCACGGCGACCTGCTTGGCGGGAAGCCCCTTCTCCGCCGGGCCGGCGGTGACGTCACCCGTCTTGGGGTCGAAACGGCTGCCGTGGCAGGTGCAGACGATGGCTTCTTCGGTGACCTGGCCGACCTGGCAACCCTGGTGGGGGCAGACCGACGAGAACGCCTTGTAGGAGCCCTTGCTCGGCTGGGTGACGACGACGCTGTTGGTGCGGTCGATGAAGCCGCCACCGACCGGAACGTTCGATGCATCAACGCTGATGTCGACCTTCTTGGCCGCCGGAGCGTCGTCACCACCGCCGCAGGCAGCGAGAAGCCCCGTGCCCACGACGGCCGTCGTGGCAGTGAGCGCGCTGCGGCGGGAGATCTCGTTGCTCAGTGACGTCATGACTTCTTCGCCTTTCCGGCGGCGGGTGCCGCCTTCTTCGCCGTCCTCTTGGTGGTGGTCTTCGTCGACGAACTGCTCGTCGTAGCGCTCGTGGCGGCCGCTGCGGCCTTCTTCTCCGCCGCCTTCTTGGCGGCCCGCGGACCGCGGGCGATCGGCTCGATGGCCTTCTGCGGCACGATCTGCGGCGTCACGCCCGCCTTCTCGAGCACCGGCGCGAGGAAGCGACCGGTGTGGCTCTCGGCAACCTGCGCGATTTGCTCCGGAGTTCCCTCGGCAACGACCGTGCCACCGCGGAAGCCGCCCTCGGGACCCATGTCGATGACCCAGTCGGCGCACTTGATGACGTCGAGGTTGTGCTCGATGACGACGACCGTGTTGCCCTTGTCGGCCAGACCCTGGATGACGTCGAGCAGCTTACGGATGTCCTCGAAGTGCAGGCCCGTGGTCGGCTCGTCGAGCACGTAGATGGTGCGTCCGGAGGATCGCTTCTGCAATTCGCTCGCGAGCTTGACGCGCTGGGCCTCACCACCCGAGAGCGTCGGCGCGGGCTGACCCAGGCGGACGTAGCCGAGCCCCACGTCGACGAGGGTGCGCATGTGGCGCGCGATGGCAGGCACCGCTTCGAAGAAGTCGGCGGCCTCCTCGATCGGCATGTCGAGAACCTCGGCGATCGTCTTGCCCTTGAAGTGCACCTCGAGCGTCTCGCGGTTGTAGCGCGCACCGTGGCACACCTCGCAGGGCACGTACACGTCGGGCAGGAAGTTCATCTCGATCTTGAGCGTGCCGTCACCCGAGCAGGCCTCGCAGCGACCGCCCTTGACGTTGAAGGAGAAACGGCCCGGCTGGTAACCGCGCACCTTCGCCTCCTGCGTCTCGGCGAAGAGCTTGCGGATGTTGTCGAACACACCCGTGTACGTAGCCGGGTTGCTTCGCGGGGTACGCCCGATGGGGCTCTGATCGACGTGGACAACCTTGTCGAGTTGCTGCATGCCGGTGACGCGCTTGTGACGCCCCGCGACCTGCCGGGCGCCGTTGAGCTCGTTGGCGAGCGAGGTGTAGAGGATGTCGTTGACGAGCGTCGACTTTCCGGAGCCGGAGACCCCGGTGACGACAACGAGGTTGCCCAGCGGGAAGGCAACGTCGACGTTCTTCAGCGTGTGCTCGCGAGCCCCCTCGACGACGACCTGCCGCCCGTCCTGTCCGCGACGCGTCGGGGGAACGGGAATCGACAGGCGGCCGGAGAGGTAGCCACCCGTGATCGAGCGCTTCTCCTTGACGAGGCCCTTGACAGGTCCGGAGTAGACGACCTCACCCCCGTGCTCGCCGGCACCGGGACCGATGTCGACGATCCAGTCGGCCGTCTCGATGGTGTCCTCGTCGTGCTCGACGACGATGAGGGTGTTGCCGAGGTCGCGCAGACGGGTCAGCGTCTCGATGAGGCGGTGGTTGTCGCGCTGGTGGAGACCGATGGAGGGCTCGTCGAGCACGTAGAGCACACCCACGAGGCCGGAACCGATCTGCGTGGCCAGGCGGATGCGCTGAGCCTCGCCACCCGAGAGGGTGCCGGCCGGCCGGTCGAGCGAGAGGTAGTCGAGGCCGACGTCGAGCAGAAAGCCCAGGCGAGCGCCGATCTCCTTGATGACGCGCTCGGCGATCTGACGCTCACGCGAGTCGAAGTCGACCCCGTCGAGGAAGTACGCGGACTCCGAGATGGGTAGGGCACAGACCTCGGCGATCGACTTGCCACCGATGGTGACGGCGAGCGACTCCGGCTTGAGTCGGGCACCCTTGCACACCGGGCACGGGACCTCACGCATGTAGCCCTCGTAGCGCTCACGACTCCACTCGGACTCCGTCTCGGAGTGGCGACGCTTGACGAACGGGATGACGCCCTCGAAGCCCGTCGAGTACGAGCGCTCACGCCCGTAGCGGTTGCGGTAGCGCACGTGAACCTTGTGGTTCTTGCCCTCGAGCAGCATGGTGCGGGCGCGGGTGGGCAGGGCACGCCAGGGTGTGTCGAGGTCGAAGCCCTGCTCGTCGCCGAGCGCCTTCATCACGCGGGTGAAGTAGTCGGCCGCACCCGAGCCCTGCGCCCACGGGAGGATGGCCCCGTCTCGCAGCGTCTTCTCCTCGTCGGGCACGACGAGGTCGGGGTCGACCTGGAGTTCCGTACCGAGGCCGGTGCATTCGGGGCAGGCACCGAACGGGCTGTTGAAGGAGAACGAGCGAGGCTCGATGGCGTCCATCGACAGCGGGTGGTCGTTGGGGCACGCGAGCTTCTCCGAATAGCGGCGCTCGAGCGGCCCCTCGACCTCCTCGCCCTCACGCACGACCTTTTCGACGACGACGAGTCCGTCGGCAAGGCCGAGAGCTGTCTCGACGGAGTCGGTGAGGCGCTGGCGTCCGCTCGTGTCGTCCGGCCCCTTCGCGACGAGGCGGTCGACCACGACGTCGATGGTGTGCTTCTTCTGCTTCTCGAGCACCGGCGGTTCGGTGAGCGACACGATCTCGCCGTCGACGCGGGCGCGCGAGAAGCCCTTCGTCTGCAGTTCGGCGAACAGGTCGACGTACTCACCCTTGCGTGCCCGGACCACGGGGGCGAGCACCTGGTAGCGGGTGCGCTCGGGCAACTCCTGGATGCTGTCGACGATCTGCTGAGGGGTCTGGCTGCCGACCGGCTCGCCACAGATGGGGCAGTGCGGACGACCGGCGCGGGCGAAGAGCAGACGGAAGTAGTCGTAGACCTCCGTGATGGTGCCCACGGTGGAGCGCGGGTTGCGGTTCGTGCTCTTCTGGTCGATCGAGACGGCCGGGCTCAGACCTTCGATGAAGTCGACGTCGGGCTTGTCCATCTGCCCGAGGAACTGACGCGCGTACGCCGACAGCGACTCGACGTAGCGACGCTGGCCCTCGGCGAAGATCGTGTCGAACGCGAGCGACGACTTGCCCGAACCGGACAGGCCCGTGAAGACGACGAGCGCGTCACGCGGGATCTCGATCGAGACGTTCTTGAGGTTGTGCTCACGTGCACCACGCACGAGCAGGTGATCGTGGCCGCGACGCGCGACGGCGGAAGCGCTCGAACGTCGCTCGGCGGCCTGGGAGTTCTGAGAATTCGGCACGGCTCCATGCTAGGTGCGACCACCGACAACCGCGGACTAGGCTGGCCCTCATGCCTGCCGACACCACCCTTTCCGAGGCGAACCACACCCCGATCGAGGACTACGCGATCATCGGCGACACCGAGACAGCGGCCCTCATCAGCCTCCGGGGTTCCGTCGACTGGTTGTGCCTCCCCCGGTTCGACTCCTCGAGTTGCTTCACCGCCCTTCTCGGTACCCCCGATCACGGCCGTTGGCTGCTGGGTCCTGTCGACGAGGCAACGACCACGCGCAGCTACCGGGGCAACAGCTTCGTCCTCGAGACCATCCACGAGACGCCGACCGGCAAGGTGCGCGTCACCGACCTCATGCCCGTGAGCGACGGCCGCGCCGACGTGCTACGCCGCGTCGAGGGTCTCGAGGGCACCGTGGCGATGGAGCAGGAGCTCATCGTCCGCTTCGGCTACGGCAAGGTGAAGCCGTGGGTCAGCCACCACCCCGGCCACAGCGAGGACGAGGAGGTGCTCGTCGCGATCGCCGGACCCGACATGCTCATCTTCCGCGGCGACCGACTGCCCGTCGGTGACGAGGGCCGTCACCGTGACCACTTCGAGGTCAAGGCCGGTGAACGCTACGACTTCAGCGTCACCTGGGTGCCCAGCTACAAGCCGATCCCCGCTCCCCTCGACACCGACCGTCGCATCGCAGCCTCCCTCGATCGCTGGGAGAACTGGATGAGCCACTGCACGTACAACGGCCCGCACGCCGAGGTCGTCAAGCGCAGCCTGCTCGTGCTCGACCTGCTCACCGACAGCCGGCGCGGCGGCATCGTCGCAGCTCCCACGACGTCGCTTCCCGAGCACATCGGCGGCGAACGGAACTGGGACTACCGCTACTGCTGGCTGCGCGACGCCTCGCTGGGCCTCGAGGCCCTGCTCCGTGCCGGCTACATCGAGGCCACGCTGAAGTGGCGTGAGTGGCTCGTGCGCGCCCTCGCCGGTGTTCCCGAGGACATGCAGATCATGTACACGATCGACGGTGGGCGTGAACTCGCCGAACGCGAACTCGACCACCTGCCCGGGTACGCGAACAGCCGACCGGTCCGCGTGGGCAACGGCGCCGTCGACCAGAAGCAGACGGATGTCCTCGGCGAGGTCATGATCGCCTTCGAGTCCGCTCGCGACCTCGGCGGGCAGGAGAGCCAGCAGAGTTGGGCGATCCAGGCTGCGCTCGTCAACCAGCTCGCGGATCACTGGGACGAGCCGGACAACGGCCTGTGGGAGATCCGCGGGCCCCTGCAGCACTTCACGCACTCGCGCGTCATGGTGTGGGCGGCCTTCGACCGCGCGATCCAGGCCGTCGAGGAGCACGACCTGCCCGGTGACGTCGAGCGCTGGCGCGAGATCCGCGACCTCGTGCGTGAGGAGGTGCTGACGAAGGGCTTCAACACGGACAAGAACACCTTCACGCAGCACTACAACACCGACGAGGTGGACGCCTCCCTGCTGCTCATCCCCCTCGTCGGGTTCCTGCCCGGTGACGACCCCCGCGTCATCGGCACCGTGCGCGCCATCGAGAACGACCTCATGCGCGGCGGGTTCCTCCTGCGCTACCGCACCCAGTCGGGCGTCGACGGCCTCGCGGGCGACGAGCACCCGTTCCTCGCGTGCTCGTTCTGGCTCGTCTCGGCCTACGCGAAGATCGGCGAGCTCGACAAGGCCTGCGAGCTGTTCGACCGCCTGTGCGACCTGCCGAACGACGTGGGCCTGCTCGCCGAGGAGTACGACCCCGAGGAAATGCGTCAGGTGGGCAACTTCCCGCAGGCGTTCAGCCACCTCACGCTCATCGGTGCGGCCTACGACCTCCACGAGGCACGCATCGCGTCGAACGACTACCCCAACGAGGAGATCGCATGACCTATGTTTCGGACGTCCAGCCCGGCCACGCGCCGTCGCGCCTCGACCTTCCCGGCCTCACGATGTGGAAGCTGTCGGTCTCGGACATGCACAACAACGTCTACCTGCTCAAGGACGCCGCCACCGGTGAGGCGTTGCTCGTCGACACCGCCGACGATGCCGCTACCATTCGCGAACTCCTCGCCGAGGCGCAGGTCGAGGACGCAGCCCTCGTCGGCGTCGTGACGACACACAAGCACTGGGATCACCACCGGGCCCTGCCGGAGATCGCACCCCTGGCCCGCGAGACGATGGCCGGCGAACTCGACGCGCCGGAACTGCCCGTCGAGCCGAGCCGCACGCTCGCCGACGGTGACACCGTCACGCTCGGCGAACAGACGCTCACGGCGCACCACGTGCCCGGGCACACGCCGGGCAGCGTCGTCCTCAGCTGGTCGCCCGAGGACGGTTCGACGCCGCACGTCTGGACCGGAGACACCCTGTTTCCCGGCGGCGTGGGTGCCACGAACCACAGCGACGAGCAGTCCTTCGACGAACTGTTCGCCTCGGTCAGGGATCGGATCTTCGGCCGTTTCGACGACGCCGTCGTGCACCCCGGCCACGGTGACGACACGAGCCTCGCCACCGAACGTCCGCACCTCGACGAATGGCGCGAACGAGGCTGGTGAACGGACGACCGGCGAGAACGACGAAGCGCCCGGTCCGGCAGCTCAAGGCTGCCTGGACCGGGCGCTATCTCGTCGGCGGCGGGGGCGTCAGGCCGTGACGCGCGGGCCGGCGGCCGGGGTGTCCAGTTCGCCGGCACGCTCGGCGCGCTTCTCGAACCAGATCGTCATGAACGGGATGACGGCGCTGACGAGGGCGAGCCCGATCGTCTTGCCCGGCCAGCTCTTCTCCTGCCACAGCTTGAGCGCACACAGCACGTAGCCGATGAACATGACCCCGTGGATGGGGCCGGCGATCTGCACACCCATCTCGGTGGTCTTCAGGATCCACTTGAAGAACATGCCGATGAGCAGCAGACCCCAGGAGATGGCCTCGGCCAGCGCGAAACCCTTGAACAAACGCGTGATCGTCATGCGTTCAAGAATACCGACGCCACCTGAGCGCAGCGTGGGCGCCTACTTCTGGCCCTCCGTCATCTGGCGCAGCTCCTTCTTGAGGTCACGCAACTCGTCGCGCAGGCGAGCTGCGAGTTCGAACTGAAGCTCCGCTGCGGCCTCGTGCATCTGTGCCGTGAGTTCCTGGATGAGCCCCGCCAGGTCGGCGCTGCTCGAGCCCTTGCGACCGCCCGTGGCGACGTCGGCGTCGGCCGTGGCGGCTCCTGTGCCACCGCGGACCTTGCCGCGGCTCATCGAACGACCGGAACCGAGCAGGGCGTCCGTGTCGGCGTCCTCACGCTGCAGCATGTCGGTGATGTCGGCGATCTTCTTGCGCAGCGGCTGCGGGTCGACCCCGTGCTCGGTGTTGTAGGCCACCTGCTTCTCGCGACGACGCGTGGTCTCGTCGATCGCCTCCTGCATCGACGGGGTGATCTTGTCGGCGTACATGTGCACCTGACCCGAGACGTTTCGGGCGGCACGGCCGACGGTCTGGATGAGGCTTCTCGCCGAACGCAGGAAGCCCTCCTTGTCGGCGTCGAGGATCGACACGAGCGAGACCTCGGGCAGGTCGAGGCCCTCGCGGAGCAGGTTGATGCCGACGAGCACGTCGTACTCACCCATGCGCAGTTCCCGCAGGAGTTCGACGCGGCGCAGGGTGTCGACCTCGGAGTGCAGGTACCGAACTCGAACGCCCTTGTCGAGGAGATAGTCGGTGAGGTCCTCGGCCATCTTCTTCGTCAGGGTGGTGACGAGGACGCGTTCGTTCTTCTCGGTACGCGTGCGGATCTCGCCGAGCAGGTCGTCGATCTGGCCCTTCGTCGGCTTGAGGACGATCTCCGGGTCGACGAGGCCGGTGGGGCGAATGACCTGCTCGACGTAACCGTCGCTCTTGGCCATCTCGTAGTCGCCCGGCGTGGCCGACAGGTAGACGGTCTGGTCGATGCGCTCGAGGAACTCCTCCCACTTGAGGGGACGGTTGTCCATCGCGCTCGGCAGGCGGAAACCGTGGTCGACGAGGGTGCGCTTGCGCGACATGTCGCCCTCGTACATCGCGCCGATCTGCGGCACCGTCTGGTGCGACTCGTCGATGACGAGCAGGAAGTCCTCGGGGAAGTAGTCGAGCAGTGTGTTCGGGGCCGAGCCCGACTCACGGCCGTCCATGTGGCGGCTGTAGTTCTCGATGCCCGCACACGAGCCGACCTGACGCATCATCTCGATGTCGTACGTCGTGCGCATCCGCAGGCGCTGCGCCTCGAGCATCTTGCCCTCGGTCTCGAACCGCTGGAGTTGGTCACCGAGTTCGACCTCGATGCCCTTGATGGCGCGTTCCATGCGCTCGGGGCCGGCCACGTAGTGCGTGGCCGGGAAAACGTACATCTCCTCCTCGTCGTTGACGATCTCGCCCGTCAACGGGTGGAGGGTGTAGAGCCGGTCGATCTCGTCGCCGAAGAACTCGATGCGAATGGCCAGTTCCTCGTACACGGGGATGATCTCCACCGTGTCGCCGCGCACCCGGAACGTGCCGCGCGTGAAGGCCATGTCGTTGCGCGTGTACTGCATGGTGACGAAGCGGCGCAGCAACTCGTCACGGTTGATCTCCTGGCCGACCTTCAGCCGGGCCATTCGGTCGACGTACTCCTGCGGGGTACCGAGACCGTAGATGCACGACACCGACGCGACGACGACGACGTCACGGCGGGTGAGCAGCGAGTTCGTGGCCGAGTGACGCAGTCGCTCGACCTCCTCGTTGATCGAGGAGTCCTTCTCGATGTACGTGTCCGTCTGCGGTACGTACGCCTCTGGCTGGTAGTAGTCGTAGTAACTGACGAAGTACTCGACGGCGTTGTGTGGCAGCAGCTCGCGGAACTCGTTGGCGAGCTGGGCGGCCAGTGTCTTGTTCGGCGCCAGAACGAGCGTCGGGCGCTGCACCTGCTCGATGAGCCAGGCCGTCGTCGCGGACTTACCGGTACCGGTGGCACCCAGGAGGACGATGTCCTTCTCCCCCGCGTTGACGCGCTGGGAGAGCTCGGCGATGGCCTTCGGCTGGTCGCCGGCGGGCTGATACTCCGACTCGACCTTGAACGGCGCAACGCGGCGCTGGATGTCAGTCACTGGACGCATGGTCAAACCCTACGTCCGGGCACCGACAACCCCGGAATCACGGGGTCCTGATGCCACTCGAAGCCACCCGCACGGCTGGGGGCGCCATTCGTGGGTCAGTGATGAACCGACGGCTCGACGTGCGTCGTCCAGACCTCCGATGCCTGCTCGCGCAGCTCCTCGGGGGTGCCCGTGTTGTCGATCCACACGTCGGCCACGGCGCGGCGCTGCTCCGTTGTGGCCTGTGAGCGGATGCGTGAGAGCGCCGCTTCCTTCGTCATGCCCCGGTCGGCGACGAGGCGCTCCAGGCGCACCTCTTGCGGCGCATCGACGATGACGACGAGGTCGTACTTGTCCGCGTACCCCAACTCGACGAGCAACGGAATGTCGTGGACGACGACCTGCCCCGACGCGGCCTTGCCCATCTGTCGCGCCGTCTCCTGCGCGATGAGGGGGTGCGTGATGCCTTCGAGTCGCCGCCGGGCCGTCTCGTCGGCGAAGACGAGCTCTGCCATCGCAGGGCGGTTCAACTCACCGTCGGCGGTCAGCATCGCTTCCCCGAACTCCTCGACGATCGCGCGGAGGCCGTCGGAGCCGGGCGCCACGACGAGGCGCTGGATCGCGTCCGAATCGACGACGAGGGCACCGAGCTGCGCGAACGTGCGCGCCACGGTGGACTTTCCGGAGCCGATACCGCCGGTCAGCCCGACCCGCAGGCCTCGCTCGAACGCGTGCTGCTCGGTGCCACTCATCGTCTCTCCTCGATCGTCAGCTACCCGCGTGAGCGCTCGTCTCGTCGAGCACCGGCTGCACGTGCTCGTCCCAGTGGGCGTCGACGAGCTCACGCAGTTCGTCGCGTGTTCCTGCATTCTCCATGACGAAGTCCGCAGCGTCCTCGCGCTCGCTCTGCTGGGTGTCGGCGTCGATCTCCGCCCATGCCTGCTCGCGGGTGAGACCGCGCTCCGCCATGAGGCGCCCCACGCGCAGCTCGACCGGAGCCGACACGACGACGACCTGGTCGAAGTCGCGCGGCGTCGACTCGGTGAGCAGCGCGAGGTCGAGTACGAGAACGGAATCCTCGCCGACCGCCTTGGCCCGAGCGTCGGCCACCTCGCGGACGGCAGGCCCGACCACGTCGTACAGGCGCCGACGGGCGGAGTGGCTCTCCGTCGTCAGGCCGTCGAGCGTTTCCCAGTCGATCGTGCCGTCGGGGTGGACGATCTCCTCGGAGAAGACCGCGCGCAGGTCCTCGAGCGTCTCGTGGCCCGGTGTGAGCACCTCGCGCATGAGCTCGTCGAACTCGACGACCACTGCGCCACGACGCTCGAACTCGTCGGCGACGACGGACTTTCCGGAGGCCACGGCGCCCGTGAGACCGATCGACACGGCCGCGCGACTGGCCGCGAGAGCCTGCGTGTGCGACGTCGTCGGGGTGTGCGTCTCGTACTCGGGCTCGGTGCCGATCTCGAACTCGGGCAGGACGACGTACTCGTCCATGTCCTCGCTGTTCTCGGCCGCGCGGCGCTCGTACTCCTCCTGCGGGAGAACCTTCTTCCACTGTCGCGTGCGGATCGGCTTCGCCGCGCCCGCGTCCTCGCGCAGCGCCTGCAGCAGGAGGAACGCCTGGAGGATCGTCAGGATCATGACCGGGAAGCCGATGACGATGATGACCTCCTGCAGCGCGTTGAGGCCGTTGTCGCCGGCGGTGAGGATGATCGCCGCACAGACGGCTCCGACCGACAACGACCAGAACACGCGCTGACGGCGCGTCCCCATGTCCTCGTGGCCGTTCGCCATGGCGTCGAGCACGAGGGCACCCGAGTCGATCGACGTGACGAAGAAGACGACGATGACGACGAGTGCCAGGGTCGCCGTGACGCCGTAGAGCGGCATGTCCTTGAGGAACTGGAACAGGGCGTCCTGCACGCGGCCGTCATCGACGATCGTCTTCGTCAGCTCGCCACCGGTACCCGGCTTGTCCGCGCTCGCGCGATCGGAGGTGATGGCCGAGAAGCCGTAGATCGACATCCAGACGACGACAAACGCGGTCGGCAGGCCGAGGGACGCGGCCACGAAGGCACGGATGCTCCGGCCGCGGGAGATCTTCGCGACGAACATGCCGACGAAGGGCGCCCAGGTCACGGTCCAGGCCCAGTAGAAGACGGTCCAGTCACCCGACCACTGGCCGTGACCGAAGCTGTCGTTGAAGGTGCTGAGCACCGGCAGGGCACTGAGGTAGCGACCGGACGCCTCGATGATGCTGCGCATGAGGTCGGACGTCGACGCCGCGTTCATGAGGATGAAGAGCATGAGCGCGATCGCGAGGATGATGTTCGCGTACGACAGGCGCTTGACGCCCTTGTCCATACCCGCGAGCACGGACGTCAGCGCTGCAGCGGTGATCACCGCGAGGATCGCAGCCTGCACCATGCCGGAGATCGGCACGCCGAAGACGTACTTCATACCGGAGTTGATCTGCAGCGCACCGAGACCCGTCGACACGGCAAGACCGAAGACGGTGGCGACGATCGAGATGATGTCGATCGTGCGTCCGATCGGACCGTGGATGCGGTCACCCAGGACCGGGTGGAACGCCGAGGAGACACGTGGCGGCAGGTTGCGCTTGTAGGTGAAGTAGCCGAACGACAGGCCGGGCACGATGAGCACGGCCCACATGTGGATGCCGAAGTGGAAGTTGGCGATGTTGATGGCCTGCCAGGCGGCGGCGTCGGTGAACGCCTTGTCGCCCATCGGCGGGTTCGCGTAGTGGTTCATCGGCTCGGCGATGCCCCAGAACATGAGGACGGCGCCGACGCCGGCGGCGAACATCATGCCGAACCACGCGAGCCCCGAGTACTCGGGTTCGGCGTCGTCCGCACCGATCTTGATGCGGCCGTAGCGGCTCATGGCGAGCCCGACGGAGAAGACGACGAGGAGCGTGGCCCCGGCCGTGTAGAACCAGCCGATGTCGTAGCGCAACCAGTGCGCGATGGAACCGAAGAACGTCTGAACCGGCCCCGGAAACAGACCCATCCCTGCGGTGAACAGGACGATGAGGAAGGCCGAGCCGAAAAAGATGATGGGCGACGTACGCAGACCGAGGCGGTCGTGGGCACGTGTGGAGATCGAGTTCACGAGAGTCTCAGAGGGGTTGGTCGAAATTCACCGAACTCCCAACGACCCCGGAGCCTCGGCGAACCTGTGCCCGGACGGCACGATCCGCCATGGTAGTCAATCCCCCGTCTCAGCGCTGGCGGTACGTCACTCTCCGGCAGCGGAATCGCTGAAAATGCTCATCCGGGCGAGCCGGTCGAAGGCCTCGTCGATGCGCTGCTCCCCAACCGTCACGGCGAGGCGTAGGAAGCCCTCACCGGACTCACCGAAAGCCGTTCCCGGAATGGTGAGGATGTGCGCCTCCTCGACGATGCGCGCGGCGCACTCGACGGACGTGAGGCCCGTCGCGCGGATGTCCGCCCACAGGTAGATCGCCCCCTGCGGCGCGAGGGCATCCATGTTCGCAAGGGCCCGGACGCGCTCGTACGCCCGCTCGAGACGGCGGCGGTAGAGCTCCTTGACCGGGGGCTGCAACTCGTGCCGGCGCTCCAGGGCGTGCAGAGCCGCACGCTGGCTCACCGACGGCGCGGTGAAGACGTTGCTCTCGTTGACGTCGCGCGCGGTGGAGACGAACTCGGCCGGGGCCATGATCCAACCGACGCGCCACCCCGTCATCATGAAGTCCTTGCTGAAGGAGCCGACGGTGATGGTGCGCTCCCCCATGCCCGGCAGCGAGGCAAAGGGCACGAAGGGCTCGGTGTACGTGAACGACGTGTAGATGTCATCGGCGATGACGACGAGGTCGTGTTCCTTCGCCACCTCGGCCACGGTCTCGAGCGCGGCGCGCGACCACGAGACGCCCGTCGGGTTGCAGGGCGTGTTGACGATGAGGGCCCGCGTGCGCGGCGTGACGGCGGCCTCGAGATCCTCACGGGTCACCTGGAAGCCGTTCTCCTTGCGCGTGGGCACGAAGACGGGCACGCCGCGGGCGAGACGGACCTGGTGCGGGTACGGCGTGAAGTACGGCTCGATGACGAGCACCTCGTCGCCGTCGTCGAGCAGCGTCTCCATGACGAGCCACATCGCGTGGCAACCGGACGTCGTCACCATGACGTCGTCGACGGGGCGCTTGAGGGCGTGATCGGTGCAGTACATCTCGACGATCGCCTCACGCAGTTCGGGGTCGCCGAGGCTGGAGGTGTAGTGCGTGTGCCCGGCCTTGGCGTCCGCTGCGGCAGCGTCGATGACGCCCTCGTTGGTGGTGAGGTCGGGGTCACCGAGGCTGAAGTTGATGACGTCGTCGAACTCGCGGGCGCGGTCGGCGAAGACCGACATCTGCGTCGACGAATCGCCCTGGTATCGGGAGGAAATGAAACGTGCCATCGTTCGAGAGCCCCTTATCGCGCAACGAGCCGCACCGATCAGGCGCGGGCGGCACCATCATGCCCCCGAAGACGCCGTCGTGACCGTTAGGGTGGACGCTCGTGAGTGGCCTTCTCGTGACCGGTACGTCCTCCGACGCAGGCAAGTCGCTCGTCGTCACGGGCCTGTGCCGTGCGTGGGCACGCCAGGGGGTCCGCGTCGCGCCGTTCAAGGCGCAGAACATGTCGAACAACTCGATGGTGTGCGCCGACGGCGCGGAGATCGGGCGCGCTCAGTACCTGCAGTGCGAGGCGGCCGGTGTCGAGGCGAGCGGGGTGCACAACCCTGTGCTCCTCAAGCCGGGCAGCGACCGGCAGGCGTTCGTCGTCGTGCGCGGCAAGCCTGCCGGACGGCTCGAGGCCGGTGAGTACGCGACGGGCCGCACCCACCTGGCCGAAGCAGCCTTCGCCGCGTACGAGGAACTCCGGGCGAGCGTCGACCTCGTCGTCACCGAGGGTGCAGGCTCCCCGGCGGAGATCAATCTTCGGGCGGGTGACTACGTCAACATGGGTCTGGCCAGGCGCTTCGGCCTACCTGTGGCCCTCGTGGGCGACATCGACCGGGGCGGCGTGCTCGCAGCGCTTTACGGCACCTGGGCGTTGCTCGACGACGAGGACCGTGCGCTCCTTCGCACGTTCGTCATCAACAAGTTCCGCGGTGACGCGTCAGTGCTCACGCCGGGCCTCGACGAGATCAGTCGACGAACCGGCCTCTCGTGCGCGGGGGTGCTCCCCTGGCTCACGGACGTCTGGCTCGACTCGGAGGACGCCCTGTCGATCGGCCGCTGGCGACCCGACGGCGACGCGATGTCCGAGCGCCTTTCGGTTGCTGTCGTGCGGTTTCCGCGCACGTCGAACGCGACGGACGTCGACGCGCTGGCCGCCGAACCGGGCATCGACGTCCACATCACGACCGACCTCGATCGCTGCCGAGAAGCCGACCTCCTTGTCCTGCCCGGCAGCCGTGCCACCGTCGACGACCTGGCATGGCTGCGTCGCCAGGGCCTCGACGCCGTCGTCACCGAGCGTGCAGCAGCGGGTCGGCCGGTGCTCGGCATCTGCGGTGGGTACGAAATGCTCGTCGAGACGATCGAGGATGCCGTCGAATCCTCCGCCGGCACCGTCACGGGGTTGAGCGTGCTCGCCGGCCGCGTGACGTTCCACGACGAGAAGGTGCTCGCCCGCCCGAATGAACGGTGGAAAGGCCACGACGTCGACGGGTACGAGATCCATCACGGCGTCGTCGACGCGGAACCGACGTTCCCCGGCGGCTCGGCCTCGGGCTCGGTATGGGGCACGATCTGGCACGGCACCTTCGAGAACGACGGCTTCCGACGCGCCTGGCTCACCGAGGTCGCAGCGGCGGTCGGCTCCGCGTGGACGCCCGACCTCACGGCGCCAGGCTTCCGCGCGCGACGCAGCGCGATGATCGACGCCCTCGCTGACGCGTGTGAGGCGTCGCTCGACCTCGATCACCTTCTCGAACTCGCCCAGGAGGCACCGTGACCGGCAGAAGAGTCAACGTCATCGGCATCGGTGCCGGCGCGCCCGATCACCTCACGCTCGGCGCGATCGCCGCGATGCGCGAGGTCGACGTCTTCCTCGTCGCGGGCAAGGGCGAGGACAGGGCCCAACTCGTGGCCGTGCGCGAAGAGCTGTGCCGGCGCCACCTCGAGCCGGGCAGCTACCGCTTCGTCACGCTGCCCGACCCCGAGCGCGGGCCGGACGCGCAGCGCGATGGCGGCCAGTACCGCCGAGGCGTCGACGACTGGCACGAGGCGCGCGCGCAGCTGTGGGGCGACACGATCGACGCCCTCGATCCCGAGGTGAGCGTTGGCTTCCTCGTCTGGGGTGACCCGGCGTTCTACGACTCGACGATCCGCGTCGTCGAGCGGATGCGCGCTACCCGCGACTTCGACGTCCACGTCGTACCCGGCATATCGGCGTTCCAGGCCCTCGCGGCCGAGCACGGCATCGTCCTGCACGAGATCGGCAAGCCGATCCACATCACGACCGGACGTCGACTCGAAGCCGACTGGAGCCCGGACGCTGCGTTCGTCGTCATGCTCGACGGCTCGCTTCACTGTGCGGGCCTGCGGGAGCGGGCACCCGACCTCGTCCTCCACTGGGGTGCCTACCTCGGGCTACCTCAACAGGAGTTGCGCTCCGGGCCGCTCGACGAGGTCATCGACGACATCGTCGACCTGCGCGCGCGGCTGCGCGCCGAGCACGGATGGATCATGGACGTCTACGCCCTCGGTGCCGTGTCGTCGGCCTCGGCTGCCGAAGCCTGACGCCTCACGTCCACCGGCGCCGACGAATCCCCTGCCACCACCAGCGTCTGCATCTGGCGCGTGATGCGGTCACAGGCCGAGCGGAAGGCCTCGGCGTGTGGTTGGGCGGGAACCCGAACCGGACTCTCGAGATCCCGGGCGACGCCCAGCATCTCCCACGCGAGAACATTCCAACTGAGCGCGCCCACCCGAAAGAGGCAGCCTGTGGCCGTGGCCTCAAGTTCTTCGCGGAAGGCCGCGGGGATCCTGCGAGCCACCCGCGAAACGTCGACGGCCATCTCGAAGCGCAGGACGCACTCGAACCTCTCCTCCAGATCACGGTGCTGATCATGAGGCGGCACCGCTTTCGGCGCGAACGACCAGGACGTCACGCGAAGCTCGTCCATCCGATCGAGTCGGAACACGCGCCAATCCTGACGCCCTCGGTCATACGCCTGGAGATACCAGCGCTCTCCCTGGGTGATGAGTCGCCCAGGTTCCACTTCACGCAAGGACGTCTCGCCGTCGGCCTTGCGGTAGCCGAACCGCACCAGCGTCCGGTCGCGCTGTGCCGTGGCCAATTGCTGCAGCACGCGCAGATCGACCGCGGGCCGCGTTCGTGGCAGTGCGCGCGTGGCATCGTCCAGAGCCGAGGCGACAGCGCGAAGCCTCGGAGGGAGGACTTGATCCAGCTTCGTCAGCGCGCGAAGGGCCGCCTCACCGATCTCATCGGTGCCCGATAGTGCCGCCATTCGTAGACACGCGACCATCGCCACGGCCTCGTCGTCGTCGAGCACGAGCGGCGGTAAACCGCGCCCAGCCCCGAGGCAGTATCCGCCGTCAAGTCCACGTTCGCCCTCGACCGGGTACCCGAGCTCACGAAGACGCACCACGTCGCGTCGTACCGTGCGCTCGGTCACCCCGAGGCGATCCGCGAGTTCCTGCCCCTGCCAGGACGTGCGCGATTCCAGGAGTCCGAGCAGGCGCAGGACGCGGTGTGTCGTTTCCGCCATGTGCTCATCCTGCCCGACACAGCGGACCGAACCTGTCCGGAAGGTGCGCTCATATGGTTCTACGGCACGAGCCAATGACGAAAGGGAACCGCCATGTACCTGCCCCAGATCGACGACGAACGCACCACGTTGTGCAACTACCTCGATGTCCAACTCGACGCGATCCGTGCGAGCGCGTACGGCCTCGACGACGAGCAGGCCCGCCGGACGCCGCTGCGGAGTGCGCTCAGCATCAGCGGCATCGTCAAGCACATCGTCTATTGCATGAAGCAGTCCTTGTCCGGCGCGACACCACGAATACGACCAGCCGTTCGAGGCGTTCGCCGCGAGCTTCACGCCCACCCCGGAGGAGACGCTCGACGCGCTTCTCGGGGTCTTCGACGACGTGCGTGCCCAGTACACACAGATGTGTCGAGAGGGTGACGTCGAAACAGAACTGCCCGTGGGGCCCATGCCGTGGTTCGGGATGGACGAGGCGCGCCCAGCGAAGCTGCGCTACCTCTACGTCCACCACGTCGAGGAGTTCGCTCGGCACGCGGGCCACGCGGACATCATCCGTGAGGAGCTGGACGGCGCGACGGCCGGTGAGCTGCTGGCAGCTGTGGAGGGCTGGCCGGCGAACGACTACATCACGCCCTGGCGGTCGTGACACGCCTCAGTCGGTCGTCCTGATGCTCGTGCGGCGCGCCTCGAGCCCGCGCAGGAGCATCCCGGCGGCGAGCACTCCGCCGACACCTTCACCGGCACGCAGACGCAGATCGAGCAAGGGCTCAAGTCCGAGTTCCGTGAGGACGAGTGCGTGCCCCTTCTCCCTGCTGCGCTGGCCAGCGACGAGGTAACCCTGCACCGCCGGCTCGAGACGGCACGCGACGAGCGCGGCCACGGAGGTCGCGAGTCCGTCGAGCACGATCGTCGTGCCGGCGTCCGCCGCTGCGAGGCAGACTCCCGTGAGAACGGCGATCTCGGGTCCTCCGAGACAACGCAGGGCTCGCCGGGCAGCGTCGGCGTCCGAGCCGAAGGTTCCCGAACGCTCCATGGCGGCGCTGACGACCTCGAGCTTGCGCTTCGACATCGCAGCATCGGCTCCCGAACCGAGCCCGACGACGTCGTCGGCGTCGACGCCGAGCAGCGCGCACGTCAGTGCGGCCGCCACGGTCGTGTTGCCGACACCCACCTCGCCGAGGACGACCAGTCCGTCGGCGGCGGCCCGCCGCCCGACGTTCTCACCGACGGTGACGCAGCGCTCCAGGTCGTTGTCGGTGAGGGCGTCGGCGTCCCGAAGGTTGCCTCGCTTGCCACGGGGTCGTGCATCGACTGCCCCGGTGACAGCCTCCTTCACGCCGGCGTCCACGACGTCCACGGCAAGACCTGCCGCACGGGCGTGTGCTGCTCCGAGCGAGCTCGGCTCGGTCAGGGCGTGCGCGAGAACGTCGGCCGTCACGTGCGCCTCGTAGGCGCTGATGCCGAGGTCCACGACGGGGTGGTCGGCACCCGCCAGGATCAGGCGACCTCCGGAGGTCTGCGGACCGGACGTTGCCACGACACGGTTGAGGGCCCGGTCGAGGATGCCCAGTGACTCCGGCGGTGCGAGCAGGGTGTCCGCGCCGTCCCCAGCGTCGACGAGTGCGTCGCCGCCGGGTGCGCGCAGGTGGGACAGCGGTTGCGCCGGTGCCCCGTCGCCCTCGGGCCACCGCTCCTCGAGCACGACCTCCTCGAGCGGCAGCTTCGTCGACCAGGACGCGCGCTGCAGGCCGGGCTCCGGCGGGCGCTCGTCCGGCCAGCCCAGGCACATCCACCCCAGCGTCTCGACTCCCTCGGGTGCCCCGATGAGGCCGGCCAGGTCGGACGGCTCGAAGAGCGTCACCCACCCCATCCCGAGGCCGAGCGAGCGCGCCGTGAGCCACATGTTCTGGATGGCGCAGGCGCACGACCAGACGTCCGTCTCGGTGAACGTGGCCCGTCCGAGAACTCCGTTCGCCTGCGTCCGCCGATCGCAGGCCACGACGATGCCGATGGGTGCCTCCCGCAGACCCTCGAGCTTGAGGTCGAGGAGGCGCGCGGCGCGTTCCGGCAGCAGGTCACGTGCCTGACGCAGCCGCGCCGTGTCCGCCAGGTGCGCTGCGCGCTCGCGCGTCTCGGGTGAGCGAACGACGACAAACCGCCAGGGCTGACTGTGGCCCACCGAGGGCGCGCTGTGACCCGCCTCGAGCACCCGCTCGAGCAGTTCGGGCTCAACCGGATCCGGCCGGTACCGACGGATGTCACGTCGCCCGGCGATGACCTGCCCTAGTGCCTCGGTGACCTGCTCACCCATGGCCCAGCCGCGCGGATCCTCCCGGCGTTCCCGTGCGGAGGAGGCGTCCCCGACCGTCGGTCGCGGTCGTCGGGGCGCGCCCGACGGCGTCACTGCTCCAGCTCCCCTTCGACGTCGAGGTAAACCTGCTGCATCGCGGCCATCGTCTCCGGGTTCGGGTTCTCCCACAGGCCACGGTCGGCGGCTTCCCCGAGCTTCTCGACGATGCCGTGCAACGCCCACGGGTTCGCGTGGCGCATGAACTCCTGCGTCTGCTCGTCGAGCACGTAGGACTGGGCGATCTGCTCGTACATCCAGTCGGGCACGACGTGGCTCGTCGCGTCGAAGCCGAAGAGGTAGTCGACGGTGGCGGCCAGTTCGAAGGCACCCTTGTATCCGTGACGTCGCATCGCGGCGATCCAGCGCGGGTTGACGACGCGCGCACGGAAGATGCGCGAGGTCTCCTCCGTGAGCGTGCGGGTCCTGATGGCGTCGGGCGTCGTCGAGTCGCCGACGTACGCCTCCGGCTCCTCACCCGTGAGTGCCTTGACCGTGGCCACCATGCCGCCGTGGTACTGGAAGTAGTCGTCCGAATCGAGGATGTCCGACTCGCGGTTGTCGACGTTCTTCGCCGCCACCTTGATGCGGCGGTAGTTGCGCTCCATGTCGTCGCGGGCCGGAGCGCCGTCGAGGTCGCGGCCGTACGCGTAGCCGCCCCAGGTCGTGTACACCTCGGCGAGGTCGGCGTCGCTGCGCCAGTTGCCCGAGTCCATGACCTGCAGCAGACCGGCCCCGTAGGAGCCCGGCTTCGAACCGAACACGCGCGTGCGAGCACGGCGCTCGTCGCCGTGGGCCACGACGTCGGCGCGGGCGTGGGCGCGCACGAAGTTCATGTCGTCGGGTTCGTCGAGGTCGACGACGAGGCGGACGGCGTCGTCCAGCATCGCGATGACGTGCGGGAACGCGTCACGGAAGAAGCCCGAGATGCGCACCGTGACGTCGATGCGGGGCCGGCCGAGGTCGTCGAGGGGGATCGGCTCGAGGCCGACGACGCGTCGGGACTGCTCGTCCCAGGTCGGCGTGACGCCCAGCAGGGCGAGGATCTCGCCGATGTCGTCGCCGCTCGTCCGCATCGCCGAGGTGCCCCACGCGGACAAGCCCACGGACTCGGGCCACTCACCGTGCTCGTCGCGGTACTTCGCGAGCAGCGAGTCGGCCATGGCCGTGCCCGTCTCGTACGCGAGACGGCTCGGAATGGCCTTGGGGTCGACCGAGTAGAAGTTGCGGCCCGTCGGCAACACGTTGACGAGGCCGCGCAGCGGCGAGCCGCTGGGGCCGGCCGGCGTGTACCCACCGTCGAGGGCATGGAGGACGGCCGTCAGCTCGTCAGGCGTCTGGGCGAGGCGGGGCACGACCTGGGTTGCAGCGAACGTCAGCGAGGCCTCGACGCCCGAGCGGTCGACGTCGGCCAGACCGTCGAGTTGCTCCGCGACGATGGAGGACACCGCGTCGGCTGACCATCCCGCCTGCGCCAAGGCACTGACGAGGGCGTGTGCCCGCTCCTGCGCGGCGTCCGTCGCGGTGCGATCGGTGCTCGTCACCTCGAGTCCGAGGGAGGTCCGCAAGCCGGGAACACCGTCACCACCGCCGCCGAACAGCTGGCGGGACTGGAGCATCGCCACGACGAGGTTGACGAGTTCGTCGCCCTCCGGCGCGCGCCCGAGAACGTGCAGACCGTCACGGATCTGGACGTCCTTGATCTCGCACAGCCACCCGTCGACGTGCATGACGAACTCGTCGAAGTCGTCCTCGTCCGGCTGCTCGTCGAGACCGAGGTCGTGGTGCAGCTCCGCTGCCCGAATGAGGGTCCAGATCTCACCGCGCAGCGCGGGCGCCTTCGCCGGGTCCATGACCGAGACGTTTCCGTACTCGTCGAGCAGCTGCTCGAGGCGCGCGATGTCGCCGTACCCCTCGGCGCGGGCCATCGGCGGCACGAGGTGATCGACGATCGTCGCGTGCGCTCGGCGCTTGGCCTCGGTGCCCTCACCCGGATCGTTGACGAGGAACGGGTAGATGAGCGGCAGGCTGCCGAGGGCCGCGTCCGTGCCGCAGGAGGCCGACATGCCCAGGCTCTTGCCCGGCATCCATTCGAGGTTGCCGTGCTTGCCCATGTGGACAACGGCGTGCGCGCCGAACTCCTCCTCGAGCCAGCGGTAGGTGGCGAGGTAGTGGTGCGTGGGCGGAAGGTCGGGGTCGTGGTAGATGGCGATCGGGTTCTCGCCGAACCCGCGCGGCGGCTGGACGAGGATGACGAGGTTGCCGCTGCGCATGGCCGCCGCGACGATGTCACCGTCGGGGTTCTCCTGGCGGTCGACGAAGAGCTCACCGGGCGCTTCTCCCCAGTGCTCGCGCATCGCGTCGGTGAGGTCGCTCGGTAGCGCGTCGAACCAACGGCGGTAGGTCGCGGCAGGGATACGGACGTGGGCGTCGCCGAGCTGAGCATCCGTCAGCCAGTCCGGATCCTGCCCGCCAGCGGCGATGAGGGCGTGGATGAGCGCGTTGCCTGCTGTGGTGTCCGGGTGCTCGTCGTCGACGGGTGCGACGCCGTGCTCCCCGCCGACACCGTCGAGCCCGGGAATGGCACCGGGCTCGCCGAGGTCGTAGCCCGCGTCACGCATGGCGCGCAACAACCGAATGGTCGAGACAGGCGTGTCGAGGCCCACGGCGTTACCGATGCGGGAGTGCTTCGTCGGGTACGCCGACAGCACGACGGCGATGCGGCGCTCGGACGGCGCGAGCCGACGCAGGCGGGCGTGGCCGAGCACGATGCCGGCGACACGTGCGCAGCGCTCCGGGTCGGCGACGTAGGTGGCGAGACCGTCCTCGTCGAACTCCTTGAAGGAGAACGGCACCGAGATGATGCGCCCGTCGAACTCGGGCACGGCGACCTGGGTCGCCACGTCGAGCGGCGTCATGCCGTCGTCGGAGTCGAGCCAGTCCTCACGCTCCCAGGTGAGGCACAGCCCCTGGACGATCGGCACGTCGAGCGCGGCCAACGCCTGAACGTCCCAACTCTCGTCGTCCTCACCGGCGCCGGCGCTGGCCGGACGCGTGCCGCCCGCGGCGAGCACCGTGGTGACGAGGGCGTCGTAGCGACGCAGGTGCTCGAGCAACTCGGCTTCGGGGTCGCGCAGCGACGACACGAAAACCGGTTCGCCGACACCACCCGCGGCATCGAGAGCGTCGGCCAGGGCGTGGACGTAGGCGACGTTGTCCGCGACGTACTGGGCTCGGTAGAAGAGCACTCCGACCCGGGGCCCGTCCGGCGTGGGAGCTTCCGGGCGCTCGAGGACACCCCACGACGGGGTCGTGACCGGCGGGTCGAAGCCCTCACCGGTGAGCAGGAGGGTGTCGCTGAGGAAGGCGTGCAGCGACGCGAGGTTCGTCGCACCACCCTGAGCGAGGTAGTCGTGGGCCTGGCGGGCGACGCCGGGCGGGGTGGTCGAGCACGCGATGAGCGCCGCGTTCGGCTCCTGCTCGCCGCCGAGGACGACGACCGGGAAACCTGACGCAGCGAGGGCGTCGAAGCCGTCGAAGAGGTCCTGTGGTCCGCCGAGAAGGCGCACGACGACGATGTCAGCTCCGTCGGTGACCTCGCCGATCGGGCGCGGCCGGGCCGGGTTGGCGATGGCGTAGTCCGCACCGCTGGACCGCGCGCTGCGCAGGTCCGTGTCGGAGGTTGAGATCAGGGCAATACGAGCCATCAGGCGCTCCTTCGTGAGTGTCCGCGCTCACGTCGACGTCGTGGACTCTCCCGGGTTCCCGGCGAGCCGGTCGCGGCGGCGTTCCTGACTTGCACGAGGGCTCACAGTGGCGGGACCGTCCCGGATTCACACCGGGTTCCGCAGCTCACGACCAGCCCCGACCCTACCTGGCTTACCCCTATGCTGGGCGCCGTGCCGTCCCGCCAGATTCACGATCGCTGCCCCGGAGTCCTGCGACCGTTCGCCGCCGACGACGGCGCCATCGTCCGGCTGCGACTTCCTGGGGGACGCACCGACACAACGGAATTGGTCGACATCTCCGCTCTCGCCGAGGAATTCGGGGCACCCTTCGTCCAGCTGACGTCACGCGGCAATCTTCAACTCCGCGGCTTGCCCGAGCCGCTGCCGGAGCCCTTCGTCCGGACGGTGGAGCGACTGGGGTTGCTCCCCTCGGCCACCCACGAGCGCGTTCGCAACATTGTTGCCGACCCGTCGCCCGAACTAGACTGGCTCGTCAGCGAACTCGATGACCGACTGCAGCGGGACGACGCCCTCGCCACGCTTCCGGGACGGTGGCTCTACGCACTCTCCGACGAGATGGGCCCTTCGCTGGACGCGCCGTACGACGTGGCGTTCCAAAGGTTCTCGCCCACATCCGGTCGCCTCCTCGCCGGCCGACAGTCGCGCCCCTGCTCCCCCGCCGAGGCCGTGAGCGCTCTGCTCGACGTGGCGAACCGGTTCCTCGCCGTCCGAGAGTCGGAGGCCGTGTGGAACCTGCGTGATCTGCCCGCCAACTCCCCGGTGTTCGACGGCTTCGACGATGACGACGATGGAGGCGGTGACACCACTACCGCTGAGCACGGGCGAGGCTCCGACCCGACGGGCGTGAGCAGCGTGGAGCTCACCGAACTCGGAGTACCTCTCGGCTTTCTCACTCCCGTCCTGGCCGACGCGTTGGTCGCGACCCTCGGCTCGTCGGCACGGATCGTCGTGACGCCGCACCGGAGCCTCGTCCTACCCGCCGACACGTCGCCCGAGGCGCTCGATGAACTGATTGCGGCCGGATTCCACAGCGCGACGGATCCGCGACGCCGTGTGACGGCCTGCATCGGCGCGCCATTCTGCCGCCGCACCGACTCCCCCACCGTCGAGATCGCCCGCACAACCCCCGCCCCCGAGGCCGACGGACGCCTTCACATCGTGGGCTGCGAACGAGCCTGCGGCCGACCGACTTCCACCCACACCCTCGTCGTGGCGCCGCGCAGCGCCGACGACGTGGCCGACGCACGAGGTGACCGATGACGACGCCCCCCACCCGCCGGTATGCGTACGAACGTGACGGGCAGGCGATCTACCGAGAGTCGTTCGCGACCATCCGACGAGAAGCCGACCTGTCAACGCTGCCCGAGTCACTGCACACGGCGGCCGTTCGCATCATCCACGCGGCGGGCGACGTCGACATCGTCGGTGAGATCGAGGGAAGCCCCGACGTCGCCGACGCCGTTCACAACGCCCTCAGCGCCGGCGCGAACATTCTCACCGACTCGTTCATGCTCGCGAACGGCGTGACGCGCCGCCGCCTTCCGGCCGACAACGAGGTGCGCTGCACCCTGCGCGACCCGGCGGTGCCCGACCTCGCTCGCGCGTGGGGTACGACGCGCTCCGCGGCCGCTGTCTCGCTCTGGGAGCCATGGCTCGACGGCGCAGTGGTCGCGATCGGCAACGCACCGACGGCGTTGTTCCACCTTCTCGAGGTCATCGCCGACGGCGGCCCGCGCCCCGCAGCGATCATCGGCATGCCGGTGGGCTTCGTCGGCTCGGCCGAATCCAAGATCGCGTTGAGCACCTTCGCCCCCGAGGGCGGGCCGGTGCCGTGGCTCACGGTGCACGGACGTCGGGGCGGCTCGGCCATGGCTGCTGCCACGATCAATGCTCTCGCGACGCGGGACGAGCTGGCATGAGCGCGTCGGCACACGCAGCTCTGCACGTCGTCGGACTCGGGCCAGGCGATCCCGAGCTCATCACCCTCAAGGCGGCCCGCCTCGTGGAGTCGGCGGATGTCGTCGCCTACCACCGGGGCCCGAAGCGATCGAGCATCGCGCGTTCCATCGTTGCCGAACTCCTCGCCGAGCGTGCGGTGCCCGCCGTCGAGGAGGAGCTCGTCTACCCCGTGACGACCGGGGAGGCGGCCCACCCGCGCGGGTACCACGGCGCCCTGGCCGACTTCTACCTCGACTGCGCCGCCCGGCTGGGTGCGCACCTGCGCGCAGGACGCACCGTCGTCCTCCTCGCGGAGGGCGACCCCTTCTTCTACGGCTCGTCGATGTACGTCCACGACCTGCTCGCCGAGGAGTTCGAGACGCATCGGGTTCCCGGCGTCACGTCCGTCTCCGGCGCGACAGCGGCCATCGGTTCAGGGTTGTGCCGTCACGAGGACGTACTCACGGTTCTGCCGGGCACCTTGCCCGCGCCGGAACTCGCGCGTCGCCTCGCCGACACCGACGCCGCCGTCATCATGAAGCTCGGGCGCACGTTCGCCAATGTGCGTGAGGCACTGCGCCAGGCGAACCTGCTCGAACGCGCCGTGTACGTCGAGCGGGCCAGCCGCGACGGTGAACGAGTGCTGCCGGTCGCCGACGTCGATCCCGAGACGGTGCCGTACATGGCGCTCGTCGTCGTTCCCGGCCTCGACAGGCGGGCTGACGCTGCCGGCCGCGCGGAGGGATCCGCACCGACTCCGTCAACCAGCCCTTCGGGCGCGGTAGGGACGGTTCACGTCGTCGGCCTCGGGCCCGGTCCCGACCGCTGGCTGAGCCCCGAAGCGACCGAGGTCCTGGGTCGAGTCGCCCACGTCATCGGGTACGCGCCGTACGTCGAGCGCGTGCCGCAGCGCCCCGGGCTGACGCGTCACGCGAGCGGCAACACCGTCGAGGTCGACCGAGGGGCCCTCGCGCTGCGCCTTGCCGCCGACGGCGAGGATGTCGCAGTGGTCTCGGGTGGCGACGCGGGCGTGTTCGGCATGGCGTCAGCGGTGTTCGAGGCGCGCGAGAACGCCGACGCAGGTCTGCGCAACGTCACCGTGCACGTCGTTCCTGGCATCACGGCAGCTCATGCCGCGTCGGCCCTCGCGGGCGCGGCCCTCGGTGCCGATCACGCGCTCATCTCGCTGTCGGACCGCCTCAAGCCGTGGGATGTCATCGACGCGCGACTGCGAGCCTGCGCCCAAGCCGATCTGGCCATGGCCTTCTACAACCCCCGATCGGCGAGCCGGCCGCACCAGTTCGGCGACGCACTCACCGTCCTGCGCGAGGAGCTGCCCCACGACCGGGTGGTGGCCGTGGCTCGCCACGTCGGTCGCGACGCCGAGGAACTGCGCACGACGACGCTCGGCGAGTTGGATCCGGAGACGATCGACATGGGGTGCCTCGTCATCGTCGGCGCGAGTTCGACGCGGATGACCGAGGACGGCCGCGTCTGGTCGCCGCGCTTCGTCAGCTGAAGTACCGCCTGATGGGCGCCGAGCGTCAGTCGCCGGTCAGACGCTCGCGACACGCGCTGTAGAGGTGCGACTCGACGAAGTCGTCGTTCGCGAGGGCAGGGCCGACGAGGATGACAGCGGCCTGACGCAGCCCGGCATCTGCCACCAGGGCAGGCATCGAGGTCAGCGTTCCGCGCAGGACGAGCTGCTCGGGCGTACTCACGCGGTACCCGACGACAACAGGGCATTCCGGGCCGTAGTGCTCCGCGAGTTCGGCGCACAACCGGTCCGTGTGACGGATTGCCAGGTGCAGCGCGAGGGTCGCACCCGTGCGGGCGAAGTTCGCAAGCTCCTCCCCCGGCGGCATCTTCGTCGAATCGCGCTGGGCGCGGGTAAGGACGAGCGACTGCGTCACCTCAGGGGCCGTGAGCTCTCGTCCGATGACGGCGGCTGTGGCCGCGTAGGCGGGCACGCCCGGGCAGACCTCCCACGGCACCCCGAGAGCGTCGAGTCGTCGGGTTTGCTCGGCGAGAGCCGAGTAGATCGACGGGTCGCCCGAGCACAGCCGCGCGACGTCCGCTCCGCGGGCGTGAGCCTCGGCCATGAGGCGCGTGATGTCGTCGAGGTCGAGACGTTGCGTGTCGATACGTTCGGCGTCGGCGGGCAGGTGAGCGAGCACGGCCGCGTCGAGGTAGGTGCCGGCGAACAGGCACACCGACGAGCGCTCGAGCAGGTTCACGGCGCGCAGCGTGAGGAGATCGGCCGCACCCGGACCGGCACCGATGAAGTGGACGGTCATGCGGACTCCTTCGACCTGGGGGGCCGCGTCAGGCACCACTGAACGACGCTACGGGCAGGCTTCCAGCCGTTGAAGCGCCCGAGAGGCTCGAGATGTTCGACGGCAAGGCGGGTGAGTGAGCCGCCGTGCGTGCGGTGTACCTCGTGAAGCAGCGCTTCGCTCTCTCTCGTCACGGCGTGGGCGACGAGACGACCACCGGGCCGCAACGCTGCGATCGCGGCGTCCAGGACGTCACGATCCAGTCCACCGCCGAGGAAGACGGCATCCGGTCGAGGCAGGTCGTCGTCGCGCACGGCGGCGCTCGTGCTGGTGACGTGGACGTCCACGCGGGAGGAGACACCGAAGCGGGCGGCGTTCTGCGTCACCCGATCGGCACGGTCGGGATCGCGCTCGATGGCGACCGTGCGGGCCCGCGGGGCAGCGAGGCACCACTCGATCCCCACGGCCCCCGAGCCGGCTCCGAGGTCCCACAGGACCTGACCGGGCCACGGGCGCAGCCGGGCGAGGGCGGTGGCACGCACGTCTCGCTTCGTGATGAGTCCGTCGTGCTCGAAAGCGTCGTCGGCACGACCGGGGGCCGGCCCGAGGGTTTGTGGTTCGGCGTCGAGAACACCGACCTCGAGGCACACGACGACGAGGTCAGGGGTGCGTTCGTCACCCCACGCAGCGCAGGTGGTGCTGTGCGAGCCCTCGTTCTGGCCACCGAGGTGCCACCACGCGGTGAGCTGTGCAGTTCCGGCGCCTGCCTCTGCGGCAAGGCGTGCAACCTCCGCGGGGCCGTCACCGTCCGAACAGAGCAGGACGAGACGGGCACCAGGGGTGACGAACGGAAGGAAACGGTCCGTGGAGCGGCGGACGAGGGTGACGACGTCGACGGACTCCGCCGACCACCCCATCCGAGCGCGGGCCAGCGTCTCCGACGAGAGCGCCGGGTGGACACGCACCGCCTCCCGACCAACTGCCTTGATCAGCGTCGTTCCGATGCCCGACAACAACGGGTCTCCGGATGCGAGAACAACTGTGTGCCTGCCTGATTCGCCGACAAGCGACTGCAGGTTGTCACGCAGCGGCGACGGCAGGGTGCGCCGTTCCTGCTGTCCCATCGACGGCAGCAGGTCGAGCTGACGTGGGCTTCCGATGACGGTGTCAGCCCGTTCCACGAGGTGTCGTGAGGCTTCAGAGAGACCACTCCACCCGTCGTCCCCGATGCCCACGACCTCGATCATGGCCGACACCCTACGACAACGCTGAGCACCGACGGCGGCCACTGACGGAAGGTGAAACCTCGGATCGGCCCGGACACCACCGCGGCGCGCTCGTCTGCCATGATGTCTCCCGGTTGCATGACGAGGAATACCGGTGAGAATCCGGAGCGGTCCCGCCACTGTGAGCTTCCCTTCGAAGCGAGCCAGGACGTCGTCATCACCTGCCGCGTGCACGAGCCGCGGCATCTCGTACGGCAAGCGTGGTCACTTGTCAGGAGGAATCGTGATGTCCCGTTACCCCTTCACGGCCGTCGTCGGCGCAGACGACCTCGAACTGGCTCTCGTGCTGACGACGATCTCACCGGCCATCGGTGGTGTGCTCGTTCGCGGTGAGAAGGGCACGGCCAAGTCGACCATCGTGCGCGGGCTCGTCGACGTGCTCCCCCGGATCGACGTCGTCGCCGGTTGCCGCTACAGCTGCGACCCGCTCGCCCCGGAGCCGAACTGCCCCGACGGCCCGCACAGCGCTGACGGCGACGCCACGAGTCGCCCGGTCCGTCTTGTCGAACTTCCCGTCGGCGCCGGCGACGACCGAGTGAGTGGCTCGCTCGATCTGGCCCGGGCCTTGGGCGCCGGCAGCGCCGAGTTCCGCCCCGGCCTGCTCGCCGAGGCCAACCGGGGGTTGCTCTACGTCGACGAGGTCAACCTCCTGCACGACCACCTCGTCGATCTCCTTCTCGACGCATCGGCGATGGGTAGCAATACTGTCGAGCGTGACGGCATGTCGGTGACGCACGCAGCCCGTTTCGTTCTCGTCGGTACGATGAACCCCGAGGAGGCGAACTCCGCCCCCAGCTGCTCGACCGCTTCGGCCTCTCCGTCGACGTCGCAGCCTCGCGTGACCCCGAGGTCCGCGCCGAAGTCGTCACGCGTCGCCTCGCCTTCGACGCGAACCCCGATGCGTTCCTCGAACGATTCGCGGGCCATCAGGCTCGTCTGCGTGAGCGCATCGCCGCGGCCCAGGAGCGTGTCGGAGGGGTTGTCCTTTCCCCGTGGGCGCTGCGCACCATCGCCCGCGTGTGTGCCGGCTTCGACGTCGACGGGATGCGTGCCGACATCGTCATCGCGCGAACGGCCAGTGCGCACGCCGCGTGGCGTGGCGCCGACGCCGTCGAGCGTGAGGACATCCGCGCAGCGGCCGTCCTCGCGCTCGCACACCGTCGACGCCGCGGCCCCTTCGACCCGCCCGGCCTCGACGAAGACCTCCTCGATCGGCTGCTCGACGAGGAACCGCCCCCGCCGCCCGAGGGCGGCGACGACCCGGACGACGAGCCGCAGGGGCCCGATGACGAGGACCCGTCCGACTCCGAGGCCGCGGACGGGAGCGACGCGACTGACGGGCCAAGCGCCGACTCTCCTCAACCGCCGCCTGCCCAGGACGACAGACCGCGTGACGAGCAGTCACCCACGTCCTCGCACGACACTCATGCCGAGACTGAGGCGGATCAGAGCCCTGCCGATACACAGGACGAACCGCAGAACGCGGCGGCACCCGTCGCCACGGCATCAGTCGGCGCTCCCTACCGCCCACAGCGCTTCGAACTGTCGAGCGTTGGCCGTGGCGAGGCCGGACGGCGCAGCCGGGCGGAGACCACGACGGGCCGTGTCGTCGGTGTGCGCCCCGATCGTGAGGGCAAGGTCCACCTCCTCGCGACGGTCCGCGAAGCGGCCGTGCGGCAAGTAGCACGGAAGGCCGAGCCCGGCTCGGGGCTCCTCGTCGAACCGGCGGACCTGCGCCATGCGCGGATCATGGGCCGTGAATCCAACCTCGTCCTCTTCTGCGTGGATGCCTCGGGCTCGATGGCCGCACGCAAGCGGATGAGCGAGGTCAAGACCGCCGTGCTCTCGCTCTTGCTCGACGCCTACGAGCGTCGCGACAAGGTTGGCCTCGTGACGTTCGCCGGCGACGGCGCCCGCCTCGTCCTACCGCCGACCTCGTCCGTCGACCGAGCCGCGACCCTGCTCGCCGACGTTCCGCACGGCGGGCGCACCCCCGTCGCGGAGGGCCTCCTCGAAGCGGCAGACGTGCTGCGCATCGAGCGGCTTCGCGACCCGAGCCGCCGTCCCCTGGTCGTCCTCGTCACCGACGGCCGCGCGACGAGCGGCGAGCGCGCCCTCGAGCGAGCCTTCGACGTGGCCGATAGGTGGCACTCCCTCGACGTCGAGACGATCGTTGTCGACTGTGAATCGGGACGCTTCCGACTCGGCCTCGCGGGGCAGCTCGCCCAGCGGATGCTCGCCCGTCACGTGCCGCTGGAACAGGTTTCGGCCACCGGCCTCATCGACGCCATCGCTCCCGCGGCGACGCCGCGCACCTCGAACGGGAAGGCAGCCTGATGCCCCAGGGACAGACCCCCAGCACTCCGGACGACGGCCTCACGACCCGTCAGCGCCGCAACCGCCCCCTCGTCGTCGTCCACCACGGCGCGGGCAAGGGCAAGTCGACGGCCGCCTTCGGGCTCGCGCTGCGCGCCTGGAACCAGGGCTGGTCGATCGGCGTCTTCCAATTCGTGAAGTCCGCCAAGTGGCGCATCGGTGAGCAGGCCGCGCTCGAAGCGCTCGGTGAAGTCCACACGAGCACGGGCCAGGGTGGCCCGGTCGAGTGGCACAAGATGGGCTCCGGCTGGTCGTGGTCGCGCCGCGCCGGCTCCGAGGAGGACCACGCTGCCGATGCGCTCGAGGGGTGGCGCGAGATCCAGCGACGACTGGCCGCCGAGACACACGGCTTCTACGTCCTCGACGAATTCACCTACCCCATCAAGTGGGGTTGGATCGACCCGCACGAGGTGGCCGAGACCCTGTCCTCGCGCCCCGGCCACCAGCACGTCGTCATCACCGGACGTGACCCGCACCCCGCGCTCATCGAGGTCGCCGATCTCGTGACGGAGATGACGAAGGTGAAGCACCCGTTCGATTCCGGCCAGAAGGGCCAGCGGGGCATCGAATGGTGAGTGGATCAGCGGCGCGCGACTCACACGTGCTCCCTCGCGTCGTCCTCGCTGCGCCCTCGTCGGGTCAGGGCAAGACGACGGTCAGCGTCGGTGTCATGGCCGCGCTGGCCACGCGCGGGTTGAACGTGGCGCCGGCCAAGGTCGGCCCGGACTTCATCGACCCCGGCTACCACGCGCTCGCCACGGGGCGCGTCGGGCGCAACCTCGATCCGTGGATGCAGGGTGAGGAACGCATCGCGCCGCTTCTGCTCGCCGGGGCCCACCAGCCGGACCCTGCGGACGTTGCCGTCATCGAAGGTGTCATGGGCCTTTTCGACGGTCGACTCGGCACGGACGGTTTCGCCTCGACGGCTCACGTCGCTCGGCTCACACAGTCGCCTGTCGTCCTCGTCGTCGACGTCTCCTCGGCGAGCCGGAGCGTTGCGGCTGTCGTTCACGGGCTGCGCTCGTTCGACCCGCGCCTCGACGTCGCGGGCGTCATCCTCAACAAGGCCGGGTCGCCGCGGCACGCCGACGAAGTGCGCCGGGCCTGCGCCGAGGCCGACATCCGTGTGCTCGGTTCCATGCCGCGCGACGCAGGCGTCAGCGTTCCGTCCCGCCATCTCGGACTCGTGCCCGCCGCGGAGAGCGCGGACGCCCGCGCCACGCTCGACCACCTCGCGCGTGCCACCGCAGAGCACATCGACCTCAGTGCGCTGCTCGAGGTGGCCCGCGCCGCGGCACCGCTCGAGGCGACACCGTGGACGCCACCCGCGCGTCAGCTCACGCCCGGTGACGAACGGCCCAGGGTGGCCGTTGCAGGCGGCCGCGCCTTCACGTTCCGCTACGCCGAGACCGACGAGCTGCTGCGCGCCCAGGGCCTCGAACCCGTCGTCTTCGATCCCGTGACGGACGAGGCCCTCCCCGAGGGCACACGTGGCCTCTACCTCGGCGGCGGCTTCCCGGAAGTACACGCTGCGGCGCTCGCGAAGAACCGATCGCTGCTCAATCACGTTGCCGCGGCTGTCCGCGCGGGGGTACCGACCGTCGCTGAGTGCGCGGGCATGCTCTACCTCCTCGCCGAGGTCGACGGGCACCGCTTCGCCGACGTCATCGACGCGCGCGCGACGATGAGCCCGCGCCTCACCCTCGGCTACCGCGAGGCGATCGACCCAGCCTTCCCGGACAACCCGCCCGTGCGCGGCCACGAGTTCCACCGCACCGTCACCGAGCCCCGTACGGGGAGGCAGCCCGCCTGGGAGTTCAACGGTGCTGCCGAGGGATTCGCGCTCGATCCCGCGGGCACCGGGCACCCCACCGTTCACGCGTCCTACCTCCACACGCACTGGGCCGGAGCGCCGGAGCGGGCCGTCACGTTCGCGGACGCCGTTCACGCCGGCCCGCAGGCTCCGACTGCGCCCGGTGCCCACGGACGAGGCTTCTTCTCCGGGGAAACGCCGGTCGGCAACCCCACGCTCTTCCACGGCGACGACGAGCTGGACGAGGCACTGATCGACTTCGCCGTCAACGTCCGCGCCGCGCAGCCACCCGCCGAACTCACGCGGCACCTCGCCTCCAATCTCTCCGGCCTCGCGGCGTACCCCCGTGCCGACGCCGCCCGGGACGCCGTCGCAGCGCGTCACGGGGTCGCGCCGCATCAGGTGCTGCTGACGAACGGTGCGGCGGAGGCCTTCACCCTCATCGCGCGCGGTCTCGAGTTCGACACGCCCCTCGTGGTTCACCCCCAGTTCAGCGAGCCCGACGCCGCCCTGAAGCGCGCAGGCCATCGGCCAAGACCTCACATCGTGCGAACGTGGCTCGGCGAGAGCCTCAACAGCGTTCCGGATGACGCCGACCTCGTCGTCGTCGGGAACCCTACGAACCCCACGGGTGCGCTTCACTCCCGGGCCGAGCTTCTCGCCCTGCGCCGACCGGGCCGGATCCTCGTCGTCGACGAGGCGTTCATGGATCTCGTGCCCGGCGAGCACGCCTCGCTCCTCAACGGACCCGTCGACGAGGTCGAGGGCCTGCTTGTCGTCCGCTCGCTGACGAAGACCTGGTCGATCGCCGGCCTGCGCGCGGGCTACCTCGTCGGCGACACCGAGCTGGTCGCCCTGTGCTCTCACGCCCAACCGCACTGGTCGGTCAACACGCTCGCGGCCGAGGCCGCGATCTTCACGACGTCACCAAGCGCCCTGCGCCAGGTGGCTGAGTGGGCTGTCGAGACCGAGCAGTGGCGCGAACACCTCGTCGACGGACTGCGCGCGCTCGGTCTGGACCCCTTGCCGTCCCGCGCACCGTTCGTCACGGTCGAGGTGGGAACGGGCGTCCACGCACGACTGCGAGAGGAGGGCTTCGCCACACGGCGTTGCGAGACCTTCCCCGGCCTCGGGCCCGAATGGATCCGACTCGCTGTGCGTGACCCGCTGACGACGGACGCCCTCCTCGCCGCCCTCGGGCGAGTCCTCCAGCGAACCGGCGGCCCGAACACGAGGGAGCCCATGCGATGAACACCGCTCTCGTCCATCGCACCGACGAGCGCGTAGGCGTCGTCGTCGCCGATCTCGCTGAGCGGGGCTTTCGGGTCGACGTTCCCGCGCAGGAACGATCCGCTGTCACGGAGGATCTGGCTGCGCGGGGCCAGCTCACCCATGTCGAGGAGCCGGACCCCTTCGCGTATGCCCTGGTCGTCGACGCGTCCGCGCACCTGAAGGGTGTTGCGCCCGACGCCCGAAGTTCGGGCAGTTCCGCTCGGAACGCAACGGGGGCGGTGGTCCTCGTCGGGGGCGGGCCAGGCGACCCCGGGCTGCTCACCGTGGCTGGTCTCGAGGCCGTCAAGCAGGCCGACGTCGTCGTCTACGACCGGCTCGCACCCTTGGCCTCACTCGCGCACGCCCGGCCGGACGCCGAACTCGTCAACGTCGGCAAGATCCCGCGCGGGGAATTCACGCCGCAGGAGACGATCAACGCCCTCCTCGTCGAGCGCGCCCGCGACGGCAAGCAGGTCGTCCGCCTCAAGGGCGGCGACAACTTCGTCTTCGGCCGGGGCGGCGAGGAGTGGATCGCCTGCGCCGACGCCGGCGTCCCGGTGACGCTCGTCCCCGGCGTGACCTCCGCGATCGCGGTTCCGGCGCTCGCAGGCATCCCGCTCACCCATCGCAGCCTCACGCAGGGCTTCAGCGTCGTCAGCGGCCACGTGCCGCCCGGCGACCCGCGCTGCACCGTCGACTGGCGCTCACTCGCCACCGGCGGGCTGACGATCGTCGTGCTCATGGGCGTGGCCAACCTGCGAGCGATCGCCGGCGAGCTCCAACGCCACGGCCTGGCACCAACCACGCCGGCGGCCTGCATCGCCGACGGTGCGACACCGACGCAACGACACGTCGTCACACCGCTCGCCGACCTTGCCGACGCCGTGGCGCAAGGCGGGCTCGAGCCGCCGGCCATCACGGTGATCGGCGATGTCGTCACGGCTTTGGGAGGCGCTGATGGCTAGCCTCCTCGCGGGTTTGCGACTGGCCATGGGCACCCTGAGCGTCGTTCCGGTCGGGGAGGTCGACACCTCCCGTTCCACAGCACGCGTCGCCATGACGCTCGCACCGGTGGCGGCTCTCCCGGTGGCGGTGGGTGTCGGCCTCACGGTGTGGGCCGCCGATCTCGCGCAACTCAGTCCGCTCGTCGTCGGGTTCCTCGCTGTGGCTGTCTCCGCTCTGCTCACCCGCTGCATGCACCTCGACGGACTCGCCGACACTGCCGACGGTCTCGGCGCCGGATGGGATCGCGAGCGGGCGCTCGCCGTCATGAAGCGAGGCGACGTCGGCCCCATGGGCGCGGTCGCCCTCGTCGTGGTGCTGGGTCTGGAAGCGGCCGGGGTGGCGGCCCTCGTCGATCACCCCCTCCTCGTCTCAGCCGCGTGGTGCGCCGGCCGGGCCGCCTGTACCGCTCTGGCAGCCGGCCCATCCCCCGCGACAACCGGAGGAATGGGCGCCCTCATGACGCGCACCGTCTCCCCCGCCGTCGCTGCCCTCGTCGTCGCGCCCGTCGCTCTCGCGTTGGCTGGGGTCGCGGCTCTCTCCGGCCTGCGGCCGATCGGAGCGTGCGTCGCGGCCGCCGTCGCCGTCGTCGTGGTGAGCGCTCTGGTCCTCGTGTGCCGTCGCAGCTTCGGTGGTATCACCGGCGACGTGTTCGGCGCCGCCGTCGAACTCGCCACCGCGGCCCTCCTCGTCGTGCTCGCTTCCGGAGCGTGGCGATGAAGACGCTCATCACGGGAGGCGTTCGCTCGGGCAAGTCGACCTACGCCGAGGGCCTCCTCGCCGACGCAACGTACCTGGCCACCGGCGTACCCCGCGACGACGCCGACTGGCAGGAGCGGGTACGGCTCCACCAGGAACGACGACCGGCTTCGTGGCGGACGCTCGAAACCCTCGACGTTGCGGCAGCCCTCACCGCGACAACCGGCCCGATCTTGCTCGATGACGTCGGCAACTGGCTCTCGCGCACCCTCGACGCCCTCGAAGCCTGGAACGACGAGACACCGCGGCGCGGATGGCAGACGGCGTACCGCGACGCGCGTGAGTCTCTCGTCGACGCCATCGCGAACTACGAGGACGACCTCGTCATCGTGACGAACGAAGTCGGCTTCGGCCTCGTCTCTCCGTACGCCTCCGGCCGACTGTTCACCGACGAACTCGGCCGGCTCAACCAACGCATCGCCGCGGTCTGCGACCAGCTCGTCCTCGTGGTCGCAGGTTGCCCCCTCGTCATCAAGGACGGACACCGTTGAACGAACGCGCGCTCGGACTTCTCCTCGGTTACGGTGCCGACCGCCTGCTCGGCGACCCACAGCGTGGCCACCCTGTGGCGGGCTTCGGGACGTGGGCTCTGGCGTGTGAGCGGCAGCTCTACGCACCCAGCCGGACGCGCGGCACCTGCTTCGTCGTCGTGACGACGGCCCCGTGGGTGGGGCTGGCGGTGCTCGCGACGCACCTGCCCGCCTCGCGCACGCTCGTCACCGCCGCGGTCACATGGGCCGCCCTCGGAGGCCGCAGTCTCGAACGCGAGGCGCTCGCGGTGCACGAGTTGCTCTTCGAGGGCGATCTCGAGGGGGCCCGCCGGCGGATCCGGTCACTCGTGGGCCGGGACACCAGCGCGCTGGAGGCTGACGCTCTCGCCCGAGCCGTCGTCGAATCGCTCGCCGAGAACCAGTCGGACGCCGTGGCAGCCACGCTCGTCTGGGGTGCTCTCGCGGGCGCTCCTGGAATCGTGCTCCACCGCTGCGTCAACACACTCGACGCGATGGTCGGACACCGGTCCGAGCGCTACGCGGACTTCGGCTGGGCCGCCGCCCGCCTCGACGACGTCCTCAACTGGCTGCCGGCGCGGGTCAGCTTGCTCGCAACGGCTGCCGTCGCAGGTGCGACCGACGGCACGAGTGCGGCGCGGCGCGTGCTCACCGGCGCGTCCCGCGACGGCGCGCGGCACCCCAGCCCCAACGCCGGTCCTGTGGAAGCGGCTGCGGCGTACGCCCTCGGTGTGCAGCTCGGGGGGCTCACCACCTATGGCGGCCAGGTGGAAGACCGCGGTCAGCTGGGCGACGGTCGTCCCGTGTCCGTCGGTGACATCCGGCACGCGGTAACGCTGACGCGACAGGTCGGCCTCGTCGTCCTCGGGGCCGCAGTGACCGCGACCGCCATGGGTGGACGGCTTCGACGCCGGTAGACCCTCGGGCACGAGCAAGCTAGCCCTGGTCGTCCACCCACCGCACGACCGCTGCTGCGTCGTCGAGTTCGCCCATCCCGGCCGGTGATGGGGGTCGCCTGACGACGACGACCCGAACGCCCAGCTCCCGCGCGGCCGTGAGCTTGGCCTCGGTGTACCTGCCACCCGAATCCTTGGTCAACAGGACGTCGATGCCGTGCTCGCGCAGGAGCACGCGTTCGCCCTCGACGTCGTACGGCCCACGGTCGAGCACGACCGTCCACCGGGGCGAGGGCGCTGCGAGCGGTTCGACGACCCGCACGAGGACGTCGCGATTCGCCCATGGCGCGAAGTGAGTGAGCGTCTGACGCCCCGTCGTGAGGAACGGACGTTCGCCCAAGCCTTCTGCCGCGGTGCGGGCGGCGGCGTAGTCGCTCGCCCACGTCCACGTGCCGGCATCAGGGTGCCCCTCCCATCCCGGTCGGGCGAGCCTGACAACGGGCACCGCGACCGAAGCGGCAGCCTCGCGAGCGTTCTCCGCCATCCGTGTTGCGAACGGATGTGTGGCCACGACCAGGTGGGTGAACCTGCCGTCGCGCAGGAAGGCCGCCAGCCCGTCAGCTCCGCCGAAACCGCCGATCCGCACCGGGCCCACGGGCAACCGTGGCCGTGACACGCGGCCAGCCAGCGAGGAGAGCACGCCCACACCTGCCTCGGTGAGCGAGGAAGCCAGGTCACGCGCTTCGGCCGTGCCCCCGAGCACGAGCACCTTCGGTTCGTTCACCCCGCAACCCTAACGACCCCACGGGCATGCGGAAGGCCCCGCCCGACCGTGAGGTCGAACGGGGCTTTCTCGCAGGATCCGTGGTGACGCGACTGCGTCACCGGTGGGATCAGTTGCCCGTGAGCTTCTCGCGCAGAGCGGCGAGAGCCTCGTCGGAAGCCAGCGTGCCCTCGGCCGGCGTCGAGCTCGAGGACGAGCTGGACGAGGAGGACGACGAAGACGTCGAGGACGAGGAGGAAGCGCTCGAGCTGTAGGACGTCGGGGCCGTCTCGCCGGAGGCAGCAGCCTCGGCGTCGTCCTTGCGCGCCTGCTCGATCTGAGCCTGGTGAGCCTCCCAGCGAGCGTGGGCGTCCGCGTACTGCTTCTCCCACTTCTCGCGCTGAGCCTCGTAGCCCTCGAGCCACTCGTTGGTCTCCGGGTCGAACCCCTCGGGGTACTTGTAGTTACCCTGCTCGTCGTACTCGGCAGCCATGCCGTACAGCGTCGGGTCGAACTCGGCAGCCGCGGCGCCGTCCTCGTTGGCCTGCTTGAGGGACAGCGAGATGCGACGACGCTCGAGGTCGATGTCGATCACCTTGACGAAGATGTCGGAACCGACCGTGACGACCTGCTCCGGCAGCTCCACGTGACGCTCAGCGAGCTCGGAGATGTGGACGAGGCCCTCGATGCCGTCCTCGACGCGAACGAACGCACCGAACGGAACGAGCTTCGTGACCTTGCCCGGCACGACCTGGCCGATGGCGTGCGTGCGAGCGAAGTGCTGCCACGGGTCTTCCTGCGTCGCCTTGAGCGAGAGGGAGACGCGCTCGCGGTCCATGTCGACGTCGAGAACCTCGACGGTGACTTCCTGACCGACCTCGACGACCTCGGACGGGTGGTCAATGTGCTTCCAGGACAGCTCGGAGACGTGAACGAGACCGTCGACGCCACCGAGGTCGACGAACGCACCGAAGTTGACGATGGACGAGACGACGCCGGAACGCACCTGGCCCTTCTGCAGCTCCTTGAGGAACGTGGTGCGGACCTCGGACTGGGTCTGCTCGAGCCACGCGCGACGCGACAGAACGACGTTGTTGCGGTTCTTGTCGAGCTCGATGATCTTGGCCTCGATCTCCTTGCCGACGTACGGCTGGAGGTCGCGGACGCGACGCATCTCCACGAGCGAAGCCGGGAGGAAGCCGCGCAGGCCGATGTCGAGGATGAGACCACCCTTGACGACCTCGATGACCGTACCGGTGACGACGCCGTCGTCTTCCTTGATCTTCTCGATCGTGCCCCAGGCGCGCTCGTACTGCGCACGCTTCTTGGACAGGATGAGGCGGCCTTCCTTGTCCTCCTTCTGGAGAACGAGGGCTTCGACCTCGTCACCGACGTTGACGACCTCACCGGGGTCGACGTCGTGCTTGATCGAGAGCTCGCGCGAGGGGATGACACCCTCGGTCTTGTAACCGATGTCGAGGAGAACCTCGTCGCGGTCAACCTTGACGATGACACCTTCGACGATGTCACCGTCGTTGAAGTGCTTGATCGTCGCGTCGATGGCGGCGAGCAGCTCTTCCTCCGAACCGATGTCGTTGACAGCGATCTGGGAGGTCGTAGTGGAAGTCATGTGTAAGAAGTAACTTTCGGTGGGCAATTCGGGAGGACGCACAGCCGGAAGGCGCACGCCCTGAGCGGACAGAACAAGCTAGGTATCGCACTCGAAACTCACGGTGCACGGCCGTAAGAAGCGTCCGCGCGTTGTGATTCTCGAACGTCTCGCCTTCGGTCACCTGGTCGTTCCCACTGCGCGGTCCTTCGGCCTGTGACAGCCTTGTGAGCGCAGTTCGGGTCGGATCCGACGTGATCGGGCACGAAACCACAGCGATACGCGCCTTCATCCTATCGAACGGCGCACCGTCACCCAAACCGGGCCTGGGAACGCGCTGGACGCTCGTCGCCGCGTCATTCCGCGGGGCCGCGACGACGGACGGCCTCCCCCTCCCGTAGCGTCGGGGCCATGAACGAGACGCCCGACCGCGCCGGTCGCTTCACCGTATCGGGGCCAGAGAGCACCCGGGCCAATCGCGCCTGGTGGGACGGCGAGGCCGACGAGTACATGGCCGAGCACGGCGCCTTCCTCGGTGACGCCGAGCTCGTCTGGGGTCCGGAGGGCTGGACCGAGGCGGAATTGCGCATTCTGGGCCCGGAGGGCTGCCTCGACGGGCGTGACGTGCTCGAGTTCGGCTCGGGAGCAGCACAGGCCGGACGTTGGTGCGCCGGCCAGGGAGCGCGGGTCGTCGCCACCGACCTGTCCCTGGGCATGCTGCGCCAGGGCGCACACATCGATGACACCCGGCGAGCGGCGACCGTGCCGAACCACACCGGGCCAGCTCTCGCGCAGTGTGACGCGTCGCGCCTGCCCTTCGCCGACAACGCGTTCGACGTCGTGTTCTCCGCCTTCGGCGCCGTTCCGTTCATCGCCGACACGGCTGCCCTCATGCGCGAACTCGCCCGCGTGACGAAGCCCGGCGGCCTCGTCGCCTTCTCCACGACGCACCCTCTTCGCTGGACGCTTCCCGACGTGCCCGACGAGAGCGGCCTTCTCGTCACGTACTCCTACTTCGACACGACGCCCTACGCCGAGGCGCGCGGTGAGCGAGTGCTGTACGCCGAGCACCACCGCACCCTCGAAGCCCGCGTGGCGGAGCTGCTCGGCGCCGGGCTCGTCCTCGAACAGCTGCGCGAGTTGCCATGGAAGGAGTCGAACAACCAGACGTGGGGCGGCTGGAGTCCCCTTCGAGGAAATCTCGTGCCGGGCACGCTCGTCCTCACCGGGCGAAAGCCCCGAACCTGAAGATGCTCGCCATGAACAACGGCGGCCACAGGCACCTGGAGACGTCCGCAAGGCCGACGGATAACGAGAGGGCCGACCACGTGGTCACGTGATCGGCCCTCTCGTTCGTGTTCTCAGCGGTTGAGGATGTGCTCGGTCTCCCCCGCCGGGAGGACGTGCCCTTCGTCGGCCTCGGGGTGCTCGCGGAACCAAGCGATGGTGCGCTCCAGACCCGTCTCGACGCTCACCTTCGGCGACCAGCCGAGAAGCGCCTGCGCCTTCGTCGTGTCCGGACGGCGCACGGTCGGGTCGTCCGTCGGGCGCGCGATGTACTGAATCTCGGACGAGGTACCCGTGAGGTCGATGATCCACTGCGCGAGGTCACGCATCGAGATCTCGTGCGGGTTGCCGATGTTGACCGGGCCCGGGTCGTGCGTCTCGAGCAGCATCGCGAGGATGCCGTCGACGAGGTCGTCCACGTAGCAGATCGAACGGGTCTGGCTACCGTCGCCGCTCACCGTCACCGGTTCACCGGCCAGCGCCTGACGCACGAAGTTCGGGATGGCTCGACCGTCGTTGGGGCGCATGCGCGGACCGAACGTGTTGAAGATGCGAACGATTGACGCATCGACCCCACGGTTGTCGCGATAAGCGAGAACGAGAGCCTCGGCGTAGCGCTTTGCCTCGTCGTAGACGCCGCGCGGACCCACCGGGTTGACGTGCCCCCAGTACGTCTCGGGCTGCGGGTGAACCTGCGGGTCACCGTAGACCTCGGACGTCGACGCCAGGACGAGCCTCGCGCCCTTTCGTTGAGCCAGCTCGAGCGCGTTCTGCGTACCCATCGACCCGACGCGCAGCGTCTCGATCGGCATCTTGAGATAGTCGACCGGAGAGGCGGGCGAGGCGAAGTGCAGGACGCCGTCGACGTCGCCGTCGATGTCGAACGGTTCCGTCACGTCGTGCTCGACGAGAGTGAAGCGATCACCCACGAGGTGGGCGACGTTGGTGGCGCGGCCGGTGACGAAGTTGTCGACGGCCACCACTGAATGACCCCCACGGAGCAGGGTCTCGCCCAAGTGTGAGCCGAGAAACCCTGCCCCGCCGGTGATGACGACGCGCATGGTCAGTACTGAACCCCGTCGTCGCGGCGGTCACCGAACACCATGTTGGCGTTGTCGTTCCCGTTGCCGTCACGGTAGTCATCGCGGTAGTCGTCGCGACGCTCCTCGGCGTGGGCACCGACCGTGCGGCGCGAACGCATCGACACGATGAGACCCAGGACCAGGGCGAGCAGACCCAGCAGGCCGAGCACGAGCGGCGCCCAGTTACGCAGAATGTTGAGCTGGCTGCCCTTCGACTTGTACTCGTCGACGTTCTTGGCCACCGTCTCCGGCGTCATCGTGGAGGTCGTGTCCATCGCGTTGACGGGCTCCTGGCCCTCCAGCTCGAGCGTCTGCTTCTGCTTCTCCTGAAGCTTCATCATGACGCCGGTCACCGGGTCGACCCAGATGGTGCGCTCGTTGGCGTACGTGCGGTCGGCCGTCTGCTTGCCCTTGTCGAGACCGAAGATCTCACCGGGGACGTCCATCTTGGTGAACGCCGTCTTCGGGACCGACTGCGTGAACTTGTACGTCTTCATGCCGTTGATCTTGTCCTCGCCCGCGAACTTCACGGGGATGGCCTTGGCAAGCGTTGTGTCCCAATACTCGTACTTGGCGTCCTTGTCGACCTGGAAGGGGAACTTGATCGTGTGACCCTTGATGTCGACCGGCTTGCCGTTGAGCTCGTTACCGTCCCACTTGACGGCCTCGCCCGTGGAGCGGTCGATGGCGACCCGCTGCGTCGTGGCACTCATCGGCGGGGCCTTCATCTGGCCCTTGTCGTCGAAGTTGTCGGTGGACTGCCACTGGTCGATGACGACGACGTCGCGACCGAGCTCCTCCGAGACCTTCTCGCTCGCGGCCTTGTCGGCCACGACGGTTGCCTTGGTGAGGATCTTGCCGCTGCCGCCCTTCACCTTGTCGGCGTCGAAGTACTTCGCGTTGTCGTCAGCCACGGTCTGCTGCGTGTTCTGGTTGAGCGGAACGACCGCGAGTTTGGGGTAGGCGTGGAACCGCATGAGGAGCGCCATCGTGAGGAAGAACGCCCCGAATCCGATCATCACAGCAGCCTTGCGCACTGGATCCTCCTAGGGGAACGAAAAAACTTACGCGACGGTAACACCTTCGAAGCCCCTCGTGTGACCCGATTCACGAAGTAGATGACCTCGGACGTTCCCACAGCGCCAGAACAGAGTCCACCACGTCGATGAGACCTAGGTCACTCGCCACGCCGAGAAAGTGGACACCGGCGGCTCTCGCAGCCATTTCGTCGGACTCCGCATCGCCGACGAAGAGGGTTCGCTTCCGCCCGATCCAGCGGTTCTCGGCCACCACGGCGTCGATGAGGCCGGGCGACGGTTTACGGCAGGTGCACTCCCCTGAGGCATGCGGGCACAGGCGGATGTCGTCGAGGTGGGCGCCCTCGGCTGCCAACTGCTCGACGAGGTGCGCGTGGACGGTTGCCAGGGCGTCCCAGGTGAGCGCGCCTGTCGAGATCCCGCGCTGGTTCGTCACGAGGACCACCGGCACCCCGAGGGCGTTGAGCCGTGCCACGGATTCGGCAGCGCCGGGTAGCAACTCGAAGTCGCCGAGTGTGCGATAGCCGGGCCCCAGAACGTTGAGCGTGCCGTCACGGTCGAGCAGCACGGCGTCGAGACCCCCGGTGACGGGTGGTGGAGGCAACGGCTCGTGGGCGAGGCCGCAGAGCCACTCCCGCGTCGGCGTCACGGTCAGGAGCGCAGGCTGAGGACGTCGACAGCCTCGCACCAGGCGTGGGCCCACAGCATGTGGACCTCCTGGATGCGTGGCGTCTGCACGCTCGGCACGACGAGGAGGTGGTCGACGGCGTCCCGCAGGTGCTCACCGCCGAGCCCGGTCATCGCGATCGTCGTCACGCCCATCTCCCGCGCCGTCGCGACGGACTGCACGATGTTGGCGCTGCGACCGCTCGTCGACATCGCGACGTAGACGTCACCGGGGCGCGCGAGGGCGCGAACACCGCGGTCGAAGACGTGCTCGTAGCCGTAGTCGTTGCCGATGGCAGTGATCGACGACAGACTCTCGGCCAGGTTCACCGCCGGAAGCGGTGCCCGGTCGTGGATGCACTTGCCGATGAACTCGGCCGCGACGTGGGACGCGATCGCTGCAGACCCTCCGTTGCCGGCGACGAGCACCTTGCCGCCTGCGGCGAGCGAACTGACGAGGGCCTCGCCGGCGGCACGCACTTGGGCCAAGAGTTCGGGTTCCCGCAGCGCCTCGGCGAGGTGCAGCCAGGCGTCGATGCCTGCATCGAGCTGCGCGGTCGTCGCGGCGCCGATGGCGTCGGGCGTGACGTCCTCGATCGGGTGAGCCATCAGTTCTGTCCTCTCCAGGTCGTGACGCCGTCGCGGCTGAAGATCGGCTCGGAGACGGTGAGGCCGAGGTCGATGAGTTCCTGCGCCACGAGGTGGCGACGCTCGAACTCGCAGACGAAGACCATGTGGCCGCCTCCCCCGGCGCCGGTGACCTTGCCTCCGAGGGCACCGCTCGCGAGGGCACGCTTCATCGCCTCGTCGATGAGCGGCGTCGTGATGCGCTCCGACATCTTCTGCTTCTCGCGCCACGCTTCACCGAGGAGGTGCCCGATCGTGTCGACCTCGCCGCGCACGAGAGCGATCTTCATCTGGGCCGCGAGTTCCTTCTGGGCCCGCAGGCCTTCGAGCGCGGTCGCGTTGCCCGTCTCGTACCGGCTGCGCTGGTCCTCGATGATGTGGTCGCTCACGCGCGTCTGACCCGTGAAGGCGAGCAGCATGTTGTGCTCGAGCTCGTGCACCGTCGATTCGCGCACGCGCAACGGATTGACGACAACCTGGTCACCGGTGAACTCGATGAAGTTGAAGCCGCCGAACGCTGCGGCGTACTGGTCCTGCGAACCACCGGGGATGCCGAGGTCCTCACGTTCGAGGCGGTAGGCGAGTTCGGCGATCTCGTACTCGGTGAGATCGAGGCCGCAGTGCTGCGCGACGAGACCGATGACGGAGACCATGACGGCGCTCGAGCTGCCGAGGCCCGACCCGGGCGGCGCTGCGGTGTGGAGGAACAGGTCGAAGCCCGTGACGGCGTGCGCGCCCGGAATCGTCCGGATGCGCGCGATGGCGGCCTTGGGAAGGTCGAGCTGTCCGTTGTACTCCACGGGGTCGTCGACGCCGAACCCGATCGAGTACCCGAAGTCGAGGGACTGCACGGTGATGCGACCGTCTGTGCGCGGGCGCAGTGTCGAATAGGCGAACTGGCTGATGGTGCCCGACAGAACGCAGCCGCCCTCACGTTCGGGGAACGGTGCCACGTCCGTGCCGCCGCCGGCGAAACTCACCCGCAGCGGAGCACGCGCTCGCAGAACGGGTTTGCGGTAATCGAGATAGTCACGACCGGCCGGTGCGGCGTCGCCTGTGGGGGTTGCCCCCTCATGAGCCTTCATCTGCGGCTAGCCTCCATTCGACCGATGCGTGCGCGCCGCACGTTACCCGATGGTAAGTGCGAGGGAGATCGACATGCGCCGCATTCCCGCCATCGGCCCACTGCGGGCCGTCGCGGCGCTGCTCGTCCTGCTCTCCCACGTCGCCTTCTGGACCGGCGCGGCGAACGTGGACGGTGCTGGGCGCCTGCTGGCGCGAGGCGACAGCGGTGTCGCCGTGTTCTTCGCGATCTCCGCCTTCCTGCTCACCCGCGGTTACTGCGCCGGACGTGCGACTCCCCCGGACTACGCCCGGCGCCGCGTCGCGCGCATCATGCCCGCGTACTGGCTCGCCCTGGTGGCCGTTCTCGGCGCTGCCGTCATGATCGACGGGACCGTCGGCTCGCTTCGTCAGGTGCTCACGCACGTGTTCCTGCTCCAGGGTTTCACCCACGAGAGCTACCGCGCGTTCACCCAGACGTGGAGCCTGACGACCGAGGTCACCTTCTACGTCCTCGTTCCGGTGATCGGCGCGTGGCTCCTGCGTCGTCGCGCTGCAGGGCGCACCGTCCCTGTCGTGTTGGTGCTCGTGGCGGCCTTCGGGGTCCTCGTCCAGGCGTTCGCCAGTTCGCAGGGCTCGCCGACGTGGGGGTGGCTCGGCACGAGCGCCCTCGGCCACGCTGCGTGGTTCTGCGTCGGCATCGGGTGGGCTTGGATGCTCGAACAGCGACCAGGGATTGCCTCGCGCCTCACCGCAGGCCACGCGCTGCTCGTCGCCGTGCTGGCCTACTTGGTGGCCGCCACCCCGCTCGGTGGGCCGATCGGTCTGGAGACACCGACGGTTCTCGCGGCGGCGGCCAAGGAGATTCTGTACGGGATTGTCGCCGGCGCCTTGCTCGTGGCGGCGACGAACGCGCCTCGCGAGGTGCAGCGCCGCTCGTCAACCGGCCTCGCACTCGCGTCCGGCGAGACGAGCTACGGCGTCTTCCTCTGGCACCTCGTCGTGCTCCAGGTGCTCTTCGCCTCGCTGGGCCTGCGGATCTTCCACGCCCCGTTCGTCCTCGTCCTCACGGTGACGCTCGTCGTCACGTGGTTCCTTGCTGACGCGAGTCGCCGCTTCGTCGAACGGCCCGCCATCCGCTGGGGGCACCGAGGAGCTCCGCGGCGAACACGCTGAGCGCTGTCACACCGAGCACCTGACCGACGAGCGCTCCGGACGACGCGCGGTCGACGACGCCGAGGGTCGCCATGACCGGCCCTGTCAACGCGAGCGCGACGACGACGGTCGTCGGCCGCCACCTGCGGGGCAGACCGAAGGCCAGAAGGAGAGCGGGCACGGCCCACCAACCCGCGAGAGCCACGGCGAGCGCTCCGACGACGAGACAACCGGCCACAGCCCCGAGGCGAGTACGGCCTCCCGCCGCGGTGGTCATCGCAGCGGCGTCCGGTTGGGTGTTCTCAGGAGCGGGACGGTTGCGGCGCGGCCAGCCGGCGAGCACGGCCGCAATCAGGACACCCAAACCCCCGACGAGGAGGGCACCGCGGTGCCACATCTGAGGGGCGAACGCGAGCTCGGGCACCTGCGCAGCGGACGGCGTCGACGACACCGCACACCCCTGACGCCAGCCGTCGAGGGTCACGGGGCTCGTCCCCTCGCCCACGCAGCTCCATCCCGCGTTCGCGCCCTGGGTCGAGGCGAGAGTCACCACGGAGGACTCGTGCGTCGTCGCGGGCGGAGTCGTGCTGCTGCCGCCGGTGTCCCTCAGCCCGAGCGCCGCGCGCGCGTCGCCGCCGGTGGGCGTCAGGCGCAGACTCTCGACGTCAGGTGAAAGCTTGAGGTCGACCTTCCCCTTCGGCAGGGCTAATGAGCCCGACGAACCGTTGAGCGAGGCGGCCTTCCAACTGCCGTCGCGCTGACGCACGGAGAGGACATTCCCGGCGTCGCGATGGCCGCCATCACGCAAGGTCAGGTTGACCCCCATGGTTCCAGCACGTGCCACGGTGAGCCGACGGGTCCACTGGCCGTCATCTTCGGAGCGCAGAGCTCTCCCTTCGGCGAAGGGCTGGGTACGTGTGAGAAGGACGCCGTTGCGCTCCGTGTCGACCTGCCCCGGCAGAGCCTGGACGGCCCGCCACCCTGCTCCTCCGGAATCGATGGAACTGATGCCGACGGCCGATGACTCGTCGCGCGCCGACGCCTTAGGGCGCAGTTCGAGTTGTGTCGTGCCGCGCGGCACGGTGACGTTCCAGGCCCGTTCGCCCGCCGCCCGGGCTTCGACGGCGCGGCCGTTCGCAACGACCTCGAAGCCGCGCAGTGTGGCCTTGCCGGTACTCGTGCCGTGCACGGTGACGGTGCCGCCGGAGGCGCCGCGCGCCCACCGCAGAACGAGCGGTGTCGCCTCGTGGGCGGGCGTGAGCCATGCCGTGGCGTCCGAGGCATCGAGTGCTGATGCGGGCCCTGTGCCCGGGCCGAGGTACACGTCTCCGAACGGGTCGGAGGCGTCACCTTCGGACGCAACGGCGGTGACGCCGTCGAGAGCCAACGTCGTGAGGGCAGCCGTTCGCCCCTCGAAGTCGAGGTCTCTGCTGCCGAGACGCGCGTCTCTCGTCGAGCCGGCCGTCAACGTCGGCCCGAAGGCGAGCGCCGGCGGGCGACCGTTGTTGTAAACGCGCTTGCGGACGTCGTCCGTGATCCACCCACCCCTGCGTCCCGTCACGAGCGGCGACGAGGGCAGGACACCCGCGGCGGCCAACGAGAGAGTCGACTCGGGGCCACCGAGGACGGAGATGGCCTTTGTGCCCCGCTCGCTCGAGGTTGACGCGTCGATGTCGAACACATCGAAGCGAGTTTCCCCCGATCCGTGAACCCGGTGGCCGGTGAAGTCCGGCGATCCCTGCAGGGCCGTGACGTATCGGGCCGCCGAGGTTGTTTGCTGCGCCGGCGTGACGCCGTGGCGCACGACGATCCGCGCAACGCCAGCACGCCGCAGGGCCTTCGCGACGCCGGCCGTGTCGCCCGACGCCACACGAGTATCGACGGCGTCCATGAGCCGTTGGGCACCGGGGTGAACGAGCGGTGCGGAGGCACGCACAGCCACCGGACTCTGAGCGAATGCGACGAGCGGTTCGTCGGAACTCGTGCCCCACGCGTAGGTCGCGGCGCGCGCGCTCGGCAGGACGAGCGTCGACCCGCCGTCGCGCGCGGCCGCGGCGTCGATGTCCTTCGCCGCGGCGCGCAGCGAGGCCGGCCATGCCGTGACGCCGGGTTCGTGCCCGAGACGTCCCTGCCAGAACGGTGCCATCGAGGCGAGCACGGCCACCGCGAGGGCTGTGGCGCCCCAACAAACCGCGGGCGTCGGCAGCGCGGCTCCCCCGACACTGTCGGTGACGGAGGCCCCCCGGTCCCGCAGGCGCGCGAGCAGCCGCTCGGCCACGACGGCGATGCCCATGACGAGCGGCAGTCGCACGAGAGGGTCGAGCTTGTGCACGTTGCGTGCAGCGGCGAGTGGACCGTCGAGGAGGTCGCGCGCCGTGGCCGCGAACGGGCCGCGCACGGCGCCGACGTAGGCAACCCCCATGCCGACGACACCGACGAGCACCATGGCACCGAGACCTCGGGGCACGACCGGTCGGTGAGTACCCGCTCCGGTGCGTGCCGTGAGCAACCCTGCAAGGCCGACCCCGGCGAGCAGGCAGCCCGCGACGATCGACGCGGTGCCCTGCGCCACGACCCAGCCGCTCTGCCAGACCGGGTGGCCTTCGGCGTCGATGATGTAGGCCACCCAGTCCGAAGCGCCGCGCAGGATGCCCGGCACGGACGTCACGGCCGTCGTGATGCGAGAGGTCTCGATGTAATCGAGGAACGGGTAGGCGTAGCGGCCGAGCACGACGAGCGGGCCGAGCCACCAGGCGCAGCCGAGAAAGGCGCCCAGGGCGAGTCCGCCGACGAGATCGCGACGACCGACGCTCCGATCCTCACGCAACCGCTCCCCACCCACGACCAGGGCGAACACGAACCCACCGAGCACGGCGACGAGCGACGCCGTCGCGTTGACCCCGCCAATAACGGCGCACAGCACCCCGACGGCACCGACGTAGCGCCGCCACGAGAGTCCGCCGGAACGACGGCGGGCGTGAACGGCAAGCAGCAGCCAAGGCATCACCATGCCGGGCCACGTCTCGACGGACAGTTGAGCGAGAAGGCTGAGTACCCGCGGACTCAGGGCGTACATCACTCCTGCGAGGGCCGCGGCCGCCGTCCCGACACCCAGCACGCGACGCGCGAAGAGGGCGGCCCCGGAGGCACCGACGATGAGCATGAGCGTCCACCAGGCTCGTTGCGCAGCCCACCCGGGCAGGCTCACCGCGTCCGCGAGGGCGAAGAACGCCCCCATGGGAAACAGGTAGCCGTACGCCTGGTTCTGGAGTTCGCCGAACCCCGAATGCCCGGACCAGGCGTCGAGCGAGCGGGCGAGGTAGCGGGCCGGTGCGGCAACGAGGTCGATCTTCGTGTCCGGTTGGATGACGCCGGGCTGCACCAACCACGGCAACACTCCGAGTGCCGCGATGACGCTCGTCAGCGGGTCGGCGAGGAAACGGCGCAGGCGTCCTCCCCGGGCGGGCGTGACGGCGGAGTCGCTCACCGCTTGCGCACGAGGACGAGCAGGTTCCACGTCACGATCTCCCGAAGGCCCGGCACCCGCAGGATCGGGCGGGCCCAATCGGGCCAGTAGCGCGGACGCAGGGCGAGAACATCGGCCCGGCGGGATTCACGGGCGGCCTCGGCCCAGTCGAGTCCCTGCCGGACGCTCACCCGGAACAGGCTGTCGTCGATGAGGTTCTTGGGCCGGTGTCCGTGCTTGCGCTCGTACCGCCGAGCGGCACGTTCTCCGCCGAGCCAGTGCCAGGGCGACGTCTCGTGGCCTCCCCACGGGCTGAGCCAGTTCGTGTATGCGATGTAGAGCAACCCGCCGGGTGCGACGACGCGCAGCATCTCGTCGGCGACGGCCTCCGGTGTGCGCACGTGTTCCCACAGGTTCGAGCTGAAGACGACGTCGAACGAGCCGTCCGCGAACGGCAGGTGCCCCGCGTCCCCGACGACGCCACCGTGGCGAACCGAGTCGACGTCGGGGTCGGCGTCGAGGGGAACGTAGGTGGCACCGAACTCGTGGAAGGCCTCGGCGAACTCCGCCGGTCCGGCGCCGACGTCGAGGACGTGAGCCCCGTCCAGGTCGAGGTGCTCGGCGATGCCTGCGACGGAGTCTCGAGCCAGCTCACCGTAGAAGTGCGCCGGGTCGCTCTGTTCCACGAGGAAGGCGCGGAACAGGTGAACGCTGCGGCGAAGGCCGCGGCTCATGAGGCAACCCTGGCCACGAGGTGGAGCGTGGGACGCAGGCGCGGCACAGCGGCGCGCGCTGCAAGTGTCCCGGGCAGACCGAGTGCGGCCAGCGCCATCGTCGAGCGTTGCGCGAGCACGCCACGCGGGCGATCGGTCGGGCGCACGGCGCGAACCGTGCTCGCGGCGCCGTGGACGAGCGAGTCGAGGACGGGGCGGCGGATCTCCACCGAGTCGAAGCCGGCGTCCCGCGCCATCGTGCTCAGAGACTTCGCCGTGAAGAAGCGGATGTGTGTCGGATCCTCGAGCATCCACCAGCCGTCCTTGACGAGGCCGAGACCCGCCCAGTCACCGGCCGGCGTGAGGAAGTGCGCGCTGCCGCCGGGGCGCAACAGGTCGCGGGTGCGCTGCAACGTCAGGGCTGGATCGACGACGTGCTCGAGCACGTGGATGCCGTAGGCCATGTCGACGGCGCCGGCGGGCAGGGCGTCGGGCGTGACGTTCTCGATGCCGCAGGCGTGCAGCGATCCCTCGCGGGCCACACGGCCATCGACGGCGAGTTCGAGCTGGTCGGGATCGGCTCCCGCGACGCTGGCTCCGCCGTCGAGGAAGCGACGCAGCAGAGCACCGGTGCCGAAGCCGATCTCGAACACCGACTCGGGTACGCCGTCCGCGATGAGCGTGCGGTAGGTCAGGGCGAGACGCGCCGAGTCGAGCGTCGGGTCACCGCCGTAAGCGTGCTCACGGTGACGCGCGGGCGCGTCGTGGAGGGAGCGCACGAGGTGCCCGCAGTGAGTGCACCGCCCGAGCACGGATGAGCCGAGCGTCCAAGGCTGCACGGCATGGCCGCACACCTCGCATCGAGACCTGGGAATCGGGACACCTCCTGTTCGGCTCCCGGTTACTCTAACGGGCGACCCGAAACGGTCGCGGACGAATGGCACGAGGAGACGAGCAGGGATGAACGGCGAGCACGCAGGTGCCCCGATGCGGGTGCTGTACCTGTCGTGGCGCGACCGCGAGAACCCCGAAGCCGGCGGCTCCGAGGTGTTCGTCGAGCGCACGAGCGAGGTGATGAGCGCTCTCGGGGACGAGGTGACGATTCACACCGCCCGCTTCCCGGGCGCAGCCCGACGCACGATGCACGGCGACGTCCGCGTCCTGCGTGCCGGCAACCGCTTCACCTGCTACGCGGCGGGGCTGTGGCACCTGCTGCGCCACTCCCGCGATTACGACGTCGTCATCGACGTGCAGAACGGTGTGCCGTTCTGGTCACCCATCGTCTCCCGCGTCCCCGTCGTCGCCGTCGTCCACCACGTGCACCGCGACCAATGGTCGAGCATCTTCGGTGAGCGCCTCGCGAGGTTCGGCTGGTTCCTCGAGTCGAAGGCCGCGCCGTTCGTCTACCGCAAGAGCCGCTACGTCACCGTCTCGAAGGCAACGCGGGCCGAACTCGTGGAACTCGGCGTCGACGCCGAACGCATCGACCTCGTCTACAGCGGCAACGACCACCCGCGCGATCTCGACTCCTACGCGGACGTGCCTCGCACGTCCGAGCCGTCCATCACCGTGCTGGGCCGCCTCGTGCCGCACAAACAGGTGGAGATCGCCGTGGACACCGTGGCACGCCTGCGCCCCCAGTTCCCCGGGCTCGTGCTCAACGTCGTCGGTTCCGGGTACTGGCAGGAGAACATCGCCCAGCACGCCCGCGATCTCGGAGTAGAGGACGCCGTCCGTTTCCACGGATTCGTCGACGAGGAGACCAAGCACACGCTGCTCGCCTCGTCGTGGCTCGTCATGATGCCCTCGTACAAGGAGGGCTGGGGCTTGACGATCGTGGAGGCCGGGCTGCACGGCACCCCCTCGCTGGCGTTCATCCAGGCCGGTGGCCCCAGTGAGTCCATCCAGCACGCGAGCACCGGCGCTCTGGCCTCGACGACCGACGAACTCATCGACGACGTGCGCGTCCTCCTCGAACGAGCGGATGTCCGGGAGGAACTCGGACGCAATGCGCGCCGCTACGCCCGCTCGTTCAGCTGGAGCAGCGCCGGCCGGAACTTGCACCACACGCTCGAGAACGTCCTCGGGCGCGCGACGCGTGCGCCCCAGCCGCCGGACACTCCCCTGCACGTCGAGCGCCTGCGTGCCCTCGTCGAGCGCGACGCGTTCGCTTCGGACGAGCGGCCACACGTCGTCAGCGTCTCCTGATCTCAGGCACACGGTGCCCCGGTCGTCGACGGCAGCCGGTGCGGGCCACACACACACAACAGCGCGAGGGCGAGGCATTTCGATGCCTCGCCCTCGCGCATGTTCGGCCGTGCGGCCGAACGGATCAGCCGTCGTAGCTGATCTTGGACTGGTACTTCTGCGACTGCTCCTGGTTGCCCTGGGTCTGGATGAGACCGAAGATCGCCAGAAGGGCGAGAAGGATGCCGACGATGGCACCGCCGACGTTGTACGCCGCCTTGTTCGTGGACGCGCTCATGGTGAACCGCCTTTCGCTGTGTCCAGCTCTCACTTCGCCGGTGAGACGCGTCGCCCGTACGACGCATTTTCATCGAGTGTAGCCCGAATGTGACGTTCTGCGCAGGCGAACTACTGTCTGGTACCCGAAGCGTGTCCTTGCGCGCCGCGTTCGAACTGCCTGCGCCGCACGAGCCACGCCGTACCCGCAGCCAGGGTGACCCCGGCGAGAGCCAGGCCCGTCGCGCCCCACCAGGGCGCGTTCCCTAGGCTCTGCGGGCCGTCGTGGCCGCTGGGACGGCCGATGTCGTAGAGCGTCAGGTCTCGTCCCGAGTGCACGACGGAGCCGATCGGGTTGAGCGTCCGAATGTCGTCGTCGGCCCCGGGTTGGGACTTCTCGACGACGACGTAGCGCACGCCGGCCCTACTCAGCGCAGCCTTGACCTGCGCCGCGTCCCCGCTCGCGAGGGCCCTCGACACCCGGTCGGCAGCCGCACTCTCACCCCGTACCGTGCTGTCACGCAGTGGCAGGTCGTCGTTGACGAGCACAGGAGAGGACGACAGGCGCTGCCACGCGTCGAGCACGGTGAGGTCGCCGTTCCAGCCGTACTGCCGGTACAGGCGCCACGGCAGGACGGCGGCCGCGTCCGACGACGCCGACAACCGCTGCGCGACGGCTCCGTACTCGTTCGGATAGCTCGACGAGACCCATTGGCCACCGCGGGCGAACGCAAGCCCCGGCAGAAGAACGACCGGCAGCACGGCGGCCGTGACGAGCGCGACAGGGGCGAGCGCGGTTCCTCGGGCGCGTGACACGACACGTGCCGCGAGCACGCCCCACCCGAGCGCTGCGGGCACGACGAGCAACGCGACGAACTTCTGTCCGTCGCGCAGCAGCCCGCCGCCGGGAACGGTCTCGACGAACCACACAAGCAGTGGCGCCGTGACGGCGAAGCTTCCGAGGCTCGACAGGACGAGCGCGAGGATTCCGAGCGCCCCGATCCCCCAGCGCAGCGCCGGCAGATGCCTCAGGAGCGTCACGAAGCCGACGACGACGAGGGCAGCGGCGAGAAAAGCGAAGACCACGGCGTGGCGCTCGGGGAACCACGACGGCTCGTGCCAGATTCCGCCGCCCCCGAGGAGTGACCCGAGAACGCCCAGCGGCGTGTCGGCTCCGGCGGCAAAGGCCCGAACGCCGGTGGCGTCGGCCGCGGACGATGACGAGCTCGTGAGGAAGGGGAACCACCACGCGGCGTTGAGCAGGAGCCACGCGGCTGCTCCGACGGCGATGCTTCCCGCGCGGGGCCGACCCGCGCCGGGCGCAAGGAGGATGACGACCAACGCGATGGCGACGAGCACGGCGCCCGTCGAGCCCGACAGAGCGCTCATGCCCAGGCCCACCGCGGTGCTCGTCACGGCCCGGTGATGGCGCGTGTCATCGCCGTCGCTCCGCGCTGCGCGCAGTTCGAGTGCACCGACGACGGCCCACACGAGCGCTGCGTACCCCCAGAGGTAGCCCCAGTGACCGATGGCGAGACGCTCGGCCATCCACGGGCTCCACGTCGCGGCGACGGTTGCGACAACGGTGGTGACGACGCCGCGTCGCCAGCGGTCGAGACCGGCGCCGATGGCGAAGAACGCCCCGACGAGGACGAGCCGTTGCGTGATCCAGCCGGGCAGCACGAGGTCGAGCAGTGCGACGACGGTGTCGTTCGGCACGGCGCGGGGAACCCCGCCGTCCATCCCGAGCGTGCCCGCCGAAAGCGGGAGGTCGGGCACGAACACCATGTCGTAGTGGAGCAGGAAGCCGGGACGCCACAGCGCCGGGGACAGCACGACGAGCGCGACGGCAGTCGCCGTCAACAGGCCTGCATGCCGTGTGGGCCATGAGACAGCGCTCGACCGCTCCCCCTCGCCCCTGACGCTCACGCGGGCCTCACTCGAACTCGGCGAACGCCTCGCCGAGGCGACGGGTCTGCGTGACGATGTCGTGCTCCGCGACCATCCGTTCGCGGTTGGCTCGGCCCGTCTCGCGGGCAGCGTTGTCGTCCTCGAGGAAGTGCAGGAGCCCGTCGGCCAGTGCTGCGGCGTCGTCCTCGACGACGAGGTTCGGCGGCCGCACCGCCTCGTCGTTCGTACCACAGGCTGTCGTGACGACGGGAAGGCCGCACGCCTGCGCCTCGAGGTAGGCAAGACCGAGTTGCTCGGTCCACTTCCACGTCGGGCGGGGTGCCGTCGTGAACACCCGAGCCGAGCGCAGGAGATCGGCCACCCCCGACGCATCGAGCGAGCCCGCGAGGACGACCGAATCCGGCATGCGACGGGCGGCTTCCTCGACGAGCGGAAGCAACGGGCCGCGTCCGGCCACGACGAGCTGCGCCTCCGGCAGGTGTCGGCGCACGTGAGCCATCGCGTCGAGCACGGTGTCGATGCCCTTGTTCGGTGCCAGCGGCGAAGTGAAGACAACGCGCGGGCGGTCGGTGAGTTCGGCTGCCGGGGAGAACAGTTCCGTGTCGACACCGGGCTTGACGACGCGCGCCCGCTCGAGGTCGAAGCCGTTGAGGTCGAGGTGATCGAGGGCGGCGTCGACCATGCAGAGCACGAGGTCGGCGCTGCGTGCGGATTCGACGGCCTGGCGGTACGGCGGCAGGGCGTACAGGGGCTGACGCGGCATGTTCTCCCACGTCACGACGGCCTGCTTGAAGCCTCCGGATCGGCGGCGCCGGGAAAGTTGCCCGGTGACGAGCGAACACAGCTCGAGGCTGACCGCCCAGTCGGGGCGAACGCGCGCGAGTTCGTCGTCGAGGTTCTCGGCCCAAGCGAAAGCGCCGGCCTCGATGAAGCGCTTCACCGGGCGGCGGTAGGTCGTCGGGACCCAGCTCATCTCCCCCACCGGCTCGTCGGCGGCCAGCGCTGTGACGTGGGTGTCGGGCATGCGCGACATCCAGTAGAGCTCACGGCGGGGACGCTGATCGGGCAGCGAGAGCCACAGGAGCTCACGCCGGCGCGACGCGTCACCGTGGGTCACGGCGTCTTTCCTCCGGAGGCCGCCTCACGGCGCGCGCTCCAGGCGCCGTAGCCGTAGCCGACCGCCTCCATGGCACGCATCGCGACCATGCCGGCGGCGTGCAGGGGGCGTCGGGCCAGGTCGCCGCGGTGGCTCCAGTACGCGCCGAGCACCGCACGCCCTTGGTCGCTGACGGCACCGTCGTGCTCGGCTTCGAGGGCCGGGATGCTTCGGCCGTAGTAGCGCCGCTTGTCGAAGACGTCGCGCAGGGTGAGGTGACCCTCGTCGTGGTCGATGACGATGGGAGCGAGTTCGATGCGGTGTCCCGCACGGCGCATTTTCATGCGAAGGTCGGCGTCCTCCGGTCCGGACATCGCGAGGTGGAACTCGCCGTCGCCGACCATGAACTCACGGCGCAGCAGGCGTGGGTTGTGCAGCCACGGTTGGTCGAGGTAGCACTCACGCTCGAGGGCACGGCAGGCTGTCCAGAACCCCGTGCCGATCGTGCGCTCGGGCAGGGCGACGCCGGCCGCGCCTGTTTGCTCGGCCGTGTCGAGGGCGACTTCGAGAGCACGCGGCGGCAGGATCATGTCGCTGTCGAGCCACACGATCCACGGCGTCTCGGCAGCCTGAATGCCGCGGTTGCGCTGGGCGGAACGCTCGGGGCCCGCCTCGAGGTAGACGTCGGCGTACCGCTGGGCGATCTCGGGCGTCGCGTCGTTACTCGCGTTGTCGACGACGATGAGCGTCACGTTCGGCTCGGTCTGCACAACGACGGACGCGAGCGTCGCCTCGATCGTGCGCTCGTTGTTGCGCGTCGGCACGATGACGCTCACCGCGCGCGCAACACCGCCCTCCACATCGCGCCCGGCAGGCGTCCCGGCGCTCACGTGGCTGTCAATCATCCTCGGATCCTCCGTCGCTGTCGCTGTCGCGCGTGCGTCCCTCGTCCTCGGTGCGGTCGGCGGAGTCGGTGGCGTCAGCGGCCGGCTCGGCCGTTGCGGCACCGCGGGATCCCCCGGCCAGGCCTTCACGGCGCAGGAGGCCTGCGATGGCGACGACGAAACCGGCGCCGGCAACGCGATGCGGCCACAGGCTCGCCGAGATCGCATCCGCGCTCACCTCGCCGAGGTCGGGACTGAGGACGAGGAACAGGAGAATCGCCACGAACACCAGGGCAGCGCCGGTGACGACGAGTGCCCGTGATGTCACGCGTCCCCAGCGCAGGCCCGCCACGACGGCGAGACCCGCCACGAGTCCCGGAAGCCCCACAGCGAGCGCGGCGGCCACGACGAAGCCGGCTTGGAGCAGGACCTGACGATCCGAGCGACCCGGGGACCCGCCGCCACCGGTCATCCGCTCCTGTGGCGCGGACCGGTGCGCGCGATGAGCCGGCAGGTCCTCGTCGGCGCTCTCGTCTCGACCACCGACAAGCGCACCCGTCAGCCACGCACGCACCACGAGCGCTGCCGCGAGCAACAGTGCCGCAAGCGAGAAGAGGATGGCCCAGTTGGCGTAACGCTGAGGCGTGAAGCGCATCTCGACGGTGCCCTCGGCGCCGGCCGGCAGAACCCACCCGGAGGAGTAGCCGTCGAGCAGGACGGGGCGTCCCAGATCCTTGTCGCCCAGCGTGGCGCTCCAGCGCTCGTCATAGCTCTGACCCAGCACGACGGCCTTCGGCGTGGAGCTCTTCGCCACGCGCACGGACTTCACGCTCGGCGAGTTCTTCGTCACGGCGAAGTCGACCGGGGCAGGCGAGACGCCGGCCCCCGCCTTCTCCGACACGGTGTCGCGCAGCACGAGCGAGTCGACGACGAAGTCGCGCACCGGCTCGACGTGCTGTTCGCGGGCCTTGAGGACAACCGGGTTGCACGCCGTCCAGCGGGTGCCGGCGTCCTTGGGCCCGGCCACACGGTCGCCCGACAGACGCATCGGCAGCGCCGTACCGTTGATCGTCGAGACTGCGAAGCACCGGTTCTTACCAGGCTCGTCGAACGCACCGAGAGGAGCCTTGCGCAGCACTTGTTTCGTATCGATCGACGTGAACTTCGCCGGGGCGCCGTTACGCGGCCCGCTCGAGGCGTCGAGCTGCACCCGCACGACCTTGCCCCGCGTCGCCGCGATGTCGATCGACGCCGTGCCGTTCGGCTTGAGAACTCCGGAGCCGACGACGCGGCCGTCGACGCTGACCGTGGCCCGCGTCGCCCACTGGGTGCGTGATTCACCGCCCTCACCGGGGGCCTGGGTGACGGAGACAGAGCTGATCTCGCGCTCGGGCCCGCGCATCTGCCACCAGGCACCCTGCGGGCTTGCGCCACCGGGAACCCAGGCCGTCTTGTCGTTGTCGTCGGCGGCCTGGGACGCACGGTATTCGGGGCGGTCGAACCAGAACTCCGACGACGACGCCGTGACGGCATCGCTGTAGCCCGCGCTGCGGTCGTAGAAGCGCTCCTGGTCGGCCTTCGCGAGGCGCACCGTGGCGGAGGCGTCGTAGCGACGGGCGTCGGGCATCGTGAAGATGCGGTTGAGCGAGGTCTCGGAGTCGTCGTTCGGGGAGGACGAGTTCTGCACGCGCTGGAAGAGGATGTCGAGCGGTGCCTTCTCGAAGGCCGTGCGGCCCTCGGCGTCGAGGCTGTCGTACAGGTCCTTCAGAGTCGACGGCGTGCGCGCCGCACGCTCTGCCTTCGCCCCGGGTAGCCCCACTTCGGAAACACCGACGAGGTTGTAGCCGTCGCCGCGGGTCGAGTCGATCCGCAGGCGGACGGACTCGGCGTTCACGCCACCCATGCGGAACGTGGCACGGCCGGTGTCTGGCACGCGCACGGAGACAGACTTGCCGCCTGCGATGAGGGTGGCGCGATCGATCTTGACGGGACCGAGATCGGCCTGAGCGACCGACACGTCACCGAGGCGGGCGGGCTTGTCGAGCTTCACGTTCAGGCTCTGGCCTGCGGCTCGCTGGAAGTCACCGAACCGCCACGACGTCGCATCGTCACCGTCGAAAGCGTTCTCGGCGGCGGCGAAGGGCAGGTCGAAGAACGTTCCACCGGCCGAGCTCGCGGTGACGTGCGCCCCGGAACGTTCCAGGACGGTCTGGTTCTTCGGATCGGTGCCCAGTGTGCGGCTGTTCTTCAGTGCCTCGTTCGCGGCAAGGAGCGAGCCCTGGCCGGCGGTGAGGCGCTGAGGGATGGTGTTGCGACGGGCGTTCGTGTCGGTTTGCGCGAGTCGTGCGCCGTCCTTGAGCGCGGCTTTGAGGCTCGTCTCGTCGAGGTCCTGCGCGTAGCGCACGGTGGGGCTCGAGCGAAGCAGGCCGGCGGCGGCGAGCTGGGGGAACGCCCAGCCGTCGCCGGCGACGATCATCTGACCCGCGAGGCTCTGGGCCCGGACCGCACGTCGGGAGTCCTTGACCCCGTAGAGCTGCACCGGCGTGAGCAGGGCCTCGTCCATGCTCTCGGGCTGGTTCGTGGGCGACAGGACGTTCTGACCGGGACGGCCGAAGTTCGCGACGCCGTACAGACCACTGTCGCCGTCGATGAGGCGCGACATGGCAGCTGGCCGCGCACCGCCGTCGTTCTCCCAGACGGTGTCGTGACGCACGAGCACGTTGTCGGCCCCGAGGTAACGCGCGAACGTCGAGGCGATGTCGCCGTTCGAGCGATCCGACTGCACCGTGTCGTCCATGGCCGCGAGGAGGTTGGCGCCGGGTGCACTCGCGTTCGGCGTCGTCTCGGGCAGCACGGCCTCGCGCTTGAGAAGCGAGTTCGTGAGGTCGTCCGGCCGTTGAACGGTCCAGCGATAGGTCGGCCTGGTCTGGCCGGGAAGCATGAGAGTACGCGCGTTCGGGTCTCCCCCGTCGGCCGTCTTGGCCGCCTCGCGCCAGTAGTTCGGCACGTCCATCTCGGAGATGTAGAGCCCGTTGGACAGGGCCGGCAGGATCCAACCGGCCACGAGAACCGTGGCCAACGAACCGGCCACGGGGGCGAGCGCGCTGCGTCGTTGGACGAGGCGCACGAGTTGCACCGCGCCGAAAGCCAGCGCCAGCGCGAAGGCCAGCGCGAGAAGCGCTCCGATCTTGTTCGTCGTGCGGAACGCGGCGAGCGGGCCGAGGCCGAGCACCTTCTCCAGCACCCACCCGACGGGGCTCTGGGCGCGTCCCTCACCCGGGAACAGCCCGACCATGACGACGGCAGCCAGGGCGGCGAGCAACACGAGAGTGCGGCGAAGAGCAGTTCGCGCAAAGGCGAGGGAGACGAGCGCAAGCGTCGGCCACAGCGCGGTGAGGACGATGACGACCGGGCTCGTGATGTAGGTGGCGTTCTGAGGCACCCACGGACCCGTGTCACTGTGGCCGTAGAGCGGCCACAGACCGAGGCCGCGCAGCACCTCGGTGAAGGACGACACCTTGTGAATACCGGTGAGCGTCTCGGACATGTCGACGATCTGCGCGCCTGTGCCAAGCGCTGCGATGGCGGGCACGAGCCAGTAGACCGAGACGGCGACGACGAAGAGGCCGCACTTGGCTGTCACGGCGAGCACCTGACGCCACGTGGCGCGGCGGTGCCACAGCGCGACGGCGGCGATCGGCACGAGCGCGAGCAGCTGGTACAGCGGCACGACGGCCACGTTCATGCCGCTCATCGCGAAGAACGCAAGGCCGAACGCGGCCGGCCAGGCCCAGCTGTGCGGCTGCTGCAGACCCCTCGAGTGGGCCAGGAGCATCCAGGGCAACAACGCCATCGGCAGGGCGATTGCGAGCGTGTTTCCGGCGGCTATCGTGTAGGGGTTGGCGAGGTAGAAGACGCCCGCGAACAGGCCGACCCACTTCGTCGCGCGGACGGTGGCTGCCCGCACGAGACGGTTCGCTCCCCACGCAGCGACGAGCCAGAGAGCGAAGTGGAAGACCTTGAAGGTCCACTCCGGTGACAGACCGAGCCCGCGCAGCGCCGACAGCAGGAGCAGCACGGGGACGAGGCCGACGTTGAAGTTGGCCGACCCGAGGTAGGGAGAGCTCGTCCACGACGAGAGGTAGCGCTCGACCATTGTCCACGGCGCGAGGTAGACCTCTGGCTTGATGTCGGTGTGGAAGTGACCGAGCGAGTTGCCGAAGACGATGATCGCGAGGAAGAGAACGAGCCCGCCGGCCGTGAGCGCGTACGGGCTGACCCGCGCGGCGAAGCGTCTCACGTCGTTGGCCTCCGGATCGTCGACTTCGTCACTGCACCGCGCGCCGAGCGCGCTTTCCGTCGGCGCCCCGGCGGTGACTGCCTAATATAACTGGGAAGTAACCCCCAAGAGGACCAACCCGAGAAGGTGGAGACGTTGAACGCTGGACGCACCGACGTCTCCGCTGACTCCGCCGACGAACCGTCCGAGGCTCCTGGCAACCGGACCGAGCTCACGGCGGGCATCGGTTCGGGCGCCCTCCTCGGAGTCGCCATGGGCGTCGGCAACGCCCTGAGCTACGTCTTCGTTCTCGTGCTGACGCGCGCCCTCGGTACCGCGGGGTTCGGCGCCTACTCGGCGCTCATCACGCTCGGCATCGTGCTCGTCATCCCGGCCGGCGCCTTCCAGGTCATCATCGCGCGGCGCTGGGCGGACGAGGAAGCACGCACGTCCGGGCTCGTCGCCGCGGCCGGGACGGGCATCGCTCTCACCGGGCTCACGTGCCTGCTCGCCGCACCGATCGGCGATACCTTCCACCTCGACGGTGTGGCCGCCACCGTCGCGATGTCGCTCATGCTCCTTCCGATGACGCTCACGGGAGCGTTTCAGGGCATGTTGCTGGGGGACGAACGCCTCGGGCGCCTGTCGACGCTCTACGTCCTCACCGCGGCCACCCGTCTGCTCGGCGCGTTCGTGTGCCTTGCGATCGACTCGAACGTCACGCAGGTCTTCGTCGCCATGGCGATCGCGGCCTGGCTCACCGCGGCGTACGGCTGGTGGGCCTGTCGCGATCTGGCCGCCACCACCTGGCGCCACTCCCCCTCGCTCCTGGCCGAGATGGCGCGATCCAACTCGACGCTCGCGGCCTTCACCGCCCTGACGAACGTCGACGTGCTCCTCGTGCGCCACTTCCTCGACGAGCACACCTCCGGCGGCTACGGGCTCGCGTCGACCTTCGGGCGGGCGATGTGCTGGGGCACCCAGTTCATCGCGCTGCTCGTCGTGCCGCGCCTGTCGCGTCAGGGGTCGTCGATGATCTGGCGGGCGGCGGCGCTCGTCGTCGGAATCGGCGCGATCGCGGCCGCGGTTGTCGCGATTGACGCCGACGCCCTCGTGCGGCTCATCGGCGGCACGGCCTTCGACGGTTTCGGAACGCTCGTCCTGGCCTGCATCGCGCTCGGCACGCTGTGGGCCCTGGCGCAGCTGTGGCTCTTCTCCCAGATGGCCGACGACGACACGACTCTCGGCAAGGTGGCCTGGGTGGCCGTCACCGTCGAACTTGTTGTCGGGTGGCTGTGGTGGCACGACAGTGCCGAGCAGGTCATCGGACTCGCCACCGGCTGCGCGGCGCTCGTCGTCCTCGTCGGCGTGGTTCGCACCCGCCGTCACGCCGTGACGCAGCTCCAGTCCGAGGAGGACCTCCTCGTCACCGACCGCACGTGACACGCATCGGGCCGAGCCGACACACGTGGTCAGCTCGGCCCGAGGCAACGGTGGGTCACTTCGCGCTGTCGTCGTCACCGATCTTGCGCGAGCGTCCGAGCAGCACCTTCGCCACGGCGGTGATCGGGCCGGGCACGATGCCCACGGCCTTCCACATCACGGCGTTGACGCGGTCCTGCACCGTCACCTGGTAGCGGCGCAGGGCCTCGTCCGTGCCCGAGAGTTTGCGGGCTGTACCGGGCACACGGCGGAATGTGAGGGCGTGCAGGCCGTTGGCCCAGCGCGGGTCGTCGGCGTGCGCCGCGTCCCACGTCTCGACGATCTCCCAGCCCTTGTGCCGCTGGAGGAAGAGCTTGTGGGCCTTCTGCACGACCGGCCACGACGCGTCGTCGATGAGCACGAGCGCCTCGTTCGCGAGCAATGGCTCGACGACAGCCAGGGCGAGGTAGTGCGACAGCAGGGTGTGCTCGCCGTCGTAGAAGTAGACGCCGACCGGCCGATCGAGCGCGCCTGGCTCGACCATGAGCTTGAAGCAGTCGCCCTCGAGCAGTTCGACGTCGGCGTCACTCGCGTGCTCGGCGAGGTTCGTCATGAGCTCCTCGCGCGCCATCTCGCCGGCCATGCCGAACTCCATGAAGTTCTCCATGACGACGAACTTCTTGCCGGCGTTGCCCCGCACCGCAGCGCAGATCGAGCGGCCCTTGAACGTGCCGACCTCGAGGTAGGCCTCGCCCTCGGGCAGGTGACGCGCGGCCTCGTTGAGCACCGCGAGTTCGTTGACCGCCGTGTAGCCGGCCACCTGGGACGCGAGGCCCTTCCACGAGCCGTCGACCGGGTCGCCACTTTGGACGTCGGGGGTGAACAGCGCCGGAAGGGCTTCGAAGAAGGCAGACGTTTTCATGGGTTCCTTACGTGGGTGAGGCCCGAACGCACACGGCGGACCACGGACGGTGTCGGCGAACTCGGGCGGCACAAGAATGCCACCTCATGCGCCTCAGCGCTGGGCAGTCGCCAGAACCTGGGGCGCCAGCCACTTCCAGATCATCGGTGTGGCCTCCTCGGAGAAGTGGACGCTGTCGGTGTACAGCCGCTTACCGCTCACCTCGGGCTGGAAGGGATTGCTGCACACCGTCCTCGCGAGGTCGAGCAGCGGCACGTGCTCCTCGGACGCCCACTCCCGGATCAGGGCGTTGACCTGGTCGGGTCGCTGCGACTCGGCGAGCGCAGGGCCGTCGGCGCGCATCGCGGCGGCGTCCTCGGGCGGGAGGACGGACAGATCGGCCTGACGGCACGGCACCGTCGTCACGTAGACACGCTGCGCTCCCCCGGCGCGGATCTTCCCGACGGTCTCGGTGAGACGCTTCTTCGCGAGGTCGCGGTAGGCGGCGTCGTCGATCCACACCTTTCGGCCGTCGAGCATGTGCCGCGAGGCGAGGTGCACGCCGGGCATGAGGACGGCGGCCTCCGCACCCGAGCCGCGAACCTTCGACGTCAGGTCGCGCTTGAGGGAGGCACAGTCCTTCGGGTTGGGCACGATCTTGCTCTTGGAATCGACGATCGGGATGTCGAGCATGTCGCAGCCCGGCACAGCCAGGGCCACGGGGTGGAGCCCCGGGAAGTTGAGCGACGGGTAGTTCTCGACGAGCTTGAGGGGCACCGAGTCGCCCACCATGGCCACCGTGGTCCGGCTCGAGGTCATGGGGTAGGCCTTCTGCCCCGGCACGAGGTCGGGAACGTTCGCCACGTACTGCGGCGGGCCGCTGACTCGGGTCATCGTCCACATGAGGCCTGAACCGAGGACGAGGGCCAGTGCCGAACCGACGGCGACGAACTGCCGCGTGCCGGAAGTGGATTTCGGCAGCAGACCCTTGACGCCGTTCTGCAGGACGGGCACTTCGATGTAGCGGAAGCTGAGGTACGCAGCGGCGAACGTGAGCGCACCCTTGAGCACGGCCTCGGCGATGTCGGGGAGGCCCGGCACGTCGACCCACAGGTTGATGGGCCAGTGGTAGAGGTAGAGCCCGTACGAGATGCGGCCCAGGAACGCCAGGGGCTCCCACCCGAAGATGCGGTTGATGAGCAGGTTGCGCGGGTCGACGCTCGACCACCCCATGAGGGCGGCGCCGACGGCGAAGAGCAGGATGCCACCGCGGTCGTAGACCCACGTGGTGCTCGGGTCGAGGAGGAAGACCGCCGAGACCGAGACGCCGAAGCCGATGACGCCGAGCGCCTGCGTCACGGCGCGTGGAGGGAGCACCGGGCCCCGTTTGTCGTTGCCGAGTCCAAGCAGACAGCCCAGCGCGACACCGACGAGCAGAGCCTGCACGCGGGTGTCGGTGCCGTAGTAGAGGCGCGTCTGGTCCTGCGGCGTCTCGAAGCCGAGCTGCGCCGTCCAGCAGGCGCTCACCGCCGCAAGAGCGAGAGCGATGCCGGCCTTCGCGCCCCGGCGACGGGCGAGGGCGACGAGGGCGAGCACGAGGAAGGGGACGATGACGTAGAACTGTTCCTCGACCGAGAGCGTCCACGCGTGACGCAGCGGCGACGGGTCGACGAACTGGTCGAAGTAGGCGTCGCCACGGCTGATGAGTCGCCAGTTGAGGAAGAATCCGAGCGTCGCGAAAGCGTCGCCGGCGTACTCCTTGCGCTGCTCCGCGTCGGCAAAGAAGGCCGTGTGAACGAGCACCGCGGCGACGAGCACGAACATCGCGGGGAGAACGCGGCGGGCCCGCCGGGCGTAGAAGCGGCGGACGTCGATGCGCCCCGTCTTCTGGCGCTCCTTGAGGAGCAGGCGAGTGATGAGGAAGCCGGAGAAGACGAAGAAGTGGTTGATGCCGACCCAGCCACCGACGAGCGCCGTCACGCCCAAGTGGTAGGCGATGACGAGAACGACGAACAGGCCGCGGTAACCGTCGAGCGCCGCATAGCGCGACGGCGTGCGCACGCCCTTGCCGTTGCGTCGCTGTGCGCGCGTGCTGCCCGTCACGGACGTCCACCTGCCTTGCTCAGAACCTGCGGGGCGAGCCAGCCCCATATCATCGGGGTTGCCTCGGGCGAGAAGTGAATGCCGTCCTCGTAGACCTTCTTGCCGTGCAGCGTCGGCTGGTAACCGTCACCGCACACGGCGGAGGCGAGGTCGACGACAGGCACGTTCTCCTCCTTCGCCCAGGTACTGATGAGGGCGTTGAGGCGCTTGGGGTTCTGGGCCTCGGCCACGAGTTCGGGGGAGCGGCTCAGCTCCGTACGGTACTGGGGCGGAAGGTTGAGTTCGCTCATCCGTCGGCACGGAACGGTGGTGATCTGCACCGAACGAGCCCCGGCCGCCTCGGCTTTCGTCGTGAGTTCGGAGAGCTTCGAGCGCACGGCAGCAACGTACGCCGGGTCGTCGAGCCACACCGTGCGCCCTCTGAGTTGGTGGCGCAGCGCGAGCTGGAGACTGGGCATGATGACGAACGTCTCGGCGCCCGAGGTACGCACCTTCTCCTCGTAGGTCGCCTTGTTCTGCCGGCACGCGGCGTCGGCGCCGAGCGCCACCGTCGGTGTCCACTGCACAGGGGCGTCGACGATGTCGCAACCGGGTGTGCCGAGGTTGACGACCTCAAGGCCCGGGAAGTTGCCGCTGGGGAAACGGGAGACGAGGTGGAACGGCACCGAGTCACCGAACAGCGCGACCTTCGTCGGCGGCTTCGGCGCCGTGAACGTCGGCTGCCCCTCGACGAGCTGGGGGATGTTCGCCACCTTCTGCGGGACGCTCTCGTCGCGCACGGGTGCGGTGGCCTGCGCCGTACCTCCCGAGACGAAGAGCGCGCCGACGACGACCGCGGCCAGCCCTGCGAAGCCTGCGGCCCCCGTCCGACGGCGACCGAACGCGCCGAGTCCGTGCTTCATGATCGGCTGTTCGAGGAAGCGGTAGCTCACGGCGGCCGCCGCGTAGGACAGGGCGAGCGTCAGCACCGCGAGAACCCAGACGTTGACGCCGGTGAGGTAGCGCGAGAGCCAGATGAAGATCGGCCAGTGGTACAGGTAGAGGCCGTACGAGATCTTGCCCGTGTAGACCGCGGGTGGCAGGGAGAACACGCGAACGAGGGGTGTGGCGCGCCTCTGCGCACAGCCGATGATCCACGCCGTCGCCGCGATGGAGGTCAGCAGCATCCCGCCGCGCGAGAACATCCACGGTGCGAGCGGCTCGATCGTGACGAACGCGACGAGCGTGGCCGCCAGCCCGAGCCACCCGACGATCTCGATCCACGGGCGGCCGCCGTCGAGGGGATCACGCGGGTCGCGAGGTTTGAGCAGCGCCCCGCCGCTCCCCCGGTGCCCACTCCACACGCCCGCCGCGACGCCGAGCGCCAAGGCCTGAACGCGGATGTCCGTGCCGTAGTAGGCGTGTGACTGACCACCCAGCCCGACGAGGTCCAACCGCGTGGCCCACAGGGCACTGAGTCCGGCGAGCAGCACGAACGGAAGGGTCCTCGCCAGGCGCGTACGCCCCAGGGCCAGTACGGCCACGACGAGCCACGGCACGACGAGATAGAACTGCTCCTCGACTGACAGACTCCACGCGTGCCGCGTGATGCTCGGGTGGCTGAAAGCCTCGAAGTACTGATCGTCACGGGCCACAAGACGCCAGTTCATGACGTAGGTGAGGGTGGCGAGGATGTCGCCCTTGAGGTACGCCTTCTCCTCATCGGGGGCCAAGAACAGCCCATCGAGCGTCACCGCGCCGAGCATGACGAGCAGTGCCGGGCCGAGGCGCCGCACCCGTCGGACGTAGAAATCGTGAACGCTGATGTCGCCGTAGCTACGCCGCTCGGCGAGGAGCAGACGCGTGATGAGGAAGGCGGAGAGTATGAAGAAGACGTTCATGAACACCCACAGCCCCGGCAGAACCGTGAGTGCCCCCACGTGCCACAGCATGAAGACGACCATGCCGTAGCCGCGGATGCCGTCCAGGCCAGGACGGTGGGCGAAGAGCCGTGCGGCCATGAGTTCCTCTCCGATCGAACGCGTGCGAGCTTCCGCTCACGGCGACGGGCTCACCCACCGACGAATCGGAGCGGGTGAGCCCGTTGCCGTCAGCGGCAGTCAGTCGCGAACCGTGTCGGGCTCGTCGTCGTCGAAGCGCGTGCGACGGCGGGCCGGACGCACATCGTCGTCGTCCTCGTCGTCGACCAGGCGCGTGCGGCGGACCTTGCGAGGGGCGTCGTCCTCGTCACCCAAACGGGAACGACGGCGCGGCTCCGTGGTGCGCTCGCTCTGGCGCTCCGTGCGACCGGCGAGGAGGCCCGGGCGGCGATCGGAGTCGGCGTCGTCGACGTCGTCGTCCTCCACGGCCTCGTCCTCGAGGCGGGTGCGGGCGCCGCGCGTCTGCGCTGCCGACTCCGAGCCGAAGAGGAGGAAGCCGAGGGCGGCGGTGATGATGGCGAGGGCGAGGAAGAGGAGGCTCTGGTTGCGTGCGACGTCCTCGATGATGCCGCACTGGCCCTTGGCCAGACCGTTCGTGTTAGGTGACATCGGGCTACCGCAACGGAAGAGGCCGCCGTCCTTGCCCATGAAGCTGGTCGGCGTGAGGAAGAAGTACGCGGCCACCGCGAGGAATCCGGTGGCGACGATGAGCGCGACCTTCGTTCCGGGGCGCAGCGACGTCACTGTACGAGTGTCTGACTGGTTCGACATGCCCGCATGCTAGCGAAGTGGAACCGCCTGCGGCCCGGCCATTGGGCAAATAGACTCGCGCCCGTTGTCCTGTTCCCGTCGAGAGGCCCACCCCGTGCCACGTCGCGCACCCACTTCGTCGGGTTACCGCCCGGCGCTCGACGGACTTCGTGGCGTCGCCGTCCTCGCCGTTCTCGTTTTTCACCTCTGGCCGGCGGGGGTTCAGGGCGGCTGGCTCGGTGTCGACCTCTTCTTCGTCCTGTCGGGTTACCTCATCACGAGTCTGCTCGTGCGCGAGTACGCCCGTTCGGGCCGCATCGACCTGCGCCGCTTCTGGACTGCCCGCGCCCGACGCCTGCTGCCCAGCCTCATCACCGTGCTCATCGCGGTGCTGGCGGCGGCAGCTTTCTGGACACCCCCGGGACGACGCAGCTCGGTGGCGCTCGACACTCTCGCGACGCTCTTCTACGTCCAGAACTGGCGCCTCCTCGCGAGCAACGAGGCCTACTTCGACGCCAACGGCGTTCCCTCTCCGCTGCGCCACGCCTGGTCGCTGGCCATCGAGGAGCAGTACTACCTCCTCTTCCCGCTGCTGTTCCTCTTCCTCGCGCGGTATGTCCACCGCCGCTGGACGCTCGCGCTCGTCTTCGCCGTCGCTGCCGCCGCCAGTGCTGCCTGGATGGCCTACCTCTACGTGCCGGACGTCGACCCGACGCGCGTCTACTACGGCACCGACACCCGCGCCTTCGAACTGCTCATCGGCGCTGCGATCGGCGCGTGGGTCGGTCCGAGCCAATGGGGGCACGAACGCCCGTCGCGCTGGGTCGAGATCATCTCGAAGCTCGCCTGGCCGAGCCTCGCGGCGCTGCTCGTTGCGTTCGTCGCCCTCTCCGAGGACTCGCCGCTCGTCTTCCGCGGCGGCCTCGTCGTCGTCTGTCTTCTGACGCTGCCCGCGATCCTCGCCGCGGCGTCACCGCACGCGAACGCCTTTCAGCGGGCGTTCTCGTTCGAGCCACTGCGGCAGGTCGGCCTCATCAGTTACGCGTTGTACCTGTGGCACTGGCCCGTACACGTCTTCCTCTCGCCTGAGCGTCTGCGCATGGGCACCGCTGCCGCCGCGCTCGTGCAGGCCGTGCTGTCGATCGTCTTCGCGACGCTGACCTACCGCTACCTCGAGGCGCCGATCCGGGCGGGTGGACTGCGCGGTCTGGTGCCCCGCTCGCCCAGGATCTCCCGCCTGGTCGCGGTGACGGCCTGTGCTGCCGTCGCCGTGGGTACGGTTGCGCTCCCGAGGGTCACCAGCGGTAACCCGACCGAGGAGACCGGTGCGGGAGGCGGCGAACTCACGTACGCGGTGCCGTCGTACCAGCCGGGCGCCTCGCAGCGCGTCGTCGTCGTGGGTAACTCCATTCCGCACAGCCTCATGGTGAGCTTCCCGTCCACACGGTTCACCGACCTCGACGTCTCGGAGTCGACGAGCTTCGGCTGCACCACCTTCCCCGGTCAGCAGATCCTCAACGGCAAACCTGCCCCCATCCCCGCGGCCTGCCGCACGTTCTGGAAGAACTGGCACCTCGGGCTCTTCGAGGCAGACACGATGCTGTACTTCCTGCCGCAGAACCTGCTCGACGACTACGAGGTCGACGGCCGACGGCTGAAGGCGGGCAGCGCCGAGCACGACGCCTTCATCCGTTCCTCGCTCGACTCGATGCTCGCCAAGTCCAAGGAATCCCGGGTGAAGCGCCCGGTGCTGCTCGACCTCGCCTGCCACGAGATGCCGACGTTCGGCCAGAATCCGCCGTCCCTCAACGACACCGCGAAGGTGCGTCACCTCAACGGGGTCGCCAAGCATTGGGCTGCGCAGAACAAGGTGCAGTTCCTGTCGCAGTTCGACCGGCTGTGCCCCGGCGGCACGTACCACGGCAAACTCAACGGCCAGGAGCTCTACGAGGACGCCCTGCACTACACATCCGTCTCCGGACCCATCATGTGGTCGTGGATCGCACCGCAGATCCGCAAGGACACCGCGAAGTGAGCCTTCACGCCGTCATCCTCGCGGGCGGCTACGGCTCACGGATGATGCCGCTGACGACACGCACGCCGAAGCATCTTCTCCCGATCGGTGACGAGCCCGTCATCGCTCACCAGCTTCGTCGCCTCGCCGCCGCGGGAGTGGACTCCGTGACGTTGGCGACCGCCCACCACGCCGAGGCCTTCCTGCCGGCGCTCGGCCACGGTGAGCGCTTCGGGCTCCACCTGCGCTACACCCGTGAGCCCGAACCGCGGGGCACCGGTGGCGCGCTGAAACACGCGTGCGCCGGGCTCACGCTTCACCCGGACGACGCGCTCGTCGTCATCAACGGCGACCTCGTGAGCGACCACGACCTCGCCGCGCACGTGCGCGCGCATGTCCACGCCGGCGCACCCGTGGCGACGATCCACGCGCGACCGGTCGATGACGCGAGTGCCTTCGGCCTGCTCCATCTCGACGGTGACCGCATCACCCGGTTCGAAGAGAAGCCCGCCGGCGCACCTGCCGGTTTCGTCAACGCCGGCACGTACGTCGTCAGCCCGTCATTGCTCGATCTCATCCCGGCCGGCGAGGTGGTCTCGCTCGAGCGGGACGTGTTCCCCCGAGCCGTGGCGCTCGACGAGGGTGTGCGGGTCTACCGCGAAGACGCGCGCTTCGCCGACATCGGAACACCCGCCGCGCTGCTCGCGGCGAACCTGGCGTGGGCCCGGGATCACGTCCCGAGCGACCGCCCGAACGCCACGAGTGTTCTGCTCGGCGCCCAGGTCGCCCCCACGGCTCGCGTCGAGCGCTGCCTCGCCATGCCGGGTGCCCAGATCGGCGCCGATGCGGTGCTCACCGACAGCGTGCTCGGGCCGGGCTGCGTCATCGGTGACGGCGCGCACCTCAAGGGTTGTGTTCTGGGCGACGGGGCTCGGGTGAGCCCCGGGCTGCGACTCGCCGACGCCGTACTGGAGGTCGACGAGCGCCGCTGAACGAGTCTCACTCAGCCGGGCGACCCGATATCAGTGCTCGGCGTCCTGCCAGCTCGCGCCGGTGCCGACGTTGACGTCGAGCGGAACGTCGAGATCGGCGGCCGATCCCATCTGTTCACGCACGAGCTTCTCGACGGCCTCGCGTTCACCCTCGGCGATCTCGAGGATGAGTTCGTCGTGCACCTGGAGCAGGACGCGCGAGGCGTACTCGCCGTCGCGCAATGCCTCGTCGACGCCGAGCATCGCCTTCTTCATGATGTCGGCCGCGCTGCCCTGGATGGGCGCGTTGAGCGCCATGCGCTCGGCCATGTCGCGGCGCTGACGGTTGTCGCTCGCGAGGTCGGGCAGATAACGGCGGCGGCCCATCATCGTCTCGGTGTAACCGACGGCGCGCGCGTCGTCGACGACATGACGCAGGTAGTCACGCACCCCGCCGAAGCGCTCGAAGTAGCCGTCCATGAGGCGCTGGGCCTCGGCGGTGGAGATGCGTAGCTGCTTGCTCAGGCCGAAGGCCGAGAGGCCGTAGGCCAGGCCGTACGACATGGCCTTGACCTTGGCGCGCATCTCGGGCGTGACGCCGTCGGGCTCGACGCCGAAAACGCGGGAGCCGACGAAGCGGTGCAGGTCTTCGCCCTCGTTGAACGCGTGGATGAGGCCCTCGTCGCCGGACAGGTGCGCCATGACGCGCATCTCGATCTGCGAGTAGTCGGCCGACATGAGGCACTCGTAGCCCTCACCCACGACGAACACGCGGCGGATGCGCCGGCCCGACTCGGTACGGATCGGGATGTTCTGCAGGTTCGGGTCCGTGGAGCTCAGTCGCCCCGTGGCCGCGATCGTCTGCTGGTACGTGGTGTGGATGCGCCCGTCGTCCGCGACCGACTTGATGAGACCGGCAACGGTGGAACGCAGCTTCGAGGAGTCGCGATGACGCAGGAGCGCCTCGAGAAAGGGGTGTGGCTCCTTCTCGTAGAGGTCGGCGAGAGCCTCGGCGTCCGTCGTGTAGCCGGTCTTCGTCTTCTTCGTCTTCGGCATACCGAGCGTCTCGAAGAGCACTGTCTGCAGCTGCTTGGGCGAACCGAGGTTGACCTGCTCGCCGCCGATCGCGTCCCACGCGTCGTGCTGAGCCTGGACGACGAGAGCGTCGTAGTCGCTCTCGAGGCTCTGCAGCTCGTCGAGATCCACGGCGATACCCGCCTTCTCCATGCCGGCGAGGACGTCGACGACGGGCATTTCGAGGTCGGCCATGAGCTCGGTGCCCCCGACCTCGGCGACGGCCTCGTCGAGCGCCGTGGCGAGCTTGGCGACGGCCGCTGCGCGTGCCATGACGTCGTCGGTCTCGGCCGTGGCGGTGCCGCCGAGGTCGAGCATGCCCTGACCGGAGGCAGCGTCACCCGCCTGCGGGAGCTCGATGTGGCAGTAGCGCAACAGGAGGTCGTCGAAGCCGTACGAGCGCTGGTCGGGTCGCACGATGTAGGCGGCGATCGCGGTGTCGCTCGTCAGGCCGCGCAGCGTGAGGCCGCGCGCGTCGAGGGCGTGCATCGGGCCCTTGGCGTCGTGCATTGCCTTCGGCTTGGACTCGTCGGCGAGCCAGGCGGCGAGGGGCTTCTCGTCGTCCGGTGTGAGCGCGGTGAGGTCGATGTAGAGCGCGCGACCGTCGTCACCTGCGAGACCGATGCCGGCAGCGTCACCGGTGCCGCGAGCCCAGGTGCCGAGGACGTGGACACCGGTCCGTCCGGTGAGTGAGGCCAGGGCCTTCTCGGCGCCGCCCTCGGCAACGACCTCGCCGTCGACGTCGACGTTGCCCTCGGCCTCCGGCTCGCTCGTACCGAGCGTGGCGAAGAGGCGGTCGCGCAGCACCTTGAACTCGAGACCGTCGAAGACGCGGTGCACCTCGTCACGGTTCCAGTCCGCTCGCACGAGGTCGTCCGGTCCGAGCTCGAGCGGGACGTCGGTGAGCAGCTGGTTGAGGCGGCGGTTGCGCAGCACACCGTCGAGATGGGCACGCACGGACTCGCCGGCCTTGCCCTTGATCTGGTCGATGGAGGCGACGAGACCGGTGAGGTCGCCGTAGGTCGTGAGCCACTTCGCCGCCGTCTTGGGGCCGACACCGGGCACGCCGGGCAGGTTGTCGGACTTCTCACCGACGAGGGCCGCGAGGTCGCTGTAGCGCTCGGGCGGAACGCCGTACTTCTCCTCGACGGCGGCCGGCGTCATGCGCGCCAGCTCGGAGACGCCCTTGACCGGGTACAGGACGGTGACCTTGTCCCCCACGAGCTGCAGGGCGTCACGGTCACCGGAGCACAGGAGCACCTCGTCGAAGCCCTGATCGACGGCCTGCGTGGTCAGCGTGGCGAGGATGTCGTCGGCCTCGTAGCCGTCGAGTTCGATGTGCGCGACGCCCATGGCGTCGAGCACCTCCTTGACGAGGCTGACCTGCCCCTTGAACTCGTTCGGCGTCGTGGCGCGCCCCGCCTTGTACTCGGCGTACTCCTCGGTGCGGAACGTCTGACGCGACACGTCGAAGGCCACACCGAGGTGGGTGGGTTCGGTGTCGCGCAGGACGTTGATGAGCATCGAGGTGAAGCCGTACACGGCGTTCGTGTGCTGCCCCGTGGAGGTGGAGAAGTTCTCCGCGGGCAGCGCGAAGAACGCCCGGTAGGCGAGGGAATGACCGTCCAGCAACAACAAGCGCTTCACACATGGCAGCCTATGTCCCGACACTGACAACCCGAAAGGCGACCGACATGACCGACGCTTCCCGCCCCTCCTCCGCCGCGGACAACCGCCCCGCCACCGACGAGGAACTCGCGATGCTGCGCGAGATGAGCAAGGGAACGCTCGACGAGCGCATGGGCATCGAGATCGTCGAGGCCAGCGCCGAGCGCGTCGTCGCGACGATGCCGGTGGAGGGAAACACCCAGCCCTACGGTCTCCTCCACGGCGGCGCGAACGTCGTCATCGCCGAAAGCGTGGGTTCGATCGGTGCGGCAATCGCCGCGGGCCCGGGCCGCTACGCGGTCGGCCTCGACATCAACGCCACGCACCACCGCTCGGCGCGTTCGGGCATCGTGACGGCGACGGCGACCGCCTTGTCGCTCGGTCGCACGCTCGCGGCCTACGACGTCGTCATCACCGACGACCAGGGGCGACGCACCTGCACGGCACGCATCACGTGCATGCTGCGCGACCAGTGAACTGAGCGCAGAGTCAGTCGCCGAACTCGGCGATGACACCGTCGCAGACCTGCTGCATCGACAGGCGCCGATCCATGGCCGTCTTCTGGATCCACCGGAAGGCGGCCTGCTCGTCGAGGCCGAGCTTCGTCGTGAGCAGCCCCTTGGCACGGTCGAGCGACTTGCGCGCCTCGAAGCGCGTCTTCATCTCCTCGAGTTCGTCGCTGAGCGACCGGGTGTCACTCCAGCGACGCAGCGCGACGGTGAGCGCCGGGCCGAGGTCGTTCCAGGTGAACGGCTTGACGACGTAGCCCATGACGCCCGCGTCGCCGGCACGGTCGACGAGGTGCTTGTCGCTGAACGCGGTGAGCAGCACGACGGGCGCGAGGTGCTCGCGGCCGATCTCCTCTGCGGCGCTGATGCCGTCCTTGGCCGGCATCTTGACGTCGAAGACGGCCAGGTCGGGGCGGTGCTCGCGAACGGCGGCGAGTGCTGCCTCGCCGTCGGAAACCGCCGCGACGACGTCGTAGCCGCCCGCCTCGAGCATCTCGACGAGGTCGAGGCGGATGAGGGCCTCGTCCTCGGCCACCACGACGCGGGGAAGGGTGTTCGTCGGTTCAGCGCTGTTCGTCGTCACCCGGAGCATCCTAAGCCCGCGTCGAACACGACTCGATCAGGCAGCCAATCATGCTTTGGAGCGGGAGAACTCCGACGCCGCGCGAGTCTGCTCGTCGGTGGGACGCACGCCCGTGTAGAGGACGAACTGCTCGGCGGCCTGGAGTGCGATGACCTCGGCCCCGGTGATGACGCTCTTGCCGCGCTCACGCGCCGCCGCGATGAGTGGGGTCTCGCTCGGCTTGGCGACGACGTCGACGATCCAGTCCGCAGCGTCGATCTCCGCTTCGGTGAAGCTGAGTTGGCCCTCCCTGTCGCCCCCGGCCATGCCGAGCGGCGTGACGTTGACGAGGACGCGAGTTCCCTCCGGCACCTCGCGCGAGTGCTCCCAGCCGTACTGTTCGGCGAGGGCACGGCCCGTGTCCACGTTGCGCGCGACGACGGTGCCACGGGTGAATCCCGTGTCCCGGCAGGCAGCGACGACGGCCTTGCCCATGCCGCCACTCCCCCGCACGGCGATCGTCAGATCGGTCGGTACGCCGTGGCTCGCGAGGAGCGAGGCGACAGCCGAGTAGTCGGTGTTGTACCCGGTGAGGACACCGTCGTCGTTGACGATCGTGTTGACCGAATCGATGGCCTTCGCCGACTCGTCGAGCCGGTCGAGCATGGGAATGACCTGCTCCTTGAACGGCATGCTCACCGCGGCGCCACGGATCGGCAGCCCCCTGATGCCTGCCACGGCCTGCTCGAGGTCGGGGGGCGAGAACGCCTTGTAGACGTAGTCGAGCCCGAGTTCGTCGTAGAGGCGGTTGTGGAAGCGCGTGCCGATGTTGCTCGGGTTGCCCGACATCGAGATGCACAGCTGGGTGTCCTTCGAGAGCATGGCCCAACCCTACTGAGGCGCCGCGAGGGCTTCACCCCGGCGCTCTACGGGTACGCGGCCCACTGGGCGACACACCCTGCTAAGCGCCCAAGAGCTCACCGAGGTTGCTGAGCCGCTCTTCCGGGAACGGATGCGTCGGCCAGGTGTCGAGGTACGCGCCCCGATCGACGGCTGCGACGCCGTCATAGATCAACCGCGCCAAGCTCTCGGGCGTTGACGTGAAGCGATACGCACGACGGTCGTCGCTCGAGGTGATCAACAGCAGGATGTGGTTCTCGGTAGCGAGGCATCCGACGATCGTCGCGTCAGGTTCGCGGTGAAGAACGAAGCTCGCAGCGCGCGACGACTCCGTCGCCAGGGTCCACGCGGCATCGAGGAAGTCGGTCAGAACGTCCGAGACGTAGCTCGCCCGAACCGTGAGTGGGACCCCGTCGCTCGCCGCGAACGTGCAGTCCATCCACCCGGAGGAGTCGAGGGCGAACGAGATCGCCTCCAGCTCGCGCGGTGCGTCCTCGAAACGGAGGTGCGAGTCGATCTCGGTCATTCATGCCTCCAGTGAGAGGACGAAGGCCCTCGTCCGGTGCCGGACGAGGGCCTTGCGGGTCCGACATTCCTGACGAACCCCGGTGTGCCGACGGGGGGATTCGAACCCCCACGCCCGAAGGCAAAGCATTTTGAGTGCTCCGTGTCTGCCGTTCCACCACGTCGGCGCGTGACCCGGACATGCTAGCCGACGCCGGGCCCGTCGCCGTCATCGGGACAGCCCATGGCCACAGACGCGAAACACCCCCGACAGCGCACGGAAACGTGGGCTTGTCAGGGGTGTTTCGAGACCGGTCGGCCGATCAGGCCTCGGTGCCGACGGCGTTGTAGGCCGGGGCCACCTTGTTCTTGGCGTCGCCCATCTTGTGGACGCGAAGCGCGTTCGTGGAGCCGGGGATTCCGGGTGGGGAACCAGCCACGATGACGACGAGGTCGCCCTCGGACACGCGACCGTCGCCGAGGAAGATCTCGTCGACCTGCTGCGCCATCTCGTCGGTGTGACGCACCTTCGGGCGGCAGATCGTCTCGATGCCCCACACGAGCGCCAACTGGGCGCGCACGACAGGGTCGGGCGTGAACGCGACGATCGGCGTGCTCGGGCGCAGCCGCGACATGCGCTGCGCGGAGTCACCGGTGGTCGTGAAGTTGATGAGGTACTTGCAGTCGAGCTCGGTGGCCACGACGACAGCGGCCTTCGTCACGACGCCGCCCTTCGTGTGCGGCTTCGTGCCGAGCACCGGAACGCGGTCGAGACCGTGGTTCTCGGTGGAGGCGATGATGCGCGCCATCGTGCGCACCGTCTCGACCGGCCAGGCGCCGACCGAGGTCTCGCCCGAGAGCATGACGGCGTCCGCGCCGTCGAGCACCGCGTTGGCGCAGTCGGAGGCCTCGGCTCGCGTCGGACGCGGGTTCTCGATCATCGACTCGAGCACCTGCGTGGCGACGATGACGGGCTTCGCCGCGCGGCGGGCGAGCTCGACGGCCCGCTTCTGCACGAGCGGGACGTCTTCGAGCGGGAGCTCCACACCGAGGTCACCGCGGGCCACCATGATGCCGTCGAAGGCCTCGACGATCTCCTCGAGGTTGTCGACGGCCTGCGGCTTCTCGACCTTGGCGATGACGGGGCGGCGGATACCCTCCTCGTCCATGATCTCGTGGCAGCGCACGATGTCGGCGGCGTCACGAACGAACGACAGGGCGATGAGGTCCGCACCGGCCTTGAGCGCCCAGCGCAGGTCGGCCTCGTCCTTCTCGGACAGGGCCGGCACGCTGACGGCAACACCGGGCAGGTTGATGCCCTTGTTGTTCGACACCGTGCCTGGGACGACGACCTCGGTGATGACGTCGGTGTCGGTCACCTCGACGGCACGCAGGGCGACCTTGCCGTCGTCTATGAGCAGGTCGTCGCCGACCTTCACGTCACCCGGCAGGCCCTTGTACGTCGTACTGACGCGCTCGGCGTTGCCGTCGACGTCCTCGATCGTGATGGTGAAGCGGTCGCCCTTGGCGAGTTCGACCGGGCCACCCGAGAAACGAGCCGTGCGGATCTTCGGGCCCTGCAGGTCGGCCAGGACGCCGACAGCGCGACCTGTTGCCTCGGCGGCAGCGCGGACGTTGTCGAGTCGCGTCTGGTGCTCGTCGTACGAGCCGTGCGAAAGGTTGAAGCGGGCCACGTCGAGGCCGGCCTCGACGAGTTCACGGATACGTTCGGGGGTTTCGGATGCGGGACCTAGAGTTCCTACGATCTTTGCGCGACGCATGCCTCAACCCTAGCCCCCGTCGAAGCCACACATCTCGCGGTATCGCGCGCTGAGACCCCGGAATTGCCCTACTGGTGAGTACCCGCTCGGGGACGCCGAAGGCCCCCGTCCGCGTGCTGCGAACGAGGGCCTTCGAGGTTGCGATCAGACCGTCAGCGGACGATCCGTGGGCGCGATCGGCGCTGGGAGCGTCGAATCGCCCATGAGCCACGTGTCGACGCCGCGCGCCGCGCTGCGGCCCTCGGCTATCGCCCACACGATGAGCGACTGGCCGCGCCCACAGTCACCGGCGACGAACACGCCGGTCACGCTCGACATGTAGTTCGCATCGCGCTGCACGTTGCTGCGCTCGTCGGTGTCGACGCCGAGCTGCTCGAGCAGACCCTCGCCCTGCGGGCCGAGGAAGCCCATCGCGAGCAGCACGAGCTGCGCCGGGATGACTCGCTCCGAGCCTTCGACCTCCTCGAACTTGCCGTCGACGAACTTCACCTCGACGATCTTCAGACCGCTGACGTTGCCGTCGTCGTCCGCGAGGATCTCCTTCGTCGAGGCGGAGTAGACGCGCTCGCCACCCTCCTCGTGCGCCGAGGCGACGCGGAAGATCATCGGGTACGTCGGCCACGGCTGGTTGGCCGGACGCTCCTCGCCGGGCTGCGGCATGATCTCGAGGCTCGTCACCGACTTCGCGCCCTGACGCAGCGCCGTACCGATGCAGTCGGCTCCGGTGTCGCCACCACCGATGACGACGACGTCCTTGCCGGTCGCGAGGATCTGACCCTCGACCTCGCCGCCGAGCGCGACGCGGTTGGCCTGGGGCAGGTACTCCATCGCCTGGTACGTGCCCGTGTGCTCACGCCCCGGCACCGGCAGGTCGCGACGCACCGTCGCGCCCATCGCGAGGACGACGGCGTCGTAGCGCGAGCGCAGCTGCTCCGCCGTCAGCGTCACGCCGATCTCGGTGTTGCAGCGGAAACGGGTGCCCTCGGCCTTCATCTGCTCGATGCGACGATCGAGGATGCCCTTCTCCATCTTGAACTCGGGGATGCCGTAGCGCATCAGGCCACCGGGGGCGTCGTCGCGCTCGAACACGGCGACGGTGTGCCCGGCGCGCGTCAGCTGCTGTGCGGCGGCGAGGCCCGCGGGCCCCGAACCGACGACGGCGACAGTCTTGCCCGTCAGGCGCGTCGGCACCTGCGGCGTGACGTAACCACGCTCGAAGCCCTCCTCGACGATCGTCTTCTCGACCTGCTTGATCGTGACGGCGGGCTGGCTGATGCCGAGCACGCACGCCGTCTCGCACGGCGCCGGGCACAGGCGCCCGGTGAACTCGGGGAAGTTGTTCGTGGCGTGAAGGCGCTCGATGGCCTCCTCCCACTCCCCCTTCCACGCGAGGTCGTTCCACTCCGGAATGAGGTTTCCGAGGGGGCAGCCCGAGTGACAGAACGGGATGCCGCAGTCCATGCATCGGCCGGCCTGACGCTGCAGGGTGCCGAGCTGCTGCTCCTCGTACACCTCCTTCCAGTCACGGATACGAACGGGAACGGGGCGACGGGCCGGGAGCTCGCGCTCACGGGTCTTGAGGAATCCGCGGGGGTCAGCCACGAGACGACACCTCCATGATCTGGTCCCACACCTGGGCACTGTCGGGGTCGACGCCCATGCCTTCGGCGTCCTTTCGGATGCTCAGCACGCGCTGGTACTCACGCGGCGTGACGAGCGAGAAGCGCACGAGGCTGGCGGGCCAGTCCTCGAGCAGTGACGTGGCGACGGCCGAACCGGTCTCCTCGGCGTGCTGGGTGAGCAGTTCCTTGACGATCTCCTCGTCGCTCTCCCGCAGGCCGGTGATGTCGACGAGTTCGGCGTTGACGAGTTCCTCGCGCAGGTCGAGGACGTAGGCCTCGCCGCCGGACATGCCGGCCGCGAAGTTGCGTCCCGTCGGGCCGAGGATGAGGACGCGACCGCCCGTCATGTACTCGCACCCGTGGTCACCGACGCCTTCGACGACGGCGGTGGCACCGGAGTTGCGCACGCAGAAGCGTTCGCCGACCTTGCCGCGCAGGAACAGTTCGCCGCTCGTCGCGCCGTAAGCGATGACGTTGCCGGCGATGGCGTTCTCCTCCGCGACGAGGGCCGTGTCGGTGTCGGGGTGCACGATGATGCGTCCGCCCGACAGGCCCTTGCCGACGTAGTCGTTGCCCTCACCGACGAGGCGCAGCGTGAGCCCCTTCGGCACGAAGGCGCCGAAGCTCTGCCCCGCGGCACCGCGCAGCGTGATGTCGACGAGGTTGTCGGGCAGCTGCTCGTCGCGGTAACGCTTCGTCAGCGTGTGGCCGAGCATCGTGCCGACGGTGCGGTTGACGTTGCGGACCTTCGTCTCGAACGCGACCGCTTCCTTCTGCTCGATCGCGGCCTTCGCCTTTTCGATGAGCTCGTTGTCGAGTGCTGCGTCGAGGTGGTGGTCCTGGCCCTGGGAGTTGAACAGGTCGCCACCGAACGGCATCTCCGCCTTCGCGAAGATCGGCGCGAGGTCGAGACCACTGGCCTTCCAGTGCTCGACGGCCTCGTCGGTGTCGAGCGCCTCGACGTGACCCACGGCCTCCTCGATCGAGCGGAAACCGAGCTCGGCGAGGATCTCGCGCACCTCCTCGGCGATGTACTCGAAGAACGTCTCGACGAACTCCGGCTTGCCGCTGAAACGCTCGCGCAGCTCCGGGTTCTGCGTCGCGATGCCGACCGGGCAGGTGTCGAGGTGACACACGCGCATCATGATGCAGCCGCTGACGACGAGGGGCGCGGTTGCGAAACCGAACTCCTCCGCGCCGAGCAGCGCGGCGATGACGACGTCACGGCCCGTCTTGAGCTGGCCGTCGGTCTGCACGACGATGCGGTCGCGCAGGCCGTTGAGCAACAGCGTCTGCTGCGCTTCGGCGAGGCCGAGCTCCCACGGCCCACCGGCGTGCTTGAGCGAGGTCAGCGGTGAGGCTCCCGTGCCGCCGTCGTGGCCGGAGATGAGCACGACGTCCGCGTGGGCCTTCGAGACACCCGCGGCGACGGTGCCGACGCCGACCTCGGAGACGAGCTTGACGTGGATGCGCGCGCTCGGGTTCGCGTTCTTCAGGTCGTGGATGAGCTGCGCGAGATCCTCGATCGAGTAGATGTCGTGGTGCGGCGGCGGCGAGATGAGACCCACGCCGGGCGTCGCGTGACGCGTGCGCGCCACCCACGGGTACACCTTCGGCCCGGGCAGCTGACCGCCCTCGCCGGGCTTCGCGCCCTGCGCCATCTTGATCTGGATGTCGTCGGCCTCCGTGAGGTACAGCGACGTCACGCCGAAGCGACCCGAGGCGACCTGCTTGATCGCCGAACGACGCTTCGGGTCGAGCAGGCGATCGACGTCCTCGCCGCCCTCTCCGGTGTTCGACTTCGCGCCGAGACGGTTCATCGCGATCGCGAGCGTCTCGTGTGCCTCCTTCGAGATCGAGCCGTACGACATCGCACCCGTCGAGAAGCGCTTGACGATGGCGCTCGCCGGCTCCACCTCGTCGATCGAGATCGACGGACGGTCGGAGGCGAACTTGAACAGCCCGCGCAGAGTCATGAGCTCTGCCGACTGGTCGTCGACGGCCTGCGTGTACTGCTTGAAGATGTCGTAACGACGCGCGCGCGTCGAGTGCTGCAGGCGGAACACCGTCGTCGGGTTGAACAGGTGCGGTGCACCCTCGCGGCGCCACTTGTACTCGCCACCGACCTCGAGCTCGCGGTGCGCGGGGCCCTGACCGTCGCTCGGGTAGGCCTTCGCGTGACGCGCCGCGACCTCGGCCGCGATGACGTCGAGACCGATGCCGCCGAGACGCGACGTCGTCGCGGTGAAGTACTCGTCGACGACCTCCTGGCTGAGGCCGAGCGCCTCGAACACCTGCGCGCCGCGGTAGGAGGCGACGGTCGAGATGCCCATCTTCGACATGACCTTGAGCAGGCCCTTGCCGAGCGCCTTGATGAGGTTCTTGACGGCCTGCTCGGGCGTCGTGTCACCGAGCGCACCCTCATGGGCGAGCTGCTCGACGGACTCCATCGCGAGGTACGGGTTGACGAGCGCCGCGCCGTAGCCGACGAGCAGCGCGACGTGGTGGACCTCGCGCACATCGCCGGCCTCGACGACGAGCCCGACCTGCAGACGCGTCTTCTGACGGATGAGGTGGTGGTGCACCGCCGCCGTCAGCAGCAGCGACGGGATCGGCGCGAACTCGGCGTTCGAGTCACGATCGGACAGGACGACGAAGCGGTGGCCGTCGGCGATCGCCTGGTCGACCTCGGCGAAGATGCCCTGCAGGCGCGCCTTGAGCGCGCTCGCACCACCGTCGACGCGGTACGTGCCGCGGATGACGTACGCCGCGAAGCCGGCGCGGTCGCCGTCGGCGTTGATGTGGACGATCTTCGCGAGCTCGTCGTTGTCGATGACGGGGAAGCCGAACTCGACCTGCTTGACGTGCTCGGGGCCGTCGGTGAGCAGGTTGCCCTCCGGACCCATCGTCGTGCCGAGGCTCGTGACGAGCTCCTCGCGGATCGCGTCGAGCGGCGGGTTCGTCACCTGCGCGAACAGCTGCGTGAAGTAGTCGAACAGCAGGCGCGGGCGCGAGCTGAGGACGGCGACGGGCGTGTCGGTGCCCATCGAACCGAGCGCCTCGGCGCCCGTCGACGCCATCGGCGTCAGCAGGATCTTCAGCTCCTCGTTCGTGTAGCCGAACGTCTGCTGACGGCGCGTGACCGAGCTGAGCGAGTGGGTGATGTGCTCACGATCCGGCAGGTCGCCGACCTTGACGATGCCCGAGTCGAGCCACTCCTGATACGGCTTCGACGTGGCGAGTTCGCCCTTGATCTCCTCGTCCGGGATGATGCGCCCGGCCTCGGTGTCGATGAGGAACATGCGGCCCGGCTGCAAGCGGCCGCGTTCGACGACGTCCTCGGGCGGCAGGTCGAGCACGCCGGCCTCGGAGGCGAGGACGACGAGGCCGTCCTTGGTCACCGAGTAGCGGCCGGGGCGAAGGCCGTTGCGGTCGAGAACGGCACCGATGAGGCTGCCGTCGGTGAACGTGACACACGCAGGGCCGTCCCACGGCTCCATGAACGCTCCGTGATACTCGTAGAACGCGCGGCGAGCGGCGTCCATCTCGGCGTGGTTCTCCCACGCCTCGGGGATCATCATGAGCACGGCGTGCGGCAGGCTGCGGCCCGACAGGTGGAGCAGTTCGAGCGTCTCGTCGAACGTGGCCGAGTCGGAGGCGTCCGGCGTGCAGATCGGCAGCAGACGCGAGATGTCGCCCGGCAGGACGTCGCTCTCGAGCTGCGACTCACGCGCGCTCATCCAGTTGCGGTTACCGCGGACGGTGTTGATCTCACCGTTGTGCGCGATGAAGCGGAACGGGTGCGCCAGCGGCCAGCTCGGGAATGTGTTCGTCGAGAAGCGGCTGTGCACGAGGGCGAGGGCCGTCGCGAAACGCTCGTCGGACAGGTCCGGGTAGAACTGCTCCAGCTGCGCGGTGGTGAGCATGCCCTTGTAGACCACGGTGCGCGCCGACAGGGACGCGAAGTACACGTCGAGGTCGTGCTCGGCACGCTTGCGGGCGCAGAAGGCACGACGATCGAGTTCGAGGCCGCTGAGGCTCCCGTCGGCAGCCGCGAGGAAGACCTGGCGGAAGACGGGCATCGTCTCGCGGGCCGACTCACCGACGACGCTCGGGTCGACCGGAACGTCGCGCCAGCCGAGAACCGTGAGGCCCTCCTCCTCGGCGATGGCGTCGAACTTCTCGCCGACGGCCCACTGACCGTCCGCATCCTGCGGCAGGAACGCGATACCGACGGCGTACTCGCCCTTGGCCGGCAGGTCGAAGTCGACGACGGCGCGCAGGAACTCGTCGGGAATCTGGGTGAGGATGCCGGCGCCGTCACCGACGAGCGGGTCGGCGCCGGTGGCGCCGCGGTGATCGAGGTTCGTCAGGGCCAGAAGGGCCGCATCGACGATGTCGTGGCCGCCGTGGCCGCGCATCGTCGCGACGAGAGCGACACCGCAAGCGTCGTGCTCGAAGGTGGGGTCGTACAGCCCCTGGGCGGATGGGTGGGCGGAGAAAGCATGCGCTGACATGGCTCACCGTCCTGTTCGTCGTCGGGACGCACGCATCGTCGTGAGACGGCACGTGCGTCGAGCAGTGTTCGGAACAAACCGCGGGACGGCGTTGGCCTGCGGGCCCGAGAAGACTATCGCCTGACGGGCGTTTTCGCTCAGAAAGCGGACACCCTCATCTCACTGAATGAAATGAGGGCGTCATCGTGCGAACGGCGTCTCAGTCCGTGGAGTCCTTCGTCGTGGAGGTCGCCTCGTCGGAGGTGGCGGTCTCGGACGTGTCCGACGACGCAGTGGACACGCCGTCGTCGGCGCCCCGGTCGCTGTCGTCGTCAGCCCGTGCCAGCCGCACATCCGGATCGGCCTTCCTGCGCGCCAGGAAGACTCCCAGGCCCAGGAGGAAGACGAGGATCGAGACCCAGACGTTCACCCGCAGCCCGAGGATGCGGTTGGCGAAGTCGCTTCGCATGAGCTCCACGATGATGCGGCCCATCGGGTAGAGCATGACGTAGAGGCCAAAGGCCTGTCCGCGACGCAGACATCCGCTGTCCGAGATACGCCAGATGACGAACGCGATGAGCAGGCACCACAGCGCCTCGTAGAGGAACGTCGGGTGGAACGTGCCGAGCACGACCGGCTGACCCGTGGAATCGACGACGGCCTTGCCGGCTCCACTGTCCCACTGGTGGATCTCCAAGGCCCACGGCACGTCGGTGCGGCGGCCGTAGAGCTCGTTGTTGAAGTAATTGCCGAAGCGGCCGATGGCCTGGGCGAGCGGCAGGCCGGGGGCGATGGCATCGGCCAGAACGGCGAAGGGCACGCCCTCACGGCGTGCGCCGATCCAGGCGCCCAGAGCACCGAGGGCGACCGCGCCCCAAATACCGAGGCCGCCCTGCCACACCTTGAGTGCGTCTACGGGGTTGCCGTTCTCGCCGAAGTACGGCTGCGGCGTCGTGATGACGTGATACAGCCTGCCGCCGACGATGCCGAACGGAACGATCCACAGCACGACGCCTACGGCGGCGTCACGCGCGTACCCGCGGGCCTCGAGGCGACGACCGGCGATGATCGTGGCCACAACGACGCCCGCGAGGATGCACAGGGCGTAACCGCGCAGCGGGATCGGCCCCAGCCACAGGACGCCCTCGGTGGGCGAAGGGATCGTTGCGAGCATCAGGACTTCGCCAGAACCTTGTCGATCGTCGTGGGGGTGGAACCCTCGATGTTCATCATTCCGGCCATGTCGGCGTTCTCGACGTCCTTGCCGTTGATCTTGACGACAGGGGTGGAGTTCACGCCGTCCTTGTTCGTCTGCTCCTCGGTCTGCTCGACGTAGGAGCCGTACGTGTTGTTCTTCACGCAGGAGGCGAAGGCGGACTCGGCACCGTCGCTGATGCCCACGTTCTTGCCGAACACGAGCAGGTCGTCCTGCGTGTAGCCCTTGCCCTCTTCCGGCTGGTTCTCGAACGTCTCGCGCGTGAACTCGGCGAACTTGCCGGCGTTGGCCGAGCAGAACGCGGCGTTGGCGGCGCGGGCCGAGTTGTCACCCGGGATGTTCTCGTCGAGGAACGTCTTGACGTGGTAGTTCAGCTTGATGTCACCGGACTTGGCCAGTTCGGTGAGCTTCTCCCCCTGCGCCGTTTCGAACTTCCCGCAGAACGGGCACTGGAAGTCGAGGTAGACGTCCACGGTCTTCGCGCTGTCCTTGGCCTTGTCGGCGAAGACCGGCATGCCCTTGCCGCCCGCCATGGCGCCCTGTGGCAGCGACTTGGCACTTGTCGCCTGGGGCGTCTCGTCCTTGCGAAGGCTCATGAAGGCGACGAGGCCGATCGCGAGGACGGCCACGAGCCCCACCACCGTCGCGATGACGGCCTTGCTCGGCCCCTTCCTGGGGCCGACGGAGGCCAACTTGTCGGAAGCGTCGGGACGCATGCGCACGAACCTTTCGAAGAAGACCCTAGTGTGTCGTTCAGCCCCAGAGGGCCTGGTCCACACTAAACCGGCTGCGTGGGCGCAGGCTGAGTGCCCCCGCCATGACGAGGAAAACGAGGTCGCGGGCGATCTCGAGCGGATACTTCGTGGCGTTCTCGGAGACTGCTCCGCCTTCGCTGAAGCAGCCGCAGTCGATGGAGAGCCCCCGGGCCCACGCGGAGGCGATTCCGGCGATGAAGACGACGAGAAGAAGCGCTGCGCAAAGCGCCGAGAAGCGGGTGAAGAGCCCCATGAGCAGGAGCACGCCGAGGGCGACCTCGACCATGGGCAACAGGGTGCCGATGAGGTTCGACACGTCGTAGGAGAACAGTTCGTAGGCGCGCACCGAACGGCGCGATGCGGGGAAGTTCGTCAGCTTCGGCACACCGGCGAAGAGGAACACCGCGGCCAGTGCGAGGCGGAGCACGAGCGACACCCACGGCATGCGGGTGCCCTCGAGACGCGCCCTGTCCGTCATCCGCGGACGCCCGCCGCGAGTTCGCGCGTTTTCTCCGCAAGTCGCTCGAGACCTTCGTCGAGGTCGACGTCGAGCAGGCACTTGACGAGGGCCGAGCCGACGATGACGCCGTCCGCGTACTGGCCGATCTCGCGGGCCTGCTCGCCGCTGGCGACACCGAGGCCGACGCACACGGGCAGATCGGTGGTGGCGCGCACCTTCTCGACGAGGCCCTTGGCGGCCTCGCCCACCGACGTGCGAGCACCTGTCACACCCATGACGGACGCGGCGTACACGAAGCCGGAGGTGACGTTCGTCGTCGCTGCGATGCGAGCGGGCGTCGAACTCGGCGCCACGAGGAAGATCTTGGCCAGGCCGAGTTCGTCGGCGACCTCGATCCAGTCGGCGCCCTCGTCGGGCACGAGGTCGGGCGTGATGAGACCGCTACCGCCTGCGGCGGCGAGGTCCTGGGCGAACTCGCGCACGCCGTGACGCAGCACGGGGTTCCAGTACGTCATGACGACGGCCGCTCCCCCGGCGTCCGAGACCTCGCGCACCGCGGCGAAGACGTCGGACACGTGCACGCCCTGCTCGAGCGCTTGCGTGGCAGCCGTCTGGATGACCGGACCGTCCATGAGCGGGTCGGTGTAGGGAAGGCCGACCTCGACGATGTCGCAGCCCGCCTCGACCATCGTGCGCACGGCCCGCAGGCAGCCCTCGCGCGACGGGAATCCTACGGGCAAGTACCCCACGAGGGCCGCACGGCCCTCGCTGCGCGTCGCCGCGAGGACCTCGTCCAGCTTCGTCATACCTGCGTCTCCTCTTCGTCGCCCGCGACGACGACCTCGTCCTCGTCGATGAGGCCGAACCAGCGTCCGGCGGTGTGGACGTCCTTGTCACCGCGCCCGGACAGGCTGACGAGCACGAGCCCGTCCGGGCCGAGTTCGCGACCGACCTTCATCGCGCCGGCGAGGGCGTGCGCCGACTCGATGGCCGGGAGGATGCCCTCGGTCTGCGACAGGAGCTTGAAGGCCTCCATCGCCTCGGCGTCGGTGATGGGGTGGTACTCCGCCCGGCCGGAATCCTTGAGGTAGCTGTGCTCCGGGCCGACGCTCGGGTAGTCGAGACCGGCCGAGACCGAGTGCGTCTCGACGGTCTGACCCTCGTCGTCCTGGATGACGTAGGTGTAGGCGCCGTGGAGCACGCCGGGCGACCCCTCGCCGGTGAAACGCGAGGCGTGCTTGCCCGTCTCGACGCCCTCGCCGCCGCCCTCGAGGCCGATGAGGCGCACGTCCTCGTCGCCGATGAAGCGGTGGAAGATGCCCATGGCGTTCGAGCCGCCGCCGACGCACGCGCAGATGGCGTCGGGCAGGCGTCCGGTCTCCGCGAGGATCTGCTCACGGGCTTCCTCGCCGATGACCTTGTGGAAGTCACGCACCATCTCGGGGAACGGGTACGGGCCCGTCACCGTACCGAGCACGTAGTGGGTGTGCTCGACGTTCGCCACCCAGTCGCGGAACGCCTCGTTGACGGCGTCCTTGAGCGTCTGACTGCCGTGTTCGACAGGCACGACCTTGGCGCCGAGCAACTGCATGCGCGCGACGTTGAGCGCCTGGCGCTCCGTGTCGACCTTGCCCATGTAGACGACGCACTCGAGCCCCATGAGAGCCGCGGCCGTAGCGGTCGCGACGCCGTGCTGGCCCGCCCCCGTCTCGGCGATGACGCGCGTCTTGCCCATGCGCCTGGCGAGCAGCGTCTGACCGAGGACGTTGTTGATCTTGTGCGAACCCGTGTGGTTGAGGTCCTCACGCTTGAGGAAGATCCGCGCACCGCCACAGTGCTCGGCGAACCGCGGCACCTCGGTGAGGATGCTCGGACGGCCCGTGTAGCTGCGCTGCAACTCGGCGAGTTCGGTGGTGAACGCCTCATCCTCCATCGCGGCGAGGCGGTGCTCGTCGAGTTCCTCGAGCGCGGCGACGAGCGCTTCGGGAACGTAGCGGCCGCCGTAGGCGCCGAAACGACCAAGCCCGGCCGGGGCCAGGCCTTCGCCCGAAGGGCGAACCTGCTTCTCGCTCATGCCGGGGCTCCTTCGCAGGCGCGGATGATGTCGGCCAGCCCCTCGCGTGGGGCGCCGTTCTTGACGAGCGCCTCGCCGATGAGGAGCGCCTGGGCGCCCTCCTCGGCATAGCGGCGGGCGTCGTCCGGGCCGGAGATGCCGGATTCGGCGACCTTGACGACGTCCGACGGCAGCGTCTTCGCGATGGGGCCGAAGACCTCGGGGTGGACCTCCAGCGTCTTGAGGTTGCGCGCGTTGACGCCGATGAGCTTCGCGTCGAGCGCGAGAGCTCGCTCGGCCTCGTCGGGGTCGTGGACCTCGACGAGGGCGGTCATGCCGAGCTCGCGCGTGATGTCGTGGAAGTCGCGCAGCTGGGCGTCGTCGAGCGCGGCGACGATGAGCAGGACGAGGTCGGCACCGTGCGCCCGGGCCTCGAAGAACTGGTACGGCTCGACCATGAAGTCCTTGCGCAGAACCGGGATGTCGACCGCCGCACGAACGGCGTCGAGGTCGGCGAGGCTCCCACCGAAGCGCCGCTGCTCGGTGAGAACGGAGATGGCCGTCGCGCCACCGTCGGCGTACGCGCTCGCGAGGTGCGCCGGGTCCGGGATCTCGGCGAGCGCGCCCTTGCTCGGGCTGGAGCGCTTCACCTCGGAGATGACGCCGATGCGGCCTTGCTCGCTGGAGGCGCGAAAAGCCGCGAGCGCGTCACGTGCCGGTGCCTGCGCACGAGCGTCGGCTTCGACGCTGGCGAGGGACCTGACGCGGACGCGCTCAGCGAGATCTTCGCGGACCCCGGCGATGATCGAGTCGAGAACAGTGGTCACTGTCTTATCCAATCATCGTGAGGCCCACGGCCTCACGGGTTGTCCACAAGACGAGTCAGGCGTGGCTCGCCTGGCCCTTCTTCTTGCCCTTGTTCGCCTTGCCCATGGCCCAGCCGACGAGGCCGCCGGCGATGAAGACGATGCCACCGACGATGGCAAGCATGTCGTTACCGAACCAGACACCGGCTGCGATGATGAGCGAGGCGATCATGCAGATGGCGACGCCCGTCCACGCGGCGACGCTGTGACCGTGGTCGAGGTAGGGGCTGTCTCCGGACATCGTCAGGCTTCTCCTTGATGAGGGCGCGCTGAGTCGTTCCGATTCGTACCGGATCCGACGGGCGCGGCGAGGTGTTCCAGGTCATTCTGTCAGGCTCACACGGCTCGTGCGAGCCCGGGGTGTGGCGCGTGTCGCTCAGGTGCGATCGGTCGGGTCGACGCCGCGCGACATGAGATCCCAGTCGCTCTCCTCGGAGCGCTTGGGCGCCTCACCGTCGACGGGCGCCTCGTAACGACTCGACAGACCGTGCCAGCGGCGCAGACCGAGCAGGCCGAGCACCGAGGACAACAGCGCGAGGAGCGCCGCGAACACGGCCACCCAGAACCAGACGGTGAACTCGCCGCGGGCCACCGCTTCACCGGTGTGGCCGGTGACGGAGGACATGCGGCTCTTCACGGCCGAGGCAGGGTCGAGCAGTGTCCGCAGCGTCAGAGCGACCATGGCAATCGAACCGAGCAAGGAGATGACGCCGGCGGGCCAGCGCGCAATGCGACCGGCCGTCGCGGCGGCCAGCAGGCCCGCGCACGAGACGAGGGCGATTCCGAAGTACCCCGGGATCGCCTGGTTGCCCGTCACGTCGACCGCGTTCGTCGAGAGGACGCCGTCGTTGAGGGTGCCGTTGATCCACGCGCGTCCGGAGGCGATGAGCGCGAGGACGCCCGCGATGAGCGACAGGAGGATGACGCTGCGCTTCGAGGAGATGTCCCTCATCGGATGGGCTCCATCCCGGTGGCGGTCGCAACTGCTCGCAGGGCGGCCGCCGCCTTGTTGATCGTCTCTAGGTATTCGCTCTCGGGCACCGAGTCGGCCACGACGCCGGCTCCCGCCTGAACGTGGGCCACGCCGTCCTTGAGCACCGCCGTGCGGATGGCGATGGCCGCGTCCGCGTCACCGGCGAAGTCGAAGTAGCCGATCACTCCCCCGTACACGCCGCGGCGTGAGCCTTCGCGCGACTCGATGATCTGCATGGCGCGCGGCTTCGGGGCACCCGAGAGCGTCCGGCCGGGAAGGTGGCCTCGAGCACGTCGTACGCGCTGGCGTCCTCGCGCTTCGTGCCGACGACGGTGGACTCGAGGTGGATGACGTGGCTGTAGTTGCGGATGTTCATGAACTCGACCGTCTCCACGGTTCCGGCGCCGCAGACGCGTTGCAGGTCGTTGCGCGAGAGGTCGACGAGCATGAGGTGCTCGCTGCGTTCCTTCGGGTCGTTCAGCAGGTCGTCGCCCAGCTCCCGGTCGTGTTCCGGCGTCTTGCCGCGCGGGCGCGAGCCGGCGATGGGGTGGGTGATGACCCGCTCGCCCGTCACCTTGACGAGAGCCTCGGGCGATGAGCCGACGACGTCGTAGACGCCGCCGTCGGGCAGGGGCAGGCGCAGCAGGTACATGTACGGGCTGGGGTTGCTCGCACGCAGGGCGCGGTAGACGTCGAGTGCGTCGGCGTCGGTGTCGACGCTGAAGCGCTGGGAGACGACGATCTGGAACGCCTCGCCGGCGCGGATGTCCTCCTTGCAGGCCTCGACCATGTCGTGGAACTGCTCGCGCGTGTGAGTGCTGCGCACGTCCTGCTCGGGCGTGTGCGGCACGGCGACCGTGGAGGGTGCCGAGTCGCCGAGGCGCTGCTGCATGGCGTCGAGGCGCGCAACGGCGTCCGCGTAGGCGCCCTCGACGCCGGTGTCGAGGCCGTCGAAGTTGACCGCGTTGGCGATGAGCAGGAGCGAGCCGTCCTGGTGGTCCATGACGGCCAGGTCGGTGGCGAGCAGCATCGTCACCTCGGGGATGCCCAGCGCGTCCTCGGCATCGTCGCCGATTTTCTCCCAGCGGCGCACGGCGTCGTAGCCGATGGCGCCCACGAGGCCACTCGTCAGGGGCGGCAAGCCGGGGATGCGTTCGGTGTGGAGCAGTTCGAGGCTCTCGCGCAGGGCGTCGACGGCGAGGCCGCTCGTCGGAAGGCCGGTGGGCACGTCGCCGAGCCAGACGACTTCACCGTCACGCTCGGTGAGTGTGGCGCGGCTGGCGGCGCCGATGAACGAGTAGCGCGACCACACGCCGCCGTGCTCGGCGGATTCGAGGAGGAACGTGCCGGGCTCGTCGCGCGCGAGCTTGCGGTAGACGCCGATCGGGGTTTCGGCGTCGGCGAGCAGGCGTCGGACGACGGGAATGACGCGGCGTTCCGTTGCGAGGTGAGCGAAGACGTCGGCGCTCGGCCACGTGGCGCCCCAGGAGAGGTCGGCGGCCAGGCTGGGCGTCGTCGTCATGCGGGATCCTCCGTTGGGTGCTGCTCGTGGGTCGGCTTGAGGTCGTGCTGGTCGATCTCCGACATCGCATCCGCGGCGGGGCCAGTGGCGTGTGTCGGAGCTCCGACGGTGGCGTCCAGATCGGTGAAGAAGCAGGTGCGCGCGCCGGTGTGGCAGGCGGCACCGATCTGCTCCACGCGGACGAGGAGTGCGTCACCGTCGCAGTCGAGCGCGACGGACTTCACGTACTGCGCATGCCCCGACGTGTCGCCCTTGCGCCAGTACTCACCACGGCTGCGCGACCAGAAGGTGACGCGCCCGTCGTTCAGCGTGCGCCGCAGCGCCTCGTCGTCCATCCAGCCCAGCATGAGCACCTCGCCACTCGCCTCATCCTGGACGATGGCGGCCACGAGACCCGAGTCGTCGCGCTTGAGCCGCTGGGCGATCTCGGTGGGCAGGGGCGTCGAAGTCATGGGTGCCATTGTGCCAACCGCACGCGCCGGAGCGAGAACCCGTCTGTGCTTGGCGGCACCGGGCGGGCGTGAGGGCGCCGCGCCGACGCGGGCAGACGATGCGATTTAGTTCACGTGACGCAGTCTGAGCAGGCGCAAAACGCGTCAGGTGAACCGAACTGCGTCAGCTGCGCCACAGCGACGCTCAGGCGACGCGGCCCGCGCGCGGTTCCAGCGGCACCGTGACTCCGCCGGGGCGGGTCAGCCAGCGGCGGCCGAAGGGCGACTCCCACTCGCATGTGGCTTCGGCATCCATGCTCACCGCGTATCCGCCGAACGTCTTGGCGCGGTGGTGATGACGGCACAGGCTCTGGAGGTTCGACCCGCTCGTTGCACCGCCCTCGACGAACGGGATGACGTGGTCGAGGTCTGCAGATGTCCCGGGCCGCGTGCAGTACGGGAAGCGGCACACCTCGTCGCGATCGGTGACGAGGGCCGCCATTGTGGCGTGCGGTCGGTACGTCTGCGACAGCGTGCCGGTTGTCACGACGCGACCGTTGGCCAGATCGCGGGTGAGGCGAACCGCGAACGTCGTTCCGATCGATGCGGCTAGCCGAGCGAGCGCCTCACCTGTCACGACACCCATTCCTGGCACGTCGACGTCAGCGAAGGCAGAGCTCTCCCCTGGTGAGGAACGCAGCGCTCTGACGAAACGCATGGTGGAGCACTGCTCGCGCCGGAGGGACTGAGTGGGCGGCGAGTCAGCGGCCAACGGCACTTGCAGCGTGAAAGCAGCATGCACCGAACTGCTCTCGAGCATCAGGTCGACCAGCGCATCGACACGACAGCGACCCCGCGACGGCGGCAGCCCTCCTCCGCCCCAGCCGGCGCGCAGGTGTTCGGCGCGGGCCTCGATGACGGCGTGCAGCGCCAGCGCGTCGCCCGTGTCGAGGACGACACGCATCTCGGTGAGTGAGTCGACGTCGAGGTGCGGTTCGAACCACACACCCTTCTCGCGGTCGGCCAGCACTTCGTCAGCCTCCCGAGCGAGCCCCAGTGCACGCAGGAGCTTCCGCCGTGCCGCCGCGCGGCACTGCCGCCCATGCGGGGCGCACCGGACTCCTCCACCAGGTCAGTGACGCGGGCCAGGGCTTCCGGTTCGACGATGTGGTCGAGTTCGTCCGAGATGACCGTGGCCGTCGCGAAGCGCGCTCGACCGGCGAGGCACTCGGCCAGCATCCACGGGTGACGCGACCGGAGTGTTGCGGCGTCGTCGGCCATGGAGGCAACGCTGCCCGAGCGCATCCCGAGCACGGGAGCGAGCGAGTCGGCCGCGAACTCGCCGACAGCCAGCGGGTACGAGTCGTCGCCCGCCAGGTGGGTCCACGAGAGGTGGTCGTGCTGGCGACAACGCCCTCGTGGGCATCCGCGACGACGCGCATGACCGCGTCGGCGCTGCGGCTGACGAGCGAGGCCACCTCGGCGGCCCGCTCCAGACTGCGTCGGGTGTGCTCCAGCGTCTCGATTTGCTCGTCGAACGTCGGCCCTTCAGCGACGTCACCAACGAGGGAATCGGGCGAGACGAGGGCGCGATCGGCGATGGCGCGGGTGAGCACCAACCATGCTTCGACGAGTTCGTCACCCGCCGCGCCCGCGAGCGCTTCCGCGCTCGTCACCGACCTCAGATCCATGCTCTATTCTCGCACACCTGTTCGAATCATGGCAGGTCCGTGCGCAACCAATGCCCTGACCCACGTGCCGCTGACCACAGGATCACCGCCCGCAAGCGCCCATCCTTTAGCCGCAGAGCCTCGCTGTTCCGCGCACTAGTGAACGGTTTCCCGGAGTGGCCAAGCGCGTGTCTGACGCACTGGCGATGGCGCGCCCCGAACCAGCGCCCGATGCGCCACGATGGGTTCTGCCCGAACCCAGCAGAGTCACCCGAAGAGGAGCCGCCCGCATGCCCCGTGAAGACGACCTGCGTCAGCGCATTGCGCAGCAGCTCTCCTCCTTCGAGCCTCGTGAAGCCACCGGTAACCCCCTGCGCGAGGCCGCGGTTTGCGTCGTCATCGCCCACAGGGCGGACGAGCCGGTCGTTCTCATGGAGAAGCGAGCACCCAGCCTCCGCGCCCACGCCGGTCAGTTCGCGCTACCGGGCGGTCGTATCGACGCAGATGAAACGCCCCAGGAAGCTGCCCTGCGCGAACTGCACGAGGAACTCGGCATTGCGGCTTCGGCCGACGCCGTTCTCGGCCGGCTCGACGACTTCGCGACGCGCTCGGGCTATCTCATCCGCCCGTTCGTCGTCTGGGCCGGCGATGTACTCGACGACGTGGTGCTCAACCCGGCCGAGGTTGCGGTGCTCCACGAGATCACGCTCCCCCAGCTGGACGCGGAACCGCGGTTCGTCGAGCAGCGTGGGCTGGGCGAGCCGGTGTTCCAGTGGCCCTTCGAGGACTACTGGATCCACGCGCCGACGGCGGCGATCCTCCATCAGTTCCGGGAAGTCGTTCTCCACGGCCGCAGCACGCGCGTGGCCCACTTCGAGCAGCCCAAGTTCGCCTGGAAGTAGCGCGCTACTCCGCGTGGGAGGCCACCCAGCCTTCGTGCAGCCGCCGGTAGGGTCCGTCAGCGCCGACGAGTTCAACGTGCGAGCCGCGCTGGACGAGTCGTCCGGCGTCCATGACCCAGATCTCGTCGGCCTTCTCGGCCGTCGCGAGGCGGTGGGCGATGACGACGCTCGTCCGGCCGCGCATCAGCTCGTCGAGTGCCCGGCCGACGGCAACATCGGTCGACGGGTCGACACTCGAGGTGGCCTCGTCGAGGATGAGCACGTCCGGGTCCGTCACGTACGTGCGCGCGAGCGCGACGATCTGCCGCTCCCCCGCGCTGAGCCGCGATCCACGAGCTCCCACCTCAGTGCGCACGCCCTCGGGCTGACGAGCGAGCCAGTCCTCACACCCGATGCCGACAAAGGCGCGCTCGACACCTGCGTCGTCGAGGTCCGGCCGCGCGAAGCGCACGTTGTCGGCGATCGTGCCGGTGAAGAGGAAACCCTCCTGCGGCAGGTACGCCACGGCCTCACGCAGAGAGGCATCCCCGACGTCCCGAAGGTCGAGTCCACCGACGCGCACGACACCCGACGTGGGGTCAACCAGGCGCGTCAGTAGTTTCGCGAGCGTGCTCTTGCCCGAGCCCGTCTCACCGACGACGGCGACGCTCGTACCCGGCGCGATCGTCGCGTCGACGTCGCGCAGCACAAGGTCGGCGTCGGGTGAGTAGGCGAAGTCGACGTGGTCGAGCTGCACCGACTTGGCGCCGGCACTCAACGACTGCGGTTGCGCCGGCGGCACGACCTCGAGGGGCGTGTCGAGCAACTCGATGACACGCCGCCAGCCCGCGAGAGCGTTCTGCAGGTCGTTGAGGACCTCGGTGGCCGTCTGAACGGGCTGCGTGAAGAGGTTGGTGAGGAACACGAAGGCGGTGATCTCACCGATCGTCATGTGTCCGTTGGCGCCCATCCACGCACCCGCGATGATGACGAGGATGAGCGCGGCGCCGGAGACGCCCTGGCCCGACACGAACGCACCCACGGCACGGATCTGCGCCCCGATGGCGGCCTTGCGCTGCGCCTCGATCGCATCGTCCATGCGCTCCTGGGTGCGCGGCTGAATACCGAACAGGCGGACGGTCGCTGCCCCGGCCACGGACTCCGAGATCGTGCTCAGCATGTCGGCCACCCGCTCGCGGACGACGGCGTACGCGCGCCCGACGAGCCGCTGGAAGTAGCGCAGGAGGAAGAACAGCGGCAGGAAGCAGATCCACACGAAGATGGCGAGCGGCCACGAGTACCAGAGCATGAGGATCGTCGCGACGAGCAGTTGCCCGATGGAGACGATGAGCATCATGCCGCCGCGCTGGACGAACATCGAGATCTGGTCGACGTCGCTCGTCACGCGCGAAACCATCGAACCGCGGCGGGACGCGTTGAGCGTCAGCGTCGACAGGGCGTGCACGTGGGCGAACGCCTTGCTGCGCAACGTCGCCAGCCCCCGCTCCGAGGCGCGGAAGAGCCTGACGTTCATGACGTAGGAGCAGACACCCGCCACGACGACGCCGAGGGCCGCGAGGGCGCACGTCCACCGCACGACGCCGAGATCGACCCCGCCCGGCGCGAGGATGCCGTGGTCGATGGCGCGCTGCAGCGTCAACGGCACGATGACCTGGCTCGACGTGGCCACGAGCGCGAGCAACAGCGTCCAGCCGAAGCCCTTCGTCATCTCCGGAGCGAGCGAGAGCCCGCGCCGCAGGGTGCCGCGGTCGCTCGTCACCTTGGTTGCGCCGGCGCTCATGCCCGGCCCCCTTCAGCCTCGGCGTGGGATGCGTCGGCATCGTCCCCGTCACCGTCATTGACGTCCGCGGCATCAGGGGCAGCACCCTCGGCTTCCTCCACCTCGTACGCGCTGAGTAGCGCCGCGTACCCGGGGTGGCCGGCCATGAGTTCGTCGTGACGGCCGCTGGCGGCCACCCGTCCGTTCTCGAGGTACACGACGCGGTCCGCGAGCAGGATGCTCGAGCGGCGGTGCGCGACGATGACGGTGGTGCTGCCCTCGGTCGCAGAACGCAGCGACGTGAGGATGTCGCCTTCGACGGCGGGGTCGATCGCGCTCGTCGAGTCGTCGAGCACGACGAGACCGGGTTTACCGGCGATCACTCGTGCGAGCGCGATGCGCTGACGCTGACCGCCCGACAGGCGCGAACCACGCTCACCGAGCGCCTCGTCCCGACCGTGCGGCAGGGCCTCGACGAACGTCGCCGCGTGCGCGACGTCGAGTGCGTGATCGACCTCGCCGCGACCGAGATCCGAGCGCCCCAGCGCCACGTTCTCCTCGCTCGACTCGTTGAACACGAACGCGTCCTGCGTCGCGAGCGCCACCCGCTCCTCACGGTTCGCCACGCCACCGATGTCGTGACCACCCACCTCGACGACGCCGGCCGTCGGCGGGGTGAGCCCGACGAGCACCTGAGCGAGCGTGCTCTTGCCCGAGCCCGTCGCACCGACGACGGCGAGCGAGCCGCCGGCGGGAACCTCGAGGTCGACGCCGGTGAGCGCGGGAGCGTCGGCGTCCTCGTACGTGAACGAGACACCGCGCGCCCGCAGCTCCAACGGCCCTTCGGGCAGGGACGCCTCCCGGCGGCGCGGCGGCAGATCGGCTGCGTCGTCGAGGATCGGCTTGACGCGCTTCCACCCGATGGCCACCTGCGGGAGGCTGAACAGGATCCAACCGAAGGCGCGCACCGGCCACGCGAGCAGGCTGAAGAGGTAGGCGACCTGAACGACGTCAGCGGCCGTGATCGAGCCCGAGGCCACACGTTCGGCACGACCACGACGACGGCGAGCGACCCGAGCGTCGGCAGCGCATTCGTCATCGGGTCGAAGATGCCCTCGGTCCGTCCGAGACGGATGTTGGCATCACGCAGTTCTTCGGCCGAGCGCGTGAGGCGCGCGGTCTCCGAGTCGGCGCGACCGAGCGCCTTGACGACGAGCGCGCCGTCGAAGCTCTCGTCGGCCACGGTGCTCACCTGCGCGCGGGCCGCCTGCGATGCCTCGACACGACGGCGCATGACGATCTGGAACCAGTAGTTGATGACGATGAGCAGCGGGAACACGACGAGCGCGACGAAGCCCAGGACGACGTCGACGAGGAAGATCGAGACGAAGCCGAAGAGCAGCATGATGGCGACGCCGAGCGCCATGGGCAGTGGCTGGAAGATGTTCCAGATCGTCTCGACGTCCGAGTTCGCGTGCGAGAGCAGACGTCCCGAGGGATGTACCTGGTGCCAACGCATCGGCAGGTCCTGGTAGGCGCGCGTCACCCGACGCCGCGTCGAGGCGATGAGGTTGTTGTACGTGATGCCGGCGGCGATACGTCGCACGATGACGGCGATGACGTTGAGGAACACGACGCCGCCGAGTTGCCAGGCCACCTGCCAGGCCATCGCGCCGGTGAGTTCGCCCTCGCGCACGGCAGGCGTGACGACGTCCGCCACGAGCCCGCCGATCACGGACGCGGTGAGCACGGTGAGCACGCCGTAGCCGGTCGCCCCGAGAACGGAGAAGACGAACCAGCGCCACTCCTCACGGCACCCTTCCAGGGTGACGCGAACGGGTGACGCGTCGGGGGCCAGGTCGGCTGCACTCACGCGGGGGTTCCTTTGCTCGCTCGGTCGCGGGGGTGACAACATTGCGCCATGCCGAACTATGCCCAAGCCGAACGACAGGCTCTCTGCGACACCGCCCTACGGATCGGACCGGACGCTCCGACGCTCTGCGACGGCTGGACCGTGAAGGACCTCCTGGCCCACCTCGCGATGCGTGAGCGTCGCCCGGAGGCCGTCGGCATCCTTCTGCCCCAGGCACGCGACCTCGCCGAGCGTACCCGCGCGCGCTACGCGCTGCGTCCCTTCGAGGACCTCGTCGACATGGTGCGCCGCGGCCCGCACGAGTTCTCGCCCTTCCGCATCCCCGCGGTCGACGCGCGCGCGAACCTGCAGGAGTACTTCATCCACCACGAGGATATCCTGCGCGCGCAGCTGCCTTACGCCGACGAGTCGCAGGTGCGCACCGTCGGTGAGCGCCTGCAGAACTCGCTTTACGCCGCCCTGCCGGCCGCCGGCACGATGATGCTGCGCCACTCGCGGATGCGCGTTGCCGCCCTCTGCCCGGGACGCACGCCGGTTGCCCTCACCAGCCCCGACGAGCCGCTCGGTGAAGTGGTCATCGAGGGCCTGCCCAGCGAGGTTCTCCTCCACCTGGCGGGCCGCATGAGCTTCGTTCAGTTCGCGGGCGAGCCGGACGACATCAACCGCTTCGCGTCGACGCCGAAGGGCATCTGACCAGCGTCCTTCCTTGCTAGTTCAACGAATTCGGGCCTCACCTTCGAGTTGAAGGTGAGGCCCGAAATCGAGTGGCGCGTTCAGCGCACCGGCGCACCGGTGGCTGCCAGGGCCTGCTTGACGTCGCCGATCGTCATCTCGCCGTAGTGGAAGACGGAGGCTGCGAGCACGGCGTCGGCGCCGGCTTCGACCGCGGCCGGGAAGTGCTCGACGGCGCCCGCGCCACCACTCGCGATGAGAGGCACGGTGACCTCGCGGCGCACTGCCTCGATGAGTTCGAGGTCGAATCCGCGCTTCGTGCCGTCGGCGTCCATCGAGTTGAGCAGGATCTCCCCTGCCCCCAACTCCTCCGCGCGCGCACACCACTCGACGGCCTCCAGGCCGGAGCTCGTGCGGCCGCCGTGCGTCGTCACCTCATAGCGCCCGTCGATGCGCCGCACGTCCGCGGACAGCACGAGAACCTGGGCGCCGAAGCGGTCGGCGATCTCGGCGATGACCTCGGGGCGGGCGATGGCACCGGTGTTGATACCCACCTTGTCCGCGCCCGAACGCAACAGTCGGTCGACGTCGCCGACAGTGCGCACGCCTCCCCCGACGGTGAGGGGAATGAAGACCTGCTCGGCCGTGCGCGCGACGAGGTCGTACGTCGTCGATCGGTCCGCCGAGCTCGCGGTGACGTCGAGGAAGGTGAGTTCGTCAGCGCCCTGACGCTCGTAGCGTGCCGCGAGTTCGACGGGGTCGCCCGCGTCACGAAGATTCTCGAAGTTGACGCCCTTGACGACGCGTCCTGCGTCGACGTCGAGACAGGGAATGACACGTACCGCAACCGACATGGCACCGAGCCTAAGCCCTCAGGCCCCGCGCCCGGCCGGTACGTTTGCTCCGTGAACACGCCGCCCATCGCCGTCCAATCGCCCGGTCTCGCCGCGGTGCCGACGTTGTCACCGGACGCCGTGCTCGCGTGGTTCGACACCCGCGCGTCCCTGAACGAGCGTTGGCTGTTCACACTCGACGGGCGCTCCGGAGCAGGTAAGACCCAGCTCTCGGACCGCCTCGCTCAGCACTACCCTCACGCCCAGGTGCTTCACCTCGACGACCTCTACCGCGATTGGGACAGCCTGCCCAGCGGCGTGTTGCGTGCCCGCCAGCTCGTCGAACACTGGCGCGCCGGCCGCTCTCCGAGTTACAAGCCGACGCAGTGGGCCGGTGTGCCACCGCGCGAGCGTGAGCCCATCCACGCCACCCGCTCCCTCATCGTCGAGGGCGTCGGCGCCGGATGGGTGGGACAGAACATCGCGGAGGGCTCGGCGTGGCTGGAGGCCTCGCGCGAGCAGCGGCGCATCCGTGCACTGCGTCGCGACGGCGAGATGTTCGCGCCGTACTGGGTGAGCTGGGAGGCGCAGGAACGGTCCTGGTTCACCGCGCATCCGCCCCGGGCGGACGTCGTCGTCGACGCGAGCGATCTCACGGACGAAGAACGCTCCGCTGCGCACTGAGGCCGCCGACCTGCCTCAACCAGAACGTGACCGTTCAGTCGTTCGGGATCTCGCCCTGATTGACGTGGACGAGAGCGGCCAGCCGTGAGGCCTCCGCCTCGGCGGACGGGCCGTCGGCGCGCTGGATCGCCATGACGGCGAGCTGCTCGGTGTCGGCCAGGTCGAGCAGGCACCACGGGCGCCCGCCGCCGAACTGGACGCCAACGATCTCGGCCCACGGCACGAAGCGCTTCGTCAGCAGGTTGCGCACCGTGATGCCCTCGGGCGACGGCTCGGCCTTGACGAGCCCCCACCGGCTCAGACCCCAGCCGAGGAAACAGCCGAAGAAGAACACGGCCCACTTGTCGAGCATCGTCCAACCGGTAGCCCCGCCGGTGGGCAGGACGACGAAGGCGACGACACCGAAGGTCACGACCATCGCCACGGCGGCTGCGAAGGCCACCGCTCGGCCGCGACGCGGAATGAACGGACGATAGGCGTCCTCGTTCTTGGCCATGGGATGACTCCTCTCGGGTGCTCGGGCGCGAGGCGTGGATCAGAGCCGGCAGGCGGCGATGTCGGTGACGAGGATGGCGCGCGCCCCGAGGTCGTACAACTCGTCCATGACGCGGTTGAGCGAACGGCGGTGCACCATGACGCGCACGGCGACCTGGTTCGGGTCGTGAAGCGGCGACACGGTGGGCGACTCGCTGCCGGGCGTCAGCGCGGCGGCCTCCTCGACGAGTGCGGCGTCGATGTCGTAATCCATCATGACGTAGTGGCGCGCGGTGAGAACGCCCTCGAGACGGCGCACGAGAGTCGCGGCCTGACCGGACAGCTCGCGGTCGGAGGGACGGATGAGCAGGGCCTCGCTCGTGAGGATCGGGTCACCGAAGACCTCGAGTCCGGCGTTGCGCAGGGTCGTACCGGTCTCGACGACGTCGGCGATGACGTCGGCGACGCCGAGCGTCACAGCCGTCTCGACCGCACCGTCGAGGCGAACGACCTCAGCGTTCACACCGTTCTTCTCGAGGTCGGCCCTGACGAGGCCGGCGAACGACGTCGCGATCCGTCGACCTTCGAGGTCGGCAACGCTCGACGCGACGCCCGGACGCCCGGCGTAGCGGAACGTGGACGCCCCGAAGCCGAGCTGCAGGTGCTCGACGGCCTTGGAACCGGAGTCGAGCATGAGGTCGCGCCCGGTGATACCCAGGTCGAGGGTTCCCGAGCCGACGTAGACGGCGATGTCCTTGGGGCGCAGGAAGAAGAACTCGACCTCGTTGTCGGCGTCCACGACGACGAGTTCCTTGGAGTCGCGGCGCCCGCGGTAGCCGGCCTCCTTGAGCATCGAGGCGGCGGATTCGGAAAGGGCGCCCTTGTTGGGGACTGCGACGCGCAGCATGGTGTCCTTCCGGCTCAGAGGTGGGAGTAGACGTCGTCGAGCGTGATGCCGCGCTCGATCATGAGCACCTGCAGGTGGTACAGGAGCTGGCTGATCTCCTCGGCCGCAGCGGCGTTGCCCTCGTGCTCGGCGGCCATCCACACCTCGGCGGCCTCCTCGACGATCTTCTTGCCGATGAAGTGCACACCCCGGTCGAGTTCGGCGACGGTGGCGGAACCCTCCGGACGCGTCTGCACCTTCTCATTGAGTTCGGCCCACAGCTCTTCGAACGTCTTCACAGGGTGCAAGGTTACCGGTCGCGCAGGTGCGGCCCGCGCGCCGTCCGGCATGGAAGCCGGACGACGATCACGCACCGAGCGCGCGCAGCGTCACCTCGGTGGCGACGGCGGCGGTCGCGGCCTCGTGGCCCTTGTCCTCCGAGGAGTTCTCCAGGCCCGCACGGTCGAGGGCCTGCTCGTCGTTGTCGCATGTGAGCACACCGAAGCCGATGGCCTTGCCCGTCGTGACGCCGATCTGGGTGAGGCCGTCCGTGGCAGCGCTGCAGACGTAGTCGAAGTGCGGCGTTCCGCCACGGATGACGACGCCGAGCGCGACGAGGACGTCGAACTTGTCCGCGAGACGCGCGCAGGCCGCCGTCAGTTCGAAGGTGCCGGGCACGCGCACGAGCGTGACGTCGGACTCGGCGACGCCGGCGTCGGCCAGGCCGCGGCGAGCGCCGTCGATGAGGCCGTTCATCACGACGTCGTGCCAGCTGGCCGCGACGATCGCGACGCGCAGACCCGAGCCGTCGACGTTGAGTTCGGGGGAACCGTGTCCACTCATGATGCTTCTCCTACCTGAGGTTCGTCGCCACGGTCGAAGGTGTGACCGAGGCGTTCGATCTTGGTGCGCACGTACGTCGCGTTGTCAGGCCCCACACCGGCCACGAGCGGAACCCGCTCGACGACCGCGATGCCGAAGCGCGCGAGTTGCTCTGCCTTGTCGGGGTTGTTCGTCAGCAGCCGCACGCGGGTGTGACCGAGCGCGCGCAACATGGCGGCCGCCGCACCGTACTCGCGTCCGTCGATGGGCAGCCCTAACTCGACCTGCGCGTCGACGGTGTCGAAGCCCGCGTCCTGCAGGCCGTACGCGCGCATCTTGTTGAGCAGCCCGACGCCGCGCCCCTCCTGGCCGCGCAGGTACAGCACGACGCCGCCCTCGCGCGAGACGAGGCGCTGCGCTTCCCGCAGCTGCGGGCCGCAGTCGCAGCGCAACGAACCGAGGGCGTCACCGGTGAGGCACTCGGAGTGCAGGCGCACGAGCGGCACATCCCCCGGCTCGCGCTCGCTCACGAGGGCCAGGTGCTCAGCGCCGCTCTCGCGGTCCTCGAAGCCCCACGCCGTGAACGTGCCGTACTCCGTCGGCAGGTTGGCGGAGGCGATGTGCTCGACGCGGTCGTGGCGCCGACGCCACTCGATGAGCTGCTCGATCGTGATGACGGCGAGCCCTTCGGCCTCGGCGAGCTCCACGGCACCCGGCAGGCGCATCATCGCGCCGTCGTCGTGGACGAGTTCGACGATCATCGCGACCGGGGAGAGGCCCGCGAGTCGGCACAGGTCGACCGACGCCTCGGTGTGGCCGTCACGCTCGAGCACGCCGCCCGGTCGGGCGCGCAGCGGGAAGACGTGACCGGGGCGCGTCAGCGCGTCAGGAGGCGTGGTCGGGTCGGCGAGCACACGCAGCGTCAGTGCGCGGTCGGCGGCCGAGATGCCGGTGTGCACGCCGTCCTTCGCATCAACGGAGATCGTGTACGCGGTGCCCTTCGGGTCTTCGTTGCGCGAGACCATCGGCGGAAGGAGGAGCCGGTCGGCGACGTCGTCCGGCAACGGTGCGCAGATGACGCCCGAGCTGTGACGGATCGCCCACGCCATCCATTCGGCGGTCATCGTCTCGCCGGCCATGACGATGTCGGCCTCGTTCTCGCGGTTCTCGTCGTCGGCAACGAGCACGGGGCGTCCGGCACGCAGCTGCTCGAGGGCGTCCTCGACGCTCGACAGCCGCAGTGCCTCCTCGGATGCGTTCGGGGTGGTCATCACGATGCCTCCATCTCACGGGCCGCCACGTCCCGGCTGCGTGAGGCACGCAGCCACTGGGTGAAGCCGTAGGCGACGAGCAGGGCGTACAGCGCATAGAGCGCAGCACTCGGGTAGTACTTGGAATAGATGAGTTCAGGCACGCCGACGAGGTCGACGGCCAGCCACATGAGCCAGAAGTCGTTCCAGCCCCGGGCCATGGCGTACGTCGCGAGTAGCGAGCCGACGAAGATCCAGGCGTCACACCAGAAGTACCACCAAGGGGCGGGCCACCCGGCACCGATGATCTCGAACACCCAGTGCATGATGACGACGCCCGCGCCCCAGGCGATGACGTAGCCGAGACGCTGTTTCGCGCTCGCCCAGTGCGGGATGACGGCCTCGCCGGTGCTGCCCTTGTTCTTGCTCTCGCGCCACACGTACCAGCCGTAGAGCGAGGTAACGATGAAGAAGATCTGACGCCCGGCCTGCCCGAGCATCGGCGCCCGGTCGTCCATGCCGAAGACGAGGCCCGCGAACACGGTGAAGAGCAGCACGTTACCGACGATGCCGACCGGCCATGCCCACACCTTGCGGCGCATGCCGCCGATCGCCGAGGCCATGCCGAAGCCGTTGCCGATGATCTCGCGCCACGTGATCTGCGAGCCGCCGATCGTGAGGTGCGCGGTGTAGATCTGCTCCCAGACGCTCATGCGCTCTCCGCCTTCGCCAGGCGTTCCTCGAGGGCCGCAAGGCGCGGGCCGACGAGGTGCTCGACGTACTTGGCGAGCACGTCGACCTCGACGTTGACGGCGTCGCCGACGCTCGCGTCACCGAACGTCGTGAGGTCGAGGGTCGTCGGAATGAGGCTGACGGTGAAGGTGTCGGTCTCGCGTGAGGCCACCGTGAGCGAGACGCCGTTGAGCGTGATCGAACCCTTCTCCACGACGTAGGGCGCGAGCTCGACCGGCAGGTCGAAGCGCACGACGCTCCAGCGCTCCCCCGGCTCGATGGCGACGATGCGCGTCGTGCCGTCGACGTGACCCTGCACGACGTGGCCGCCGAACCGCGCGTCCGCGCGCATGGCGCGCTCCAGGTTGACCGGTGATCCGGGCTGCAGGGCACCGAGGCTCGTGCGGTCGAGCGTCTCCTTCATGACGTCGAGCGTGAAGGTGAGGGTGTCGAACGTCGTCACCGTGAGGCAGACGCCGTTGACCGCGATGCTGTCGCCGTGGTGCGCGTCCGTGAGCACCTCGGCCCCTTCGACGGCCAGGACGACGGCGTCGGCGGTGTGCTCGATCGAGGCAACCCGGCCTTTGGCTTCGACGATTCCGGTGAACACGGTGTTCAGCTCTCCTCACGCGTCGCGAGCGGGCGCAGGGTCAGGCGCAGGTCGGTCTGCGCGGGGGTGGTGGCATCTGCGGGCGTGACGAGGCTCGTCACGTCGACGAGGTCGAAACGCCGCAGGTCGGTCATGGACGCGGCGCCGAAGTCTGCCGCTGCGGGCCTGCCGGCGCCGAGCATCGCGGGGGCGACGTAGGCGAGTACCTCGTCGACGCGCTCGGCCGCGAGGAAGGCGGCGGCGAGCGTTGGCCCGCCCTCGAGCCACACCGCGTGGATGCCGCGCTCGTGCAGCGCCTCGAGAACGGCGTCGACGTCGTGGGTGCGCAGCTGGAGGGTCTCGGCTGCGTCGTCGAGGACGCGGGCGTCGGCGGGCAGGTCGCGGCCACCGATGACAACGCGCAGGGGCTGCGTCGAGAGGTTCGTGCCGTCGGTGTCGCGGACGGTGAGCTGCGGGTCGTCGGCGAGCGCCGTTCCCGTGCCGACGACGACGGCGCCGTGCTGCGCACGCAGCCGGTGGACGTCCGCGCGGGCCGTGGAACCGGTGATCCATCGGGAGGTGCCGTCGGCGGCAGCGCTGAACCCGTCGAGGGTGGCGGCGAACTTCCAGCGGACGACGGGCCGAGCGTGGGTGACGGAGAACGTCCAGTCCTCGTTGAGCGCGGCCCCCTGGCGTGCAAGCTCGGCGTCCTGGTCGACGGCGATGCCCGCGTCGGCGAGGATGCCCGCTCCCCCGGCGGCTGCGCCGTTCGGGTCGCTCTGGCCGTAGACCACGCGGCCCACACCGGCTGCGACGAGCGCGCGGGCGCAGGACGGCGTACGGCCCTGGTGGGCACAGGGTTCGAGGGTGACGTAAGCGGTGGCTCCACGCAGGTCCACGCCATCGGCGTTCGCCTCGGCGATGGCCGCCGCTTCGGCGTGCGGCGTTCCGGCGCCTCGGTGGTAGCCCTCGGCGAGCACCGAGCCGTCGGTCGAGACGATGACGCAGCCGACGCGCGGGTTCGCGTCCGGAAGGGGCGAAAGAGCCGCGAGCGCGACAGCACGACGCACGGCGCCTGAGCGGTCGAGCTTCATCGTTGTCACCTCCGGTTCGGAACAGCACCGTTCACCGGGGTGGTGCGAGATCGCACGAAATGCAGGCTCGTCACACGACGAGCAGTGCACGGCATCTCGGGCGATGCCGAACACGGGCGCTCGCTCACGCGACCGCCCTCATGCTGCCTCCCATCCGGACTTTAACCGTCGGTCTCGGAATTTCACCGAGTCAACCGACCCCTGACGAAGCGGGCCGGGTCGCGGACTTTAACCGCCGGCTAGGAATTTCACCTACCCCGGAGCACGCCGCTCATGCTACACCCGGGGTGCGCGCCTGCGACCCCGGGTGTCAACGATCGGTCCGTCAGTGAGCGTGGCCGGCTGCGAGACGTCGCAGATCCTCGACGGCGTCGGCCGCCGAGGCCGCGCCGTACACGGCGGAACCGGCGACGAACGTGTCCGCACCGGCTTCGGCGCACTGCTCGATCGTCTTCGCGGAGACGCCACCGTCCACCTGGATCCAAATGTCACCGCCGTGCTTCTTCACGCTCTCGCGCACAGCGCGCACCTTCGGCATCTGCTCGGCCATGAAGGACTGGCCACCGAAACCGGGCTCGACCGTCATGACGAGCACCATGTCGAGTTCGGGCAGCAGCTCCTCGTACGGCTCCCACGGGGTGCCGGGCTTGATGGCCATCGACGCGCGGGCACCGGCAGCGCGGATGTCACGCGCGATCTTCTTCGGGTCGGCGGCGGCCTCGACGTGGAAGGTGACGCTCTTGCAGCCCGCTTCCGCGTACTGCGGGGCCCAGCGGTCGGGGTCGTCGATCATGAGGTGCGCATCGAGCGGCATGGGTGCCACCTTGAGCAGCGACTCTACGACGGGAAGCCCGAGCGTCAGGTTGGGCACGAAGTGGTTGTCCATGACGTCGACGTGCGCCCAGTCGGCGTTCTTGATCGCGTCGAGTTCGCTCTGCAGGTTGGCGAAGTCCGCCGAGAGGATGCTCGGCGCGATGCGCATGGTGGGTTCGACGCGGGCGGTGTCGGTCATCGAGGGCCTTTCCGGTGGTCAGCGCGTCTTGCGCAGGAGGGCGAAGAACATGGCGTCGGTGCCGTGAACGTGCGGCCACAGCTGGACCGACGGCAAGGTGCCGATGCGTTCGATCGGTTCGTCGTAGGCGTCGAGGAAGTACGGCCAGGCGTCCTCCTGCACGACGTCGTCACGCGCACCGAGCACCTCACCGACGACGGCAATGGTTTCGGCCGGGTGCGGCGAGCACGTCGCGTAACCGACGATGCCGCCCGGACGCGTGGCGTCGAGCGCCGAGTTGAGCAGCTCCACCTGCAGGGCGGCGAGCTCTGCGACGTCGAAGGGACGCCGGCGCCAACGCGACTCGGGTCGGCGACGCATCGCACCGAGACCGGTGCAGGGAGCGTCGAGCAGGACGCGGTCGTACGTCGCAGGTTCCTCGGACCCGAGCTCACGGCCATCACCGGTGCCGACGTAGATCTCGGCGCCGTCGTCGAGCAGAGCGCGCAGCGTGCGGCGAACGAGCTCGGTGCGGTGCTCGCTCGACTCGTTGCAGAACAGGACGTGTCCGCGCAGGTGCGCGATGGAACCGAGCACCGCCGCCTTGCCACCCGGCCCGGCGCACATGTCGAGCCACCGCTCGCCGGTCGTGGGGCGGGCCGAGGCCTCGGCCATCTCGTTGTCGGCCTCGATCGGCTTCGCAGCTCGACGGGCGCTTCGGCCAGGGCGATGGCGAGCAGCTGAGAGCCTTCGTCCTGCACAGCAGCGCGCGTCTCGCGGACGGCCGGGATGTTCGCCGGGTCGCCGAACGGCAGGGTGGCCGCGATGGGCGACAGATCGCTGAGTTCGGCACCGGCCTCGACGAGTTCGTCGACGTCCGCGAGGCCTGGACGTGCCACGAGCGCGACGCGGGGTGCCTCGTTGTCCGCGGCGAGCAACGCGTCGAGCGCGTCGTCGAGGCTCGGCTGACCTTCACCGCCGGCCGCTTCGTGACCGCGCAGTGCCTGACGCAGGGCCGAGACGACCCAGGCGGGGTGCGACGTCGCGATGGCGCGCACGTCGTCGGCGTCCTCGACGCCGCGGGTGAGGTCGGCGATCCAGGTGTCGCGGTCACGCTCCCCAGCGCGGCGCAGAACGGCGTTGACGAAGCCGGACGCACCGGCGCCCGCATGCTCACGAGCGAGCGCGACGGTCTCGGACGTCGCCGCGTGCGTGGGCACGCGCATCGAGAGCAGTTGGTGAACACCGAGGCGCAGGATGTCGAGCACGATCGGGTCGATGTCGGCCGGCGCGCGGCCTGCTCCGACCTCGATGACCCGGTCGTAGAGGCCCTGACGACGGATGGTGCCGAGGGCCAGTTCGGTGGCGAAGGCCGCGTCGCGACCGCTGAGGTCGTGGCGGCGCAACACCTTGGGCATCTCGAGGTTGGCGTACGCGCCGTCGTCGACCGCGCGCAGAACGGCCAGAGCCGCGGTACGCGCCGGGTCGCCGCTGCGGCGTCGCTCGGACGGGGCGGCCGCGCTGCGGTGGCCCGCACTGCGCAGCCGGGCATCCGATCGCTCTCGGCCCTTGGCGTCACGACGCGAGGCGTCGTGGCCACCTCGAGAGCCGCGACCGTCACCGCGGTCGTCCCGTCGGGGGTTCGAGCCGCGGCCGTAGCCACCCGATCCTTCGCGCGCGTCAGCCACCGAGGCGTTCTCCTTCGTCGATTCGTACGCCGCGCGCCCAGTCGGCCGCGACCATGCTCTTCTTGCCCTGAGGCTGCACCTCGAGCAATTCCAGGGTGCCTCCGACGGCGCCCACGAAGACCTGCTTCTTCGTCGCGCGCAGCGCACCGGCCGCCAGGGGCGGGTTCGCCTCGTCGGTCACCGCGAGGGTGCTGCGCAGCACCTTGAGGCGCTCACTACGGAACGTCGTCCAGGCCCCTGCGCCGGGGACGCGCCGCGAATGCGGCGGTCGACAGCGAAGGCGGGCGACTTCCAGTCGATCTGCACGTCCTCGACGAGGATCTTCGGCGCGAGGGAGACACCGTCGGCCGACTGGGCGACGGGCGTGACCTCTCCCGCTTCAAGGGCATCGAGGGTCTTGACGAGCAACGACGCTCCGCCCTCGGCGAGGCGTCCCAGCAGGTCGCCGGCCGTGTCCGTGGCGCGGACGGCCTCTGTCATCGTGCCGAAGACTGGCCCGGTGTCGAGGCCCTCCTCGAGGAGGAAGGTCGAGGCGCCCGTGACATCGTCGCCGGCCATGAGCGCGTGCTGCACGGGCGCAGCGCCACGCCACGCGGGCAGGAGCGAGAAGTGCAGGTTGATCCAGCCCAGACGAGGCACGTCGAGGACGTCACGTGGGATGAGCGCGCCATAGGCGACGACGGGGCAGGCATCGGGTGCCAGTTCGCGCAGACGTGCGACGAACTCGGGGTCGGACGGCTTGGTCGGCGTGAGTACCTCGACGCCGGCGTCCTCGGCGACGCGACGCACCGGCGAAGCGGACGTCTTGCGACCGCGCCCAGAGCGGGCGTCGGGGCGGGTGATGACACCCACGACGTCGTGGGCCGAGTCGAGCAGTGCGCTCAGCGAGGGAACCGCGGCCTCGGGAGTGCCGGCGAACACAACGCGCATGGGAGCACGTCCCTTCGTCGAGTGGAGCGGGGTCGGGGTATCGGCCTCGGCCGACGTCCGGCCAAGTCTAGTGGGCGCGCTACCGCCGTCAGTCACGCACGATCGGCGCCAACGGCAGACCCCTCAGGAGCAGTTCGTCGCGCAGCGTGTCCGGGTCGGTGAACAGCAACGCGTCGAGCCCCGCCTGCTCGGCGCTCATGACGTTGGCGCTCGAGTCGTCGATGAACACCGCGTCCTCGAGGCCCCCGATGTGACGGGTCACCTCCTCGAGGATCTCCCACACCTCCGGATCGGGCTTCGTCACGCCCTCCTCGCCCGAGACGATGATCTCCTCGAACAGATCGAGAAAGTCGTGCAGTTCTCGGGCGATCGGGAAGAGCTCGGCCGAGAAGTTCGTCACGGCGAACAGCGGCACCTGCGCTTCGTGGAGTTCCCGCAGGATGGCGACGGTGCCGTCGATGGGCTCGCGGATGGCGTCGGCGTAGTGGTCGACGTAGGCCTGGCCCACCTCTCCGACGGCTGCGTCGTGTTCGGCGAGTTCGGCGACGATCTCGGACCACGGCGTGCCCCCGTCCGCGCGCAAGTTGCGCCCGTGGAAGTCGATGGCGGCCTCGGCGAGAAAGGCCTCGGCGCGCTCGCGCCCGACGACGGGTTCGAGGGCGAGCAACGGCTCCCAGCGGATGAGCACGTTGCCGATGTCGAAGACGACGAAGTCGACCGGGTTGGGGGCCGTGTCGTCCGTGAAGCCCCCGAGTTCCTCGAGATCGGGGCCGTCGATGTCGTCGAGTCTGCTCAGGTCAGGCGTCGAAGTCATGGCGCCCACCGTAACGGAGTGGTTCTCATGCCAGGCCGTCGAGCATCGGGTCGAGCCGCAGCGTGACGACCGGTTCGCGTGCCGCCGAGCGGGCGGCCTGCACGCCACGCAGCAGCTTCGGGGGCTCGGGCGCACCGGGGTCGTTCCAGCGCACGAGGTAGCGCACCTTCGGGTCGTCGTCGTTCGAGCGGCCCGTCGCGCGATCGAACATGTGGCGTCGTCCCAACGGCAGTGGTCCGAGCACGTCGAGCGGCACGCCGTCGTCGTTCGCGCGGCGCGAGACCTCGTCGGCCACGTCCTGCGCCGCACGTCTCGGCCCCTCGAGCGCGGCCATCCGGACGACCGGGGGTAGACCGACCTCGGCGCGTTCGGCCAGCTCGCGCTCGGCGAACCACCGCGGCGCCGCACGCACGAGCGCCTCCACGCTCGGGAACGGCACGTGGCGCGGCACGCCGCACAGGTAGACCGCTCCCCCGTCAGCGGCGCCCCGCACGAGGCCAGCGGCGGTGGACCAGTGCGTGAGCGCCCGCTCGGACGAGTCGAGCCCGGCGCGATCGAGCAGTGCCCACGCGTCGAGCAGGATGGCTGCGCTGTAGCCGTTTTCGGCGACCGGCTCCGCACCGGGCGTTGCGATGACGAGCGCGGGGGTGTCGGGCACCGTGGCCAGAACGTCCGGTGCACCCGATCGGCGCACCGGCACGCCGGGGAAGGCGCGCCCCAGTTCCTCCGCGGTTCGGCCGGCGCCAACGACGAGCGACCTCAGTTCGTGCGCACCGCATTCCGGGCACGTGATGACGTGGGCGACGTGACCACACCAGCGGCACGTGGGTGTGGCCCCTTCATCGGCCAACCCCAGGGGCCCGTGGCAGACGGGGCACGCAGCCTTCGTGCGGCAGCGCGCACAGGCGAGCGCCGGAACGTAGCCGCGCCGCGGCACTTGGACGAGGACGGGGCCGTGTGCGAGCGCATCTGTCGCGCCGCGCCAGGCCTGAGCAGGAATACGCGCGCGGGCGGCCGGTCCGTGACGTTCGACCGCCCGGTCGTCACCTGTCACGACGACGGCCGCACCGGTTCGAGCCACAGCATCGACGGCGACGAGACCCCGGCTCTCCACCCAGGCCTCGACCGCCGCCGACCGCGTGGGGCCCGCTGAGACGAGCGCCGCGCCACTGAGGCGGGCGCGCTCGCGCAGGACGTCGCGCACGTGCGGATAGGGAGCGTGGGGTTCGGCGTGCAGCGGGTCCGTGTCGTCCCACCACACGACGAGCCCGAGATCCTTCACGGGTGCGAACATCGCGGCCCGTGTGCCGACGACGACGTCGGCCTCACCGCGCACCGCCTTGAGGAACGAGGTGTAGCGCGCCTGCGGCCCTTGATCGGCGCTGAGGCGCACGACCTTGTCTCGCCCGAGCAGTGCGGTGCAGGCCTCGAGCACGCGCTCGACGTCGCGCGAGTCCGGCACGACGACGAGGCTCCCCCGCTTCGAGCGTCGAGCCGCGTCGGCGAGCTCGGCGACTGCCCCCGGCCAGGCGTCGTCACCGAACAGCCCGGGTGCCACGTTCCACGACGCGCGTGGGCCCTCGCCGTCGGCGATGTGCTTGAGCAGCGACAACCCGCCGCCGTAGTAACGCCAGGCGCTCGATGCTTCGTCGACCGCTGCCCCGGCAGGCTCGGCCGGCTCGCTCTCGGACCGCTCGCCGTCGCTCGGCGCACCCGGCGATCCGTCCGCCGCCGTCGTGTCCGACGCGTCAGCGGTCTCCCCGACGGCGACGACATCCGCCCTTTCTGACGCCGCGGCCTTCTCGTCCCGAGCGTCGAGCGCCGCCTCGGCGCGGGCGTGCCGGGGCGGGATGGCAAGGCGCAGGACGTCGCTGACGTTCCCGGCGTCACGAGCGGCCACGGCGCGAGCCAGCTCCCACACGTGCGGCGTGAGCACGACCTGGGACGAGATGACGCGTTGGATGGGCCGCAGGGTGCCCGAGAACTCGGCCTGCTCCCGCAGGGCCACGACATAGCCGGTGATCTGCTGCGCCTTGAACCTCACCTTGACGGCGACACCGACTGCGATGTCGTCACGCATCTCCTCGGGCACCGTGTACTCGAACTCGCGGTCGAGGTGAGGCACTTCGAGCATGGGCCAGACGACGGCGACCAGGTCGGGTTTCGACGCGGGCGCAGCGTCATCAGTCGTGTCCGTGCCGGTGGCGCCGGCAGGTTCCTTGCGTTGGGGACGCGCGGCCTCACGCAGCAGGGCCAGCTGTTCGCTGGTCGGTGCGTGCGGCTCGCTCATGGCCCCATGTATACGGCACACCTCCGACAACCGTCGAACCTCCCCGCGTGGACGCCGAAGGGCGCCGCCCCGTCCGGTGTGGACAGGCGGCGCCCTTCGCTCTGTGAGGTCGGTGATCAGCCGGCAGCGCGCTGCAGTTCCTCGACGCGGTTGGTGCGCTCCCACGTGAACCCGTTCTCCAGGCCGGGTGCCTCGGTGCGACCGAAGTGGCCGTAGGCCGCGGTGGGCTGGTAGATCGGGCGCAGGAGGTCGAGCTGCTCGACGAGCGCGGCGGGGCGCAGGTCGAACGTCGTGTCGATGGCCTTCTGGATGACGTCGAGCGGCTTGGTCTCGGTGCCGAAGCACTCGACGTAGAGGCCGACCGGCTGTGCCTTGCCGATGGCGTACGCGACCTGCACCTCGCAGCGCTTCGCGAGGCCGGCGGCGACGACGTTCTTGGCCACCCAGCGCATGGCGTAGGCGGCCGAGCGGTCGACCTTCGACGGGTCCTTGCCGGAGAAGGCGCCGCCGCCGTGGCGGGCCATGCCGCCGTAGGTGTCGACGATGATCTTGCGCCCGGTGAGGCCGGCGTCACCCATGGGGCCGCCGATGACGAACTTGCCCGTGGGGTTGATGAGCTGGCGCACGTTCGTGGTGTCGAGCGCGACGCCGCTGGCCGCGAGTTCGGCGATGACCGGGTCGATGACGTGGCGCTCGATGTCGGGCGCGAGCTGACCGCCCAGGTCGATGCCTTCGTCGTGCTGGGTCGAGAGCACGACGGTCTCGAGGCCGACAGCCTTGTCACCGTCGTAGGCGATGGTGACCTGCGTCTTGCCGTCCGGGCGCAGGTACTCGAGCGTGCCGTCCTTGCGCACGCGGGTGAGGCGCTCGGAGAGGCGGTGCGCGAGGAAGATCGGCAGCGGCATGAGTTCGGGGGTGTCGTCGCAGGCGTAACCGAACATGAGGCCCTGGTCGCCGGCGCCCTGCAGATCGAGCGGGTCGACGCCACCGTCGACGCGGTGTTCGTGCGCCTGGTCGACGCCCTGCGCGATGTCGACCGACTGCTGGCCGATCGAGACGGAAATGCCGCAGCTGTGCCCGTCGAAGCCCTTGAGCGAGGAGTCGTAACCGACCTCGGTGATGACGTTGCGCACGAGCGTCGCGATGTCCGTGTAGCCCTCGGTGCGCACCTCTCCCGCCACGTGCACGAGGCCCGTCGTCACCATCGTCTCGACCGCGACGCGCGACTTCGGGTCCTTCTTGAGCATGTCGTCGAGGATCGCGTCACTGATCTGGTCACAGATCTTGTCGGGGTGACCTTCGGTGACGGACTCGGAGGTGAACAGACGGGTCAAAGCGGACTCCTGACGTGGGCAGCGGCTGCTGACTGGGGCGCGAACCACCCCGTCACAGCATGTTACTGAGTAGTGAAGATAGACGCGGCGAGGTCGACGACCGCTGCCGCGATGTGAGACTTCGGGGCGGGCCCGACGGTGACGACCTCGTCGGAGTCGGCACGCAGCAGGTGGGCGGTCGACTCGTCCTGACCGAACGTGACGCCGTCGCCGACCTCGTTGGCCACGAGAACGTCGCACCCCTTGCGAGCGAGCTTGGCGCGGGCGTGGAACAGGACGTCGCCGTCGGCGTCGCCCGTCTCGGCGGCGAACCCGACGATGACGCGACGACGCGCCTCCGAGTCGGCCTTCGCGTCACGCTGCGCGACGGCTTCGGCGAGGATGTCGGGGTTGCGCACGAGTGTGATGACGGGCGCCGAGTCGTCGCCCGAGCCGTGCGTCTTCTTGATCTTCGACGTGGCCACCTCACTCGGGCGGAAATCGGCCACGGCGGCCGCCATGACGAGCAGGTCGGGCTCGGCCTCGAGCACCTTCTCGCGCATGGCCCGGGCACCCTCGACCGTGACGACATCGACGCGGGACGCAACGTCAGCGGGCGGCGTGGCCGTCGTGACGAGGGTGACCTTGGCGCCCAGGTCGGCGGCAGCTGCTGAGATGGCGAAGCCCATCTTCCCGCTGCTGCGGTTGCCGAGGTAGCGCACGGGGTCGATGGCCTCACGCGTGCCGCCGGCGGTGACCAGCACGGTGCGCCCGGCCAAGGGCCCCTGTTCGCGGGCGACAGGAACCTTCTCGGCACCGTCACGGCGTGTACCGCTCGCGGCCGCAGCCAAAGCGGCTTCGTAGATGACGTCGGGGTCGGGCAGACGGCCGGGGCCGGTGTCGGCGCCCGTGAGTCGACCCGACGCGGGCTCGACGATCGTCACGCCGCGCTCACGCAGCGTGGCGACGTTGGCCTGCGTGGCCGGGTGAAGCCACATCTCGGTGTGCATGGCCGGAGCCATGACAACCGGGCAGCGCGCCGTGAGCAGCGTGTTCGTCAGCAGGTCGTTCGCCATGCCACACGCGGCCTTGGCGAGCAGGTCTGCCGTTGCCGGTGCCACGACGACGAGATCGGCGCTCTGGCCGAGCTTGACGTGCGGCACCGCGTGCACGTTCTCGAAGACACCCGTCTGCACCGGCTTGCCCGAGAGCGCCTCCCACGTGGGAGCGCCGACGAATTCGAGTGCAGCAGAAGTGGGCACGACCGTGACGTCGTGCCCACTCTCCGTGAAAAGACGAAGGAGCAACGCCGCTTTGTAGCCGGCGATGCCCCCCGTCACACCGAGAACGATGCGCATCTCGCGAGACTCAGGCTTCGAGCTTCTCGATCGAGAGCAGACCCTCGTTCATCTCGCGCAACGCAATCGACAGCGGCTTGTCGTTGGGCTGGGCCTCCACGAGCGGACCGACGTTGTCGAGCAGGCCGTCAGCGAGCTGGCTGTAGTAGCCGTTGATCTGACGCGCGCGCTTCGAGGCGTACGTCACGAGCGCGTACTTGCTGTCCGCGATCTTGAGGAGGTCGTCGATGGGCGGGTTCGTGATGCCGATGGGCTCGGCCTTGGTGCCGGACACAATCACTCGTTTCGTCGTCAGTTTCCAGGGGTTCTCATCAATGATACGAGTTCTTCGGCTGCACGCCGAACGTCGTCGTTGACGATGACGTGGTCGAACTCGGATTTCGCGGCCAGTTCGACCTTCGCGGTCTGGAGGCGTCGCTCGCGTTCCTCCTCGGTCTCGGTGCCGCGCCCGACGAGCCGGCGCACCAGCTCGTCCCAGCTCGGCGGCTCGAGGAAGACGAAGAACGCGTCGGGCGCGTTCTGCTTGACCTGGCGCGCACCCTGGAGGTCGATCTCGAGCAGCGGCAGCTTGCCCTCGGCCATCGCCTCCTCGACGGGGGCCTTCGGCGTGCCGTACGAGGCACGACCGTGGACGATGGCGTGTTCGAGGAAGCCGTCCTCGCGCGCCGTCCGGGCGAACTCCTCGTCGCTGAGGAAGCGGTAGTGGACTCCGTCGATCTCACCCGGGCGCGGCGGGCGCGTCGTCGCGGAGACCGAGAGCCACACCTCCGGGTAGTGCTCGCGGATGTAGGCGGCGACGGTGCCCTTGCCGACCGCGGTGGGGCCGGCCAGGACGACGAGGCGTCCACTCATCGAGGATTCCTTCCACGGCGAACTGGTGCGAGACGCCCGCGAGGGCGTGTCGCTCATCCTTTCACAGGCCGACAGTTGGCGGCCCGGCCCCTGTTCAGGCCGAGCGACTCACGCCAAACGAGCCACACTCTCGCGCGTGCGCTCCACAGCCTCGATGAGCGAGCTGACGTCCGGGCCGGCCTTGAGCACGTCGCGCGACGTCGTCGGGATGACGCGCTCGACGGAGGCGCCGAAGACTTCATTGATCGTCTCAACCGTGCCGCCCTGCGCGCCGAATCCCGGCGCGAGGATCGGCGCGTTCGACGCGGCGAGCGCGTCCCGCAGGCCGAGGTCGTCGAGCGCCGAGCCGATCGTTGCGCCCATGACGAAGCCGACGTGGCCCCACTCTCCCCGGTCCGCGGCCTCGGCGTTGTCGCGGGTTGCCGCCGCGACAATGTCGCCCGCGACGCTGCCGCCGGGCGTACTCGCGTGCTGGACTCCAGCCCCCTCCGGGTTCGAGGTCAGTGCGAGCACGAACACGCCGCGTCCGGTGTCCCGCGCGAGGTCGAGCGCCGGGCGCAGCGACTCGTACCCGAGGTACGGGCTGAGCGTGATCGCGTCGGCCGGCTCGGGCGCTTCCTTGCCGAGAAACGCCTCCCCGTAGGCCGTCATCGTCGTGCCGATGTCGCCGCGCTTCACGTCGAGCACGACAAGGGTGCCTGCTTCGCGCAGTTCCTTCGTCACGCGCTCGAGCAGTGCCACACCGCGCGAGCCGAACACCTCGAAGAAGGCTGACTGCGGCTTGACGGAGGCGACGCGTCCGCCGAACGCCTCGACGCACGTCAGCGCGAACCGCTCGACACCCTCGTAGCTGTAGCGCAGCCCCCACCCCTCGACGAGGCCACGGTGGGGGTCGATGCCGACACAGGCCGGGCCGAAGCGCTCGTGCGCGGCCTTGAGTCGAGCACCGAATCCGGCTTCGGGTGACGTGGTGGTCATGGCGGTTCTCCTGGTCGAACGGTCGGCGTCAGCGGTGCGCGACGGCGGTCATGGCGGACGGGGGCATGGAGACCTCTGAACAGTGACGGCGCAGGGCATCCAGCGTGGTGACGCCGGCGCGTGGGTCGCGGATGAGCGCGGTTCCCATCTGCACCGCGCTCGCTCCCGCTGCGAGGGCTGCGACGACGTCCTCAGCCCGCGCGATGCCGCCCCCGGCGACCATCGGCGCGCTCGGGAGTCGGCCGGCGATCATCGCGGCCTTGAGTTCGAAGACGGCGCCGAGCGTCATGGGCAGCAGTGCCGGCCCGGCCATCGTCGCCGCGCCGCGCGTGCGGGGTCTCAGCGTCGTCGGGTCGATGCTCGTCGCTGCCGGCGGGTGACCGACGACGATGACGTCGGCGCCCGACTTCAGTGCGGCGCGGGCCAACTCGACGACATCCGTGCCCAACGTGAGCTTGGCGAAGAGAAGCAGGTTGCGTGGGAGGTGTTCGCGCACACGGGCGACGACCTTCGTCACGGCGTACTCGTCACGCGCGAAGGGGCGCCCGCTGTTCGCCTCGTTCGGCACGGACAGGTTCATCTCGACACCGAGCAGACCGCGCGCTGCGGTGCGACGACGCACGGCCGCAGCAGCCTCGGCGAAGTCGCCGCTCGTGTCCCCCGCGATCGACGCGACGACCGGCGTCTCGCCGCAGATCTCCCACGGCAGCCGCGTGGCGCTCAAGGCGTTGGCACCGATGTTCGGCACGTCGTGTGGGTGCACGACTCCCGAGGGTGTCTCGACGATGACGCGACGTTCGCTGCTCTCGCGAGCTTCACTCGTCAGCGTCGGCGTGACGAGGGCCCCGAACCCGCCGAGTCCACCCCAGCGCACGAGTTCGTGCCCGAACCCGCCACAGCCGGACGCCGCGAGAAGCGGCGAGGCGAGGCGGTGGTTGCCGAGCGTGACCGACACGTCGATGTCTTCGGGAGGCGTGTACGTCTGCGGCTCAGCGCCCTTCGGCGTCTGCGGACTCATCGCTGCTCCAACAGGTCGTGCCAGACGACGCGGTCACCGGGCAGCACCGGGCCCTCGCTGCAGCATCGAACACTGCGAACGTCGCCGGACGCCCCGGCGACCGGCACGATGCACGCACCGCACAGGCCGGTGCCGCACGGCATGGGCACGTCGAACGCACCCTGCAGCACTGCCCCTCGACCCTGGGAGGCCGCCGTCATCGCCGCAAGAGCCGACACGTCGCCGGCGGCGTAGACCACCGGTGCGTCACTCTCTCGGAGCGCGGCATCGAGCGCGACCTGCACGAGGTATTCGAGCGACGTCACTCCCCCCGCTTCCGGCACCACGATGACGACGTCACCCACGAGACGGCGTGCTTCGATGACACCGAGCAGGTGACGGTCGTCGCGACCGCCGATGACGACGCGCGGCACCTGGCTCCCCGCTCGACGCAGTTCGGTGATGAGCCACACGAGCGACGCCGCGCTGGCACCGACGCCCGCGACGACCGCACGCACCGGCTGCGACGGCAGCGGGAAGCCACGCCCGAGCGGGCCGAGGATGCTCACCTCGTCGTGGAGGCGTCGCCCGGCGAGCCAGGCACTGGCCTCGTCGGCGTCGGGGTCGATGACGACCTCGACGGTGCCGCCGAACGTGCCCGTGGGAGTGACGGCCCGCAGCGGCAGCGCGCGTCGGGTGATGATCGCCGACGCCTCGTCACCGATCGCCACCGAAACGAGCTGTCCCGGCCGCGCCGCCTCGGCGATGCCGGGCGCGACGAAGGTGTGCGCGACGAAGGCACCGACGCGTCGCGTCGCGATGAGCTCACCCGTGACGGAGACGACGCCGTCGGCGTTCGACGGCGACGCCTGCGCGTCCGGTGTCGTGCGTGCGTTCAGGGCGGGCCTCAGCGCGCCGCGAACAGGTTGAGGTCGGCTGCGTGCTCCTGCAGCGACTTCACCGAGAACTCGCCATGCATGCCGGCCTCGATGGCCTGCACGGCTGCGGCGAGCTCCTGAACCGTCGTGATGACGGGCGCGTTCATCGACGTTCCCGCCGCGCGGATCGCGTAACCGTCGGCGCGCGCGTCCTGGCCGGACGGCGTGTTGACGATCATGCCGACCTCGCCGTCGAGGATGCGCTGAACGATGGTCTTCTCGCCGTCCTCGCCCTGACCCTGCGAGTGCTTGCGCACCGTGGTCGAGGCGATGCCGTTGCGGCGCAGCACGTCCGACGTTCCGCTCGTCGCGAGCACCGTGAAGCCGAGGTCGACGAGGCGCTTGACGGGGAACAACATGGCGCGCTTGTCGCGGTTGGCGCACGAAACGAAGATGTTGCCCGAGCGCGGCAGCCCCTGGCCCGAACCGAGCATCGCCTTGGCGAACGAGGTGGCGAAGTCGGCGTCGATGCCCATGACCTCACCGGTGGAGCGCATCTCCGGGCCGAGGAGTGAGTCGACGACCTCTCCCTCGGCGGTGCGGAAGCGCTGGAACGGCAGCACGGCCTCCTTGACCGAGACCGGAGCGTCGAGGGGCAGGTGCGAACCGTCCCCGGTGGGCGGCAGCATGCCCTCGGCGCGCAAGTCGGCGATCGAGGAGCCGAGCATGACGCGGGCGGCGGCCTTGGCGAGCGGCACGGACGTTGCCTTGGCGACGAACGGCACCGTACGGCTGGCGCGCGGGTTGGCCTCGAGAACGTAGAGCACGTCCTGAGCGAGCGCGAACTGCACGTTCATGAGGCCGCGCACACCGATGCCCTCGGCGAGAGCGAGCGTCGAGGCGCGAACGCGGTCGAGCTCCTCGGTGCCGAGCGTCGCCGGCGGCAGGACGCAGGCCGAGTCACCGGAGTGGATGCCGGCCTCCTCGACGTGCTCCATGATGCCGCCGAGGTACATCTCCTTGCCGTCGTAGAGGCAGTCGACGTCGATCTCGATGGCTTCGTCGAGGAAGCGGTCGACGAGCACGGGGTGCTCGGGCGACGCCGTCGTCGCACGCGTGACGTACCCTCGCAGCGTGTCGTCGTCGTAGACGATCTCCATGCCGCGGCCACCGAGCACGTAGCTCGGGCGCACGAGCACCGGGAAGCCGATCTCACGGGCCACCGCGACGGCCTCGTCGGCCGAGTAGGCGATGCCGTGGCGCGGCGCGGGCAGGTTCGCCTCGGCGAGCACGCGGCCGAACGCTCCGCGGTCCTCGGCCAGGTCGATGGCCTCGGGAGACGTGCCGACGATCGGCACGCCCTCGGCCTTGAGGGCGCGCGCCAGGCCGAGCGGCGTCTGGCCGCCGAGCTGGACGATGACGCCCGCGAGCGGACCGGCCTCACGCTCGGCGTGGACGACCTCGAGCACGTCCTCGAGCGTCAGCGGCTCGAAGTAGAGGCGCGAGCTCGTGTCGTAGTCGGTGGAGACCGTCTCGGGGTTGCAGTTGACCATGACGGTGTCGAAGCCGGCGTCACGCAGCGCGAACGAGGCGTGCACGCACGAGTAGTCGAACTCGATGCCCTGACCGATGCGGTTGGGGCCCGAGCCGAGGATGATGACGGCGGGCTTCTCGCGCGGCAGCACCTCGCTCTCCTCATCGTAGGAGGAGTAGTAGTACGGCGTCTGCGCAGCGAACTCGGCTGCACAGGTGTCGACCGTCTTGTAGACCGGGCGCACACCGAGCGCGTGGCGGACGCCGCGCACGACGTCCTCCTTCATGTCCGTCAGCTGTGCGAGCTGGGCGTCGGAGAAGCCGTGCTTCTTCGCCAGGCGCAGCAGTTCCGGCGTCAGCTGGGGTGCGCGCGAGATCTCCTCGGCCACCTCGTTGATGAGCTGCAGCTGGTCGAGGAACCACGGGTCGATCTTCGTGGCCTCGTGCACCTCTTCGACGCTGAGGCCGCCACGCAGCGCCTGCTGGACGAGCAGGATGCGGCCGTCGGTCGGGCGCTTGGCCTGCTCGAGCAGCTCGCGCGCCATCTCGGGCGTCGGCAGGTCGTCGGCGCGCCAGTGGAACTGCGCCTCCTTGCGCTCGATGGAACGCAGCGCCTTCTGCAGCGCCTCGGTGAAGTTGCGGCCCAGCGCCATGGCCTCCCCGACCGACTTCATCGTCGTCGTGAGGGTCGGGTCGGCGGCCGGGAACTTCTCGAACGCGAAGCGCGGCACCTTGACGACGATGTAGTCGAGCGTCGGCTCGAAGCTCGCCGGCGTCTCGGCCGTGATGTCGTTCGGCACCTCGTCGAGGGTGTAGCCGATGGCCATCTTCGCCGCGATCTTGGCGATCGGGAAGCCGGTGGCCTTCGACGCGAGCGCCGACGAACGCGAGACGCGCGGGTTCATCTCGATGACAATCATGCGGCCGTCGGCCGGGTTGATGGCGAACTGGATGTTGCAGCCGCCGGTGTCGACGCCGACCTCGCGGATGACGGCGATGCCGACGTCACGCATGCGCTGGTACTCGCGGTCGGTGAGCGTCAGCGACGGGGCCACGGTGATGGAGTCACCGGTGTGAACACCCATGGGGTCGAAGTTCTCGATGGAACAGACAACAACGACATTGTCGACGTTGTCCCTCATCACCTCGAGCTCGTACTCCTTCCACCCGAGGATCGACTCCTCGAGGAGCACCTCGGTGGTCGGGCTGGCCTGCAGGCCCGCGCCGGCCATGCGGCGCAGGTCGGTCTCGTCGTAAGCGAAGCCGGAGCCGAGGCCGCCCATGGTGAACGAGGGACGCACGACGACCGGGTAGCCGAGCTCCTCGGCGCCGGCGAGCACGTCGTCCATGGAGTGGCAGATGTAGGAACGGGCCGACTCTGCGCCACAGCGCTCGACGACGCCCTTGAACTTCTCGCGGTCCTCGCCGAGCTCGATGGCTTCGACGTTGGCGCCGATGAGCGGGCAGCCGTACTTCTCGAGCACGCCGTCCTTGTGCAGCGCGATGGCCGTGTTGAGCGCCGTCTGACCACCGAGGGTGGCGAGGACGGCGTCCGGGCGCTCCTTCTCGATGATGGAGGCGACGATCTCGGGCGTGATCGGCTCGACGTAGGTGACGTCTGCGGTCTCCGGGTCGGTCATGATCGTCGCCGGGTTGGAGTTGACGAGGATGACGCGAAGGCCCTCCTCTCGCAGCACGCGGCAGGCCTGCGTACCCGAGTAGTCGAACTCCGCGGCCTGGCCGATGACGATCGGGCCGGAGCCGATGACGAGGACGCTCTTGATGTCGGTGTTCTTGGGCATCAGGCGCTCACCTTCGCGTCGTTGTGGTCGCTCATCATGGCGACGAAGCGGTCGAACAGGTAGGCCGCATCGTGCGGCCCGGCTGCGGCCTCCGGGTGGTACTGCACCGAGAAGGCGGGGATGTCGAGGCAGCGAAGCCCCTCGACGACGTCGTCGTTGAGGCACACGTGCGAGACCTCGACGCGCCCGAAGTTCGTGCCGTGCTCGGCGTCCGCAGGGGCGTTGGTGTGCCCCTCGATGGGTGCGTCGACGGCGAAGCCGTGGTTCTGGGCGGTGATCTCGACGGTGCCGCTCTCCTTGTCGAGCACGGGCACGTTGATGCCGCGGTGGCCGTACTTCAGCTTGTACGTGCCGAAGCCGAGGGCGCGTCCGAGCAGCTGGTTGCCGAAGCAGATGCCGAAGTACGGAATGCCGGCGCCGAGTACGTCACGCAGGAGGCCGACCTGAGGGGCGGTGGCCGGGTCGCCGGGGCCGTTCGAGAAGAACACACCGTCGGGGTTGATCGCCTGCACATCCTCGAGCGTCGCCGTGGCCGGCATGACGTGCACCTCGATGCCGCGCTCGCTCATCATGCGCGGGGTGTTCGACTTGATGCCGAGGTCGACCGCGGCCACGGTGAACTTCTTCTCGCCCTGGGCCGGGACGACGTAGGTCTCCTTCGTCGCGACCTCGGACGCGAGCTCGCTGCCCTCCATCGTCGGCGCATTCTTCACGGCCTCGAGGAGTTGGGAGTCCAGCTTGTCCGCGTCCGCGCCGGAGAAGACGCCAACACGCATGGCGCCGCGCTCGCGCAGGTGACGCGTGAGGGCGCGCGTGTCGATCTCGCAGATTCCGACGATGCCCTGCTCGACGAGGTCGTCCTCGAGCGTGCGCACGCTGCGCCAGTTCGACGGGCGGATGGCGGGGTCGCGTACGACGTAGCCGGCCACCCAGATGCGGCGCGACTCCTCGTCCTCGTCGTTCATGCCGGTGTTGCCGACGTGCGGCGCCGTCATGACGACGACCTGCTTGTGATAGCTCGGGTCGGTCAGCGTCTCCTGGTAGCCGGACATCCCGGTTGAGAAGACGACCTCACCGAACGTCGTACCCTCGGCGCCGTAGCTGCGACCGCGGAAGACGCGCCCGTCCTCGAGGACGAGCACGGCGTCGGAACGCCGGGCGAGAACGCCGGTCTGATCGTTCGTGTTCACTGGTGAACCTCTCCGTTGGCGAAGGTGCGGCGTCCGCGCAGGAACGTCGCGGCGACGGCGCCCTTGAGCGTGTGTCCGTGCCAGGGGTTGTTGCGGGAAAGCGACTTCGATTCCTCGCGGTCGACGACGTTCGTCACCGCGGGATCGAAGAGGGTGATGTTCGCGGGGGCACCGGCCACGAGGCCGCCGCCCTGCGACGTCAAGCGGGCGATGCGCGCCGGCCGCGCTGAGGTGGCCTCGGCAACCTGCGCCCACGTCATGCGGCCCGGTTCGACCATCGTCGTGTGGAGCACCGCGAGCGCCTGCTCGAGCCCGAGCATGCCGAACGCGGCGTCGGCGAAGGCGTGCTCCTTGTCGTGGCGGGCGTGCGGGGCGTGGTCGGTGGCGACGGCGTCGATCGTGCCGTCGGCGAGCGCCTCGCGCACGGCCTCGATGTCCTCCGCGGGACGCAGCGGCGGGTTGACCTTGAACACCGGGTCGTACCCGGCGAGCAGGTCGGTCTCGAGCATGAGGTGGTGCGGCGTGACCTCCGCGGTGACGTCGATGCCGAGCGACTTGGCCCAGCGCAGCACCTCGACGGTGCCCGCGGTGGAGGCGTGCGCGATGTGCACGCGGCTGCCCGTGTGACGGGCCAGCATCACGTCGCGCGCGACGATGACCTCCTCGGCGACACCCGGCCAGCCGGGCAACCCGAGGCGCCCGGAGACCTCGCCCTCGTGGCAGCACGCGGAGCCGTCGGCGAGCAACGGATCCTGGGCGTGCTGAGTGACGACGCCGTCGAATGCCTTGACGTACTCGAGGGCGCGGCGCATGAGGCGGGCGTCGTGGACGCACTTGCCGTCGTCGGAGAACACGCGCACCTGGGCGCGGCTGCGCGCCATGAGACCGAGCTCGGCGAGCTCCTCACCGGCGAGGCTCTTCGTCACGGCACCGACGGGGTGGACGTCGACGAGACCGACGCGCTCACCCAGTTCGGCGATCCGCTCGGCGGCCTCCGCGGTGTCGGTGACGGGGTTCGTGTTGGCCATCGCGAAGACGGCCGTGAAGCCACCGGCTGCGGCGGCGGCCGATCCGGTGCGGATCGTCTCGGCGTCCTCACGGCCCGGCTCCCGCAGGTGCGTGTGCAGGTCGACGAGGCCGGGAAGAGCGACGAGGCCGTCGGCGTCGACGCGCTCAATGCCGGACGGAACATCGAGCCCCGTACCGATCTCGGCGATACGCCCGTCGCGCACGAGGATGTCGGCGGCCCCGCTGCCGACGACGTCGGCGCCGGTGATGAGGTAGTCGGTCGTGCTGGCCATCAGGCGCCGGCTCCTTCGTTCGAGGCGAGCAGGTGGTAGAGAACGCTCATGCGCACGGCGACACCGGCGCTGACCTGGTCGAGCACCTTGGAACGCGCTTCGTCGGCTGCGTCGGGGCTGATCTCGAGGCCGCGGTTCATGGGCCCCGGGTGGCAGATGACGGCGTGCGCCGGCAGCAGGCCGAGGCGGTCACGCGTGAGTCCGTACCCGACCGTGTACTCGCGGGGCGTCGGGAAGTAACCGCCCGACATCCGCTCACGCTGCACGCGCAGCATCATGACGGCGTCGGCGTGCGGGAGCACGGCGTCGAGGTCGTAGCTCGTCTCGAATCCGTCGGCCCCAGCCCACGCGGCGATACCGCTGGGCATGAGCGTCGGCGGCGCGACGAGCGTGACGTGCGCGCCGAGCGTCTTGAGCAGGATGAGGTTCGAACGCACGACACGGCTGTGCGTCAGGTCGCCGACGATGACGACGTGCTTGCCCTCGAGCGTGCCGAGCTGCGCCTGCATCGTGTAGGCGTCGAGCAAGGCTTGTGTGGGGTGCTCGTGGGTACCGTCACCGGCGTTGACCACCATGCAGTCGACCCACTGGCTCACCTGCAGCGGAGCGCCCGATCGCATGTGGCGGATGACGAGACCGTCGACGCCCATGGCGGCGACCGTGAGCACGGTGTCGTGCAGCGACTCGCCCTTGCTCACGCTCGAGCCTTTGGCGCTGACGTTGATGACGTCGGCCGAGAGCCACTTGCCCGCGATCTCGAAGGAACTGCGGGTGCGGGTCGAGTCCTCGAAGAAGAGATTGACGACGGTGCGTCCGCGCAGGGCGGGCAGCTTCTTGACCTCGCGGTTCTGCACGTCGTGCATCGCACCTGCGGTCTCGAGGATCTGCCCGGCCATGTCACGGCTCAGGTCGGCTGCCGAGAGAAGGTGCTTCATGCGTCGCTCCTTGCGGCGGAACCCGAGATGCGAACCTCGTCGGCGCCGTCGATCTCGGTGATGGAAACCCGCACGTGCTCGCTCGTGGCGGTCGGCAGGTTCTTGCCCACGTGGTCGGCACGGATCGGAAGTTCGCGGTGCCCGCGGTCGACGAGGACGGCGAGGCGCACGGCCTTCGGACGGCCGAGATCGCCGAGGGCGTCGAGAGCGGCGCGGACCGTGCGTCCGGAGAAGAGCACGTCGTCGACGAGGACGACTGTGCGCTCGTCGATGCCACTGGCGGGGATGTCACTGTGGTGGGCTACGCGAGCCGGGTTCTTGCGCAGATCGTCGCGGTACATCGTGACGTCGAGCGTGCCGACGGGGATGTCGACGCCTTCGACGGCCTTGAGGGCGTCACCGAGGCGGCGGGCGAGGTGCGCTCCGCGCGTCGGGATGCCGAGGAGGACGAGATCGTCGGCGCCCTTGTTGCGTTCGAGGATCTCGTGGGAGATGCGGCGCAGAGCTCGCGCGATCTCGGGAGCCGACAGCACCACCCTCCCCACATCGGGCGGTGAACCGGCCGCCTCGCGGCCCGATTCGGTGTCGGCGGGGTGCCCGTTCCCGGTTACGCCCATGTCGTCGCGCGTCATGCGCAGGCCTCCTTCGCCGCCTCGCGGGACGGATCGTTAAAGGATGATTCCGCGCCCGAGTTTACATGCCCTTCCTCTGGCAGGATGACGCCCGTGACCGACCCGAGCGACACCCCAGCCCGCAGGCTCGAACGCAGCGGCGCTCGCCTCCTCCAGCAGGTCGCGAGCTGATCGGACGTCGAAGCGCCCGCAACCCCTCCATGGGGTGCGGGCGCTTCGGCGGAACTGCAGTCGGCGAGTGTCAGTCGACGAGCGAGGACTTGACCTCGGAGAGCTTCGTCAACAGGCCGCCGATGAATTGCGGCGAGTTGTCGGTCGACAGCTCGGTCGCGAGGTTCTTGGCCTCGGAGACGGCGACGCCGTCGGGCACGTCGTCGACATAGAGCACCTCGTAGGCCGCGACGCGCAGCAGCGCGCGGTCGACGGCGGGCATGCGATCGAGCGTCCAACCGCGTGCGTACGTCTCGAGCGCTTCGTTGATCGTGCGCCAGTGGTCGACGACGCCGCGCACGAGCACCGCGGTGTACTCCGGCAACGGAGCTGGCGTCACGGGCGCGAGGACGCGCTCGTCGAGCAGATCCTTCGCGTTGATCTCACGCTGCTCGGCTTCGAAGAGCAGGTCGAGGGCGCGCTTGCGCGCCTTGGTGCGAGCGCCCATGAATCAGTTGACGCGGCCCAGGTAGGAACCGTCACGCGTGTCGACCTTGACCTTGGTGCCCTGCTCGAGGAACAGCGGAACCTGGATCTCGGCGCCGGTCTCCAGCGTTGCAGGCTTCGTGCCACCGGTGGAGCGGTCGCCCTGCAGGCCCGGCTCGGTGTGCGTGATCTCGAGGACGACGGAGGCCGGCAGCTCGACGTAGAGGACGGTGCCCTCGTTCGTCGCGACGATCGCTTCCTGGTTCTCGAGGAGGAAGTTCGCCGCGTCACCGACGGTCTCCGCGGGGATGTTGATCTGGTCGTACGTCTTCGTGTCCATGAAGACGTAGTCGCCGCCGTCCTGGTACAGGTACTGCATGTCGGAGCGGTCGACGTTGGCGGTCTCGACCTTGACGCCTGCGTTGAAGGTCTTGTCGACGATCTTGCCCGAGAGGACGTTCTTGAGCTTCGTGCGGACGAAGGCGGGGCCCTTGCCCGGCTTCACGTGCTGGAACTCGACGACGGACCACAGCCCGTTGTCGATCTTGAGAACCATGCCGTTCTTGAGGTCGTTCGTGCTCGCCACGGATTTCCGCCTTCGTTGCTCGTGCGGCACGGGCCTGGCCCGGTCTGCCACGTCACGTCGTCGCTGTGATGCCGCCCAGGAGGCGGCGAACAGCGCTTGTCGTTGCTGATTCTGTCGTTGTCACCCGCACGAGACGCACGGGCATCCCCGTCAGTCTAGGGGGCGCGGCGCACCGGCCCGAATCGCGTACGCGCGCAACCCCGGATCAGGCACGGCCGGGGTGATGCGTTCCACGCGTCGGTGTGCTCAGATGGGGGCCATGAAGTGGTCTCGAATCGCCGCGTCCCTGCCTTTCGTCGCAACGGCCGGTGTGGCCGCGCGTGACCTCACGCAGAAGGACCATTCGCTCCTGCGCAACTTCCCCGTCCTGGGTCACGCCCGCTACGGCCTGGAGTTGATCGGCCCGGAGTTGCGCCAGTACATCGTCGCGAGCAACGACGAGGAGCGTCCGTTCAACCGCGACCAGCGCGCCTGGATCTACCGCTCCGCCAAGGGCGTCAACAACTACATCGGCTTCGGCACCGACAACGACATGGAGACGCTGCAGGGTTACCCGATCATCAAGCACCGCACCTTCGCGCGGTCGATGGCGGCCGAGACGGAGGATCACGCCATCCCTTGCGCGAAGGTCCTGGGCGGCGCCCGCGGGCGCGCCAAGGCGTTCCGCCCCCGCTCCGTCGTCAACGTGTCGGCGATGAGTTTCGGCTCGCTGTCGGGCAACGCCATCATGGCGATCAACGCCGGCGTGCACCTTGCGGGCGCGATGCACAACACGGGCGAGGGCGGCCTGTCCACCTATCACCGTCAGGGCGGCGAGCTCATTCTCCAGATCGGCACCGGCTACTTCGGGTGCCGTGACGAGAACGGCGAGTTCGACCTCGAGCGTCTCGTGGCCGTCGTCGAGTCGGCGCCGGTCAAGGCGATCGAGATCAAGCTCTCCCAAGGCGCCAAGCCCGGCCTCGGTGGCGTCCTGCCAGGCACGAAGGTGACGAAGGAGATCGCGGAGATCCGTGGTGTCGTCGAGGGCAAGACGGTTGTCTCCCCCAGCCGTCACACCGCGTTCCACGACGAGGACTCGATGCTCGACTTCGTCGAGCGCATCGCGACGAGGACGGGTCTGCCGGTCGGTATCAAGTCCGCTGTCGGCGAGATGGCGTTCTGGCACCGCCTCGCGGACCTCATGTCGAGCACCGACGGTCCCCGCCGGGGAGTCGACTTCATCACGATCGACGGCGGTGAGGGCGGCACGGGTGCCGCGCCCATCGTCTTCTCCGACTCCGTCGCTCTCCCCTGGGCCGTCGGGTTCTCGCGCGTCTACAAGACCTTCTACGAGGCCGGGCTGAGCGATGACATCGTGTTCATCGCCTCCGGCAAGCTCGGCCTCCCGTTGGCGGCGACGCAGGCCTTCGCCATGGGCGCCGACATGATCAACGTGGCCCGTGAAGCGATGCTCGCCATCGGGTGTCTGCAGACGCAGAAGTGCCACGAGGACACATGCCCCACCGGTGTGGCCACGCAGAACAAGTGGCTCGCTCACGGCCTCGACCCGCAGCAGAAGAAGCACCGCATGGCGAACTACGTCCTGGCCCTGCGCAAGGACCTGCTCAAGATCAGCGACGCGATCGGTGTGGCACATCCGGCCCTCATCGGCCCGGAGGACCTCGAACTCATGGACGGTGTGCGCCGCGGCGTAGCGCTCGACGAGGTCTTCGGCTACCCGGAGGGTTACGGACGCCTCGGGCTCGACCTCGCAGCCGAGATCGAGCGCATCATGGTCGAGGGCGACTTCGTGCACCTCGGCGGTGAGAACGAGGACAACCGGGAGACTGCTGCCACGGAGCAGCCCACGCGCTGACGGCTCTCCCACGAACGCCGACAAGGGCCGGGGCCCTCACCGCTCGGTGGGCCTCCGGCCTTCGTCGTGTCGGCCGTCAGGTGCTCGTCAGGGGTGCGGACGGCTTCGTCGCGACGACGAGTGTGGCCTCACTGGCGAAGTTCAGCAGCCCGTCGTGTGCCTCAGTCGCCGCGAGACGGACGAAGTGCTCCTGCACCGCACGCCGCACGTCCGGCGTCTGAGCGAGGTAGCGTGCGCCTGCGGCCGCCACGCCCGACGAGATCCCGGCCCACAGATCGTCGGGGCTCACGCGCCACCGCCACGTCGTCCGGTCCTTCACCACGACGGACAGACCGGCCGCGCGCGTGATGTCCGCCAGACCTTCCGGGCTCCGCTCGAAGTCGAGATGCTCGGGCAGCTGGGCAGACGGCGGCGATGTCGCGTCGGCGGCCTCGAAGGCAGCGCCGACGAGGTCGGCCCATCCGGCGCCGGCGCGCGTCCAGATCGTCACAGCCAGCCGTCCGCCGGGCCGTAACACCCGGGCAGCCTCTGCCAACGCCGCGCGTGGATCGGCGACGTGGTTGACGACGAAGTTCGCCACGACGGCGTCGACACCGGCGGAGGTCACCGGCAGGTTCGGCAACGCCGCGCGCACCACCCGGGCCGCCTCGGCCGAAGCGTTCAGGGCATCGCGTGTCATCGACGCCATGTCCGCTTCGGGATCGAGAGCGATAACCAGCCAACTGCGCCCAGCGGCGGCTCGAGCCACCGTTCCCGTGCCGGAGCCGACATCGAGCAGAACCGCCGAACGCCGCTCCATGGCCGGGGCGACGTGGTCGAGCAGTGTGGGCACGGGCCCGGCGCAGAGCGTCGCAAAGGATCTGCGGTAGCCCTCACTGACGTTCGACCAGGTGCAAGCGCTCGTCACGGCGTCGGCTCGCGGCGGGCTCAGGCGGTGACGGCGTCGAAGGCCGCGCGCAGCTCGTCGCGGCTGGGCCCTTCGAGGCGATGCGTGTCGCCGATGGCGTGCAGGACGACGAAGCGCAGCAGGTTTCCTCGGGTCTTCTTGTCGCGCCCCATCACAGTGAGCATCTCGTCGAAGTCGCCCCCGCTGTACGTGGTCGGCAGTCCCAGTGCTGTGACAACGGCGCGCTGGCGCGCCACCGAAGCGTCATCGAGAACGCCCGCAGCGCGAGCCAGTTCGGCCGCGAACAGGCACCCCACCGCGACGGCGTCGCCGTGACGCCAGGTGTAGTTCTCGCGCTGCTCGATCGCGTGGGCGAACGTGTGGCCGTAGTTGAGGATCTCGCGCAGGCTCGACTCCTTGAGGTCGGCTGCGACGACATCGGCCTTGACCTGCACTGCTCGCTCGACGAGCTCGGTCAGCGCCGCGCCACGCACGTCGAGTGCCGCTTCGGGAGACGCCTCGACGATCTCGAGGATGCGCTCGTCGCGGATGAACCCGCACTTGACGACCTCCGCGAGGCCGGCGGCGACGTCGCGCGCCGGCAGTGTCTCGACGGTCTCGAGGTCCGCGACGACGGCGAGCGGCTCGTGGAAGGCGCCCACGAGATTCTTGCCCTCCGCGATGTTGATGCCGGTCTTGCCGCCGACCGCGGCGTCGACCATGGCGAGCACCGTCGTCGGCACCTGAACGACGCCGACACCCCTTAGCCAGGACGCAGCCACCCAGCCCGCGAGGTCGGTCACCGCTCCCCCGCCGACACCGACGACCACGTCGGTCCGCGTGAATCCGGCCCGAGCCATGACGCCCCACAGGTGCGCGCTGACCTCGACGGTCTTCGCGGCCTCGCCGTCGGGCACGGCCTCACGCAGCACCTCGATCCCGCGCGCGGTGAGATCAGCGGCGACGCGCTCGGCCACCGCGGCCACGGCGGCCTGTTCGATGACGAGCACGCGGGCGGCGGTGTCCGGCACCGCAGCCGCGGCGCGCTCGAGGACGCCGCGTCCGATCGTCACGTCGTAACGATCGGCAACGGAGATGACGCTCATGTGGGGCTCCCTGACGTGGTGCGGTCGGAGGCGTCGCTCGGCGCGGCGCGAACGGGCACCGACGACGGCAGCGGCCGCTTACCGCCGGTCGATGCGGCCCGTTCGTACCCTGCCTCGATGAGGGCTTCGATGATGCGGGTGGCAGACGCGCCGGTCGTGCCACGTGAGGTGTCGACCTCGACCGTGCCGACTTCGGCATACAGGTGGCGGCGCTCGGCGTAGATGCGGCGCCAGGTCTCCAGACCACCGCCCGCCAACACGGGGCGCGACGTGTCCCCGCGGATGCGGAATCCGGCGTTTCGCTCGTCCACCGTGAGGGAGACGACGACGTGATCGGCCAGGGCTTCTCGCGTCAGGGGGTCGAGCACCGCCCCGCCGCCGAGGGCCAGAACTCCCTCGAACGACTCGAGTTCGCCGAGGATCACCTCACGCTCGAGGTCACGGAAGGCCTGCTCACCGTCGGACGCGAAGATATCCGAGATGGGTCGTCCCGCGCGCTCGACGACGACGTGATCGCTGTCGCGCAGTTCCACGCCCCACCGGGCGGCGAGACTGCGACCGACGGACGTCTTGCCGGACGCCATCGGCCCGACGAGCACAGCCCGCGGTCGACGGCGCGGCGGCGTCACGTCCGTCACTCCCACGTCGTGAGGAGCTCAGGGATGTTCGCCAGGTAGCTCTCGTAGTTGCGGCGCGTCTCGGCGACGCTGTCGCCACCGAACTTCTCGACGCAGGCCTCGGCCAGGACGAGGGCGACCATGGCCTCGGCCACGACGCCGGCAGCGGGAACCGCGCACACATCGGAGCGCTGGTGGATGGCCGTTGCGGCCTCACCGGTGGCGAGATCGACCGTGGCCAGGGCGCGCGGCACCGTCGAGATGGGCTTCATCGCGGCACGAACCCGCAGCACGTCACCGGTGGACATGCCACCCTCGGTGCCACCGGCACGGTTCGTGCGACGGCGGATGACGCCGTCGGTGCGCTCCATCTCGTCGTGGGCCTCGGAACCACGACGGCGCGCGGTGGTGAAGCCGTCACCGACCTCGACTCCCTTGATGGCCTGGATGCCCATGAGGGCACCCGCGAGACGCGAGTCGAGGCGGCGGTCCCAGTGAACGTGCGAACCGAGGCCGGGCGGGAGGTTGTACACGCAGACCTCGACGACGCCGCCGAGGGTGTCGCCCGACTTCTTCGCCGAGTCGATCTCCGCGACCATCGCCGCGGAACCGTCCTCGTCGAGGGTGCGCACCGGGTCGGCGTCGAGGCGGGCCACGTCATCGGGGCCGGGCAACGGAGCGTCATCGCTGACGGCCGCCGTGCCGACCGCAACGGTGTGGCTGACGAGGTGAATGCCGTAGGCCTGCTCGAGGAAGCGCGCTGCGATCTCGCCGAGGGCGACGCGGGCCGCCGTCTCACGGGCCGAGGCGCGCTCGAGCACGGGGCGGGCGTCGTCGAAGCCGTACTTCTGCATGCCGACGAGGTCCGCGTGCCCGGGGCGCGGACGCGTGAGCGGCCGGTTGCGGGCGATCTCCTTCTCGGCGTTGACGTCGTTGGACGCCGCGTAGGCCTCGGCCTCGACGGGGTCGGGAGCCATGACGGTCTCCCACTTGGGCCATTCGCTGTTGCCGATCTGCAGGGCGAGCGGAGAACCGAGCGACACCCCGTGGCGCAGACCGCCGATGAACGTCACGACATCCTGCTCGAACTTCATGCGCGCGCCGCGCCCGTAGCCGAGGCGGCGGCGGGCAAGGGCGTCGGCGATGTTCTGGCTCGTGACCTCGACACCGGCCGGAAGGCCCTCGATGACGCCCATGAGGGACGGGCCGTGCGACTCACCTGCGGTCAACCAACGAAGCATGCCGGTCATCATTTCACGGCGTCGGAGGCCGCCTGCATCATGTCCGCAATGGGGGCGGGCGTTGCCGTGAAGAGTTCGAACTGCGCGGCGGCCTGATGGACGAGCATGTCGAGTCCGTTGACGACGGTGGCACAGCGCTCCTGCATGACCTGCGCGAGGCGCGTCGGCCAGTCGGCGTACACGACGTCGAGCACGTAGGGCCCGGCCGCCGGCCCGATGCGCAGCGAGGGCGCGTCGACGAGGCGGTCGGCGACGACGTCGGCCCCGCCCTGCGGAAGCGTGGAGACGACGAGCAGACAGCGACCGACGAGGGCCGGCATCTCGTCCGCGTCCTGGCGGACGACCTGTGCGTCGATCCCGAGCTTGTCGGCGAGGGCCAGGGTTTCGGGACGTGCCGTGGTCCGCACGACGAACGTCACGTCGCTGACACCGAGCTCGGCCAGAGCCGCGATGACGGCGCGAGCCGTGGCGCCCGAGCCGAGAACGACCGCGTGCTGGGTGCCCTCGCACCCCGCACCGCGCAGGGCACCGACGACTCCGGCGACGTCCGTGTTGTCGGCATGCCAGCCGTCGTCCGTAGACACGAGCGTGTTCGCCGCGCCGACGCCCCTGGCGAGCGGCGTGGCCGTCGCGGCGGCCGCCAGGGCGGCCTCCTTGCACGGCATCGTCACCGAGAGGCCGTGGACATCGGCGTCGAGTCCGGCGAGGAACTCGGGCACCTCGTCAGCCGTCACCTCGGCGCGGTCGTACGACCAGTCGGTGAGGCCGGCCACCCGGTAGCCCGCCTCGTGGATGACAGGCGAGCGCGAGTGACCGATCGGCGAACCGATGACGAGCGCCCGAGGCATCAGCACTTACCAGGGTTCTTCTGGCACCACTCGCGGAACTTCTTCTCGTTCTCGAGCTGCTGGTCGTAGGTCTCCGAGAAGAGCGTCTCGCCCGTCTCCTGGTTGACCGTGACGAAGTACTTCCACGGGCCGGGCGTCGGGTTGGCTGCCGCCTTGATCGCCGCGGCACCGGGGCTGTTGTACGGCGTCGGCGGCAGACCCTTGTGCTTGTACGTGTTGTACGGGCTGTCGCTCTGACGGTCTTCGTCACTCGTCGTCACCGTGCCGCGCTTGTGAATGACGTAGTGCACGCTCGAGTCCATCTGCAGGGGCATGTCCTCGTCGAGGCGGTTCTCGATGACGCGGGCGACCTTGCCGTCGTCAGCGCCGGCCGGCGACTCGGCCTGCACGATGCTGGCCTTGGTCAGCACTTCCTGGAGCTGGTCGGCGCGAACGTTGAGCGAGTTGAGCTGGTCCTTGGTGTTCTTCACCATGGCCTGCAGTTGCTCCTTGGCCGTCATCGACTTGTCGAAGTCGTAGGTCGAGGGGAACAGCCAGCCCTCGAGCTTGCCGTTCATCGACTTGGGCAGGCCGAGCTGGTTGGCGGTGACCTTCTCGTACTCACTCACCGGGCGACCGCTGCCCTTGGAGAGCTTCGCGAAGATCTCGCTCTGCCACAGACCTTCCTGAATGACGATGCCGCCGCCGACGCGGTTCTTCGGGTCCTGCAGTGCTGTCAAGGCGGACTCGGCGCTCTGCTTCTTGCGCAGCTTGTAGGTACCCGGGGTGAGGTTGACCTTCGGGTTGGCAGCCATGGCCTCGACGAACGCGGACGTCGACTTCGTGACGCCGGCCTCGACCAGGGAGGAACCGATCGTGCTGCCGGCGTCGCCCTTGTTGATCTTCACCTCGACGGTTTCGTCCTCACCGGCGCCGTCGTAGTCGCCGCCCTGGCCCTGGAACGAGGGCAGGCCGAGGCCGAGAGTCCGCCAGGCGAACGTTCCGCCGACCAGAACGAGGACGAGGGCGAGAACGAGGGGAACCATGCCGCGGCGACGGTTCGGGTTGTAGTCGACCGACGTCTCCCCCGCCTCACGACGACGCTCCGCTTCGCGCAGTGCCTCGTCGCGGTCGCGTCGCTCACGACGCGTCATGGCCGGATTCTTGCGGGCCTTGGGCAACGCGGCGCGAGTCTGCGCTCCGCGCTCTCCCTCACGACGCACGGCCTGGCTCGGATCGACCTCGTCCTCGGCGCGGCCGAAGAGTCGATCTCGGGGCGAACTACCCATGGTGCGAGCCACCTTCTTTCGTCGTGCGCCGGGCGCGGGGTTTGCGCCCACCGACCTCGGCCCCGGGGGGCCGGCCGGTTCCGCGCTCGGTGTCGAGCGCAGCTTGCAGGATGAGTACCGCCGCCTGTTGGTCGACGTGCGTGCGGTGCTTACGTCCCGCCACCCCGCTGTCGTGCAGGGCACGGTGTGCGGTCACCGATGTTAGACGTTCGTCGACGAGAACCACGCGAAGCTGCGGCCGAATGCCCTTCAGCGTGTTGGCCCACGCCCGGGCCGCCGCCGTGGACGCAGTGTCCTCGCCCTTCATGTTGAGGGGCAGCCCGACGACGACCTCGAGCGCCTGAGCCTCGTCGGCCGCTTCCGCGACGGCGACGACGTCCTTGTTCGTCGACTCCGCTCGAGCGAGCGTGCGGATCGGGGTGGCCATGATGCCGGAGGGGTCACTGGCTGCGAGGCCGACACGTACCGTGCCGACGTCGACGCCCAGTCGCACTCCGGTTCTCATGGCCACCCCGCCCGTATCAGTTCGTGACCGTGCGGCCGACGGTGTGCTCGACCTCGGCGAGCGCCTCGCCGAGCTTGGAGGCGTCCTGGCCACCGCCCTGGGCGAGATCCGGCTTGCCGCCGCCACCGCCGCCGAGGACACCGGCCGCTACCTTGACGAGGTCACCGGCCTTGACGCGCCACTCGCGTGCAGGGGCGTTCGTCGCCACGACGACGACCGGACGGCCCTTGCTCACACCACCGACGGCGACGACGGCCGGCGACGAGTCACCGAGCTTCGAGCGTAGGTCCATGGCGAGGGTGCGAGCCGAGTCACCGTCGAGCGACTCGTCGTGATGCGAGACGAAACGGACGCCGAAGACGTCCTTCGCGTTCTCGACGAGCGAGCCGGCCGCGGCGGCCATCTGCTGCTGCTTGAGGCGGCTGATCTCGCGCTCGGCGTCCTTGATGCGGGTGAGCATCTCGGAGATCTTCTCCTTGAGCTCACCTGGCTGCGCCTTCGTCATCGACGTGAGGTCGGCGACGAGAGCACGCTCCTTGGCGAGGTAACGCAGGGCGTCGATGCCGACGAAGGCCTCGAGGCGCCGCACTCCGGAACCGACCGACGACTCGCCCGTGAGGGACAGTGCACCCACCTGCGAGCTGTGGGCGACGTGCGTACCACCGCAGAGTTCACGCGACCAGGGGCCGCCGATCTCGACGACGCGCACCTGCTCGTCGTAGGTCTCGCCGAAGAGGGCCAGCGCGCCCCACTTCTTGGCCTCGGGCAGCGTCATGTACTGCGCGGAAACCGGCAGGTCGCGGCGCACCGCGAGGTTCGCCACCTCTTCGATCTCGCTGCGGGTCTCGGGCGAGAGCGCCGAGTTCCACGCGAAGTCCAGACGCAGGTAGCCGGGCTTGTTGTACGAGCCGCTCTGGAGCGCGGACGGGCCGAGCACCTCGCGCAGGGCAGCGTGCACGACGTGCGTGCCCGAGTGCGCCTGGCACGCGGAGATTCGCCACTCGGGGTCGACCTTCGTCTGCACACCCTCGCCGACGCGCACGGGGCCGTCGAGCACCTCGACGGTGTGCGCGATGAGGCCCTTGACCGGGCGCTGCACGTCGATGACCTTGAGTCGGCCACCGGGTGTGACGATGATGCCCTCGTCGGCGATCTGACCACCGGACTCGGCGTAGAACGACGTGCGGTCGAGCACGATCTGACCGTTCTGGCCCGGCTCGAGCTCCTCGACAGCCGTACCGCCGGAGACGAGACCGCGCACGGTCGCCTCGGCCTCGAGGCCCTGGTAGGCGAGGAACTCCGTCGCGCCCTGCTCGCGCAGCTGCGTCCACACGGCGACGTCACCGTGACCGGTCTTCTTCGCCTTGGCATCGGCCTTGGCACGCTCGCGCTGCTCGGTCATGAGGCGACGGAAGCCCTGCTCATCGACGCTGACGCCCTGTTCGGCCGCCATCTCGAGCGTGAGGTCGATCGGGAAGCCGTACGTGTCGTGGAGGCTGAAGGCCTTCTCCCCTGACAGCACCGGCGCAGCACCGGAGCCTTCGCTCGACGTCGCCTGCTTGGCCTTGTTCACCGCAGTGTCGAGGATCGTCGTGCCCTGTACGAGCGTGCGGCGGAACGCCTCTTCCTCGGCGTAGGCGATCTGTGAGATGCGCGCGAAGTCCGTCTTCAGTTCCGGGTACGACTGCGACATGCGCTCCATCGAGATCGGGAACAGGTGCGGCAGGGCCGGGTCGGCGTAGCCGAGCAGGCGCATCGCGCGCACGGCGCGGCGCAGCATGCGGCGCAGCACGTAGCCGCGCCCTTCGTTGCCGGGCGTGACGCCGTCACCGATGAGCATGAGCGAACTGCGCACGTGGTCGGCGACCACCCGCAGGTGCACGTCGTCGGGGTGGCTGCTGGCCGACGACTGGCCCGAGTGCGCGCCGTAGCGCTTGCCGGTCATCTCGGCCGCCATGTCGAGGACGGGGTAGACCTCGTCGATCTCGTAGAGGTTGTCGACGCCCTGCAGCAGCGACGCCATGCGCTCCAGACCCATGCCCGTGTCGATGTTGCGCTTCGGCAGTTCGCCGGCGACGTCGAAGTCAGCCTTGCTACGCACCTGCGACAGTTCGTACTGCATGAAGACGAGGTTCCAGATCTCCATGTAGCGGTCCTCGTCGACCGCCGGGCCGCCCTCGGTGCCGTACTCGGCGCCGCGGTCGAAGAAGATCTCCGAGCAGGGGCCACCGGGCCCGGGCACGCCCATGCTCCAGTAGTTGTCGTTGGCGTCACGGCGCGTGATGCGCTTCTCGTCGACGCCCACGACGTTCTTCCAGATCTCGAAGGCCTCGTCGTCGGTCTCGTACACCGTCGGCCACAGGCGCTCGGCATCGAGTCCGTAGCCGCCGGCGCTCTGGTCGGTCGTCAGCAGTTCCCAGGCGAACTTGACGGCGTCTTCCTTGAAGTAGTCGCCGAAACTGAAGTTGCCGTTCATCTGGAAGAACGTGCCGTGACGGCTCGTCTTGCCGACCTCTTCGATGTCACCGGTGCGAACACACTTCTGGACGCTCGTGGCACGCGTGAACGTGGGCGTCTGCTGGCCGAGGAAGTACGGCTTGAAGGGCACCATGCCCGCGTTGACGAACAACAGGTTCGGATCGTCGTAGATGAGCGGGGCGCTCGGCACGACCGTGTGGCCCTTGCTCTCGAAGAACTGCAGCCAACGGCGCCGGATCTCGGCGGTTTCCATCAATCGCCCTCACTGGTAGGTGTCGTACGGGTGTGCGTCCGCCATCATCCCATGCGCGACGGGAGTTCGAGTGCCCCCACCGGCGCGGGTCGCGAGGCGCAGCGGGTCAACGCTGCTTCGTCACGCTCCCTGAGGTCTTCCCGCTCATCGCCTGCTTGATGCCGTAGCCCACCGAAGCGACCTTGAGCATCGGCCGACCGACGGTTGCCACGGTGAGCGAGGTCAGCGCGTTGAGGTTGTTGGACATGGTCGCAAGGTTGGCGGTGATGGCGTCGAGTCGTTCGATCTGGCCGTTCGTCGCGGTAACGGTGTTCGTCATCTCGGTGATGAGCGGCAGGGTCTCGTCGCTCACCTTCCGCACAGCGGCGCTGGCCTCGTCGAGAACGGCGCCGGCCTTGTTGATGACGCCGCCGAGGCGCCACACGAGTACGGCGAACGCCACCGCCGCAATGAACCCGGCGATCTCACCCACGGAAACGCTCATCTCGTCACACCCCTTCTACTGCGCCCATTATGACCGCACACGTCACAGCCCTCCCGCGCGGGAGCGGGAGGGCTGGACGCGCACAGTGCGCAAACCTACTGAGCTGAGTCGGCCACCGATGTGGCCGCGCGGCACTGACCGATCGACCCCACGTCACACGACGTCGGTGCGAACCTCCGGGAAGTGGCAGGCGACGCGGTGGCCCGGCGCCACCTCGGTGGCCTCGGGCTCGACCTGGGCGCACAGGTCCTGAGCCTTGGGGCAACGCGTGCGGAACACGCAACCCGACGGCGGGTTCTGCGGGCTGGGCAGGTCGCCCTTGAGCAGGATGCGCTCACGCTTGCCCTTGAGCGTCGGATCAGGAATCGGCACCGCCGAGAGCAACGCGTGCGTGTACGGGTGCTGCGGCCGCTCGTAGAGCGTGTCGCGATCCGCGTCCTCCATCACCTTGCCCAGGTACATGACGATGACGCGGTCGGAGATGTGACGCACGACGGACAGGTCGTGTGCGACGAAGACGTACGCCATCTTGTCGCTCTCCTGGATCTCCTCCAGCAGGTTGACGACCTGAGCCTGGATCGACACGTCGAGCGCCGACACCGGCTCGTCGCAGACGATGACCTGGGGCTTGAGCGCGATGGCTCGCGCCACACCGATGCGCTGACGCTGACCACCCGAGAACTCGTGCGGGTAGCGGTTGTAGTGCTCGGGGTTGAGACCGACGCGCTCCATGAGCTCCTGAACCGCGTTCTTCACACCCCCCTCGGGCTTGACGCCCTGGATGTCGAACGGAGCGGCGATGATCTTGCCGACCGTGTGACGCGGGTTGAGCGAGCCGTGCGGGTCCTGGAAGACCATCTGCAACTCACGGCGGATGCGACGCAGATCGCCGCCCTTGAAGTTGGTGATGTCCTCACCGGCGAACTCGATGGTGCCGCCTGTGGGTTCGAGGAGCTTGAGCATCGTGCGGCCGGCCGTCGACTTTCCACAACCCGACTCGCCCACGAGACCGACGGTCTCGCCGCGGTGGACGACGAGGTCGATGCCGTCGACGGCCTTGACGGGGTTGTCGGGGCGACGGATGAGGCCCGCCTTCTTCTGCGGGAAGTGCTTCTGAAGGCCGCGGACACGCAGCACCTCTTCACCGACGGCGACCTGCTTGGCGCCCTCGACGGTGTTCTCCTGTGCGGGGGTGGTCATGCGTCATCTCCCAGCTTGGTGGCGCCGTGGGCCTCGACGGGTCCAGCGGCGGCGGGCGTGTCCATGGTGCGGGCCTGCGCCGGCTCCATGTGCTCGGCCTTCTGCTCGGCCGTGAGGAAGCAGCGGGCTTCCTGATCACCGAAGGAGTACAGGTCGGGCATCTCGGTGTCGCACCGGTTGCCAGGAACGAGATGCCTGAAGGCGCAGCGGGGAGCGAACGAGCAGCCCTTGGGCAGGCTGATGAGCGACGGAGGGTTACCGGGGATCGGGTCGAGCTTCTCGCGGCGTGCCTCGTCGAGGCGCGGCATCGAGTTGAGCAGTCCGACGGTGTACGGGTGCTGCGGCTTCGCGAAGGTGTCGTACACATCACCGCGCTCGACGGGTCGTCCGGCATACATGACGAGCAGGTCGTCGGCGACATCGGCGACGACGCCCAGATCGTGCGTGATGATGATGATCGCCGACTTGAACTCCTGCTGGAGGTCCAGCATGAGGTCGAGGATCTGGGCCTGCACGGTCACATCGAGTGCCGTGGTGGGCTCGTCCGCGATGAGCAGCTTGGGGTCGTTGACGAGTGCCATGGCCGTCATCGCGCGCTGACGCATACCGCCGGAGAACTCGTGCGGGTACTGGTCGACGCGCTTCTGCGGGGACGGGATGCCGACACGGGCGAGCATGTCGATGGTGTGCTCGCGAGCTTCCTTCTTCGAGGCCTTCGGGTGGTGAACCTTGTACGCCTCGATGATCTGCGCGCCGACCGTGTAGTACGGGTGCAGCGCCGAGAGCGGGTCCTGGAAGATCATCGACATCTTCTGGCCGCGCAGCTCGCGAAGGCGCTCCTCCTGGATGGTGAGCAGGTCGTCACCGTCGAAGTCGATCTGGCCACTGATCTGCGCGTTGGTTCCGCGGTTCAGACCGAGGATTGTCGTACTCGTGACCGACTTGCCCGAACCGGACTCACCGACGATGCCAAGGGTCTGGCCCTCGTAGAGGTCGAAGCTCACACCGTCGACCGACTTGACGACACCGTCGTCGGTCGGCCAGTGGACCTTGAGGTCGCGCACCGACAGCAGCGGACGGCCGGACTTGTCGACGACCTTCTTACCGGGCTTCTCAGCCGAAGCGGTGAAGCGCTCCTGTGCGTGCTTGGCGTCACCGGCGCCCACCTTGGCAGCGGCGGTGGCGACAGCGTCCCCGGCCTTCGACACTGCGGCCTCGGCCGCGTCCCCGACCTTGTCGGTGACGCTCCGTGAGTCACTGCCGAGATGACGGGCGTTCGAGTTGGGCGTCGAACCGCCGGAGTTCTTCTTGAGCTTGTCAAACATGCGGTTCTCCCTCATCCCAGCTTCACGCGCGGGTCGACGACCGCGTAGAGCACGTCGACGACGATGTTCATCACGATGACGAGCGTCGACAGGACGACGACAATACCGACGTTCATGGGCAGGTCCGGAACGAGCGTCGAGTTGACGACCAGCTTGCCCAGACCGTCGTAGTTGAAGACCGATTCCGTGATCGGTGCACCGCCGACCAGGACGGCGAAGTCGATACCGGCCATCGTCATGATCGGGGTGACGGCAGCACGCATCGTGTGCTTCCACAGGATCTTGCCCTTGGCCAGACCCTTGGCCTTGGCCGTACGCAAGTAGTCCTCGCTCATGGTCTCGAGTACATAGGCACGCGTCATACGGACATATCCGGCGGCCGTGAACAGCGCCAGGGTGAGCGCCGGGAGCAGCAAACCCTTGAACCAGCCCAGGAGCCCGCCTGCTTCGATCGTGACGTACTCGGGCACTTCGACCAGGCCCCACTTGAGTGCGACGAACTGGTAGAGCAGAAGCCCCATCGCGAAGGTCGGGAAGGAGTAGAAGAACAGAGCGGTACCGACGACGGATTTGTCGACGAACGTCCCGTTCGTCAAAGCCGCGACGATGCCGAACCCGACCCCCAGGACTATCACCAACGTGAACGCGACGATGGCGATGGAGAACGAGATGGGGAACGCTTCCTTCACCGCGTCCGTCACGCTCTGACTTGCCAACGGGGAGTAGCCGAGGCAAGGAGCCTCGCACTCGGCGATCGTCTCCGGCGCCTTCGCCTTCAGTTCGGGGTCGTCGGGGAACTCGCGCCCGGCGACTGTGCCCTTGACGAAGTCACCCCACTGAACGAGAACCGGCTTGTCGTACCCGAGGGCCTTGCGGTTCTGCTCGATGAGCTGCGGCGTGCAGTTCTTGCCGCAGGTCTGACGGGCCGGGTCCTTGCCGGCGGCGAAGAAGAGCACGAACGTCACGAGCGTGACCATGAGGAGCATGATCAGACCCGAGAAGATTCGGCGGATGACGTAGGCAACCATGAGCTTCCGGCCCTCGCGGGCTGTCCTCTCGAACGGGGAACAGGATGAGTTCGAATGCCGGTCTGCGACCGGCGAACCGGCGGGGCATCGGTGGATGCCCCGCCGGTCAGGTGGTGATCAGGCGATCACTTGGAGACGCCGATGGCACCCAGGTCGGGGTACATCGAGGTCGCCGGGTTGTTGATGTAGTTCGTCACCTTCGAGCCACGCAGGTAGTAGAACTTCTGGATCTCGAGCGGGATGTACGCAACGTCCTCACCGAGCTTCTTGTCGATCTGCTTGTAGACCTCACCGGCCTCGTCGACGGACGTCTTCTTGGCCGCCTCGTCGATCATCTTGTTGACCTCGTCCGACTTGTAGTTGCCGTAGTCCTGGCCGTTCGACTTCTCGGTCAGGTTGAGGCGGCTGTCGAAGAGTGCCGGGATGACGGTGCTGGCCGACGGCCAGTCCGCCCCCCAGCCGCCCCAGAACACGTCGCCGTCGGCCTTCGGGTTCTGGATGACGTCGTAGTACGTGTCGGTCAGACCGTTGAGCGTGACCTTGAAGCCGGCCTTCTCCCAGTTGTCCTTCATGGCGCCGGCCTGCTTGTCAGCGGTCGGCGTACCACCGGAGTAGGTGAACTTGATGTTCTTCTCGGACGCCGGAACGCCCTCGAGGAGCTTCTTCGCCTTCTCGATGTTGCCCTTCGGAACGTCCGTGAACGCCGGGTTCTTGGCGTAGGCGGTGGTCAGCGCGGGGTTGATGATCGAGTACGAGGGTGCGAAGGCCTTGTCGCCACCGCCAGCGGTGATCCAGGCGTCCTGGTTCGTCGCCGCGAGGAGGGCCTGACGGACCTTCAGGTTCTTCATCTTGTTGAAGTTCGGGACGAGGTAGTCGACGTACGGCGACTCGACGTTGACCGAGCGCTTCTGCGAGTCACCCTTGATCTGGCCGTACATCGACGGCGGGATCGAGCGGTCCGTGATGGCGGACTTGTCCTTGCCACCGTCGGCGATCAGACGCTGGTTGATGATCTCGTTCGTCAGACCTTCCTTGAACTCGATCTTGTCCGGGAGGGCCTTGCGGACGCCGTCCGTCTTGGCGTCGTAGTGCTCGTTGCGCACGAACGTACCGCCCGTGCCCTTCTTCCAGGTGCCCTGCAGCTTGTACGGGCCGTTGGAGAAGATGGCGTAGTTGCTCTTGTCGCCCTTGTCCTTGTCCTTGCGGTACGGGTCGAACGCACGCAGCGACGCGACGGCCAGGTTGAAGTCCGGCCACGCCTTGTTGAACTTGTACGTGATCGTCTTGCCCTCACACGTGACGGCCTTGTCGAACTCCGCCTGGCCTTCCTTCTTGTAGGGGCCGTTGTACGCGGGGGCGTCACCCTTCTTCGGGATGTCGAGGAAGCCGATCGCGTAGTTCGGGCCACCCGTGATGACGTCGGTGGCGAACGTGCGGCTCAGGCCGTACTTGAAGTCGGCGCAGGTGATGTCCTTGCCGTCCTCCCACTTGACGCCGTCCTTGATCGTGAACTTCCACGTCTTGCCGCCGTCCGACATCTTGCCCGTGTCGGTAGCGAGGTCGGCGACGGGCTTGTCGGCCTTGGCCTTGTCCTCCGTGACCGGGAACTGCACAAGCGAGCGGTACGTCAGGCGACCCAGGTTGGACAGGTCACGACCGATGTACATGCGCTGCGGGTCGAGGTGCTCCGCGGGCTTCTTCGTCAGGTAGTAGAGCGTGCCACCCGACCCCTCGGCGCCCGAACCCCCGGACTTGTTGTCACTCGAGCCGCCGCCACATGCAGCGAGGCCCATCGAACCAGCCACCGCCACGGCGAGGATGGAATACGACTTCTTGTTCATCGTCATCTCCTTGATGAAGCAGGATCCGCCGAGGCGATCCAACTGGCCTGACCGTTGCTGGTCAGGAGTACGGGGTGCCACGTGTCAGTGGCGGTCGGCCTTGGGGTCCAAGGCGTCGCGGAGGCCGTCACCGACAAGGTTGAAGCTCAGCACCAGCAGAGCAACAGACAGGGTCGGGGCGAAGAAGTAGAGAGCGTTGGTCTGCGCGTAGGCAACCGAGTCGTTGATGATGTTTCCCAGCGTCGGGGTGGGCGCCTTGATGCCGACTCCGAGGAACCCGAGGGCCGCCTCGGCCGAGACGAAGACCGGGAACAGCAGCGTGGAGTACACGAGCAGCGGGGCCCACAGGTTGGGCAGCAGCTCGGTGAAGTACAGACGCTTGTTCGTGGCGCCGAGGCTTCGAGCGGCTTCGACGAACTCGCGGTTGCGCAGGGTCATGACCTGACCACGAATGATTCGCGCGAAGGTCGGCCATCCGAACAGGCCCAGGACGAGAATGACGTAAAGGCCCACCGCGACGTTGCCCTTCGGAACTCCGATGTCTTCGAGGCGCGCGACCAGCGTTCCCGAAAGAGCGAGCAACATGAGCGTCTGCGGGAAACACAAGACGAGGTCGATCAAACGGCTGCACAGGAAGTCGACCTTGCCGCCGGAGAAGCCCGCGATGAGACCGATCACGAGACCGATGCTGATCGCCACGATCGTGGCGCACAGACCGACGATGACCGAGAACGTCACACCCAGCATGAGGCGGCTGAGCAGATCTGTGCCGCTACCGGGAACAACCCCCAGCAGGTGGCTTCCACTGATGCCGACCTTCGGGTTACCCGAGGAGTCGATCAACTCGCGGTGGTTCGTGAAGGGGTCGATGACGCCCATCTGGTCGAGGATCGGCGAGGCGATCGCGCAGAGGATGAACAGCGCCGCGATCATCATGGCTGCGAGGGTGCCCTTGTCCTTCTTCAGGCGACCGAGGGCGATCTGCCGAAGCGAACGCCCTTCGATCTTCTTGGGGCTCTCGGACTCCGCACCGTCGGGAGAAAAATTCTCGACGTTCGGATCGCCGGTGACCATCGCCAAGGCTCTGCCCTTTCGGTTGTTGCGCCCTGTAGGGCGCTTCTGTCCGTGCGCGAAAAACGTGGTGCGGGAACGAGCCTCGCTGTGCGCACCCACAGATCATGCCTCAGGGAAGGTATGATTCAAGCCTCACGACCCGAAGGTCACCAGATCGTTACCTTTCTCATCCGGTGAGACGAGGGTTAACAAATCGCGCAGCGGGGACGACACTTCCGCAACCTCACGCAGTGACCTGCATCAGATTGCAGGCTCAACGGCCACGGATCGTGGTGCGCAGCCAGCGCCACCGCTCACCGAGGCGCTCCTCCCAGCCGCGCGAGGTGGGGGCGTAGTAGTCCGCGTCCGCAAGCAGGTCGTCGGGCAGAAACTGTTGCGGCCCGACACCGGACGGTTCGTCGTGCGTGTATCGATATCCGGCCCCGTGGCCGAGCTGCGTCGCCCCGGCGTAGCCGGTACCGCGCAGATGAGGTGGCACGGCGCCTCCGCGCCCGGCACGGACATCGGCGATGGCGGCGTTGATCGCCGAGTAGGCGGCGTTCGACTTCGGAGCGAGACAGTTGTGGACGACGGCCTGGCCGAGGATGATCCGAGCCTCGGGCATGCCGATCTGCGCCACGGCGTGCATGGCGGCCACTGCGGTCTGCAAAGCCGTCGGATCTGCCATACCGATGTCTTCACTGGCCGCGATGACGATGCGGCGTGCGATGAAGCGCGGGTCCTCCCCCGCCTCGAGCATGCGCGCGAGGTAGTGAAGCGCGGCATCGACGTCCGAACCGCGCATCGACTTGATGAGGGCCGACGAGACGTCGTAGTGCTGGTCGCCGGCACGGTCGTAACGAACAGCGGCCGCAGCCATGGCCTGTTCCACCGAGGCCAGCGAGATCTCGCTCCCCCCTGCGTCCGTGGTGACGCCGGCGGCAGCTTCGAGTGCCGTCAGAGCTCGCCGGGCGTCACCCCCGGCCATGCGCACGAGATGGTCGCGCGCGTCGTCCGCGAGCGTGAACGCGCCTGCGAAACCCCGCTCGTCGGCGAGGGCACTGGCGATGACGGCGGCAACCTGCTCGTCGTCCAGCGACTTGAGCGTCACGAGGACGGAGCGTGACAACAGGGGCGCGATGACGCTGAAGCTGGGGTTCTCCGTCGTGGCCGCGACGAGGATGACGGTGCGGTTCTCCACTCCCGGCAGGAGCGCGTCCTGCTGTGCCTTGGAGAAGCGGTGGATCTCGTCGAGGAACAGCACGGTCGAGCGTCCGTACATCGCGAGGTGGCGGCCAGCCTCCTCCATCGCCTGCCTCACGTCCTTCACGCCGGCGGTAATCGCGGAGAGCTCGACGAAGCGTCGGTCGGCGCTGCCCGCGGCCATGTGTGCCAGCGTCGTTTTCCCTGTTCCCGGAGGACCCCAGAGGATCGCGCTCACCGGACCGGCAGCCCCCGATTGACCTTCGATGAGTCGACGGAGCGGCGAACCGGGCTTGAGGACGTCACCCTGCCCACGCACTTCCTCGAGCGTCCGCGGACGCATTCGAACGGCCAAGGGCGCCATGGCCCCGCTGGCTGCCGTACCGTCGCGACGTTCACCGTCGAGTTGGTTCGAGAACAGGTCATCGCTCATGCGCCCAGTCAATCAGGTGGACCCGACAGCACCCCGCTAGAGTTGGGCCGCCAGAACGAGAGCGGAGATGCACCATGTCCCAACCGAGCGGGGTCAAGGCGACCAGGCAGCGCTTCAACGTCTACATCGGCTGGATCGGGGTCGTCATCGGCGCGCTCCTTGCCGTGGCCGGGGCCTTCTCCCACAGCGGACGCCCGATGCTGTACTTCGGCGCCGCGTTCGCCGCGCTCTCGTTCTGTGTCATGGCGCGTCCGAGCCTGCGCTTCACCGCGGACGCCGTGATCGTGAGCAACGTCGTGCGTGAGGTCACTCTTCCGTGGGAGGGCATCTCCCACACGGATTCGCGGGGAAGCCTCGTCATCCACGACAACGACGGTGGCCGCACGACCGTCTGGGCAATCGGCTCCCAGAAGGCACGCAGTGACCGTGACATGCAGACCTCAGGCGCCGCGGGCTCGTGGCGCCCCGAACCCGGATCCCTGGTGGAATTGCCGACATCGTCACGTGCGTTGCGCGAGGCCCTCAATGCAGAGACCGTCGACAACCCCACCGGCACCCCGTCGGGCAAGTCCGTGCGTTTCCTCCCGCTCCCGACCGCACTCATGGTTCTTGCCGTTGTCTGCGTCGTCGTCGGGATTCTTGCGTGACCACCCGAACCTCCCAGGGCGGGCGCTACGGACACTTCGTCGCCCGTCGCGCGAAGTGGATCGCACTCGCGTGGCTCGTCGGCGTCGTGCTCGCTTTCGCCGGCACGAGCGGAGCCTTCGGCGGGGGCGGACTCTTCGGGCAACTGCAGCAGAAGGAGCCGTACGTCCCCGGTGAGTCCCACTTCGGCAACGAGAAGCTCCTCACCGGTGACAAGGCCGGCGGCAGCGTCCTCGTGCGCATCGACGGTCTCGACCGATCCGAGCAACGCTCCCTCGGCCCGCGCCTGCAGAAGGAGATCGACGCTGCCCCGCGCACGAGGTCCGTCGAGTCGGCCTTCACCCCCGCGGCTCGGGATCCGCGCGTGGCCGCGGTGTACACCTCGAAGTCCGCCCCACAATCGGTCGTTTTCGTCGCGAACCTCGAGCCGGGTTTGGCCAAGGCCGATCAGGAGAGGGCCTCCAGCGAGGTCACTCGCCGCGCGAAGGCCGTCGTCGGCGATGCCGGCACCGTCCGCACCGGTGGTTCGGTCGAGGTGCTCAAGCGCATCACCGACCAGGTCCAGGAGGATCTGCGCACCGGGGAGGGAATCGCCATCCCGCTGACCCTCGTCGTCATGGTCATTGTCTTCGGCGGCTTCATCGCAGCGGGCCTGCCTCTCGCGGGTGCGATCTCCTCCATCGGTGGTGGCCTGCTCGCCCTCTTCGGATTCGCCCAGTTCACCGAACTCGACGCCACCGTCGTCAACATCGTGACGATCCTGGGCCTCGGCCTGTCCATCGACTACGGCCTGCTCATCGTCGGGCGATTCCGCGAGGAACTGTCACGCGTGCGTGGTGACGACCGTGAGGCTCGGGACCTGAGCGACGCGGAGCTCGATCTCGCGACGGCTCGCACCCTCTCCACAGCGGGACGTACCGTCCTGTTCAGTGGCCTGACGGTCGCCATCTCCGTGTCGGGTCTGCTCCTCTTCCCGGCCTCGGTGACGAAGGCGGTCGGTCTCGCAGGCCTGTCCGTCGTTGTCGTCGCGTGCCTTGCTTCCCTCACCCTCGTCCCCGCATGCGCCCGCCTCGCGGCGCGGCGACTCGCTCGCAAGCGTGTCGTGCCGGACGCGGACACGGGTCGTTTCGCCTCGCTCGCCCACGGGGTGCAACGTCACATCTGGGTCTCCATCGCCGCTGTCGTGGCCGTGCTCGTGCTGCTCGCCACTCCCCTCGCCGGCCTGCGCCAGGTCAGTTCCACCGGCACGATGCTGCCCAAGGAGGACACGCAGCGGGTGCTTCTCGCCGATTTGCGCGAGGACTTCCCCGCGCTCGCCGAGCCCGCGGTCACCGTCGTCGCGAAGACCGACGTCGCGACCGCGACCGCCTGGGCCACACGGGACGTTGCGAAGGTTGAGCACGTGAGCGGCATCAACCCGACGCGCGATCTCGGCGACGGTTATGTCGCAGTCGGTGTTCGCGTCGCCGGTGCGACGCCCTCCAACGGGCGAACCGGCGACGTCGTCGATGCCCTGCGCTCAGACCGCCCCGAGTTCGACACTTGGGTCACGGGTCAACAGGCGAAGCTCGACGACTACAGCAAGGCCATTACCGCCCGCGCTCCACTCGTGGCACTCGTCGTCGCACTCGCGACGCTCATCCTGCTCTTCCTCATGACCGGTTCGCTCGTGCTCCCGCTCAAGGCATTGATCTTCAACGCGCTGTCACTGGCAGCGAGCCTCGGCGCCATGACGTGGATCTTCCAGAACGGGCACTTCGAAACCCTGCTCGGCTACACGAGCAACGACGCCGTCGAATCCACCGTGCCCGTCATTCTCTTGGCGTTCGGGTTCGGCCTCGCCATGGACTACGAGGTCTTCCTCCTGTCACGCATCGTCGAGGCGCACGAACAGGGCGACGACGACGCGCGAGCCGTGGCCGTCGGCATCCAGCGATGCGGCCGGATCGTGACGAGCGCCGCTCTGCTCATGATCATCGTCATGCTCGGCTTCGCCGCGGCCAAGATGATCGTCGTCAAGCAGCTCGGCGTCGGACTCGCGCTGTCGATCGCGCTCGATGCGACGCTCGTGCGCATGATCCTCGTCCCCGCGACGATGACGCTCATGGGCCGGTGGAACTGGTGGGCGCCGGCGTTCCTCAAGCGCTGGCACGCCAGGTTCGGCCTCACTCACTGACCGACGGAAACCACCAGATGAGTCGCGATGCGGACTCATCGGGTGGTGCGTTGGCGGAAATCAGTCGGGCAGGAGCCCTTCATTGCGCAGTGCAGCTCGAAGGCTCGCGACGTTGTGGCTCGCGTCCACGAGGTGCGAGCGCAGACCCACGCCGGACGCGGAGCGGACGTTGGCCGGTGAGTCGTCGACGAAGACGCAGTCACCCGGCTGCAGGCCGAGGGTCTCGAGGACGCGGACGAAGTACTGCCCCGCCGGTTTGGCTTCTCCCACCTCGCAGGAGAAGAAGTAGCCGTCGAGGCGGTTCGCGTAGCGTTCACGCATTGCCGCAACCCGGACGTCCTGCTGGTTGGTCGTGAGGTAGCACCGGTACCCGAGCGCGCGTAGCTCGTCGACCACGGACAGAGCCTCCTCGTCGAGGTCGAAGCGTCCCCACAGCGTCAGGGTGTCGTCGACATCGATGTCGCTGCCGACCGCCTGCGCCGCGGCGAGGAGCGCCTCACGCATCGTCATCTCCCCGCGCATGGCGGGCCGCTCGTGCTCGAAGACGGCCGCGGGGAAGGCCGCTCCCCCGACGTCGGCCAAGGCGGCCTCCCAGTCGTGGGACGGGTGCTGCAGCACGCCGTCGGCGTCGAGAAGGACAGCTTGCGGGGATGAAGTCATGCGACCCAAACTATCGCCCGGAAAAGCGGCGTGCCCCGCCACCCACAGGGGATGACGGGGCACAGCCGTCGATCAGGACTGCGTGGGCGAAACCTCGTCCGGTGCGGCCGGGGAAGCTGCGTCCTTCTTCGGCTCGGGCTTCGCGTCGATGCCGGCCTCCTTGCGCTGCTGCGCAGTGATCGGGGCGGGCGCGGCCGTCAGCGGGTCGTAACCGCCACCGCTCTTCGGGAAGGCGATGACCTCACGGATCGAGTCGACACCCGCGAGCAGCGACACGATGCGGTCCCAGCCGAACGCGATACCGCCGTGCGGCGGGGCGCCGAAGCTGAAGGCCTCGAGGAGGAAGCCGAACTTCTCCTGTGCGTCCTCCTGCGACAGGCCCATGACCTTGAACACGCGCTCCTGGATGTCGCGGCGGTGGATACGGATCGACCCGCCGCCGATCTCGTTGCCGTTGCACACCATGTCGTAGGCGTAGGCGAGCGCCTCGCCCGGGTTCGCTTCGAACGTGTCGAGGTACTCGGCCTTCGGCATGGTGAAGGCGTGGTGCACGGCGGTCCACTTACCCGCACCGACGGCCACGTCACCCGAGGCGACGGCGTCCGCGGCCGGCTCGAACAGAGGCGCGTCGACGACCCACAGGAAGCTCCACGCGTTCTCGTCGATGAGCTCGCAGCGCTTGCCGATCTCGAGGCGCGCCGCACCGAGCAGAGCCCGCGAGGCCTTCGTGGCGCCGGCGGCGAAGAAGATGCAGTCGCCCGGCTTCGCGCCGACGTGCTCGGCCAAGCCGGACGTCTCGGTCTCGGAGAGGTTCTTCGCCACGGGGCCGGTGAGCGAACCGTCCTCGGCGACGAGGACATACGCAAGACCCTTGGCGCCGCGCTGCTTGGCCCACTCCTGCCACGCGTCGAGCTGTCGACGCGGCTGGCTCGCGCCACCCGGCATGACGACGGCGCCGACGTACTCGGCCTGGAACACGCGGAACGTCGTGTCGGAAAAGAACTCGGTGCAGTCGGTGAGCTCATTGCCGAAGCGCAGGTCGGGCTTGTCCGAGCCGTACTTCGCCATGGCGTCGGCGTACGTCATGCGCGGGAACGGCGTCGGCAGGTCGACACCGATCGTCTTCCACACCGCCTTGGCGATCGACTCACCGAGCTCGATGACGTCGTCCTGCTCGACGAAGCTCATCTCGATGTCGAGCTGCGTGAACTCGGGCTGACGGTCGGCGCGGAAGTCCTCGTCGCGGTAACAGCGCGCGATCTGGTAGTAGCGCTCCATGCCGGCCACCATGAGCAGCTGCTTGAACAGCTGCGGGCTCTGCGGCAGGGCGTACCAGCTGCCCGGCGCGAGGCGTGCGGGCACGAGGAAGTCGCGAGCGCCCTCGGGCGTGGAACGGGTGAGCGTCGGGGTCTCGATCTCGACGAAGTCGCGCTCGCCGAGCACGGAACGCGCGGCCTGCGACACCTTCGAGCGCAGACGGATCGCGTCGCCAGGAGCCTGACGGCGCAGGTCGAGGTAGCGGTACTTGAGGCGCGCCTCTTCGCCGACGGTGATGCGCTCGTCGATCTGGAACGGCAAAGCCGCGGCCTCGGAAAGAACCTCGATCTCGTCGGCAACGACGTCGACCTCACCGGTCGGCAGGTTCGGGTTGACGTCCTTCGCCTCGCGGGCGGTGACCTTGCCGGTCACCTTGATGCAGTACTCGGAGCGCAGGCCGTGCGCGGCGCCGGTGAGCACCTCGTCGCGCGCGACGACCTGGACGACGCCCGAGGCGTCACGCAGGTCGACGAAGGCGACGCCACCGTGGTCGCGTCGCTTGGCCACCCAGCCGGTGAGGGTGACGGTGTCACCGACGTTCGACTGGCGCAGGGTTCCGGCTTCGTGGGTTCGAAGCATGATCTTCCTTTCGGGTCGGTCCACGACGGGTTCACCCGAAAGATGTTCGCGATAGCTGCGACTGGGTGCGCCCACGTGGGGGCAGCCCGGGAGGTGTGGGCGGGGGCCAGGTCGCGGTGCCACCACACCTTCGCCGAAAGAGCTTCGGCCTCTCGTCGGTGTCGCCGGACGCGCGTGCTGTTCGCCGAGCTTTCGAAGAGGCTCCGGTGGGTCGTCACGCCACCACGAACAACGCTTCCCATTCTAGGTGACGCGCGGCGATGGCCGCACCCGTGATTCCGCCCGGCCTAGTCTGGCGTCATGGACGTCGACGTAGTGCGCCGGGCCGCTGCGGCCATCGTGTGGGAGCCCGACTTCGCGGAGGTGGTTCGCACCGACGCCTTCACCCTGGTGAAGTACCCGATGTGGCTGCAGCAGCACTGCCAGGCCCACCGCCTCACCTCGCGCTCCCCCGCCGACGACGTCATCGACGCCGCCCTGGCGCAGGTGTGCTCGTGGAGCCGCGACACGGTGTGGTTCTGCGGCCTGAGCAGCGCCACCCCGAACCCTTCACTCGAGCCCAGGCTCCTCGAGCGGGGCGGGCACGTGGCCGAGACGTTGTCCGTGCTCGCACTCGATCTGAGCGAGGGCGTGCCGGACGTACCGGTGCCGGACGACGTGTCCACCGAGCCCGTCACCACACCCGACCTCGTGAAGGCCTGGGATGCCGTGAGCGATGAGGCGTTCGAGAACGAGACCCCGAACGACGAGGACCCCGACGTGAGGGCTCGGGCGTGCCAGGAGGAGTACGACCAGGGGCGCGGCGGCGTCTTCGTCACGGTGCTCGACGGCCGACCGGCTGCCTCCGGCGGCATGACGTTCTACCCCGACGATCGCCTCGTTCTCCTGTGGGGAGGATCGTCGACGAAGGCGGCGCGCGGGCGCGGGGCCTACCGCGCGAACCTTCTCGCCCGTCTTCGGCGCGCACACGAACTCGGGTATGCACATGCCGTCGTCAAGGGGCGGGTGACGACGAGCGCCCCGATCCTCACGCGGGTCGGGTTCGTCGACCTCGGCCAGGAGCGAGTTGTCGCTCTCGCGAGTCAGCCGAGTTCGTCGCCGTCGACGTAGAACCAGCGCCCGCCGCGGCGAGCGAAGCGTGAGTGTTCGCGAACGGCGCCTCGCTCCCCCGTGTCCGTACGGAAATGGGCGGCGAAGTCGACGGTGCCTTCGCTGTCGTCAGGCCCTCCTGCTTCGGTGCCCAGCACCTCGAGACCCAACCACGTCACGCCGTCGAGGTCGGCCACCTGCTCCGGGCGGGTACGCGGGTGCCATGTCCGCCACAGGTGGTCGGCGTCCCGACGGGCGAACGCCGTGTACCGCGATCGCATGAGCTGTTCGCACGTCGGGGCGGGCTCACCGTCGTCGACGAAGGGTGCGCAGCAACGCGCGTACGAGGTCTCGGCGGCGAAGCCACCGCAGGGGCATAGCTCCTCGGCATTCATGCGTTCGAGCCTAGTTGTCCTGCCCGGTCGTGTTGTTCGGGCCGGCTGACCCGGCCCCATCGATGGGCCGCGGCACGGGCCAGTACCCTGACGCCCATGACGGCACGGGTGACGATGTACTTCCTCGGCGGCACGATCAGCATGTCCTCCGCGGACGGTCACTCGGTACGGCCGACGCTGAGCGGAGACGACCTGCTCGCCGCCGTTCCAGGCCTCGATCAGGTGGACGCCGAGGTCACGGCCGAGCAGGTCGCTCGCGAACAAAGCGGCTCACTCACCTACACTCACCTGCTCACGGTTTTCGAGCGCGCCCGATCGAGCGATGCTGGCGGATTCGTTCTCGTTCAGGGAACCGACACCCTCGAAGAGGCGGCCTACCTGCTTGATCTTCTCTGGGACGACCCGCGACCCTTCGTCGCCACAGGCGCCATGCGAAACCCGACGATGGCCGGCGCCGACGGCGCAGCGAACCTCCTCGCGGCCGTGCGTGTCGCAGCTTCCCCCGAGGCGCGCGAAAGGGGTGCCTGCGTCGTCTTCGCCGACGAGATCCACGCGGCGCGCCACGTCACCAAGTCGGACACCGCGTCCATCTCGACCTTCCGCTCCCCCAACACCGGCCCCGCCGGTCGCGTGCTCGAGGGGCACGTCCACTTCTTCTCTCCGCCGGGCGCGCGCTCTGCGCTCGGCGCCGACGTGTCGAACGTGACGACGATGGACGTCGAGGTACCCGTCCTCGTGGCCGGCTTCGGGCAGTCGGTCCGCACGCTGGAGGCCGTCGCTGACGGTGCCGATGCCCTCGTCCTGGCCGGCTTCGGCGCAGGCCACGTTCCGGGGTGGTGGGCCGAGGCGGTCGGCGCCATCGCCGAGCGCATGCCCGTCATCATGACGAGCCGTACGCACTCCGGCCCGGCCCTCGTCGAGACGTACGGCGCCGTCGGGGCGGAGGTCGATCTCCAGCAGCGCGGCGTCGTCATGGGCGGCTATCTCGATGCCCTCAAGGCGCGCCTGCTCGTCAGCGTGCTACTGGCCGCGGGCACAGACCGTGAGCAGATCGAAGCAGCCGTGCGTCGGCACGGCGGCTACCGCTGATCCGGAACGTCCCCTTCGTCGGCTCGCCCCTGCGGGCGGTCCTCGGACAGCTCGTCCACGACGAGGCGTTCTTCCCCGCGGTTGTCGGTACGCACCGCGGCACGCCCGATCATGTGGCTCGCGACCGGTGAGGTGACGAGCTGGAAGATGATGACCAGGGCGAGCAGCCCGAAAGCTTCCGGCTCACGCAGCCGCAGCGCGACGCCGAGCAGCACGAGGCCGAGCCCCAACACCTGAGGCTTCGTCGCGGGGTGAGTGCGGCTGAGCAGATCCGGCATCCGGACCTGCCCGATCGCGGCCACGAGCGCCAGCAGCGAGCCCGTGATCATGCAGATGGCGGCAACGACGTCGAAGAACGTGGTCATGCTCCGTCCTCCTCGTCCTCGATGTCGTCGAACCCTCGGATGTAGCGCGCCACGGAAACCGAACCGGTGAAACCGAGCAGCGCGAGCACGAGGAGGGTTGGCAGGGTGAACAGGTGCTGGTTCCACGCGGCTTCAACTGCGAGGCCACAGATGACGATCGAGATGAGCACGTCGAGCGCGACGCTGCGGTCGAGCATCGTCGGGCCCATCGTGACGCGGGCGAGCGTGAGCACGGCTGCAGCCGTGAGGACGACCACGCACACCAGGTAGACGGTGTTCATCGCTTGGTTCCTCCCTCACGGACCGGTCGGTCGCTCCGTTCGTCGATGTCGTGGGCGTACCCACCGATGGCGGCGACCACCCGCTCTTCCTGCTCGAGCACCCGCTTGCGGAACTCGTCTGCTTCCTCGGCACTGTTCACGTCGAGGACGTGCAGGTAGAGCGTGTGCCGCGCGCGGTGGACGTCGACGACGATGCTTCCGGGGATGAGCGAGGTCATCTGCGCGACCACCGTGAGGACGAAGTCCGACGGCGTCGCGAGTTCCACCCGCACGATGGCGTTCGTCAGCGAGGACGCCCCGGGGCGAAGGGTCGTCCACGCGACCCGCACGCTCGAGACGACGACGTCGACGACGAACTTTCCGACGAGCACGGCCAGAGCCACGGGGCGCGGCCGCAGATGCAGGTGCAACGGCGGCATCGGGAAAGCGATGACGACGACGGCACCTACGAGCGCGCCCGCGAGGATGTTGAACAGGCTGAACTCGCCCCAGAGCAGACACCACACGACGGCCAGCGGCACCATGGAGGGCCAGACCGAGCGCACTCGGCGACGACGCCCGGACGGCGACTGTCGATCACTCATCGGTCGTCTCCCAACACCGCGTTGACGTACGGCGTACGCGCCTTCATGTCGACAGAGGCACGTTCGGTGAGGCCGAATAGCGGTCCAGCCACGACGGTGAGCGCGATCGAGAAGGCGACGAGCGCCGTCGTCGGCCACATGAGCGTGCGCGGAGTCGCGCCTTCACGGGCGTGGAGCGGTTTGTCGTAGAGGTCGTCCACCTCTTCGTCCCCCTCCGTCGCGCCGGCAGCGAGCGCGACGTCCGTCGGCATGACCCGGTCCGCCTCACTGGCGTTCTTCTCGACGGCCCGCTTCGTGATGTGTCGAAGGGACGGCTCGTCGTGTTCGGCCGCTGCCTCGTTGAGCGCCTTGGACATTTCGCGCGCCTGTTCCTCACTGCGCCAGAAGGCGAGCGCCCACGCCTTCGCCATAGCGTAGAGCGTGAGAAGGCTCGTCACGACGGCGCCGCCGACGAGGACGTATGCCGTGGTCGAGCCGTCTGCGACGGCCGCCTGCAGGAGTCCGATCTTGCCGAGGTAGCCCGACAGCGGCGGGATGCCCGCGAGGTTCATCGCCGGAATGAAGAAGAGGATCGCGATGAACGGCGCGGTCTTCGCCAAGCCGCCGAGGCGCAGCAGGCTCGTTGTTCCCGTGCGGTATTCGATGAGCCCCACGACGAGGAACAGCACGGTCTGGATCGTGATGTGGTGCACGACGTAGAGCGTGGCCCCCGCGAGGCCCTCGGCCGAACCGAGAGCGATGCCCAGGATCATGTAGCCGATGTGACTGACGAGCGTGAACGAGAGCATTCGCTTGACGTCCGACTGCGCGACCGCGCCGAGGATGCCGACGAGCATCGTGGCGAACGCCGTCCACAGCAGCAGGTTCGACAGCGGGCTGTCGGGGAACAGCAGTGTCTGGGTGCGCAGGATGGCGTAGACACCCACCTTCGTCAGCAAGCCGGCGAAGACGGCCGTCACCGGCGCGGGCGCCGTCGGGTAGCTGTCCGGGAGCCAGAACGACAGCGGGAACACAGCGGCCTTGATGGCGAATACCGTGAGCAGCAGCAGTTGCAACGTGAGGGCCACGCCGTCCGGCAGGTCGCCGAGGCGCTCGGAGAGCTGCGCGAAGTTGAGCGACCCCGTCGCGGCGTAAACCGCTGCGATGGCGATGAGGAACAACGCCGACGACACCATGTTGATGACGACGTAGATCGTGCCCGCCCGGATCCGGCTCTCGGTACCACCGAGGGTGAGCAGGACATAGCTCGCGAAGAGCAGCATCTCGAAGCTGACGAACAGGTTGAACAGGTCACCCGCGAGGAAGGCGTTCGAGACGCCGGCGACGAGCACCATGAACGTCGGGTGATAGATCGAGACCGGAGTGCTCTCGTCGTCCTCGCTCGCGCCGCCCTGGGCCAACGAGTACACGAGGACCGCGAGGGTGACGATGGCCGACACGAGCAGCATGAGCGCCGACACGCGGTCGGCCACGAGTGCCAGGCCGAGGGGCCGCGGCCACGAACCGAGCCACGCGACCTGCGGTCCGTGCCGGTCGGCGGCGACGAGGAGCATCGAGGCAATGGCCACGACGGCGACGAGGACGCTCACCGTGATGGCGCGCTGTACCCGGGGGCGACGCGAGAACATCAGTGCGGCGCCGCAGCCGAACAGCGGCAGCAGAACGGGAAGGGGGACGACGTCATTCATGCCTTCTCCTCGGGTGCGGAGTCGTCGTCGTCCGGACCACCGGTCGTGAGGTCGTAGCTGTCGGAGGCCTCGTCACGCAGGGCGCGACGACGGATCGCGGCGTCCTCGACGTCGTCCTGGACGTCGTCGTGCCCGTTGAGCTGCCAACTGCGGTAGGCCATGGCCAGGGCGAACGCCGTCGTACCGAGAGCGATGACGATGGCGGTGAGGACGAGTGCCTGCGGAAGCGGGTCGGTCATGTCCTCGGCCGACACCTTGCCGGCGACCGGCGGATGCCCCGAGGGCCCCGCAGCGACCATGAACAGAAGGTTCACCCCGTTGCCGAGCATGAGCAGCCCGACGAGGACGCGCGTCAGGCTGCGCTCGAGCAGCAGGTAGACACTGACGCCGATGAGGCTCGCCGCCGTGATGATGAGGGTCAGGTTCGCGCTCATCGAGCCACCTCCGCGTTCGTGGCGTCGTTGTCGCGTTCCTCGGAGATGATCTGACGGTCGATCCGCGAACCGAACGTGCGCAGCAGATCGAGGATGAGCCCGACGACGACGAGGTAGACACCGATGTCGAAGAACAGCGACGTCACGAGGTGGTGGTCACCGAGGAGCGGTAGGTGGACGTCGTACTGGTAGCTCTCCAGCACAGCGCCGCCGAACGCCAGAGGCGCGAGGCCCGAGCCCGCCGCGATGACGAGACCAACGCCCAGGAGTGTGCCCGCGTCGATCGGCGCAGCCTCGTCGAGCTCGTAGCGGCCTCCCGCGAGGTAGCGCACGACGAGGGCTAGCCCCGTGACGATGCCGCCGGCGAACCCGCCACCGGTGAAGTTGTGGCCTGCGAACAGCAGGTACACACCGACCATGACCATGGCCGGGAACACGAGACGCGTGACGACCTCGAAGATGATGGAACGCTTCTCCGGCGCGAGTGTGCTCGGCCCGGAGAGCCACGAGCCGCCCGTCTTCGGTTCCGCCGCGTGGTGCTGGGGCAGGTCCCCGACGCGGCGAATCGTTGAGCGGCGCGTTCCGATGAAGAGCAGGCTCGCCACACCGGTGGCCGCTGCCACGAGCACGGAGATCTCCCCCATCGTGTCCCACGCACGGATGTCGACGAGGGTGACGCTGACGATGTTCTTGCCGCCGCCGAAGTCGACGCTCGCCTCGGGGAAGCCGACGGAGACGGGCTGCGCGGTGCGGGCGTTCGTCGCGACGATCATGATGCCTGCGACCGCTGCACCGACGGCGAGGCCGAGCAGGGCGCGCACGTAACGCTGCGCCGACAGCGGCCGATCGGTGAAGTAGGTGGGCAGACGGCGCAGGACGAGCACGAAGGCGATGACGCTGGCCGTCTCGACGAGCACTTGGGTGAGGGCGAGGTCGGGTGCGCCCTGCAGGACGAAGAGGACGGCGCAGCCGTACCCCGTCACACCGACGAGCAGCGCAGCGCGAAGGCGCCGACGCGCGCGGGCCGTCATGATGGCCGCGAGGACGACGACGAGTCCGGCCGCCGCCTGGGCCGGCGTGTCCCACACGTGGACCTGGACGTCGGGCGTCCACGCCATGAGCATGGCGACACCGGGGAACGCGAGAAGGACGACCAGCGTCACCGCGAGGTAGGCGCTCACCGAACCACGCTGCATGAAACCGGTGACCTCGACGGAGAGGCGGTCGACGCCGTGCATGAGCGACAGGTAGGCGCGCTGCGCACTCCACGGCTGGGCGACCTTCGTCTGCGCATGAGCGATGGGGCGGCGCGCGACGAACATGAGCGCACCACTGACCAGGGCGAGGACCGACAGTCCGAGCGGAAGGCCGAGCCCGTGCCAGAGAGCCAGCTTCGCCTCGTGGGCCCCCGGCGGGAACTGGTGGGTGTACCCCTCGAGCGACTTTGTCAGCGGCCCGCCGAAGAACGCGACGCCGATGCTGAGGACGGCGAGGACGACGGGTGAGGCGAGGAAAGCGGGGCTGGGAGTCTTGAAGTCCGTGGCCTCGACGCCAGGCTTGTCGGCGAAAGCGCCCCACAGGAATCGCAACGTGTACGCCGTGGTGATGATCGAACCCACGACGACTCCGACGAGCACGGTCCAGGCCGCCACCGGTCCGAGGCCGGTTCCGTCGCCACCGGCCGTCACGTCGACGAGGGCGGTGAGAACGCTCTCCTTGGCCACGAAGCCCAGTAGGGGCGGGAAGCCGACCATCGATGCGCCGGCGATCGCGGCCGCGGCGAACAGCACCGGCGAACGGCGCCCGAGGCCCGAGAGGGTGCGCAGGTCACGGTTTCCAGCGTTGTGGTCGATGATGCCGACGACGAGGAACAAGCAGGACTTGAACAGCGCGTGGGCCAGGAGCAACGCCACACCGGCCAGAGCCGCCGCGCGGGTGCCGACACTGAGGACGACGAGGAGGAACCCCAACTGGCTCACGGTGCCGTAGGCGAGGATCAGCTTGACGTCGCACTGCACGAGTGAACGCCAGCCGCCGACGAGCATGGTGAGCACACCGAGGGTGAGGATGCCGGCGCGCCAGCCGGGCACACCCGCGAACGCCGGGGCGAGCAGGGCCACGAGGTAGACGCCCGCCTTCACCATCGAGGCGGCGTGCAGGTAGGCACTCACCGGGGTCGGGGCCGACATGGCACCGGGCAACCAGAAGTGGAACGGCACGATGGCCGACTTGCTCAGAGCGCCGACGAGCACGAGCATCACGGCCGCCGTCAACAGACCGCTGGCAGCCGGCGGGTCGGCGAGGATCTTGGAGATACGCATCGTGCCGGCGAGGTGACCGAGCATGAGCATGCCGACGAGCATCGCGAGCCCGCCGAACGTCGTGACGATCAGCGCTTGCATGGCTGCCAGGCGCGCCGAGCGCTTGGTCATGTCGTAACCGATGAGCAGGTAGGAGAAGACCGTCGTCATCTCCCAGAAGACGTAGACCATGAGCAGGTCGTCGGCCAGGACGAGGCCGAGCATCGAACCGGCGAACGCGATGAAGGTGGCCGCGAACGAGCCGACACGGTCGTCGTCATGGAAGTAGGAGGCGCAGTAGAAGAGGACGAGGGCACCCACGCCGGCCACAACGAGGGTAAGCAGCCACTGCAGGGCACCCATCCGGAACGCCAGATCGGTTCCGAGTGAGGGAATCCACGAGACGGTCTGGGTGACGGGGGCGGCGCCCGGCGCATTGAGCACGGCCCAGACGAAGGTGGCGAGCGGCACGATCGCAAGGGCCATGAAGACCTTGCGCCCGAGGGCAAGCGCCATCGCCGGCGCGGCGAGCGCAGCCAGGAGATGAACGGAGATGAGAAGGATCACGCGAGAACCTCGAGACGACGTTCGGGAGGGCCGGCGGGTGGGTGGAGCGGAAGGGACTTCTTGGGTCGGGATGCGAGGAACCGCGGCCAGGCGGGCCGCACTCAGGCACCCGCGGCGTCAGGAGACCTTCGGGTGGACCTCCCACGGTGAGTCGGCGGGTCGCAGGTCGTTCCACCCGTTCGCGCGTGCGACATTCGCGGCGAACGCTCCCATGAGGAGGGTTGGATTGTGGATGCGGCCCGCCATGGCCGCGGCGACGACATCGTCGAGCGACACCCAGGCCGTCGGCATGTCGAGCTCTTCGTCCTCGCGCTCGAAACGGTCGTCGGCAGCGACCTCGCTCACGTCCCGGGCGAGGTAGATACGCAACTGCTCCGACAGACCGCCCGGCGAGGAGGCGTAGTCGATGAGCAGGTCGAGGCGCCCGGCTCGCAGGTCGGCCTCTTCGTAGAGTTCGCGCAGTGCCGCTTCGTGCGGAGGTTCGCCGTCGACGTCGAGCAGACCCGCAGGAATCTCCCACTCGCGAGCACCGATCGGGTGGCGGTACTGCTGAATGACGAGCACCTCTTCGGCGCCGGCTTCACCACGCAGGGCGAGAACGGCGACGGCGCCGGGGTGGTCGACGAAGTCGCGGGTGACGCGACCGGCGTCGCCGAGGTCGGCCTCCTCGGACAGGACGTTCCAGACCCGGCCTTCGTAGACGCACTCGCTATGCGTGACGGGCGCCTTGGCGTACTCGTCGACGAGGTCGTCGCGGGTCATCCGTCCGTGCTCGCTCGTCATGAGGGGATTGTCTCACAGTACGGTCGGTGCCCGCCCCATGTGCCCAGGGGCAGGCACCGACCGGTTCGCTTGCGGCTCAGCCCTTCTTGCGCTCGAGCGCCGCCTCCACGAGACCGGCGAAGAGCGGGTGCGCCCGGTGCGGGCGCGACTTGAACTCGGGGTGCGCCTGCGTCGACACGTAGTACGGGTGGACGTCCTTCGGCAGCTCCACGAACTCGACGAGGGTGCCCTCGGGCGAGGTGCCGGAGAAGACGAGACCCGCCTGCGCGATGTCGTCGCGGTAGTCGTTGTTGACCTCGAAACGGTGACGGTGACGCTCGCTGACGTCCGTGGCGCCATAGGCCGTCGCTACGACAGAACCCTCCGCGAGCTTCGCGGGGTAGGCACCGAGACGCATCGTGCCGCCGAGGTCGCCCTCGCCCTGGACGTAGGACTTCTGCTCCTCCATCGTCGCGATGACGGGGTGGCTCGTGTTCGGGTCGAACTCCGTCGACGAGGCATCCGCGATACCGGCGACGTTGCGGGCGTACTCGATGACCATGCACTGCAAACCGAGGCAGATGCCCAGGGTGGGCACCTTGTTCTCACGTGCCCAGCGCAGAGCGCCGAGCTTGCCCTCGATGCCGCGCACGCCGAAGCCGCCGGGGACGAGGATGCCGTGCACTCCCCCGAGCGCCTTCTGCGCGCCGGCCTCGGTCTGGCAGGTGTCGGAGGCGACCCAGCGGATCTTCACCTTGGTGTCGTGGTGGAAGCCACCGGCACGCATGGCCTCGGTCACCGACAGGTAGGCGTCGGGCAGGTCGATGTACTTGCCGACGAGCGCGAGCTCCACCTCGTGGGCCGGCGAGTGAACGTGGCCGAGCAGCGTGTCCCACTGGGCCCAGTCGACATCACGGAACGGCAGGCCGAGACGGCGGATGACGTAGGCGTCGAGGCCCTCGGCGTGCACGACCTTCGGGATGTCGTAGATGCTCGGCGCGTCGACGGCAGCGGCGACTGCCTCGGAGTCGACGTCGCACATGAGGGAGATCTTGCGCTTGATGCCCTCGGGAATCTCGCGGTCCGCGCGCAGCACGAGGCCGTCGGGCTGGATACCGACCTGACGCAGTGCCGCGACGGAGTGCTGCGTGGGCTTCGTCTTGAGCTCGCCGCTCGGTCCGATGTAGGGCACGAGGGAGACGTGGAGGAAGAAGACGTTGTCGCGGCCCACGGCGTGGCGGACCTGGCGAGCGGCCTCGAGGAACGGCAGCGACTCGATGTCGCCGACGGTGCCACCGATCTCGGTGATGATGATGTCCGGAGCGTCGGGGCCGTTGGCCTCGGCGCGCATGCGGTCCATGATCTCGTTCGTGATGTGCGGGATCACCTGCACGGTGTCGCCGAGGTACTCGCCGCGACGCTCCTTGGCGATGACGTCGGAGTACACCTGGCCGGTCGTCACATTGGCGCGACCGTGCAGGTTGACGTCGAGGAACCGCTCGTAGTGTCCGATGTCGAGGTCGGTCTCCGCACCGTCTTCGGTGACGAACACCTCACCGTGCTGGAACGGGTTCATCGTTCCCGGGTCGACGTTGAGGTACGGGTCGAGCTTCTGCATCGTGACGCTGAGGCCACGTGCGCGAAGCAGTCGGCCGAGGCTCGATGCCGTCAGGCCTTTTCCGAGGGAGGAGGCAACGCCTCCGGTGACAAAAATCTGCTTCGTCGTCTGATCCACCACGGAATGCCAGCCTACGTCATCGAACGGGGGCGGGCGACATCGCCTCGCGACGAATCGCGTCGGAGGAGGCAAGGAGTTGCTTCGCGTGCTCCACCGCAACGGCGCTGGAGGCGTCACCGCCCAGCATTCGCGCCAGTTCTTCGTGCCGGGCCTCACCTGTGACGCTCGTGACACCACTTTCCGTCACGGCGCCGTCGTGCGACTTGTGCACGACGAGGTGGTTGTCGGCGAACGCCGCGACCTGGGCGAGGTGCGTGACGACGATGACCTGTGCCTGTTCGGACAGTTTGGCCAGACGCGCGCCGATGTCGACCGCCGCCTCACCGCCGACACCGGCATCGACCTCGTCGAAGACGAACGTCGGCACCTCGCCCGTGCTGCTCACGACCTCGAGCGCGAGCATGACGCGGGAGAGCTCACCACCGGAGGCAGCCTTCGTCACCGGCTTCGGAGCTATGCCCTTGTTCGCCGCGAGCAGGAGCGCGACGTCGTCGATGCCGTGTTCGGTGGGCTTCACGATGCGCCCGTCCCCCAGCTCGAGGCCGGCTTCGGCCTCGTTGAGCGTGACGGCGACTTCGAGGCGCGCCGAGCTCATGGCGAGGTGGGCAAGCTCGGCGGTGACATCTTGGGCGAGCTTGGTAGCGGCCTCAACGCGCGCATCGTGCAGACGAAGCGCGAGGTCGGCCACCTTCGGCGTGAGTGAGGCGATCTCGGCGTCGATGGCCGAGACACGGTCGTCGGAGCCTGCTAACGCCTCGGCCTCGACTCCCGCTGCCGTGCGCCACGCGACGACATCGGAGAGCTCGGGACCGAACGCCTTCATGAGGGCCGTGAGGGCCGCGCGACGCTGGTGCACGTCGGCAAGCCGCGCCGGATCCATGTCGATACCGGAGGCGTACCCCGAGACGTCGGCCGCGAGGTCGGCGGTCAACGTCTGGATCTCCTTGAGCCGGGTGATGTACTCGCCCAGTGAGGCGTCCAGCGACACCGCCGAGTCGAGCACACTTCGTGCGTGCGCGAGCAGCGCAAGAGCGTTGGGCTGGTCAGGGTCCGTCTCGTCACCGGCAAGCGCGCCGGCGGCCCCCGTGCCCGCCGCGAGGAGATCCTCGGCGTGGGTGAGCCGCTCGCTCTCCGCGGCGAGTTCGACGTCTTCCCCCTCCACGGGCTCGAGCTCGTCGATCCGTGCGATGCCGGCCTCGAGCATCGTGAGGCGCTGCGCGCGCTCCTGAGCCTTATGCGTCAGTTCACGCCGTTCGGCCCGAAGAGCCTTCAATCGGACGAAGCCTTCGCGGTACTGCTCGGCGAGAGCGGCCAACTCGGCACCCGCGAACGAGTCGAGCACCTCACGGTGTTCCTCGGGACGCTTGAGACGCCACTGATCGGCCTGACCGTGCACGGCAACGAGGTCGTGGCCGACCTGGGCCAGCACTGACGCAGGCACGCTGCGCCCGGCGACATGAGCTCTGGACCGTCCTCCCGCAGCCACCGTGCGCGAGAGGATGAGTTCCTCGTCGCCGTCGAACTCGAACTCGTCGCGCAGCGTCGCGAGGGCAGCGTGGTCGTCAGGCAGGTCGAGGAAGCCCTCGACCACGGCACGCTTCTCCCCCGTGCGTACACGATCGGCGTCGGCGCGCTCGCCGAGGAGCAACCCCAGGCCGGAGACGACCATAGTCTTGCCTGCGCCGGTCTCACCGGTGACGACGTTGAGGCCCGGGCTCAGCTCCAACGTGGCGTCGGCGATGACACCCATGTTCCGAATGCGGATCTCCTTGAGCACGAGACCACTCTAGGGAGCCGACCGACCGACCGTCGTTCGAACACGCATTCGATTGGAGATTTCGCTCCTGGCGAACGATCTCAGGCGCGCGAGCCGCGCCACCCCGAGACCGAGAGGTCGAACTTGCGCACGAGACGATCCGTGAACGGAGCGGAGCTGAGACGCGCCAGGCGTACCGGCTTGGCACTCGCCACGACGTCGATCCGCGCACCGTCTGGCAGATCGAACGAACGTCGCCCGTCACACCACAACACTGCCCTCCCCTGCGCCTCCGGCACCAGTTCGACCGCGAGCCGAGCGGCCGGGCTGAGCACGAGGGGGCGCGCGAAGAGCGCGTGGGCGGAGATCGGCACGAGCAGGATGGCCTCGGTGTCGGGCCACACGACGGGTCCGCCGGCGCTGAAGGCATAGGCAGTCGAGCCCGTGGGGGTCGCGATGACGACGCCGTCCGCTCCCCATGTCGACAGCGGCCGGCCGTCGATCTCGACCGTCAGTTCGAGCATTCGCTCGCGTTCGGCTTTCTCCACACTGGCTTCGTTGAGAGCCCAGCCGCGATACAGCTCGGTGGGGTCGTTCCCGCCGGACGAGGCGACGACCTCGAGCGTCGCCCGCTCCTCCACGCTCCAGCTGCGTTCGATGATGCCGCCGGCGATGCGGTCGACGTCCTCCATCTCGGCTTCTGCGAGGAAGCGACGTGGCCGAGGTTGATGCCGAGCAGCGGCATGCCGGTGTCACGGCAGATCTCTGCTGCACGAAGGATCGTTCCGTCGCCACCGAGGACGACGGCCAACTCGCACCCCTCCGGCAACGTACCTTCGGCGAGCGTGACGACGTGGTCACGCTCTCGGATGCCGAAGGCCGTCAACTCGTCGGCGAATCCGACGACGGTGATGCCCTGCTCGGTGAGAGCGGACACGAGCCGCTCGGCCACGTCGAAGGCCTCAGGACGTCGCGAATGGCCGATGAGCAGGATGCGGCGGCTCATGTGTCGTCCCTCCCGGTGAGCTGGTCGATGGTGGCGCGCAGGGTCTCGTCGTCGAGGCCTATGCCTTGGTTCTCACGGCGCAACCACACGAGGTATTCGTGGTTGCCGTGCGTACCCACCATGGGGCTCCACGCTATGCCATGGACGACGAGCGAAAGCCCGGTGGCCGTGGCGAGAACGCGTTCGAGACTCTCACGGCGCTGATCGCGCGACGTGACGACGCCGGTGCGCCCCAGACGTTCGCGGCCGACCTCGAACTGCGGCTTGACGAGCACGACGAGATGCCCGGCCTCCGCCAGGAGGAAGTTCATGTGCGGTAGCGCCAAAGTGAGCGAGATGAAGGACAGGTCACTCACGACAAGATCGAAAGGAGAGCCGTCCACCGTGTCGCGCGAGACGACGTCGCGGATGTTGAGGCCCTCGAGATCGGTGACGCGAGGGTCGCTCTTGACTGGTTCGGCCAGTTGTCCGTGGCCCACGTCGAGCGCCACGACATGCGTCGCACCACGCTCGAGCAGCACCTGGGTGAAGCCACCCGTCGAGGCACCGACGTCCACGGCACGTGCACCGGAAACGGCGCCCGCGAAGTCCGGGAAGGCCTCGAGCGCGGCGAGGAGCTTGCGCGCTGCGCGCCCGACGTAGGGGTCACGCTCCTCGCTCGTGGTGACGACGTCCGCATCTGCGACCTTGGTGGAGGCCTTGCGTTCGATCTGCCCGTTGACGGCGACACTGCCGCGTGCGAGAGCCTCCTTGGCCTGGGCCCGCGAACGCACCAGACCCCGCTCGACGAGCGCCGCGTCGAGCCGGGTCTGGCCGCTCACGATCCGGCCTCCTGCAGGCGACGCTGCAACTGTTCGTGCACCGCCTCGGCGGCCTCGACGACGCCGCCGGCGTCCTCGCGCGCACCGTCGACGAACTCCTCGGTGGACTTCGACAGCATCTCGAGCGCCGCATCGACAGCCCCGTCGTGCTGAGATTCCCCACCGCCCGCGGGACCGCCTGCGCGATCGAGGTCGCGCGGGGAAGGAACGGCCGTCATGCCGAGCGCACCGTGAGGTCCGTGAACCGATGACGGGCGCCGTCCGCGTCGAGCTCGCCGGCGTCGACCTCGGCCCACGTCGCGCGCAGCAGCGCGCGCGCCTGGGACCAGGTCAGGGCGTCGTGCGAGGTGCCGGGGGCGGAGTTGTCCTCGTCGTAGGGCTTCGCCAGGGACCGCAGGTCTTCGACGACGAACGTGGGCCGACGCTCTGGGGCCGCAGCCGCCGCATCGGCAAGATCGTGCACGCCGGTGAGGACGAGCACGGAATCCATACCCGCACGCACGGCGCCCTCGATGTCGGTCTCAAGCCGGTCGCCGATGGCCAGTACCTGGTGCGCGTCGACGCCGCTGCGTCGCGCTGCCATCTCGTACGTCGTGGGCATCGGCTTGCCTGCCACCTCCGGGTCCACGCCGACAGCGTTGCGTACCGCGCCCACGAGCGAACCGTTGCCCGGCGCGACTCCACGGTCGGTGGGGAGGGTGAGATCGGTGTTCGTCGCCATCCAGCGTGCCCCGCCGGCGACGGCGAAACCCGCCTCCGCGAGGTCACTCGCACGCACGTCCGCGCCGTACCCCTGGAGCACAGCCTCGACCGGCTTACCGTTCCGTGCCTCCTCCGGCGTCACCGGCGTCAGGCCGGCCTCGGTGAGCGCGACACCCACCCCGGCGCCTCCGACGGCGAGCACTCGAGCACCCGCCGTGAGCGACCCCGCCAGCAGGTAGGCACCCGCTGCCGAGGAGTTGACGACGTCGGCGTCGTCAACCACGAGGCCGAACTCACGTAGGTGCCCCGCGACCTCGGCCGGGGTACGCGACGCGTTGTTCGTCGCATAGACGACGTGGGCACCGTTGGCTGATGCTGCGGTCAGCGCCTCGACGGCGTGCTCGATCGGCTCGGGACCGGCGTACACGACCCCGTCGAGGTCGCAGACGATCGCCGCGTACCGAGCGATCAACGGATCAGCCACGAGAGCTGCCGTCGTCGAACGTCGCGCGAGGAACGGTCCGCTCTCCGGAGGACTCCGCTTCCGGGGCGGCCGACTCGATGATGTCGTCGCTCACCGCACGCTCGTTGGCCGCACCATCTACGGACGTCTCGCTCGGCTCAACTGACGTGGCCTCCGGGCGCTGCGGCTGCACTGCCCCGTACTCGGACAGGTCGATCTCGGCAAGGCGAGGGTCCTGCTCGTCCTCGTCCTCGGGCGTGAGGTCGGTCAGCTCGAAGCCGTCGATCTGGTCGATGCGGTCACCCGCGTCCGTCTCACCGTCCCGGTCGGCCTCGTCGGCCTTGACGAACCACTCGCGCGCCTCGTCCGACTCCCCGAGGTCCATGAGGGCATCGGCGTACGCGTAGAACAGACGGGCTGCCCACGGCTGGGTCGTGGCCCTCTGCAGCGCCGGAAGGCGCAGGCCCACGACCGCCGCACGCGCCTGGCCCATGTCGCGCCGGACGCCCGACACGACGATGGCAAGTTCGATGTTGTCCGCCTCCGGCAGACGCTGAGCCTCCGGCGAGTTGGCGAGTTCGAGAGCACGCTCGTAGCGGCCGAGGCCGCGCTCACAATCGACCATGTATGGCAGCAGGTGATCCGAACCCGACAGACGGCGAGCCGTGCGGAACTCCCGCAACGCCTCGGCGTACTCACCCGTGCGGTAGAGCACGAGACCGAGGGCCTCGCGGGCCGCCGGAACTCGGCCGGCACGCGACACCGCGTGCTGCGCGTGGTCCAGAGCCTTCTCCGGGTTCTCCTCGAGCAGTTCGGCTGCGGCCACGAGGTGACGCGCCACGCCTTCTGCGTTGTCCTTGCTCAGCGTGCGCAACTGCTGACGCACCGACTTGTCGAGCTCGTAGCCCGTGATCTCCTCCGGCAGCATCGGCTCGGGACGACGACGGGGACGCTCGTCACCGGTCGCCTTCGCGTCCCAGCTGCGCGGGCCGCGGATCTGGCTCTGCTCGTCCGACCAGCCGGCGCCGCGGTCACCTCGACCGTCGAACCCGCCGCGACGCTCGAAGCCGCGGCCGCTATCACGTCCGCCGTCGCGTCCCCCACGCTCGAAGCCGTCCCGTCGGTCGCGGGAATCGAAACCACGCCCGCGGTCGGAGGAACCAACGCTGCGCCCACCCGAGCGCGCGCCGTCGCGGTCGCCGAAGCCCCGGCGCTCTCCGTCACGTCCGCTGGGGCCACCGCGGTCGCCGCGCTCACGGAAACCACCGCGTTCGTCACGACGGCCATAGCCACCGCGGTCCTCGCGTCCGCGGTATCCACCGCGCTCAGAGCGCTCGTCGCGACGCCCATAGCCGCCCCGGTCGGATCGTTCATCGCGCCGGCCATGGCCGCCGCGATCATCACGGCCACCGTAGCCGCCACGACCATTGCGCTCGTCGCGGTTGCCGTAGCCTCCGCGCTGCGGCCGATCGTCACGACGCCCCTGATACTCACGGTCTTCGCGACGGCCGTAACCTCCGCGCTCCCCCTGCGCCTCACGCGAGAAACCGCCATCGCGGCGTCCGAAGCGACGCTCACCATCACGCGAGTCCTGTCGGCGGTAGCCACCCCGATCCTCCTGAGACTCCCCGCGACGCGCACCGCCACGGTCTTCACGTCGATCGAAACCACCGCGGCGCTTGTCATCGCGGGAACCACGGTCATCGAAGCGACCGTAGCCCCCACGATCGCCATATCCGCCGCGGCGGTCGTCGCCTCGGGAGGCACCACGGGACGACTCACGGAAGCCGTCCCCGCGTCGCTGACCTTCACCACGCGATTCGTCGCGGCGATCCGAACGGTAGGTGTCGTCACCCCGACGCTGATCACGAGAACCGTCGCGCCGCGGAGCGTCACGACGATCCGAACGAGCGCTGGACCAACGCTGGCTTCGCTGGCGCTCGGCGCCCTCTGAGGATGCGTTGTCGTTGCGCTCTTCGGACATGGTTTCCTCTCGGTTGGTACGACGATTTCATCGTCGCACAGGCCTCCGACAACCGCGGCCCGGCCGGCTAGGGAGCCGAGTACCAACACGTCGCAGGAATTGTTGTTGGGTATGCGAAAAAGGGGGTTCTCGAACCTGAACTACTGTCGGTGTGGGCCGAGCCGTTGGGCTACGAGGCCGTCACACGTGTGACACGTTCAGATCGTTCGAGAACCCCCCTTTTCTTTTTGAAGGAGTCCGGCGGTGTCCTACTCTCCCACACCCTGGCGAGTGCAGTACCATCGGCGCTGAAGGGCTTAGCTTCCGGGTTCGGAATGTGACCGGGCGT
>NZ_QWLM01000003.1 GCF_003515945.1 Dermacoccus abyssi
ATCCCAGCCGAAATCAAACGGTGACACCACACCACCACCCACAAAAAGGTGATCGTGTGTCTTGTATCCATCCATCAAACATCAGCCAGAACAACACCAACCCACACAGGGCTAGCAAAATACTGTTGTTTGGCGATGATCACATCGGCACGCTGTTGAGTTCTCAAAACACCATCACACACCGTCAGGGTCTGAGGTGGAACCTCTCACCCGTCTGGGGTAACTCGTCTACCTTAGCACTTCCGCGGCTTAGCACCAACCTGGCCGTTTCGAACTACATCGCTGTAATTCGTTGTGCCTGTAGGCAATCCGAGAGTGTCAGGTGCGGCTCGCGGCGGGCGTTCGGCCCTCCGCTGCTCGCGGCGACTCGGAAAACATTACACGCTTCTCACCCTGGGCACAAACGCGGAGATGTGCCAGGGCGTTCGGTGCGGGAGAGGTGCCTCGAGAGCCCCTCCCATGCACCTGACGTCGGGTCACCCGGCCCGACGTGCCGCGGCCTGGAACTTGCGGCCGCGCTTGAGGATGGCCACCTCGCCGTGGAGGAAGTCGTCCGCCGTCAGGGCGTACTCGGCGTCGTTCATCTTCACGTTGTTCAGCGAAACCCCGCCGTCACCGATGAGGCGCCGGGCCGCGTTTCGTGAGTCCGCGATGCCGACCGCGACCACGGCGTCCGTCAGGCTGGTGCCCTCGGCGACGTCGGCTCCCGGCAGTTCCTGCGCTGCGTCACGGAGCGTGGACGCGTCGAGCGCCGTCACGTCTCCCTTGCCGAAGAGAGCCTCACTCGCGGCCACGGCGCCGGCCGTCGCAGCCTCGCCGTGGACGAGCGTCGTGACGTCGGCGGCCAACGTCCGCTGCGCCTCACGGCGGAAGGGTGCCTCGGCAACGGCCTTCTCCAGCTCGGCGATCTTCTCCGGCGTCCTGTCGGTCATGAACTTCAGAAGCTTGATGACCTCGGAGTCCTCGACGTTGAGGAAGTATTGGTAGAAGGCGTAGGGACTCGTCATCGTCGCGTCGAGCCAGATGGCGTTGCCTTCCGACTTGCCGTACTTCTGCCCGTTCGCGTCGGTCAGCAGCGGCGAAGTGAGCACGTGAACGCTCTTGCCCTCGACCGAACGGATGAGGTCGGCCCCGGCAATGAGGTTGCCCCACTGGTCCGAACCACCGGTCTGCAAGGTGCAGCCGTACTCGCGGTACAGGTGGAGGTAGTCGAGCGCCTGAAGGATCTGGTAGCTGAACTCCGTGTAGCTGATGCCCTCCTCGGAGTTCAGGCGAGCCGCTACGGCGTCCTTCTTCATCATCGCGTTGACGCGAAAGTACTTGCCGACGTCGCGCAGGAAGTCGAGAGCCGAAATCTGTGAGGTCCAGTCGAGGTTGTTCACCACGCGCGCCGGGTTCTCACCCTCGAAGTCGAGGAAGGGGCGCACCTGCGAGCGGATCTTGTCGACCCACTCCGCCGTCTGGTCCTTCGTCTTGAGCACTCGCTCCGAACTCGGACGGGGGTCGCCGATGAGTCCCGTCGAGCCGCCGACGAGGGCGATCACTCGGTGGCCGGCCCTCTGCAGGCGACGTAGCTGGATGAGCTGAACGAGGTTGCCGAAGTGCAACGACGGGGCAGTCGGGTCGAAACCGCAATACACCGTGATAGGTCCGTTCGCGAGTGCTTCACGCAGCTCGGCTTCAGCGGTGGTCTGTGCCACCGCTCCGCGCCACTGCAGCTCGTCGAGGATGTTGGTCACGATGTGCCTTTCGTCGTCATGGCCGGGGTCTGGCTCCGGCGCCGTTCCAAGGGTGCCCCATCGGGTGCGCCCGCGTCACTTCGGTTGGTGCGGGTTCGTCGCGGCTCGTCGGCGCGCCACGGCTGGCCGATAGGCGGAGACCGTCGGGTCGTCGGGCAGCCAGAAGCGCCACGGGTACAGCGTGCTGTCGCCGCCGGGGCCGCTCACCCCGACCCGTGGGCCGCTGCGGTATTCGAGCCGGGAACACCCGTCCGGCACGGTGAGTCGCACCTGCGCGTCCCTTCCGGTGACCGGCGTTCCGTTGAGGTCGAGATCCACGCCGAGCGCCTGCCCGAGGTTTCCCGGCCCCCGCGCCAGCAGCCGTGACGGAACGTCGCGCCGGTCTCCACCGCGGCGCCGCCGAGCGATCTCCTCCCCCTCGACGACCTCACCGGCGCGCACGAGCACTCCGGCGGATTCTCCGTCGGGGCCACAGACCAGGTTGAAGGCTCGATGGATGCCGTAACTGATGTAGACGTACACGGTGCCGGGAGGTCCGAAGAGCGCCGCGTTGCGCGGCGTGCGTCCACGGAAGCCGTGCGACCCCGGGTCGCGCTCCCCCGCGTACGCCTCCACCTCGCTGATCCGCACACCGACACCGTCGTGGTGCACGACCAGGCCGAGCAGCCGCGGAGCCACCACCTCGGGGGCTGCGGCGAAGAGATCTGGATCGACGGGGTGCACGCCTTCATTGTGCCAACGCTGCCGATGGGTTCCGCCGTCGCGGTCCCGCACCCCTCGGTTCCTGGGGATCGGGGACATTCGTCCCTGTCCTCGAGCCAGGCCCGCGCCGTAGCGTCACGACGGCCGCAACGGGACAACCGTCTACGGCAACCTGACGACGTCACCCTGGAGGACGCATGCTGCACGCCGACAACGCCGAGATCGTCAAGGCGACTGCCGGACCGGTCATCGAGAACATCACGCAGATCACCAAGGTCTTCTACCCCAAGATGTTCGAGCGAAACCCGGACCTGCTCAACGTGTTCAACCAGGCGAACCAGGCCATCGGCGAGCAGCCGATCGCGCTGGCGTCGAGCATCGTCGCGTATGCCCACCACCTGCTGGGCGACTCCGACATCGACTTCGACCACGTCCTGTCGCGCATCGCGAACAAGCACGTTGCCCTCGCCATCAAGCCCGGTGACTACACCATCGTCGGCCGCAACCTCATGGAGGCCATCGGCGAGGTGCTCGGCGACGCCGTCACGCCCGAGGTGGCACGCGCCTGGGAAGAGGTGTACTGGCTGTTCGCCATGGACCTCGTGAGCGCCGAGGCGAGGCTGTACCAGCAGATCGACCGCACGCCGGACTCCCTCATGAAGGACCACCGCATCACGCGCATCGAGGACGCCGGCGGCAACGCCCGCACGTTCACCCTCGAGCCCGTCGACGGTTCGGCGATTCCCGACTATGTTCCGGGCCAGTACGTCTCCGTCATCGCTCAGCTCGAGGACGACTACCGCCAGCCCCGCCAGTACACGATCTCGGGCGCGCCCGGTGACGCCGCCCTCCAGATCACGGTCAAGAAGGTGGCGGGTGCGAACGGCACCCCCGACGGTGCCGTCTCGGGATATCTGTTCGAGCGCTCCGAGGGCGACCTCCTGCCCGTCAGCGCACCGGTGGGCGACATCGAGGTGGCGAAGGGCGACCACACTCGCCCGCTCGTCATGTTCTCCGCCGGCATCGGCATCACGCCGATGGCCTCGATCCTCGACGCCGCCGCTCACGGCCGCATGAACGGTCGTGAGCTCGTCCTCGTCCACGCCGACGTCGACGTAGACACCCACCCGCTGCGCGAGCAAGTCGCCCGCACCGCAGCCGACGCGGGCGCCACCGCCATCACGTACTACGAGAAGGGCGGCGACGATGCGCGCGAAGGTCTCGTCGCCGTGAACGAGCTCGACCTGCCGGACAACGCCGAGTACTACCTCTGCGGTTCGGTGCCGTTCATGCAGCACGTGCGCTCGGGCCTGCTCGACCGCGGCGTGGACGCGGCCGACATCAGCTACGAGATCTTCGGGCCCGACCTGTGGCTCGGTGGCTCGACCTCCAGCCAGGCCTCCCCCGAAGAGCTCGTCGCCGAGGAGCAGCGACTGGCCTGATCGGCGTCAGCCGTCAGCACGCATGACGACAGCGGCACCCGTTCTCGGGTGCCGCTGTCGTCATGCGACGGGGAGAGTGCTCCGGTCAGCGCAGCTCGATGCGCGAGTCGGCGAACTCGCGCAGCTCGCCCGCTCGAGCGGCGGCAGCTTCGAGCTGCTCACCGACTCGCTCCGGGGCGGTGCCGCCCGTGGCGTTGCGTGACGCGAGCGATCCCGGAACGCTGAGTACCTCACGCACGCCCGGGGTGAGGTGCTCGCTGATGTCGGCCAGGTCGTCGTCCGAGAGATCCCACAGCTCGATGTCGCGCTTCTCGCACTCCTGGACGCACGCTCCGGCGACCTCGTGAGCCACACGGAAGGGCACGCCCTCGCGCACGAGCCATTCCGCGATGTCCGTGGCGAGCGAGAAGCCCTGCGGGGCCAGCGACTCGAGGCGCTCCGGGTGGAACGTCAGCGTCGCGGTCATCCCGGCAAAGGCAGGCAGGAGCAGTTCGAGGGTGTCGACGGCGTCGAAGACCGGCTCCTTGTCCTCCTGCAGGTCACGGTTGTAAGCGAGGGGAAGCGCCTTGAGGGTCGTGAGCAGGCCGGCCAGGTCACCGACGAGACGGCCCGCCTTGCCTCGGGCGAGCTCGGCGACGTCGGGGTTCTTCTTCTGCGGCATGATGCTGGAACCGGTCGAGAAGGCGTCGTCGAGGGTGACGAAGCTGAACTCCTTCGTCGCCCAGAGGACGACCTCCTCGGCGATGCGCGAGATGTCGACCGCGGCCATCGCGGAGACGAAGGCGAACTCGGCGACGAAGTCACGCGAGGCGGTGCCGTCGATGCTGTTCTGCGTCGGGCGGCTGAAGCCGAGGTCCTCGGCCACCCGAGCCGGGTCCAGGCCGAGAGACGAGCCCGCGAGCGCCCCCGAGCCGTACGGTGAGGCATCCGCGCGCTCGTCCCAGTCGACGAAGCGCTCGGCGTCGCGCAACAGGGCCCAGGCGTGGGCGAGAAGGTGGTGGCTGAGGAGCACCGGCTGGGCATGCTGCAGGTGAGTGCGGCCAGGCATCGCGACGCCCATGTGGGTCCGGGCCTGAGCCACGAGAGCGTCGACGACGTCGAGCAGCAGCCCCGAGACGACCCGCGCGTGATCACGCAGGTACATGCGGAACAGGGTGGCCACCTGGTCGTTGCGCGAGCGCCCGGCGCGCAGGCGACCGCCCACGTCAGCGCCGGCACGTTCGATGAGGCCGCGCTCGAGCGCGGTGTGAACGTCCTCGTCGTCCTGGGCCGGGACGAAGACGCCCGATTCCACGTCACCGCGTAGCTTGTCGAGGGCCGCAAGCATGGCCCCGAGGTCGTCGTCGGCGAGGAGGCCCGCGCGGTGCAGGACGCGGGCGTGTGCCCGGGATCCGGCGATGTCGTACGGCGCGAGGCGCCAGTCGAAGTGGGTGGACTTGCTCAGGGCCGCGAGTGCGTCGGAGGGGCCGCCGGCGAAGCGCCCGCCCCAGAGGCTGAGGCGAGAATCGGCCTGGGTCATGACAAACCTTTCATCGAGGAGTGGCCCGGCTCGAACGGGCCACCGAAGTGCAGGGGTAGCAGGGAAATCTCAGGGTGCTCGCGTGGATTCTCACGCGTCGTCGGCGTGAAGGTCCTCGTCGGCTCCGGCGTCGTCGGTAAGCCCGGCGAGGTCGAGGAAGCGCTGCGCCAGAGCTGACGACTCGGCGCCCGCCTGGGCGATGACCAGGATCGTGTCGTCGCCGGCGATGGTGCCGAGCACCTCCTCGAACTCCGCGTGGTCGATCGCCGAGGCGAGGAAGTTCGCAGCGCCCGGAGGCGTGCGCAGCACGACGAGGTTGCCCGAGGACTCGGCCGTGACGAGCAGTTCGCCGGAGAGCCGGCGAAGGCGCTGCACGGCTTCGGTACGAGCGGCGCCGGCACGCGGCGTTCGATCGCCGCCCTCGCCAGGCACGGCGTAGACGAGTGTTCGCCCCTGGCGCACCTTGACCGCGCCCAGCTCGACGAGGTCACGCGACAGCGTCGCCTGGGTGACGTCGACGCCGTCCTCGAGCAGACGTTCGGCGAGATCGGTCTGCGAGCGGATGGGCTCCCGGCCGAGGATCTCGCGGATGCGCTGATGTCGCGCGCCCTTCGTCGGCGCGATCACGAGCGCTCCAGAAGGAAGGCGAGCAGAGCCTTCTGCGCGTGCAGACGGTTCTCCGCTTCGTCCCAGACGACCGACTGCGGCCCGTCGATGACATCGGCGGCGATCTCGTACCCCCGGTATGCGGGCAGGCAGTGCATGACGATGGCATCGGCCTTGGCGTGGGCCATGAGGTCCGCGGTCACGGCGAACGACCGGAACGGGTTCGTCTCGCCCTGGCGTTCGGCCTTCTCGCCCTCCTGCCCCATCGACACCCAGGTGTCGGTGATGACGACGTCCGCATCGCTGACCGCGACCACGGCGTCGGTGGAGGCCGTGGCGCTCCCACCCGTTTGCGCCGCGATGCGCTGAGCGTTCTCGAGGATCTGGGGGTTCGGCTGGTAGCTCACCGGTCCGGCGACGACGATGTTCGCCCCCGCAGTGGCGAAGCCGAGCAGGTAGCTGTGCGCCATGTTGTTGGCTGCGTCGCCGACGTAGGCGACCTTGAGCCCGGCCACGCTTCCCTTGTGCTCCGTGACAGTGAGGAGGTCGGCGAGGATCTGGCACGGGTGGAAGTCGTCGGTGAGCGCGTTGACGACCGGAACTCCCGAGTGCTCGGCCATCTCTGCGAGCGACTTCTGGGCGAACGTCCGCCAGACGATGGCGCTCACCTGGCGGCCCAACACCTTGGCCACGTCGTGGATCGACTCCCGCGTGCCCACCTGGGCGAGGTTGCCGTCGACGATCATCGGGTGGCCGCCGAGTTCGGCGATGCCCACCGAAAAACTGAGCTGGGTGCGCAGCGTCGGCTTGTCGAAGATGACGGCTACGCCGCGGGGCCCCTCGAGCGGGCGGACACAGTGTCGATCGGCCTTGAGGCGTGCGGCAAGGTCGAGCACCTCACGCTGCTCGGCGGGCGACAGGTCGTCGTCGCGCAGGAAGTGGCGGGTCACGATGTCTCCTTCTCTCCCGCTCGGTCGAGCAGGGTCGGCAGGGCGTCCACGAACGTGTCGAGCTCGGCGTCGGAGATGACGAGCGGGGGCGCGAGGCGAACGGCGTTCGGCGTCGGCGCGTTGACGACGAAGCCGGCCTCGCGCGCGGCGACGACGAGCTGCGGCGCCACGGCGTCCCGCAGGAGGACGGCGCGCAGCAGGCCACGGCCGCGTGTACCGGTGACGCGGGCGTCGCCGAGGGCGTCGATGCGAGCGGCGAGGTGCTCTCCCCGTCGTACGACGTGGGTGAGAAGCCCGTCCCCGGCGATCGTGTCGAGCACCGCGAGCGCAGCAGCGCAGGCCAGTGGGTTACCGCCGAACGTCGTGCCGTGCTGGCCCGCCGTGAGGAGGCCGGAGACTTCCGGCCCGAACGTGATGAGCCCGCCGACAGGAACGCCGCCACCGAGGCCTTTGGCCACCGTCACCGCGTCGGGCACGAGCCCCGGCGCGAGCGTCTGGAAACCGAACCACTCGCCGGTGCGCGCGATGCCCGTCTGGACCTCGTCGAGGATGAGCAGCGCACCGGCGTCACGCGTGATGCGGCGCGCCGCCTCGAGGTAGCCCTCACTCGGCACGACGACGCCGGCCTCACCCTGGATCGGCTCGACGAGGACAGCACCCACGGACTCGTCGACAGCGTCACGCAACGCCTCGACGTCGTCGTACGGCACTCGCCGGACGCCGGGCACGAGCGGCTCGAACGGGGCGCGGTAGGCCTCCTTCGACGTGAGCGAGATGGCCCCCATCGTGCGCCCGTGGAAGCCCCCGTCGAGGACGACGACATCGGGTCGACCGGTGCGCCGCGCGAGCTTGAACGCGGCCTCGTTCGCCTCACTGCCGGTGTTGCAGAGGAAGACGCGTGAGCTCTCCGGCGCTCCGGCGATCTCGATCAACCGCTCACCGAGGGCCACCTGACCGGGCGTCGTGAACAGGTTCGAGGTGTGGATGAGCCGTGCAGCCTGCTCCTGTACCGCGGCGACGAGCGCCGGGTGGCCGTGACCCAGGGAGTTGACGGCGATGCCGCCGAGCAGATCGAGGTAACGCCGGCCGTCGGCGTCCTTGACGTAGCAGCCGTCACCCTCGGTGAGGACGAGGCCGGGCTCGCCGAAGACACCCATCATCACCGTGCCGTACCGCTCGAGGTACGTCTGGCTTTCGTGCTGGGTACTCACCAGCGTCCTCCTGACGTGATCATCGTGCCGATGCCTTCGTCGGTGAAGATCTCGAGAAGGATCGAGTGCGGGCGGGTGCCGTTGACGACGTGTGTGTGCGGCACCCCTCCGCGCACCGCGCGAATGCAGGCCTCGAGCTTGGGCACCATGCCGGTCTCGACGGTCGCGAGCATCGCTTCGGCGTCCTCGACGGGCAGGGTCGACAGCAGCGACTCCGGGTCGGGCCAGTTGGCGTAGACGCCCTCGACGTCGGTGAGCACGACGAGCTTGTGGGCACCGAGTGCCACGGCCAGCGCGCTCGCTGCCGTGTCGGCGTTGACGTTCAGGACCTGACCTTCGTTGTCGAGGTCGGGAGCCACCGACGAGATGACGGGGATGCGCCCCGAGTGCGTCAGGTCGCGTACGATCTGCGGATCGACCATCTCGACATCGCCGACGAGACCGATGTCGACAGCCTCCCCGTCAACGTACGCCGGCCGACGGCGGGCGCCGAACAGGCGGGCGTCCTCCCCCGACAGCCCGAAGGCCATCGGGCCGTGCTGGTTGATGAGGCCGACGAGTTCACGCGAGACCTGGCCGGTGAGCACCATGCGCACGACCTCCATCGCCTCGGGGGTCGTGACGCGCAGCCCGCCGCGGAACTCGCTCTTGAGGCCCATGCGTTCCAGCATTGAGGCGATCTGAGGTCCGCCCCCGTGAACGACGACGGGGCGCAACCCCGCATAGCGCAGGAAGGCGATGTCCTCGGCGAAGGCCTTCTTCAGTGCCGGGTCGGTCATCGCGTTGCCGCCGTACTTCACGACGACGAGCGCGTCCTGGTAGCGCTCGAGCCACGGCAGCGCCTCGACGAGGGTGCCCGCCTTGAGTGCCGCAGAAGCGATCGAACTCAGGTCACGGCGCTCGCCGGCCAGCCCGTGGTCGTGCTCGGAGGTGCTCATGTGCTGTAGGCCGAGTTCTCGTGAACGTAGTCGTGCGTGAGGTCGTTGGTGAAGATTGTCACGGACTCCTCGCCCGCCTTGAGGAAGACCTCGACCTTCACTTCACGGTTCGACAGGTCAACGCCGGATCGGTCGTCGCCGACGCCGCCGTCGCGACAGACCATGACGCCGTTGATCGCAACGTCGAGCGTACGAGCGTCGAACGCCGCCTTCGTCGTGCCGACGGCCGCGAGGACGCGACCCCAGTTGGGGTCTCCCCCGAAAACCGCGCACTTGAAGAGGTTGTTACGGGCGATCGCGCGTGCAACTTCAAGTCCATCGTTAATGTTTGCAGCTCCGTTGACGACGATCTCGATGTCGTGGGCAGCACCCTCGGCGTCGGTGATGAGCTGCAGCGCAAGATCCTGGCAGACCTCCGTCAGGATGCTCGTGAACTCGCCCGTCTCGGGCGCGACGCCGGAGGCGCCGGACGCCATGAGGAGCACGGTGTCGTTCGTCGACTGGCAGCCGTCGGAGTCGATGCGGTCGAACGACAAGCGCGTCGCCGTGCGCAGGGCTTCGTCAGCCTGCTCCGAGGTGAGGACGGCATCTGTCGTCACGACGACCAGCATCGTGGCCAGTGAAGGTGCGAGCATGCCCGCTCCCTTCGCCATGCCACCGACGACGTACCCCGAGCCGATGCCTTCGCACTCCTTGGCCACGGTGTCGGTCGTCATGATGGCCTCGGCCGCGTCGGCGCCACCGTCGGCGCTCACGGCGCCCGACACCTGCGTCACACCATTCTCGATGCGGTCCATCGGCAGGAGTTCACCGATGAGCCCCGTGGAGCACACCACGACATCGCCCGCACTCACGCCGGCGGCCTCGGCCACGAGTTCGGCCGTGCGGTGAGTGTCGAGGAAGCCCTGGGCGCCCGTGCAGGCATTCGCACCACCCGAGTTGAGGACCACAGCATCGACGCGGCCGTCGGTGACGACCTGGCGTGACCACGTCACGGGGGCCGCCTCGACCCTGTTGCTCGTGAACACCGCGGCACCGACGTGCTCGGGGCCGTCGTTGACCACGAGCGCGAGATCGGGCTTTCCGCTGGGCTTGAGGCCGGCCGTGACACCGGCGGCCCGGAAGCCTGATGCGGCAGTGACGCTCATTCCTTCTCCTTGATGATGTGGCCGGCACGCTTCCACAGCGCGCGGGCGCGGTCGGACTCGAAGGTGGGAACCATGATCCAGTCGGTGTCGAACGTGGAAACGGTGAAAACCGTCAGCTCGGCCTCACCGAGCGGCGTCACGATCGCCGACAGGAGACCCGTGAGGGCGAAGTCGAGCGGACCGTCGACCTCGAAGACGTTGAACGGCCCCTGCTGGCGCACCACCGCGTCACGCGGGATGGCGGACGACAGACACAGCACCGAGGTCTCCGATGCGGTGGCGCTCACCGAGACGAGCGGGGCGTCCGTGAGGGCCCAGTCTGGCACCACCTCGTGCGGCCCGAGGCGCACGTACGACAGTTCCTCGGGGTGGGCGATGAGGGTGAACTGCGCTCCGAAGGCGACCATCAGGGAGCCACCCCCACCGCGGGCAGGCCCGCGGCTTCGTCGAAGCCCAACGCGAGGTTCATCGACTGCACGGCAGCTCCTGCCGTGCCCTTCGTGAGGTTGTCGACGGCGGAGACGACGACGACGCGGCCGGAGCTTGCATCGAGGGCGAACTGAACCGCGACGGCGTTGGACGCAACGACCATCCCCGTCGAGGGCCACGAGCCGTCCGCAAGCAGGTGGACGAACGTCTCGCCGCCGTAGGCCGCCTCGAAGGCCGCGCGAATCGCCGCGGCGTCCACGCCGTCACGCACGCGCGCGGTACACGTGGCCAGGATGCCGCGCGGCATCGGCGCGAGCGTGGGGGTGAACGACAGGGACACGTCGTCCGCTCCCTGCGCGGCGCGGCGGAGGTTCTGCACGATCTCAGGGGTGTGACGGTGGCCGCCGCCGACACCGTACGGGCTCATCGATCCCATGACCTCGGATCCGAGCAGGTGCGGCTTGAGGCCCTTGCCGGCCCCCGAGGTTCCGGAGGAGGCCACGACGACGACGTCATCGTGCTCCACGAGGTCGTGGGCAAACAGGGGCGCGAGGCCGAGCGAGACCGCGGTCGGATAGCAGCCCGGGACGGCAATGCGGCGCTCCCCGGCCAGGTTGTCCCGCTGCTTGGCTGCGGTCCCGAGGGTCAGTTCGGGCATGCCGTAGGCCCACGAACCTGCGTACGGGGTGTCGTAGAACGCAGTCCAGTCGTTCTCGTTCTCGAGGCGGAAGTCGGCACCGCAGTCGACGACGAGCACGTCCTCGGCGAGCGCGGCGGCCAAGGCAGCGCTCTGACCGTGGGGAAGTGCGAGGAACACGGCGTCGTGTCCTGCGAGGACCTCCGGCGTCGTCTCCTCGAGAACGACATCGGCCAGCGGCATGAGGTGCGGGTGGTGCTCACCCACTCGCGAACCCGCGGAGCCCCCGGCCGTCAACGCTCCGATCTCGACGTTGGGGTGAGCGAGCAGCAAGCGGAGGAGCTCTCCTCCGGCGTATCCGCTCGCACCGGCGACTGCGACCTGAACCATGTCGTTCAGGCTACACGAATACGCATACTCATGCACGGGAGAGAAAAGTCATGCACCCCCATGGGCGGGCCACAGGGGTGCATGTCAGGATCAGGCGCCTCGCAGGCTGGCTCCGACGGCCTTGTCGACCTCACGGACGGCCGCATCGCGGGCGACGTTGACCTCCTCCGTCGTGAGCGTACGCTCCGGCGAGCGGAAGAAGAGCCGGTAGGCGAGCGACTTCTTGCCCTCGCCGACCTGCTCGCCCTCGTAGATGTCGAACAGCGCCAGCGACTCGAGGTTCTCCCCACCGCCGCGGTGCAGTGCGTCCTCGACGACCGCCGCGGTGACGCCCGAATCGACGACGAGCGCGACGTCGGAATGCGCCTGCGGGTACGTGGCGATCGGCTCCGCGACCCCGGGCCTCTCGGCGAACGCCGAGAGGGCGTCGAGGTCGAGTTCGCCGGCCACCACGCGCGGCGGGAGGCCGAGGGTCGTGAGCACCTTCGGGTGAAGCTCACCCGCGTGACCGATGACGCTGCCGTCAGGCAGCATGATCTGGGCACAGCGGCCCGGGTGGAACGGGGCCACGTCGGCCTGCGCCACCTCGAGCTGCACGCCGAGCACGCGACCGATGCCGAGCGCGGTGGCGACGGCGTCGCTCCAGTCGCTCGAGCGGCCTTCACCCCACCAGCCCTTGCGTTCACCGTCACCGGTCATCACCCAGGCGACGTGGCGCGGCTGAACCGGGACGGCGTCACGGATGGCGGCGAGCACCTCGGGCGTCGGGTGCACTCCGACCCGCTCGGTCGGCGCCGTTCCCGCGGGGCCGGCCACGACGAGACCGAGCTCGAACAGGCCCACGTCCTTGAAGCCGCGCGCGATGTTGCGCTTGAGCGACTCGAGCATCGTCGACAGGACGCTGGTGCGCAGCAACGGCGCCTCGTCCGACAACGGGTTGCTCAGGCGAACGGTGGAGCGCCGCGTGTCATCTGCCCCGTAGCGCAGCTTCGTGTGCAACTCGTCGCTGACGAAGGGCAGCGAGATGATCTCCGAGAGCCCCTGAGCGGCGAGCGCGTTGGCCACGGTGCGGCGGTAGCGCTGGGACGCGGTGAGGCCGCGCCCGGCGACGGGGCGAGCCAGGATCGACGGGATCTGGTCGTAACCGCGCAGGCGGGCAACCTCCTCGACGAGGTCGGGCCCCGTCGTGAGGTCGGGGCGCCACGACGGAGCCGTGACGTTCCACCGTGCCCCCTCGACTCGCTCGACGACGCAGCCGACCGCGGTGAGAGTCGCCTCCACCTCGTCGTCGGTGTACGAGACACCGACGAGGCGCGTGGGCTGCTGCGGGTCGAACGCGATCGGAGCGGCAGGCACGACGGTGTCGAGGTCGGTGACTCCGTCGTCGACGCGGCCGCCGCCGTACTCGACGAGAAGATCGACGGCCAGCTGCGCTGCCGCGGCGGCGATCGCCGGGTCGACACCGCGCTCGAAGCGCTTGGACGCCTCGCTGCTCAGTCGGTGACGACGGGCGCTTCGGGCGATGCTGACCGGGTCGAAGTGTGCGGCCTCGATGAGGATGTCGCTCGTCGTGTCGCTCACCTCGCTCTCGGCACCGCCCATCACGCCGGCGATGGCGAGCGGACGCTCACCGCCGTCGGTGATGAGGAGGTCCTCGGCGAAGAGCGTGCGCTCCACGTCGTCGAGGGTCGTGATCTTCTCCCCCGCCCGCGCGCGACGCACGACGATTTCCTCACCGAGCGTGGCCAGGTCGAAGGCGTGCAGCGGCTGGCCGAGACCCAGCATGACGTAGTTCGTGATGTCGACGGGCAGGGAGATCGAGCGCATCCCCGCCTCCGTCACGGCCTGGGACAGCCAGGCCGGCACGGGCGCCGCCGGGTCGACGCCGCGCACGATGCGGGCCACGTAGCGGTCGCACCCGACGTTTCCGCGCAGGGGCGCATCGTCGTCGACGCGCACGGGGTAACCCGAGGCGTTGGCCTCCGGGGCACGCGAGTTGAGGTCGAGCACCGGGTCGGTGAAGCGGGCCCCCGTCGAGTGGCCGTACTCGCGCGCGACGCCACGGATGGAGAAGCAGTAGCCGCGGTCCGGGGTGACGTTGACCTCGACCGTCTCGCGGTCGAGACCCAGCAGCGGCAGGGCGTCCTGGCCGGGCGTGAGGTCGCTCGCCTCGACGCCGAGACGCTGCGGGAGCAGGATGATGCCGTGCGAACCGTCGTCGGGCAGGCCGAGTTCGTCGGCTGCACAGATCATGCCGGCCGAGAGGTGACCGTAGGTCTTGCGGGCGCTGATGGCGAAGCCACCGGGCAGAACGGCACCGGGCAGGACGACGACGACGGTGTCGCCGGCGTCGAAGTTGTGCGCGCCGCACACGATGCCCTGGGGCTCACCGGTTCCGTTGGCGTCGCCGACGTCGACGGAGCACCAGTTGATGACCTTGCCGTTCTTCTGCTCCTCGGGCTCCTTCGTCAGAACGCGCCCGACGACGAGCGGGCCGGTGATGCCGCCGCCGTGGATCGCCTCCTCCTCGAGACCGATCTTGACGAGGTCGGCCGCTACCTGGAGACCTGTTGCTCCGGCCGGGACGTCGACGTACTCACGCAGCCATTCGATGGGAACTCGCATTGCCTCAGACCTCCAAGCCGAACTGGGCGTCGAAGCGCACGTCGCCCTCGATCATCTCGCGCATGTCGGATGCGCCGGTGCGGAACATGAGCGCTCGCTCGACGCCCATGCCGAACGCGAATCCGCTGTACTCGCTCGGGTCGACGCCGCAGGCGCGCAGGACGTTCTCGTGGACCATGCCGCAGCCACCCCACTCGATCCAGCCGGTGCCGCCGCACGTGCGACAGGCCGGGTCTTCCCCGCGGCAGACGAAGCAGCGCAGATCCATCTCGGCGCTCGGCTCGGTGAACGGGAAGTAGTTGGGACGCAGACGCGTCGTGATGCCTTCGCCGAACAGCTGCGTGGCGAGATGGTCGAGCGTTCCCTTGAGGTGGGCCATCGTGATGCCCTTGTCGACGGCGAGGCCCTCGAGCTGGTGGAAGACCGGCAGGTGCGTGGCGTCGAGTTCGTCCGTGCGGTAGGCCTTGCCCGGCGCGACGATGTAGAGCGGCACACCGCGCTCGAGCATCGAGCGAGCCTGGACGGGCGACGTGTGCGTACGCATGACGAGCCCCCCGTCGGCCGGGTCGAGGTAGAAGGTGTCCTGCATCTGGCGGGCAGGGTGGTCCTCGTCGAAGTTGAGCGCGTCGAAGACGAACCACTCGGCCTCGACCTCGGGGCCCTCGGCCACCTCCCAGCCCATGCCGACCATGAGGTCGACCATGAGCTGCTGCATCATCTCGACGGGGTGACGGCCACCGACCGGGCGGCGCAACGTCGTCGCTGTCGTGACGTCGACGGCCTCCTCGGTGAGGATGCGCTCGTCGCGCTCTGCCTCGAGCTCGGCCTGACGCTCCTTGATCGCCTGACCCACGCGCCCGCGCGCCTGGCCGACTCGCTTGCCCGCCTCGGCCTTGGCCGTCGGCGGCAGCGCACCGATCTCACGGTTGGCGAGAGCGAGGGGCGACTTGTCGCCGGCGTGGGCGAGGCGTGCGTCCTTCAACTCCTCGAGCGAGTTCGCGGCCGCAATGGCGCTGAGGGCGACGGTGACGTTCGACTCCACGACCTCGGGGTCCAGTGCGGACACCTCGACCGGGTCGTAGTTGGTGTTGGGGCCAGACATGGGCCCGAGTCTATCGAGTGCGCGCAAACCGGAATGACGCGCCGTGTCAGTGCTGCGCGCCCGCCGAGGCGTAGAGGCAGACGGTGGCCGCCATGGCCAGGTTGAGCGACTCGGCAGCGCCGTAGATCGGCACGCGCACGACGTCGTCGCAGGCCTCGCGGACTTCGGGTTCGAGGCCCCAGGCCTCGTTGCCCATGACCCACGCGTGCGGCGTGGAGAGCTCGACGTCCGGAAGCAGCGTCGTGCCGACACCGTCCGCGGCGTGCAGCGTCAGCCCGGCGTCGCGGCAGCGGGCGAAGATGTCCTCGATGGCGGCACCGCGACAGATCGGCAGGTGCCACAGCGAACCCACGGTCGAGCGCACGACCTTGGGGTTGTAGATGTCGACACTCGAGTCGCTGACGATGACGGCGTCAGCACCCGTCGCGTCGGCGCCCCGGATGACGGTGCCCGCATTACCGGGGTCCCTCACGTTCGTGAGGACCACGACGAACTTCGGCGAACCGGCGAGCACCTCGTCGAGGGCGCGGTCGACGGGTCGCGCGACGGCGATGATCCCCTGCGGCTGCTCGGTGTCGCACATCTCGGCGAGCACCTGGGCAGAGCAGTCGTGGACGAATCGACGCTCGTCAGGCTCCGCGTCGCGCTGCCAGGAAAGCGCCATCTCCCGCAGGTCCGGGTGCCGTTCGGTGGCCTCGGCGTCGAGGTAGAGGTCGCGGATCGTCTCGGGCGCGAAACGGATCAGTTCGCGCACGGCCTGGCGTCCCTCGACGAGGAACAGTCCGGCCTTCTCACGCGCAGAACGCCGCCCCAGTGCCCTGACCTGCTTGACCCGATCGGAGCGGGTGTTCGTGATCATGGCGTGGAGCGGCGTTCGATGCGAAAGAGGTGCCTAGGAGAATCAGGCAGCCGGCGTCTGGGCCGGGACGTTCTCCTTGGCGATCTCGACGAGCGCGGCGAAGGCCGGGGCGTCGTTGACGGCCAGCTCGGCGAGCATGCGACGGTCGACCTCGATGCCAGCGGCCTTGAGGCCCTGGATGAAGCGGTTGTACGTCATGCCGTTGAGGCGAGCCGCAGCATTGATGCGCTGGATCCACAGGCGACGGAAGTCACCCTTCTTGGCGCGACGGTCACGGTAGGCGTAACCGAGGCTGTGCGTCACCTGCTCCTTCGCCTTGCGGTAAAGGCGCGAGCGCTGGCCGCGGTAACCGCTGGCCTGCTCGAGGACGGTACGACGCTTCTTCTGGGCGTTTACTGCCCGCTTCACGCGTGCCACGTGAGTACTCCTTGTTCATGGGCGGCGGCGCCGGGCGCCTGCCGCAAAAGCTGGTTGAGGGAAAAGTTCGGCTTACTTACCGAGAAGCTTCTTGATCTTCTTCTCGTCGGACGGCGCAACGACGACGTCGTTCACGAGGCGACGCGACTGACGCTTGGCGCGCTCTTCGAACTTGTGGACGTGGCGGGCGCGCTGGCGCATGACCTTGCCCTTACCGGTGACACGGAAACGCTTCTTGGCACCGCTGTGCGTCTTCATCTTCGGCATAACCGACTCCTTCGCTCACTCGGCGCGCTCGTGCACGCCGGCTGTCTGACGGCCCGCCACCGGTCTCCCGGTGCGGGGGTCTTCACCCGAGGGTGAAGGACGATTTCAGTTGGCGGCCTCGTCGGCAGCCGGCTCCGCGGCGGGAGCCTCGGTCTCGGCGGCCTGCGTCGCGGGAGCAGCCTTGCTCGCCTTCGCAGCCTCGCGACGACGACGGTCCTCGGCGCGAGCCTCGGCCTTCTTCTTCGTCGGGCCGAGAACCATGACCATGTTGCGGCCGTCCTGCTTCGGCGCGCTCTCGATGAACGCCAGCTCGGCGACGTCCTCGGCGAGCTTCTGGAGCAGTCGGAAACCGAGCTCCGGGCGCGACTGCTCGCGACCGCGGAACATGATGGTGACCTTGACCTTGTCACCGGCCGACAGGAACCGAACGACGTGACCCTTCTTGGTGTCGTAGTCGTGCTGGTCGATCTTCGGTCGGAGCTTGATCTCCTTGATGACCGTGTTGACCTGGTTCTTGCGAGACTCGCGGGCCTTCATGGCGGCTTCGTACTTGAACTTGCCGAAGTCCATGAGCTTGGCGACCGGGGGCTTGGCCTGCGGCGCGACCTCCACGAGGTCGAGATCCGCTTCCGCAGCGAGGCGCAGCGCGTCCTCGACTCGGACGATGCCCACCTGCTCACCGTTGGGGCCAACCAACCGGACCTCGGGTACACGGATCCGATCGTTGATGCGTGGCTCAGCGCTGATGGCCGACTCCTTCACTGTTGTGACGATTCGTTCCACCGCCGAGGCGGAGAAACACGAAAAGGCTTCTTGCCTACGCAAGAAGCCTTCGTCTCAACGTTTCGCACGCTCTCAGGGATTCCCCGAGAACAGGCTCACCGGGGTGAGCCTCGTACGAACCATGACCACGACCCTGCCTCCCGTGGGAGAACCGAGGGTGGAGACCGAAGTCCCTCTTGCGCACCGTTCGTGGTGTGATTTTCGCGGATCGCTCCGGGAGAACACCACACGTACGGCTGGTAGCAACCAGAGTAACAGTCCGGCGAGCGCCCTCCAAACCCGGCGAAGCGGTCCCTTCCCCACTCACGCGGACGCCCGTCGCACGCTGCGGGAGCGCTGCGCCCGCCGTCCACCGACGATGAGCACCCCGGCCACGCAGATGGGGGCTCCGAGCCCGCCCACGGCGGCGAAACCGCCGGCGAAGCCGTGACTGTCGATGGCCCATCCGGCGATCGGTCCGCCCAGCGCGCCGCCCGTCGCGAGGAAGGAGCCGCGCCAGCCCATCGCCTCACCGCGCACTCGCTCCGGAACGACGCGAGCAACGGCGTCGACGGAAGCCGTCATCGTGGGCGCGCAGAACATGCCGGCGAGGAAGGCACCGAGTCCCGGGGTGAGCATGCTCGAGGCGAGATCGGCACGGTGGCCGCTGCCCACGAGTGCTGTGGCTGCCAGGATGGCGACGCCTGTCCTTCGTCGTCCCACGACGACCTCCTTCTCAAGTCGCACCCAATTTCTGCTCAGTTGAGCAATAGGAAGCACACATGAGTAAAGTGTGATGTGACACACAATGTCAACCCTCGTCTCAGGAGGCCTCATGGTCGACGTGAACCTGCCGCTGACTCAGCTGCACATGGTCCAGGCGGCGCGCCGCTATTACCTCGACGACGCCTCCAAGGTGCAGATCGCCGAGGAACTCGGCATCAGCCGGTTCAAGGTGGCTCGCCTGCTCGAGGCCGCTCGCGACAGTGGAGTCGTGCGCATCGAGATCCTGGACCCCGGCGCCGTCAAGGACCAGTTGTCCCAGGACCTACGCGAGCGTTTCGGGCTGCGTCATGCGCTCGTCGTCGACGTCGAGGCCCTCGCCGGTGGCGAGAAACTGGTTGAACTCGGCCGCGCTGCCGCATCCCTCATGCAACGCATCGCGCAGCCCACGGATGTCATCGGCCTGCCGTGGAGTCGCATGGTGGCGCAGACCGTTCCGTTCTTCGAAGAGCTGCCTCCGGTGCCGATCGTCCAGCTGTCGGGAGCCCTCGACCTCCCGGCATACGAGGCCTCCCCCGTTGACGTCGTGCGTGACGCCGCCCGCCTCACCGGCGGCGAGCCACGCGTGTTCTACGCGCCGCTCGTCGCGACGGACGCCGAGGCCGCGCGCGTCATCCGGGCACAGACAGCCGTGGCGGGCACCCTCGACGAGGCACGTCACTGCTCGCTCGCCCTCGTCGGCATCGGGGGGTGGAGCGAAGGCGAGAGCACGCTGTACGACCTCGCCACCGAGGACGAGCGAGACGAACTCGAGCGGCTCGAGGTCGTCGGGGAGATCGCCGGATCGCTGTTCAACACCGACGGCGAACCGGTCGAATCGGGGCTGAGCGCACGCCTGGTCAGCATGAGCCCCCGCGATCTGCGGCTCATCACCGAGGTCGTCGCTGTCTCCCACGGAGCGGCTCGAGCGGAGGCGCTGCGCGCCGGGATCAAGGGCGGCTACGTCACGTCGGCCGTCGTCGACACCGAGCTCGCCCGCGCATTGCTCGGCGCACCCGCGGACGCCTCGGCAAGTTCTACCGGCCGGTAGAGGCGTCGACTCCCGCTAACCGGCCCCGGGGGTTTAGGCTCGCACTCGTGGCTAAGCACTTTGATGTCGTCGTCCTCGGCGCCGGTCCCGGTGGGTACGTCGCGGCAATCCGCGCCTCCCAGCTCGGGCTGAGCGTCGCCGTTATTGAGAAGAAGTACTGGGGAGGTGTCTGCCTCAACGTCGGGTGTATCCCGTCGAAGGCCCTTCTGAAGAACGCGGAACTCGCGCACGTGCTCACGCACGAGAAGGACAAGTTCGGCATCACCGGTGATGCCTCGATGGAGTACGGCCCGACGCACAAGCGTTCCCGCCAGGTCTCCGCGGGCATCGTCAAGGGTGTCCACTACCTCATGAAGAAGAACAAGATCACCGAGATCGACGGCTGGGGCACGCTCAAGTCCGACAAGACGGTCTCGGTGGAACTCAACGACGGCGGCAGCGAGGACGTCACCTACGACAACCTCATCATCGCCACGGGCGCCACCGTGCGCACGATGCCGGGCGTCGACCTCAGCGAGAACATCGTCAGCTACGAGGAGCAGATCCTCACCGACGAGCTGCCGAAGTCGATCATCATCGGCGGTTCGGGCGCCATCGGCGTCGAGTTCGCCTACGTCATGAAGAACTTTGGCGTCGACGTCACGATCGTCGAGTTCGCCGACCGCATGGTGCCCACCGAGGACGCCGACGTGTCCAAGGAGCTGCTCAAGCACTACAAGAAGCTCGGCGTCAAGGTCATGACCGGCACGAAGGTCGAGAAGGCCGAGGACACCGGCTCCGGCGTCAAGGTCACCGTCTCCCCCGCGAAGGGTGGCGACAGTCAGGTACTCGAAGCCGACAAGATGCTGTCCGCGTTCGGCTTCAAGCCGCGCACCGAGGGCTACGGCCTCGAAGACCTCGGCGTCGAGCTCACCGACCGTGGTGCCATCGCGATCGACGGCCGCGGCCGCACGAACGTCGAGGGCGTCTACGCCATCGGTGACGTCACCGCCAAGCTCATGCTCGCCCACACGGCCGAGGCGATGGGCATCGTCGCCGCGGAGACGATCGCCGGCGCCGAGACCATGGAGATCAACTTCGACATGATCCCGCGCGCCACGTACTGCCAGCCGCAGGTGGCCTCGTTCGGCTACTCCGAGGCTCAGGCCAAGGAGAAGGGCTACGACGTCAAGACGGCAACGTTCCCCTTCACGGCCAACGGCAAGGCCATGGGCCTCGGCGAGGCCGTCGGCTTCGTCAAGGTGATCGCGGACGCCAAGCACGACGAACTGATCGGCGCCGCGATGATCGGCCCGGACGTCACGGAGCTGCTGCCGGTACTCAACCTGGCTCAGCAGTGGGACCTGACGGCCGACGAGGTGTCACGCAACATCTTCGCGCACCCGACGCTCGGCGAGGCTGTCAAGGAAGCCGTTCACGGCATCGCGGGGCACATGATCAACCTCTGATCGCGCACCGCGCAGCGCTCCACGGGGCGGCACTCCATGACGGAGTGCCGCCCCGTTCTGCGTCGGCCCTCGGCCGCAGAAGGGCACAGATGAACGCACGGTCAACCGATCTTCACGCCACGGTGGGCGGCGCCACGCCCGCACGAGCGTCAGTAGGTGAATTCCAGGTGAACATCGCACGGTCGAAGCTGTCGAATTGCCCGTCATCACGCGAAATTCTCGCGATGGGGGATGGACAAACGCCGTCACGGCCTCACACTGGGAGACGTGGACCTTTCCCTCATCCTCCTCGGGCTCGTCGTCGTCACGGCCCTTGCCTTCGATTTCACCAACGGCTTCCACGACACCGGTAACGCGATGGCCACGTCCATCGCCACGGGTGCGCTGAAGCCGAAGGTGGCCGTCGCCCTTTCGGGCATCCTCAACCTCGTCGGAGCGTTCCTCTCCGTCGAGGTCGCGCTCACCGTCACGAACGCCGTCATCAAGATCCAGAGCAAGGACGGCTCACCCAAGCCGGAGTTCCTCGCCGATCACGGCCAGGCTTTGTTGCTCATCGTCCTCGCGGGCCTCGTCGGCGGCATCGTCTGGAACCTCCTCACGTGGCTCCTCGGCATCCCGAGCAGCTCGAGCCACGCCCTGTTCGGTGGCCTCATCGGTGCCGCGATCGCCGCCATCGGCTTCGGCGGCGTCAAGTGGGTCGGTGACGGTACGAAGCTCGACGGCGTGGTCGGCAAGGTCATCGCCCCGGCGCTCCTGTCGCCCGTCATCGCCGTCATCGTCGCGGCGATCGGCACGAAGTTGATCTACGCCATCACGAAGAAGGTTCAGCACAGGGAGGCCGAGCGCGGCTTCCGCTGGGGCCAGATCTTCAGCGCCTCGCTCGTTTCCTTGGCACACGGCACGAACGACGCCCAGAAGACGATGGGTGTCATCACCCTCGCCCTCATCGGCTACGGCTCCTGGACCGACACCGAGTCCGTCCCGTTCTGGGTCAAGCTGTCCTGTGCACTGGCCATCGCGCTGGGCACCTACCTCGGCGGGTGGCGCATCATCCGCACCCTCGGCAAGGGCCTCGTCGAGATCGAGTCCCCCCAGGGCATGGCTGCCGAGTCGTCGAGTTCGGCCGTCATCCTCGTCTCGAGCCACATGGGCTTCGCGCTCTCCACGACCCACGTCGCCACCGGTTCCATCCTCGGTACCGGCATCGGCAAGCGTGGTGCCGAGGTGCGCTGGAGCGTCGCGGTCCGCATGGTCGCTGCTTGGCTCATCACGCTCCCGTCGGCCGCGCTCGTGGGTGCACTCATGTGGTACGTCGGTGACCTCATCGGCGGAGTCGCCGGTGGCATCGTCATCTTCGCCATCCTGTGCGCCGCCTCGCTCTACATGTGGATGCGCTCGCGCAAGGCCCCCGTCGACCACAACAACGTCAACGACTCCTGGGAGCCCGAGGAGATCGCTGCTACGCACATCCCGCCGGTCGTCAACGAGACGAACTCGGACAAGTCCTCCACGTCCAAGGCAGGTACCCGATGAAGACGCTCTCCCTTGCGTTCAACAGTGCGTGGCACGTCCTGGCCGTCGGCGTCGTGCTCGGCGCCGGCGTCCCCGCGCTCTTCGCCTTCGGAATCCGCGGTCTTGCGGCTTCGTCGGGCCAGATGGCCGACGACTCCACGCCTCGTGCGTGGGGAAAGCCGGTCGCTGCGGTGTGCTTCCTTTTCGTGTGTGCTGCCATCACGCTCGGTCTGACGATCATCGTCAGCTCCGGCTTCGGCATGAAGGTCTCCTTCGAGCACATCTATCCGACGCTGGTCGAGAAGAAGTAAGAACGACGTGAACCCCGCACTCGAGCGCATCGTGGGGTGGCTGCGCCACAGCTACCCTGCCGGCGTTCCCGAGCGAGACTTTCAGCCGTTGCTCGCCCTCATGCGCCGCCGCCTCAGCGAGGACGAGGTCCACGAGCTCGGTGATCGTCTCGTGGCCGACGGACTCGTTCCGGCTGACCGCATCGATGTCGGCGTCGGCATCACGAAGGTGACGCAGGATCTTCCGGCACCCGATGAGATCGACCGGGTCGTCCACCACTTGGAGGCCTACGGCTTTCCCGTCAACGACGACTGGCGCTGAGGGGCCCGCCCTTCACGACATGACAGTGGGGCTGCACGACCGATCGGTTGTGCAGCCCCACTCTCGTGTGGTGGCGCGGCTGTTTCAGACCTCGAGCTCCTCAGCCGTGAACGCGAACGCGAGCCCTTCGATCCTGGCTCGGGTTTCACCGTCGCCGGCCAGGCGCTCCCCCACGCGGGTTGCGAGAGCCTGCAGCTCTTCCTGGGCCAGACCGGGAGTCAGCTGCAGACGCAGTCGAAGAACGCCCTCCCCGGCGTCCTCGAGCCGGTGGCCGAGAACCGCGTTCCCCTCGGGCACGAGCGCCGCATCGACGGCTTTGGCCACGAACGGGTCCTCGTGAGCGGGTAGCCACGCCTGCTGCTGCGCGAGCGCCCACAGCATGCTCGCGCGTACCACGACGCGGTGCGACGAGGCCATGTCGAGCAGGAGTACCTCACACTGCTCCGATATGGCTGCCTGAGCGGCGAACGCCGCGCGCACCGGTGAGGGCCGCGCTTTCGGGTCCCAGCGCGCGAGGTCGTCGAGGCTGGAGAAGACCGGGAGCCCCTTCGTTCCGTCCGGCGCGGTGAGCGTCACGACGGCCATGTCGGTGGACTTCTCCACCGCAAGGGTCACGGATTCGTCGACCTCGGTGGGCGCGGCGACGATCGGCACGAGCAGACGCGACTGGGCCAGTGCGGCCACCCAGTCGCTCTCGTTCCCGCTCTCCAATGCTGCGACCAGGGCAGGGTCTGCGGCGCCGGTGTCGTCGTCGAAGCCGGTGCTCGTCACCTGGCGGCCGGTGAACGGAATGCCGGCGGTGTCGGCCGACTCCCCCGCAGGGTCGATGTTCGGGTTGTGTGCGCCGCTCATCACTCGGGGCGGCCGGCGGCGTCGAGCGCGTCGGCGAGCGTGATGGTGCCCTTGTAGAGCGCGGAACCGATGATGGCGCCTTCGACGCCGGAGGGCACGAGCTCGCGCAGGGCGCGCACGTCGTCGAGCGTCGTGACGCCGCCGGAGGCGACCACCGGACGGTCCGTGCGGGCGCAGACCTCGGACAGGAGCTGCGTGTTCGGGCCGGCGAGCATGCCGTCCTTCGCGACGTCGGTGACGACGTAGCGGGCACAGCCCTCGCTGTCGAGACGCGCCAGCGTCTCCCACAGGTCACCGCCCTCGCGGGTCCAACCGCGCGCCGCGAGCGTCGTACCGCGCACGTCGAGACCGACGGCGATGCGGTCGCCGTGTTCGGCGATGGCGGCAGCCGTCCACTCGGGGTTCTCGAGGGCAGCCGTGCCGAGGTTCACGCGGCGACAGCCCGTGGCGAGCGCTGCCTCGAGCGACTCCGCGTCGCGGATGCCGCCGCTCATCTCCACCTTGATGTCGAGCTCACCGACGATGCGCGCGAGGAGTTCACGGTTCGTCCCGCGTCCGAACGCAGCGTCGAGGTCGACGAGGTGGAGCCACTCGGCACCGGCCTCCTGCCAAGCCTTTGCAGCGGCGATCGGGTCACCGAACTGGCCGCCGGTGCCGGAGACGCCCTGGACGAGCTGGACGGCCTGGCCCTCCGAGACGTCGACTGCGGGCAGGAGTTCGAGGCGGGGGCTGGTCGACATGACGAACCTTTCGGTCGATTACAGGCTGCGAAGCCAGTTGGTCAGCAGGTGAGCGCCGGCCTCGCCGGACTTCTCGGGGTGGAACTGAGTCGCGGCGAGAACCCCGTCTTCGATGGCGGCCACGAAGCGTTCGCCGTGCGCGGCGTAGGTCGCCTCTCGGCCCTCGCCGAGCTGAGCCGAGGCAGCGAAGGAGTGGACGAAGTAGAAGCGCTCCCCCTCGATGCCCGCGAAGAGCGTCGTCGTGACCGGCGGCTCGACGCGCGACCATCCCATGTGCGGGACGACGGGGGCCGCGAGACGCTCGACCTGACCGGGCCATCGCCCGAGGCCGGGCTGCGGGGACGTGGAGGGTTCGCTCGAGCCGTCGAACATCACCTGCATGCCGACACACACGCCGAGCACCGGCGCACCGGCCGCGAGACGATCGTCAATGAGTCGGCGCCCGCCGGCCGCCTCCAATCCCGCCATGCAGGCGTGGAAGTTGCCCACACCGGGCACGAACAGGCCGTCGGCTACCGCGACGAGCTTCGGGTCGGCCGTCAGTTCGACGTTCGCTCCGATCCGTTCGAGCATGCGCACGGCAGAGCGGATGTTGCCGCTGCCGTAGTCGAGGACGACGACGTGCTTCATGACTTCTCCCCCGTGTTGACGCGGCCTTCGATCTCGGCGCGCTCCTCGCGCTCGTCCGTGACGTGCTTGTCGAAGCGGCGAACGGCCTTCGCGGTGGGCTCGACGAGGACTGCGTCGATCTTCGCCGTTCGCGCGAGGCCGAGCAGGTGCCCGGCGTTCACGCCAAGCGCAGCCATGATGCCGCGCAGAAGGTCGGCCGGTGCTGCGTCCGGCTGGGCCAGCACACGCTCGAGCGCTTCGGGGTGGGCGTCGTGACCGGCCGAGAGCAGGTCGCCGAGGGAGGCCTGCGGCAAGGCTGCCCGCACCGGGCCGATGCCCTGCTGCACGACATACCACCGCGGCAGTGAACGCCACGCGCGCGGCTGGACGACGGTGATCGCCTGCTTCTCGGTGGGGACGAAGGCGAGCGACGGACGCAGCGCCATCGGCACCGGGCGCGCCGCGATCATCTGCGCAGGGTCGTCGTACGGAGCCTGTGCGTGTCCAGGTCCGGCCGGGACGACAGCGCACCACGGCCCGTCGATGTCGATGACGTAGGCAGGAACCGTGCCTCGCTCGACCCACGAGGTGACGCGCGAGACCTCACCGCGCACGACGACGACCGCGTCGACGGCTGCGGTGAAGCCGGTGTTCTGGGCGACCTTGGGCATCAGATCACAGAGCGCCCTTCGCGCTCGGGATGCCCTGAACGCGGGGATCCTTGGCGACGGCCGCACGCAGTGCACGGGCGATGGCCTTGAACTGGGCCTCGACGATGTGGTGAGGGTCGCGCCCGGAGATGACGTTGACGTGCAGCGCGATGCCCGCGTTGTAACCGAGCGACTCGATGACGTGCTGCGTGAGCGAACCGATGTAGTTGCCACCGATGACGGCGTAAATCTGCCCCTCGGGCTCACCGGTGTGCACGACGTAGGGGCGCCCCGCGACGTCGACGACGGCCTGGACGAGCGCCTCGTCCAGCGGCACCATGGCGTCGCCGAACCGGGAGATGCCCGCCTTGTCGCCGAGCGCTTCGCGCAGGGCCTGACCCAACACGATGGCGGTGTCCTCCACCGTGTGGTGTGCGTCGACGTCGAGGTCGCCCGTGGCGCGGATACGCAGATCGATGAGGCTGTGCTTGCTCAGCGAGTCGAGCATGTGGTCGTAGAAGCGCACGCCTGTGCGTACGTCGGACGTGCCGGTGCCGTCGAGGTCGAGCCACAGGCGGATGCTCGCCTCCTTCGTCGTGCGCTCGATGAAGGCGGTGCGGTGGTCTGCAGGGACCTCGGGTACGTCGAACCCGTCGGCGGTCACGTTCTGGTCGTTCATGTCATCCCTTGTGGGTCGGAGCGAGGTCGGTGAGGGCGGCGAGCACGGCGTCGGTCTCGCGCGGCGTGCCGGCCGTGATGCGCAGGTGATGGGAGATGCCGACCTCACGCACGAGGATGCCGCGATCGAGCAGCGCCTGCCAGGTCTGCTTCTCGTCGGCGAAGCCGCCCACGAGGACGAAGTTGGCGTCGCTCGGCGTGGGGGTGAAACCCAGCTCGGTGCACGTCGCCACGATGCGGTCGCGTTCGTGCTTGATCGCGTCCACCATGCCCAGCATCTCGTCGGCGTGGTCGAGCGCGGCGAGCGCGACGGCCTGCGTCACCGACGACAGGTGGTAGGGCAGGCGCACGAGACGCATCGCGTCGCAGAACTCCTGCGAGGCGGCGAGGTAGCCGACGCGGGCGCCGGCGAACGCGAAGGCCTTGCTCATCGTGCGGCTGACGACGAGGCGCGGGCGGCCGTCGAGGAGCTCGACAGCGCTGGCCGTTCCGGGGCGCGCGAACTCGACGTAGGCCTCGTCGACGATGACGACGGCGTGGTCGGTGGCATCGTAGATCGCCTCGACGACGTCGTTCGTCACGGCGGTGCCCGTCGGGTTGTTCGGCGTGCAGACGAACACGACGTTCGGCTGGTGCTCACGCACCTGCTCGACGGCGAGGTCGGCGTCGAGGTCGTAGACACCCTCGTGGCGATCGCGCAGACCGTCGATCCACGTCGTTCCCGCGCCACGGCTGATGATGGGGTGCATCGAGTAGCTCGGCGTGAAACCGAGCGCGGTGCGCCCCGGGCCCCCGAAGGCCTGCACGATGTGGCTGAGCACCTCGTTGGAGCCGTTCGCGGCCCAGATCTGCTCGATCGGAAGGCGAACACCGGTGACGCGTGCCAGGTACTCGGCGAGGGCGGCACGCAGCTCGGTGAACTCGCGGTCCGGGTAGCGGTTGAGCCCGCCGGCGGCCTTCTCGACGCGCTCGACGATGCTCGCGACAACGCTCTCCGGTACGTCGTAGGACGACTCGTTCGTGTTGAGTGCGACGGGCACGTCGAGCTGCGGAGCGCCGTACGGGCTCTGCCCCTGCAGTTCGGGGCGCAGCAGCGATTCGAGGGACTGCTCGCTCATGCGCGCCCTTCCTCGTCCTGCTCGAAGCGTGCCGTGACGGCCTCGCCGTGGGCCGGAAGGTCCTCGGCGTTCGCCAGGGTGACGACGACGTCGGCGACCTCGGCGAGGGCGTCACGCGAGTACTCGACGACGTGGACGCCCTTGAGGAACGACTGCACCGACAGACCGCTCGAGTGGCAGGCACAGCCGCCCGTGGGCAGCACGTGGTTGGAGCCGGCGGCGTAGTCGCCGAGGCTCACCGGCGAGTAGGTGCCGACGAAGATGGCACCGGCGTTGCGCACCCGCATCGCGTCCTCGCGGCTGTTCGCCGTGTGGATCTCGAGGTGCTCAGCGCCGTAGGCGTCGACGACGCGCAGACCGGCTGTCACGTCGTCGACGAGGACGATGGCCGACTGCGGACCGCCGAGGGCCGTGGTCACGCGCTCGGTGTGCTTCGTCGCGGCGACGCGGCGCTCGAGAGCAGCCTCGACGTCACTCGCCAGACGCTCGGAGTCGGTGACGAGAACCGACGCAGCGAGGTTGTCGTGTTCGGCCTGGCTGATGAGGTCGGCGGCCACGTGGTCGGCGTCGGCCGTGTCGTCGGCGAGGACGGCGATCTCGGTGGGGCCGGCCTCGGCGTCGATGCCGATGAGCCCCTTGAGCAGACGCTTGGCAGCCGCGACGTAGATGTTGCCCGGACCGGTGACGAGGTTGACGGGCTCACACACGGTGGCGCCGTCCTTCTCGCGCGCGCCGTAGGCGAACATCGCGACGGCCTGCGCACCACCGACGGCGTAGACCTCCTCGACGCCGAGCAACGAGCACGCGGCGAGGATGGTGGGGTGCGGGTAGCCGACGAAGTCGCCCGTGTTGTGCTCCTGGGGCGGGCTCGCAACGGCGATGGAACCGACGTTCGCCACCTGCGCGGGCACGACGTTCATGACGACGGAACTCGGGTAGACCGCCAGTCCGCCGGGCACGTAGAGGCCCACCCGCTCGACCGGAATCCAGCGTTCTGTGACGGTGCCGCCCTCGGAGACGGTCGTCGTGACGTCGGTTCGGGCCTGGTCGGCGTGGACGATGCGCACGCGGCGAATCGCCTCGACGAGGGCGCCACGCACCGCCGGGTCGAGCTGTTCCTCTGCGGCCTTCAGGACCTCGGCGGGTACGCGAAGGTGCGCGGGACGCACACGGTCGAAGCGCTCCCCCAGCTCCCGCAGGGCGTCGGCGCCGTCATGGCGCACCTGCTCACAGATCGGTCGCACCACCTCGAGTGCGGCCTCGATGTCGAACTGGGCGCGCGGCAGCGCATCGCGCAGGCCACGAGCGTCCAGGGCGCTGAGCGCTGAACCACGAAGATCACGGCGAGAAATCACCCGTCCAGTCTAGGCGGGCGGCGAAAGTGCCCTCGCGCACGTCTCACGTGCCAGAAACTCAGCGGCGGAAGCTCGGGCCCCGTCTGGTCTCCTCGGACTCGCCGTAGAAGACACGATCGACGACGAGGCGCGCACGGCGTGCGAGCTTTCGGTACTCCTCACCGAGTTCACGCCCGTCCCCGCGCGGCATGCCGAGCAGCGTGGCGATGCCCTCGCTGTCACGCAGGTCCGAAGGCAACGACTCGACGGGGCGACCCCGCCACAGCACCGACGCATTGCGCACGCGCGAGGCCATGATCCACGCCTCGGCGAGCACCTCGGCGTCGTGCTCGTCGAGCAGGTCGAGTTCGGCCAGCGCCCGAAGGGTGGAGACGGTGCTCGTCCCGCGCAGTTCCTCGTGGTCGTGGGCGTGCTCGAGCTGGTAGAGCTGCACGCACCATTCGACGTCGGAGAGTCCGCCGCGACCCAGCTTGAAGTGGGTGCGAGGGTCGGCTCCGCGCGGGATGCGCTCGGCCTCCATGCGCGCCTTGAGCGTCCGGATCTGACGGATGGACTTCTCCGAGATACCGCCTTCGGGCCAGCGAAGCGGATCGATGAGGGCCTCGAAGTCACGCCCGAGGGAGGGATCACCGACGACGAAGGCGGCCCGCAGCAGCGCCTGGGCCTCCCAACCCTCCGACCAGCGTTCGTAGTAGCTCGCGTACGAATCGATGGAGCGCACGAGCGGCCCGCTCTTGCCTTCAGGGCGCAGGTCGGCGTCGATCTCGAGCTTCGGGTCCGAGCCGGGCAGGTGCACGAGGCGACGCAACTGCGTGACGACGGCGAGCGCCTGGTCCTGGGCAGCCGAGGCGTCAGTTCCCTCGCGCGGGCGGTGGACGAAGATGACGTCGGCGTCCGAGCTGTAGCCGAGTTCGCCTCCGCCGTAACGGCCCATCCCGATGACGGCGATGTCGGTGAGCTGTTCCTTCTCGCTGCCGAGCACCTCGCGCCAGGCGAGGTCGAGGCCGACCTGGAGCGTGGCGGACATGATGTCGGTGAGTGCGTCCGAGACGCCGTCGAGGTCGATCTCGTGGAGCACGTCGGCGATGGCCACGCGAGTGAGTTCGTTGCGGCGCACCGAGCGCGCCGCGAGCATCGCCTTCTCGACGTCCTGCTGGCGGCTGACGACGGACGCCATCGTCGAGGCGATCGCCGTCCGTGAGCGCGGCACGCGGCGCGAGGACTCCGCGAACAGTTTGACGCTCTCGGGTGCGCGTTCGAGAAGGTCGGCCACGTAGCGCGAGCGCGAGAGCACCTCGGCGAACAGTTCGGCGGTGCTGCCCTCGCGCAACGTGTTGAGGTACCAGTGCGACGTGCCCAGCTCGTCACTGATGCGCCGGTAGGCCAGAAGTCCCGCGTCGGGAGTCGGGCCGTCGGCGAGCCACTGCAGGATGACCGGCATGAGGGTGCGCTGGATCTGCGCGCGACGCGTGAGGCCCGCGGTGAGCGATTCGAGGTGACGCAGAGCGCCCGCCGGATCCGCGTACCCGAGCGCCGAGAGGCGGTCGCGGGCGCCTTCGTCGGACAGGCGCGCATCGTCGTCGTCCAGGCGCGCGACGGCCGAGAGAAGAGGCCGGTAGAAGAGCTTCTCGTGCAGGCGGCGCACGGAACGCGACAGATCGCGCCAGTGGCGCGTCACCGATTCGGCGGGGTCGCTCGTGAAGCCCACGGCGCGACCGAGACGACGCAGGTCGGCGTCGTTCGTCGGCATGAGGTGCGTGCGGCGCATCTTGCTCAGCTGGATGCGGTGTTCGAGCACGCGCAACTGGCGATAGGACGTGTCGAGCGCCGAGGCATCCGTGCGCCCGACATAGCCCCACGAACTCAAGGTCATGAGAGCGTCGAGAGTCGAGCGTGCGCGCACCCGATCGTCGGTGCGTCCGTGCACGAGCTGGAGCAGCTGCACGGAGAACTCGATGTCGCGCAGACCACCCTGGCCGAGCTTGATCTGTCGCTCCTGCTCGTGCGAGGGGACGTGCGCCTCGACGCGTCGACGCATCGCCTGGGCGTCCTCGACGAAGTTCTCCCGCTTGCTCGCCTGCCACACCATCGGGCGGATGAGCTCGGTGTACGCCTCGCCGAGGGCCACGTCGCCCGCGACAGGCCGTGCTTTGAGCAGCGCCTGGAACTCCCAGCCCTTGGCCCAGCGGTCGTAGTACGCCTTGTGGCTCTCGAGGGTGCGCACGAGCGGACCCTGCTTGCCTTCGGGGCGCAGTGCCGCGTCGACCTGCCACAGCGAACCCTCACCGGTGCTTGCGGAACAGGCGCGCATCATCTCGGTGGCGAGTTCGGTGGCCACCCTCAGTGCCACGTCCTCGTCAGCACCCTCGGCTGGTTCGGCGACGAAGACAACGTCGACGTCGGAGATGTAGTTGAGCTCGCGACCGCCGGTCTTGCCCATGCCGATGACGGCCAGACGCGCCTGATCGGCCCCGTCGATGCGCGTCGTGGCGATGTGCAGACCCGCCTCGAGGGCAGCGCCCGCAAGGTCCGCGAGCGAGGCCGCCGTGGCCGGCAGGACGTTGACCGCGATCTCGGTGACGTCGAGCGCCGCGATCTGCACGAGCTGACGGCGGTAGGCGACGCGCAGGGCGTCGTAGGCCGTGACCTTCTCGTCCCGACCGTCGATCTCCGCGATGAGCAGACGGGCCAGCGTGTCCTGATCCCGCCGCTGTGCGGCGACGACGTCACGCCACTGGTCGGGCTTGGCGACGAGGTGGTCACCCAGCGCGCTCGACGCACCCATGACGCCGAGAAGGCGTGCGCGGGCCTCGGTGTCACTCAACGCGTCGGCGAGCGCCTCACGCTCACCGTCGTCGAGGACCTCCCGCAGGCGAGCCAGGAGGAGCAACGCCTGATCCGGGTCGGCCACCGCCGTGATCGTGGCCAACAGCGAGACCTGATCGAGCAGGTCCGACACCTCCGCGGCGAGGCTCTGGGCGCGCGTCGTGTCGAGGAATCCGGCGCGTCGCCAGGGCGACGAGCCTGCTCGGGCGGCGTTGGCGTTCACAGCCGACGCAGGTCCTGCTTGATCTCGAACTCCGTGACCTGGTCGCGGTAGGCGGCCCACTCGGCGCGCTTGTTGCGCAGCACGAAGTCGAAGACGTGTTCACCGAGCACCTCGGCGACGAAGTCGCTCTCCTCCATCGTGCGGATCGCTTCGTCGAGCGAGGCCGGCAGAGGCTCGATGCCCATGGCGCGGCGCTCACGCTCGGTGAGGTTCCACACGTCGTCCTCGGCCTCGGGCGGCAGGTCGAGCTCGTCCTCGATGCCCTTGAGCCCGGCGCAGAGGAGAACCGAGTACGCGAGGTAGGGGTTGGCCGCGGCGTCGAGCGAACGCACCTCGACGCGGGTGCTCTGCCCCTTCGACGGCTTGTACATGGGCACGCGCACCATGGCGCTGCGGTTGTTGTGCCCCCAGCAGATGTGCGCGGGCGCCTCGGCGCCGCCCCACAGGCGCTTGTAGCTGTTGACGTACTGGTTCGTGATGGCGGTGAACTCCGGCGCGTAGCGCAGCAGTCCCGCGATGAAGTGACGGCCGGTGCGCGAGAGCTGGTAGGGCGCTCCTGGCTCGTGGAAGGCGTTCGTGTCTCCCTCGAAGAGCGAGAGGTGGGTGTGCATGCCGCTACCGGGCTCCCCCGCCATCGGCTTGGCCATGAAGCTCGCGAAGTAGCCCTGTTCGAGAGCGACCTCCTTGACGACGGCCTTGAACGTCTGGATGTTGTCGGCCATCGAGAGGGCGTCGGCGTAGCGCAGGTCGATCTCGTTCTGGCCGGGCCCGCCCTCGTGGTGGCTGAACTCGACGGAGATGCCCATGTTCTCGAGCATCGTGATGGCCGCGCGACGGAAGTCGTGCGCCGTGCCGTGCGGCACGTGGTCGAAGAAGCCCGCCGAGTCGACCGGCACCGGGCGATCGCGACGCAGTTCTTTCTCGAAGAGATAGAACTCGATCTCGGGGTGGGTGTAGAAGGTGAAGCCGAGGTCACCGGCCTTCGTCAGCGCTCGGCGCAGGACGTCACGCGGATCGGCCAGGCTCGGGCTGCCGTTCGGCAGGAGGATGTCGGCGAACATCCGGGCCGTACCGGGGTTCTCACCGCGCCACGGGAGCACCTGGAACGTCGAGGCGTCGGGGCGAAGGAGCATGTCGGCCTCGTAGACGCGGGCGAACCCGTCGATTGAGGAGCCGTCGAAGCCGATGCCCTCGGAGAACGCGCCTTCCAGTTCAGCGGGCGCGACGGCCACCGACTTGAGGGTGCCGAGCACGTCCGTGAACCACAGACGGACGAATCGGATGTCACGTTCTTCGATCGTGCGCAGCACGAACTCCTGCTGTCGGTTCATGGATCTCATCCTGCCTCACTCGGCCCGCGAACGCGGAGCGGCCCCGGGGAGACTCCCCGGGGCCGCTCACATGCCGGACTCAGTTCACTTGGAGTACTTCACGTGGATGTTCATCCGATCGCGCGTCTCTCCCGAAACTGTCAGCGTGACACCGCTGCCCGCCGTCAGGGTCGAACCCGTCGGGTTGGTGGCGTCGTAGTAGTTCGTCGCCTTGCGGTCGTCGAACGTGGCCACGCCCGGTGCCGAACGCCAGGTGGTGGGCGCGTCGTTGCGGTGCAGCGTCAGCGACGGCGTCTTCTGACGCGAGAACGGTGCATCCCACGGCTGGAGCTTGTTCGAGACGTTCGTCCCGTCGGACCACTTCATCGCCTTGGCGTGGCTGTCGACCGGGAGGACGAGGCCGTGGCCGGGGTGCGTGGAGACGTTGTTGTCCTCGTACTCGTTGTCGACGTACCAGACGAGCATGCCCGTGGTGAACGCGAAGTGCTCGACGAGGTTCGGCTGCGTCGTAAGGAACCCGAAGTTGTACGGCCCCGTCTTGAGGTAGCGGTCGTAGCCGTTGTACTGACGGTTCTCCGCCATGTAGTAATGGCTCTTCTTCTCGCTCGTCGAACCACTCGTGCGCGAGAAGCCCTTGGCAACCCAGCCGTTGTCGCCGGACTCGACGTCGTCCGACAGCAGCGTGGCGCCGTCGGCGACCACCTTGATGTCGTCGAGGAACGGGCCGGCCATGTGGACGCCACCGTCTGTCTGGTAGCGGAAACGGAAGTCGATCTTCTTACCCGCGTAAGCCGACAGGTCGAAGGAGAGCTGCGACCAGTTCTTGTTCTCACCGGTCACCTCCTTGCCGACCTGCGCCCACGTCGAGCCGCCGTCGGTGCTGACCTCGCCGTAGAGGAAGTCGTAGCCCTCCTCGATCTCGTACCAGGCACCGGTGGTGAGGGTGGCCGACTTCTTGCCCGTGAGGTCGATCGAGCGGGTCAACGTCGAGTTGAGGTTGTCGGCGCTGCCGCCCCACCACTCGCTCTTGCCGGACTGCGGCGTGTTGTACGTCGTCGTGATCGTCTTGTCGGGAAGGCCGACGACGACCGCCTGCGGAAGCTTGGCCGAGTCACGATCGCTCGGGCCGACGGCGACCTTCTGGCTCTTGCCGTACGGGACGCTCGTCGCGTCGAGCCACCCGAGCTGCAGCTTCTCCCACGGGCCCATGTAGCCGGGGCGGGAGCCGATGTCGGTCTTGCCGTCGCCCAGCCACGAACCGGCGCTCATGAGCGACCAGTAGGAGACGTCGTTCTGCGCGCGGTTGGTTGTGTCGTAGAGGTCCGGGAGGCCGAGGTCGTGGCCGAACTCGTGGGTGAACACGCCGAGGCCACCGTTCTCCGGCTCGGTGGTGTAGTCGCCGATCCACAGGCCCGTGTTGCCCAGCGGCACGCCGCCGAGCTTGTTCTCCGCGGGTCCGGTCTTGCCTGCGTTGTTCGAGTAGGCGTACCAGCGGTGCGACCAGATGGCGTCGTCACCCTGGGCTCCCCCGCCTGCCTCCTCGCCCTCACCGGCGTGGATGGCCTGGAAGTGGTCGATGTAGCCGTCCGGCTCGTCGAAGTTTCCGTCGCCGTCGTAGTCGTAGCGGTCCCACTTGTCGTAGTCGGCGAGGTAGGCCTTGATCTGAGCGTCGGTCTTGCCGGCCTTCTTCTGCGCCTCGACCCACGCCGTGGCACTGTCGCGGATGAACGACCAAGAGCCTTCAGCCTCGCTCGTGCCATCACCCTCGACGGGGTTGTGGCCGTAGCGGGCCTCGTTGAAGGGCACCTTGACCCAGTCGCTCACGTCGCCCTTGACCGCGAAGCGGCCGTTCGACTGCTTGGCGTAGAAGTCCTTGAAGGACTCGCCCACGCCGAACATCATGTCGAGGTAGTGGGAGCGGTTGAAATCGGCCTTCCACAGCGTCGTGTTGTCGTCCGTGGCACCGCCGTCGAGCTTCTCGTCCGGCTGTGCGATCTGGTTGTGCAGCGGGCCGGCGGCGCCGCCCGCGGCAGGCTTCGTCTGGTCACCGAACTCGACGAGGAAGCTCAGAATGTTGGCTTCGCGGTTGACGTCGTACTGGACGTAGCGATCCTTCTTCTTGCCCTTGTGGCCCTTGCCCTTGCCGTGGTCGCCGCCCTTGACGGCGATGACCCGCTTGCCGTTGACGGTCGTCGTCGTGGCCTCGCCCTTGAGCAGCGCGTCGACGGCGGCCTTGCGCAGTTCGTTCTGCTGCTCGGCGAGGGGGTTCGGACGGTTGTCGGAGCGAGCCTGGCGCTGGTTGGCGTCGCCCTGAGGCGGCGACTCGGCCGAGACGGCGCTCGGCGCCACGACGAGCCCGAAGACCGTCATGGTGCCGATGACTGTGGATGCGATACGTCGCTGTGTCATGTGTTCTCCATGGTGTTCCACACGCGGCTGCGCCCGACGCGCAACCACGGAAAACCTACCCAGGTATCACTCAGATTCTCGTGCTCGACGTGGCAACGGTTTGGTAACGCCTCGTTCGGGTCCCGTTCTCTCCCAGGCCAGTTCAGCCCGTCCCACCGAACCCCGCCAGAACAAAATTACGCACCCTCGAGACTCGTTTTTAGGCCCCCGCACGGGCGCCCACGACGGTGCACGCCTCCCCTTCCCGCCCGGCGTGACTACCCTTGGGCCATGACTGAAGAGGCAGCCCCCTACCGCACGCCGGAACGCAAACGTGTGCGCACGGTGACCCTGCAGCAGATGAAGGAGCGCGGCGAGCGCTTCACGATGCTGACGTCCTACGACATGTACACCGCCGAGATCTTCGACGAAGCGGGCATCGAGACCCTCCTCGTCGGCGACTCGGCCGGAAACAACGTCTACGGCTACGAGACGACGCTGCCCATCACGCTCGACGAGATGATCCCGCTCGTGCGCGCCGTCGCCGGCGCCGCCAAGCATGCCCTCGTCGTCGCCGACCTGCCGTTCGGCAGCTACCAGGAATCGCCCGCCCAGGCCTTCGCGAGCGCCGCTCGCCTCATGAAGGAGGGACGCGCGCACGCGGTCAAGCTCGAGGGCGGCGCTCACATGGCACCGACCGTCGAGCACCTGGCGAAGAACGGTATTCCGGTCGTGGCGCACATCGGATTCACTCCGCAAAGCGAGCACGCTCTCGGCGGTTATCGCGTGCAGGGTCGCGGTGACGCTGCCGCACGACTCGTCGAGGAGGCCAAGACCCTCGAGCGGGCGGGCGCGTTCTGCGTCCTCATGGAGATGGTGCCCGCCCCGGCGGCCAAAGCCGTGACGGAGGCGCTTCGGGTCCCGACGATCGGCATCGGCGCGGGCCCGGACTGCGACGGGCAGGTGCTCGTGTGGCAGGACTTCGCCGGTTTGCGCGACGGTCGCTACCCGCGCTTTGCCAAGAAGTTCGCCGATGTCCGCACCGTTTTGCTCGACGCCGCTCGCGCCTACCATGAGGACGTCTCCTCGGGTGCTTTTCCCGCCACTGAGCACAGTTTCGAGAACTGAATTCCGCACCACGGCGCCACTCACCTCATGAGGTGAGTGCGCCGTGTTCTGCCACTGCGTGTCGCGTCCCCGACCTACCGGCCGTCACGAACCGCGGGTCGCGCTCTCGGTGTCGTCCTGCAGCCGGTCGTGCGGCCCCCACCCTTCGCGCACGAGGCGCGCCGGCCAGTACGCGAGTACCCCCGCAGCCGCCAAGCCGAGAAGTGCGTTGACGGCCACCGCCGGGGCCAGGCCCGCGAGGGCCGTCACACCCGAGAGCGTGAGCGGTCCGAGCGTGTTGCCGGTGTCGCTCAGTTGGCGCCAGATGCCGAGGAACGCCGCGCGCCCGACATCCGGTGAGAAGTCGGCCCCCAGCGTCATGACGAGGCCCGAGCCGATTCCGTTGCCGAACCCGAGGACGCAGCTGACCGCGAGCACTGTCGCGGCCGTGTGGGTGAACGGCATGACGGCAAGTGCCGCGGCCATGAGCAGCATCGACGGGACGGCCACCGCACGCCGTCCGCGTAGGTCCATGACGCGTCCGGCCGGATAGAACACGAGCATGTCGATGCCGGCCGAGATGGCGTAGACGAGGCTCGTCGTCTGCTCGTCGAGGCCGACGTGCGCCGACCACAGCGGGATGACGACCTGGCGCGAACCACGCACCGCCTGCACGAGCAGGATCCCGAGCCCGACCGTTGCGAAAACCGGCAGGTGGGTGCGCAGCACGTCACGCGGCGTGACGCGCGCCGGAGTGGCGCCGCCGGCATCAAGAGCACCGGGTAGGTCCTCCATGCGGGTGGCACACCATCCCGCGAGGAGGAGGCAGGCGATGGCCAGAATCCACGCGGCCGGCACCCCGAAAATGCCGATGAGCGCGGCTCCGATGAGGGGGCCGATGAAGAAGCCGATGCGCATGACGCCGCCGAGGAGCGACAGGGCTCGCGCGCGGTGGGTGATCGGTACGGCTTCGGTGAGGTACTTCTGGCGTGCGAGGAGAAAGACCGCCGATGCCATGCCGATGACGAAGGCGCCGGCGATGAGGCTCACGAGACTCGGCAGCATGGCGAGGACGCACCCCAGGGCCGCCACCAGACCGGCGAACACGAGGGCTCGGCGCTCCCCGAAGCGATCGGTGAGCCCGGAAGCGGGGATGTTCGACACGAAGGAGCCCAGCCCGAAGAGCATCGCGATGAAGGCTGCGAGCGCCACGCCCGCTCCCCTGCTCGTGGCTTCGGCCGGAATGATCGGCAGCAGTGCCCCCTCGGCCGCTCCGAACAACAGCGACGGGCCGTAGGCGGGTACAGCGAGGCGACGCAGATCGAATCCGAGTTCCGCGCTCATCCCGCCTCCTCCCGCAAAGCGCCGACGACCCGTCGAGCATCGTACTTCGATGATCTATCTATCCCGCGTGCGCCCTCACCCACGCGCAACGGCACCCACCGGACGCGGTGGGTGCCGTTGCGGGTCACGACGGGCTGCGTCAGTTGTCGCCCTCGAACTCGCGGTCTTCCTCGTCCCACTTCTCGCTCTTGGCGTGGGCCGTGTCGAGAGCGTTGCGAGCCTCCGCCTCGGTGGCGTACGGGCCGAGCAAGTAGGACTTCGAGTTCGTCTCGTCGCCCTGCTCAACGGAGTTCGTGTCGACGTTGTACCAGTAGGCCATGCGGCTCACCTCCACTGGCGCGTGCGCGCCTCGTTGGCTCGTCGAGTCGCGTGTGACCCGACCTCTAGACTCACCCTATGACGAGTACGCGCGCGAAGATCACCCCTGGACACATCGGCCCGAAGCGCTCCGTCCCCTCATCCATCGCGCGCCCCGAGTACGTCGGTCGCAGCGAAGCCCGCGAGGGCCACGAGAGTTACGTCAAGGACGCGGAGACGATCGAGCGCATCCGGGCGGCAGGACGCATCGCCGCCAGCGCCATGAAGGAGGCCGGCAAGGCCGTCGCCCCCGGTGTCACGACGGACGAACTCGACCGCATCGCCCACGAGTACATGTGCGACCACGGCGCCTACCCCTCGACGCTCGACTACCTCGGATTCCCCAAGTCGCTGTGCACGAGCGTCAACGAGGTCATCTGCCACGGCATCCCCGACTCCACGGTTCTGGAGGACGGTGACCTCGTGAAGCTGGATGTCACGGCGTACAAGGACGGGGTGCACGGCGACAACTGCGCCACCTACCTCTGCGGCGACGTGGACGAGGAATCACGGCTGCTCGCCGAGCGGACGAGGGAAGCCATGATGCGCGGCATCAAGGCCGCCAAGCCGGGGCGCCAGGTCAACATCATCGGCCGCGTCATCGAGCAGTACGCCAAGCGCTTCGGGTACGGCGTCGTGCGCGACTACACCGGCCACGGCATCGGCACCGAGTTCCACAACGGGCTCATCATCCCGCACTACGACGCGGCGCCTCACCACGATGACGTCATCGAGGTGGGCATGGTGTTCACCGTCGAGCCGATGCTCAACCTCGGCTCCGGCGACGCCGCACCGGTGTGGAGCGACGGGTGGACCGTCGTGAGCCGTGACGGCTCCCGCTCCGCACAGTTCGAGAACACCGCCGTCATCACCGAGGACGGCTACGAGATCCTCACGAGCACCGAGGCCTGACGCTCGTTCCCGCGGGCGCGCGGTTGCGGCGCCCCGGTGAACCGGCACTAGTCTGACCGGAATACTTCATCGACCCCGCGAGCCCGCACCGGGCCGCGACGAGGAGAGAGCATGACGAAGAAGTCCTACCCCCTGGGCATCGACGTGGGCGGTACCGGCATCAAAGGCGCTCCCGTCGACCTCGACACGGGCGAGTTCGCCGCCGACCGCCTCCGGATCGACACCCCCGAAGGCGCTACGCCCGGTGCCGTCGCGGATGTCATCGCCGAGATCGTCGAGCACTTCTCCGACCTCGTCGGTGACGAACCGATCGGTGTGACGATCCCGGGCGTCGTCCAGCACGGCGTCGTGCGCACGGCGGCGAACATCGACCACGCGTGGATCGACACGAACGCCGAGGAGCTCATCGCGGCGCGCCTCGGCCGCCGCGTCACCGTCGTCAACGACGCGGATGCCGCGGGTTACGCGGAGATCCACTACGGCGCGGCCAAGGATCGTGACGGGCTCGTCGTCGTGACGACGCTCGGCACCGGCATCGGTTCGGCCGTGATCAACGACGGGCAGTTGGTGCCCAACTCCGAGTTCGGTCACCTCGAGATCGACGGCAAGGACGCCGAGAAGAAGGCGGCGCACTCGGCGAAGGAGCGCGAGGAGCTCAGCTACGAGAAGTGGGCCAAGCGCCTCACGAAGTACTACACGACGCTCGAGAACCTCCTGTGGCCCGACCTCCTCGTCGTCGGTGGCGGGGTGTCGAAGAAGGCGGACAAGTTCTTGCCCCTGCTCGAGATCCGCACGGAGATGGTGCCCGCGAGGCTGCAGAACGCGGCAGGCATCGTCGGCGCCGCGCGCCTCGCCCACGAGGCGCACACCAGCTGACCGCGGCGCCCTCGCGGGTGTGACATGACAGAAGGCCGGATTCCCGATCGTTTCGGGATTCCGGCCTTCTCGTCCGTTCGGCGTGCGTGGCCGGGGTGCGGCCCGCATCGATGACGTCACCTCGTGAGTTCTGCCACCGTGCCCGCTTCGACTGCCGGGGTGGTGGCCCGCGAAGCTCGTTGAGAAGTACTCAACACCACACCGCGCAAGGTGCGCAACAACCTCATCCTTGATTGATCATTCTGTTCAAAGCGGACGGGTATTCTCTGGTCATACCGCCCATCATGATCAGGGAGACGCACATGGAACCGGCCAAGGACGCTCGCGAGCAGCACCCCGACGTCCAGTTCGACGACACCGACCGCGCACTGTTGCTCGCTCTGGACGAGGATCCCCGCATGACGACAATGGCCCTCGCGCAGCGGTGCGGACTGGCCCGCGGCACGGTGCACGCGCGTCTCGAACGCTTCCGCGAGGCCGGCGTCCTGCGCCTCAACAGCGCCCGCGTCGATCCCGCCAGGCTCGGGCGTCCGCTCAGCGCCATGGTTGCTGTCGAGCTCGACCAGCACGACATCGACGGTGCGATCGCCGCCCTCTCCCGGGTACCCGAGGTGCTCGAGTGCTTCGCGCCCGCAGGCGAGACCGACCTCCTCGTGCGCGTTGTCGCACGCGACCCGGACGACCTCTACCGGGTGAGTGAGGATGTGCGTCTGTGCCCCGGCGTCACGCGCACCCGCACGAGCGTCTACCTGCGTAGGGTCATCCCCTACCGCGTCGGGCCGCTGCTGCGCGAGGGGCTTGCGGCGAACCGGCTTCCGAAGACGCGCTGACGAGCACGGGCCGCTACCACACGAATGCGGTTCGTCCTAGGCTCGAACGGGCACGGCGCCGTGCCACCCCGCTCGTCGAGAGGACATAGCACAAAGGTTCAACGCCGCCCAGGTCCGTGAAACCGCCCCACCCGGCTGGGCTCAGATCATGGGGTCGCTCAGGCCCGCTACATGACGAAGGACTTCGCGACGGGCCTGGCCCTCGTCGAACGCATCGGCGCGTCGGCCGAGGAGACGGACCACCACCCCGACATCACCCTCACCTTCTCCGATGTCGTCGTGTCCCTGCGCAGCCATGACGTCGGGCGCATCACGAGCCGCGACCTGCGCCTGGCCACCAGGATCGGCGAGCACGCCGACGATCTCGGCGTGGAGGCGGACGTCGCAGGCCTCACCCAGCCAGGTCTCGGCCTCGACACCCGCCGTCACGCCGACGTCGCGCCGTTCCACGCGGCCCTGCTCGGCTCGTCGCTCGAGAACGGTAAGCCGGTCGATTCCACGGGTCAGGTGCCCACGCTCTGGTGTCAGAACTCGGACGATGCGGCCAACGCACTAGGGAGCCTGGTAAGGCCGTTGCCCACATATGGAGTGCGGAACCCGCAGACCGCTCACCCAGCGACACTAACGAACCGCCCCTCACCCGGGGTGCCAGACGACAGATGGCTCCGGGAAACCAATTGGATTGTCCGGTAGTCAGACGTTGCCACAACATGCCGCGAGGCGTGGGGCAGAACACGGCAGGCCCAGTCTGAGCGAGCGCAGAGACGCTCCCCGTGAAAGTCGGTGACAGATCGCGACACACATCCCGCCCAGAGGCGCCCTTAGTCCTGCGCGTGCGCTGTAGCCGACGGCCTCTTCCCGACCAGCGGACTGTCAACAACCTGACGGCCGAGTACACCTAGCGCACCATGACCGTGCTTGCGGGAACACCACCACCCCAGGGGCCTGTGTTTACAGTCGGGACTGCTGCACGGATAGGTGACATCGAACCTGGCTGACTCAACCAGTCGGCCTGGAAGGATGATCACCGTGCCCAAGCCCCACCCCCCAAGAGTTTCGTGACGATGTCGTGCGCATGGCCCGCGCCCGCGAAGCGGGCGTCACTCTCGCCCAGATCGGATGAGACTTCAGCATCCACGAAATGACGCTGAACACGTGGATGCGCCAAACCGACATCGACGACGGCAACAGGCCCGGCGTCAGCCGCACCGAATCCCACGAGCTACGCGGCGCACGCCGGCGCATTCGCCTGCTCGAGCAAGAGAACGAGGTCCTGCGCCGCGCGGCGGCGTACCTGAGTCAGGCGAACTTGCCGGGAAAGGCTCTTCCCCCGCAAGCGGGAGGTGCCTCCACCGCTCGTGAACGAGCTCACCGCTGACGGCATCCCCGTCGTGGTGTCCTTGCGGGTCCTTGGCTTAGCTCGTGCCCCGTACTACCGCTGGCTCGCTGAACCCATCACCCAGCCGAGTGGGACCAAGCCCACCGTGCGAATGCGCTGTACGACGCTCACCGCGACGACCCCGAATTCGGCTACCGCTACCTCCACGAAGAAGCCGCCGCCGCGGGCGTCAGCATGTCGGCCAGGACAGCATGGAAACTGTGCTCCGCCAACGCGTGGTGGTCGAGCTTCGGCAAGAAGCGCGGCAACAACGGTAAGAAGCCCGGGCCGCCCGTGCACGATGACCCGCTGGCGACCGTTGATGAGCAAGGTGTGACACGGCACGAGTTCATCGCCGATCACCCGAACCAGGTGTGGCTGAGCGACATTACCCCGCAAGCGTGAGGTGCCCCGACCTCGCACTGGACGAACGAAGGAAAGCTGTACCTGTGCGCGGTCAAAGACGTGTGCTCAGGCCGCATCGTGGGCTACTCGATCAGCGACCGGATGAGGTCGAGTTTGGCTGTCGCCGTGTTGGATTCCGCCGTCTCCCGACGCCGTGCTGAGGGCGCCGGCGTGGCAGGGTGCATCGTGCACACCGACAGAGGCTCGCAATGCAGGAGCCGGAAGTTTCGTGCACGCGATCAACCGGCAGGACCTGGCCGGGTCGATGGGGCGCGTCGGCGCTACGGTGACAACGCCGCGATGGAATCGTTCTTCGCGCTCCTTCAAAACAACGTCCTGGATCGGCAATCCTGGGCGACGCGAGAGGAACTTTGGATCGCGATCGTCACGTGGATCGAGCGGACGTATCAACGGCGCCGTCAGGACCGCCTCGGACGATTGACGCCCATCGAGTTCGCAACCATCATGACCACAGCAGTCGAACTGGCTGCCTAACCCCTGTCACCTAACCCTGCAGCAGTCCTGTGCGCTACCGACTTCATCACTGACCTCCGCAAGTAGTCAGCCACCCGCGCCGCGGCGAGCTTGCCGCTGACGAGCACCATTGGCACGCCGACACCCGGCACGGTGCCGGAACCGGCGAAGAATACGCCCGGGCGGCGGCGTTCGACGTTCGGCGGGCGGAACGGGCCGGTCTGCAGGAACGTGTGGCTGAGCGCGAACGGCGTTCCCGCGGCCATACCCTGCCCCTGCCAGTCGGTGGGATCGACGAACTCGTCGGTGACGATCGTCGTCGGGTAGCCGGCGTCATCGAGGAAAGCGAGCAGCTCCTCCTTCATGCGCGGCCGCTCGGCCGCCCAGTCGACACGCCCGACGTCGAGGTTGGGTGCGGGCTCGAGGACGTACAACGTCGAACAACCCTCCGGCGCGGCGGTGGCGTCGTCACGAGACGGAATGGTGACGAGCCGCGACGGTCCTGCATCCGCGTGCCGCGCACGAGCAGATCGTCGAACGACTCCTCCCACGCCGTGCCGAAGTGGATGTTGTGGTGCGCGACGTCGCTCGGCACACCCTCGACCCCGAGGTGCCAGACGACCGCGGATGGCGAGTACGTCGCACGCTTCAGGACGGCGGGCGGTTCGAGGTCGTCGAGCAGCGTGCGGTAGGCGATGGGCAAGTCGGTCGTGCAGACGATCGCGTCACACGGCAGGCGCTCGTCACCACTCGGGCTGGACGTCTCGACCCCGGCGACGGCGCCGTCAGCGCGGGTGAGGATGCGCGTCACCGTCGTGTCGTAGCGCTGTTCGACGCCTGTGCGCCCGAGCGCACGCGCCATCGCCTCGGGCACCTCGCGCATGCCGCCGGCCGGGAACCAGACACCCTCGATCGAGTCCATGTACGTGATGACGGCGTACAGCGCGAGCGCCTTCTCCGGCGCGAGACCTGCATACATCGCCTGGAACGAGAAGATGCGGTGCAGGCGTTCGTCGTCGAAGCGCTCGCGGATGACGGGCCCGAGGTGACGGAACCCGCCGAGCCTCACAAGCCGCGCGGCTGCAGCCGGGTTGCGCAGCAGGTCGAGGGGTGAGTCGAAGTTCGCGTCGATGAAGTGCGGCATCTCGACCTCGTACAGCCGCCGCAGCCACGCGACGAAGTCGTCGAACGCCGCCGCGTCCTTCGCGCCGCACTCGCGCGCGATCTCCTCGCGCATCGCCTCGTGGCCGTGGCGGACGAAGATCGTCGAACCGTCCGCGTAGCAGGCGCGGTAGGCGGGGTCGAGCAGCGTCAGGTCGAGCACATCGTGTACGCCCACGCCGATCTGCGCGAGGGCTTCGTCGACGAGGTCGATCATCGTCAGGACGGTCGGGCCGGTGTCGAACGTGAACCCGTCCCGCTCGAGGCGGATACCGCGCCCACCCGCCTGCGCCTGCTTCTCGACGATGACGACGTCGTGCCCGGCACCGCGCAGATGACAGGCTGCGGCCAGGCCGGCGAGACCGGCTCCGATGACGACGACGCGACTCATGCGAGATCCTTCTCCTCGAGGGGTTCGTGTTCTTCGTGCTGCGTGTGCTCGTGCGCGGTCTCATCGTGCGGGAGCGCGAGCGGCGAGAGGCCGTTCTCCCCCAGCTGCTCGGCGAGCAGCACGATCTGCTCGGCCGCCCACGGGCTGAGCAGCGCCGGAGTGCGACGCGCGAGGTGGACCGCGTCGGGCCAGGCGATCCAGGCCCACTCGCATACTTCGTCGGGGTGCGGTTCGAGCTGCGCCGGGTCGATGCGCCCGACGAGCACCGGGCAGATCTCGTGCTCGACGATGCCGGACGCGTCGACCGCGCGGTAACGGTAGCTCGGCAGGACGACGCGCAACTGCGTCACATCCAGCCCGAGCTCTTCACGCACGCGCCGGCTCACCGCGTCCTGCGTGGGTTCGTCGGGGCGCGGATGCCCGCAACAGGTGTTCGTCCACACACCCGGCCACGCGACCTTCGTCAGCGCGCGACGGGTGAGCAGCAGGCGACCCGCGTCGTCGAGCAGGTAGCTCGAGAAGGCGCGATGCAGCGGCGTGTCATGGGTGTGCACCTCGGCGCGCGGGCACGTGCCGATCGCGGCGCCGTCATCGTCGAGCAGGACGACGACGTCGTCGGTCGCGGCCGGCACACCCGTAGTAGGAGCGGGGGGCGCGGCACCGAACGTCGCTTCCGCTGGCTTGCCGGGCGCGTCGATCATCGGCGTCTCGCGCATCGGGGGTGCTTCTTTCGAGTCGTCGGCGTGAGGTGCTGGATGATCCTGACGACGTTCACGCATCGCGCACCGCCAGTTCGTCGGCGAAACGCGTGAGTTCGTCACGCACCGCGCCCTGCGGCAGCGCCGCGAGAGCATCGAGGGCATCAGCGTGGCGATCGGCGATGCGGGCGACGGCCTGCGCGCGCACGCCCGCCGCGTCGAGGCGCTGCAACCAGGCGTGTGTCTCGGCCTCGTCGAGTGGTTCGCGACCCGGCGCCAGGCGTCGCGTCAGCTCGCCGTCGAGGGCCGAGTCGGCGAGGCCGAGGACGGTCGTCGGCTTGCGTTCGCGCAGATCCTCGCCCGCCGGTTTGCCCGTGACGGCGGGTTCGCCCCACAGGCCGATGATGTCGTCGGCGAGCGCGAACGCCTCACCGAGCGCGGCGCCGAATCGGCTCAGCCACGCCGGTGGCGCGCTCTCGCCGGCGAGCAACGCGCCGATCTCGAGGGGGCGCTGCACCGTGTACGCGCCCGACTTTGCGTGCGCGACGCGGCGTGTGCTCACCTCGTCGAGGCGTGCCTCGGCGGCGAAGACGAGGTCGAGCCGCTGCCCGGTGACGAGCTCGACGACCGCTGCGTCCCACGCGTCGGCCACGTGCTCCGGCAGAGCGCGGACGAGGCGGTTCGCGAGCGCGAACGCGAGATCACCGGCGAGGACGGCGACGCTGTCGCCGAGGCGCGCAGCGTCGGGGCCGTCGGGCTGAGCTGCGGCGGCTCTCACCTGGTGGTGCGCGGTCGGAGCGCCGCGTCGCGTGTCGGAGGCATCCATGACGTCGTCCTGCAGCAACCCGAACAGGTGCAACAACTCGAAGGCCGCAGCGACGCGAACGACAGCGTCGGTGGTCGCGGGGTCGTCGTCGGGGTTGGTGCACTCGCGCGCCGCGAGGTACCCGAGGCGGACGAGCCGGGGCCGCACGAGTTTGCCGCCGGCTGCGAGAAGATCACGTACGAGCGTCTCGAGCGACGATGCCTCGACCAGCGCTGACGAGGGCAGTCCGGCCGTCACCACACCGCCGGCGTCGGCCGCGAAGGAAAGGCTCTCGGCCAAGCGTGCCTGTACGTCGTCGAGAAAGCTGGCGGCATCGGTGAGACGGCACGCGTCGCTGCGGCGTCCTCCATCTCGACTCTCGGTGTTGCAGCGTCCCGCGGCGCACCGCTCGCGCCCGAGTCCTTCGAGCCCGGAACGTCCGGCGTCGGGGGCGACGTCGTTCTGCCGTCCGCTCATCGGCCACGCCCTGACGAATCGCGACCTACCGTCGCGAGGCCACGGTCGCGCAGGCGCAGCGCCGCACGGGCGGCGCGCAGCGACCGCGGGAACCGCGCCCGCGTCGGCACGCTCCACAGCTCGTGCCCCGGCAGCCCCCAGTGGCGCAGCAACGCGTTCGCGGCCTGAAAACCGGTCGTCGCCGCCCGCTCCATGAGCGCGACGGGCAGCTCGCAGCGCACGCCGTCACCGGCGAGGACGAGGTTCGGCTGCGGCGTGACGGCGCCCGGGCGCGCGGCCCACTCGTCCGTGCCGGCGAGGGGGCAGTCGGCCTCGACGAGCACCTCCTCGTGCACCGGCTCGCACCCGGTGAGCTCAGGGTGCAGGCGCTCGAGCTGATGTCGTAGGTCGGCGAGCACTTCGTCATCGGTGACGTCGTCGGGCACCGCGTAGGCATGCAGTTCGACGACGCTGCCGCCGCACTGGTTGGCCCACTGGGCGGCGCCGTCCTCGAGGTCGTGGACGAGCGAGACGTTGTCGAGATGGCCGTACGCGGCCGTGCCGACGAACGGCGCGCTGCCCGCCGCGACGGGGCGGTCGAACCACAGTCGCTGCACGATGAAACGAGGCGCCATCTCCCCGGTCAGCACGGACGCACGCCAGGCCTCGTCGCCGAGGTCGGTGCCGTCGACGAGACGCTGCAGCACGTCACGGCTTGTCGCGATGACGACGGCGTCGGCGCGGAGCGAGCCATGGGCATCGTCACAGTCAATGGCGAAGTCAAGGCGGCCGCGACTCGCCTCGTCGGTACCCGCCGCACCCGCAGCCGCGCCGGCGCTGACACGGAAGCCGTCCCCGTCACGCTCGATCGACTCGACGCGGCAACCCGACACGACCTCCGCGCCGAGGCCTTCAAGATAGGAGCGCAGCGGACGCCACATCGTCGTGTCGAAGTCGTCGCGGCTGACGTCGAACAGCAGCCCCTCGCCGGAACCGAGGAAGTACATGTGGAACATGGCGACGAGTTCGCCGGCGGAGAAGTCGCGCGGCTCGGCGAAGAAGCTGCGTGCGAACACCTCGAGCGCGAGCGAGCGCATGCGTTCCGGGAATCGCAGCGCGTCGAGGGCGTCGGCGGCGCTCACCCCGTCATAACGCGAATACGTGGCGGGGAAGTCGACGTCGAGCAGGTCGAGGGCGCGGTCGGCATCGACGCGCGTGAGGTCACGCAGGCCGAACGAGGGGCTGCGGGCGATGAACGACAGGAAGTTGAGCGGCGGCCGCGTCGCGATCTTCGTGAACGAATCCTGCGTGCCGTCGGCGTGACGTAGAGGGTAGTCGTCGACGGGCCGCAGACATTCGAGGCTCGGGTCGACGCGGCGCAGCAGCGCGCGCAGGTTGTAGTACTGGCGGAAGAACGCGTGAAACCCGCGGCTCATCGTCGCTCGATCGTCCGGGGCGCCCGACGCGTCAGCGCCCGGGGTCGGCACGTCGACGGGCCAGCTGCGCACGCGGCCTCCCAGGCTGCTCTCCGCCTCGAGCAGCGTGACGCGCACGCCGCGCTCAGCCAGCCCGACGGCGGCGCTGATGCCGGCGATCCCACCACCTACGACGACGACGTGGGGCGCCGCGGCGTCCGGCACCCTCGACGCAGCAGGGCCGCCCCGACCGTCAGGCTCATGCCGTTCGGCCGCCGCATCACGTCCGGGGCGCCACTGCGGCACTCGTCGCAGCCCTGCCGTGAAGGCCTCGATCGTCGCGCTCATCGTGCGTTCTCCTTCCGGCGGGCGCCGTGGTGTTCCCACAGCAGGATCGTCAGCGTCACCATCGAGAAGCCGAAGCCGAAGTCCTCGATCGGAATGTCCCACGGAAAGCGGATGCCGAGGAACTGATCCCGCCCGTAGAGGACGATCGGGTCGCTCAGCTTCGTCAGCCAGCCGTCGACGAGGATCTGGAACGCGAACACGATGACCATCGAGCACCAGTAGCGCGCCGAGGTAAAGATGCCGGTGCGCCAACGCCCTTCGAGAGCGACGACGCCGATCATCGACGCGACGGTCAGCACGGTGTACTCGGGCACGTCACACCTCCCTCGACGGGCGATGATCGCCTCGCGCGGACGAGCCATCAGCCGCCACATGGCGCCCCTCGCCCGCCCGCCCTTCCGAATCGACCCGGGCGAGAGCACTTCTCGCGCTCCCGCTCGAGCGCCACGCGGCGAGCAGTCGCAGGCAGAACCCCACGGCTCCGTACGTGAGTAGCCCGCAGATCGGGATGACGACGAAGAACACGAGCTCCTCGATCGGCATCGGGGTGAGCGGCACATCCCAACCCGACGTGAACCGCGGCGAGTACGTCCAGTGATCACGCACGATGCCGACGATGTCCCACACGCTGAACAGCACGACGACGGGCAGCAGCGCCGCGAGCAACCGTCGCGGGCGTGAGTACACGCGGGCGCGCAGGACGAGTTCGAGCGGCAGCGTGATGAGCAGGCATCCACCCATGAGCAGCAGGTACTGATAGGGATCCCCGGACGCGGGCAGGCTCATGTCGCCCACCCCACCACGACGTCGGCCGCCGTCACGACTGCCGTCCCGCGCGAAACCCGAACGCAGTTCGTAGCGACGCTCCGCGTACTCGAGGTCGTCGACCCACAACTGGCCCTGCGTGCGCAGCACGAGCGGGCGGATGAGCGGCGCGAACGCCCGCGCCGCACGGAAACCGGGGCGCTCGGAGTGCGCGATCGTCGCCTCGTGAATGACGCTGCGAGCCGGCTGCTCGACGCTCGCCGGCTGCACGCACGTCGCGTGGGTCTCGACGGTGCTGCCGACGCCCTCGCCGTCGATGATCGTCATGGTGATCGTGCGGCTGTCGGCGCACGTGAACGCCGCGCGCACCGGAACGCCGTAGGTGTGGTTGAGGCGGAACGTCACGTCGGTGACGAGGCAGTCGTCGTCGCTCGCGTCCTCGTCGACGACGAGGTGGCTGAACGCGTAAGGGTGGAACCAGGCCCCGTGCCACGGGTCGAGACGGTTCGCGATGACGTCGGACGTCTCGCAGCGCGCTTCACGCGTGTAGACCGTGACGAGCGCCTCGTCGAGTGGAGCACGCGCGGGCAGCACCGGTGCGGCGCTCGGCATCTCGCCGTCGGTGGGCAACCGCACCCAGAACAGGACGCCGTCGTCGTGCGCGGGGTAGGTGAGCCATTCGCCCGGCCACTCGCTCGGCAGCCGCAGCCCGTGCCAGCGGCACAGGACGTCGCCGTCATCGGTGTGGCAGTTCTCCAGCAGCGCACCCATGTGCGGGCACGCGCCCGGCCCCGCGAGCGCCGAGCCGTCGGCGCCGCGCCACAACGCGATCTCGCGTCCGAGGATCGTGCGCACCGTCGAACGCCCCGCGACGACATCCGTGCTCGCCGCCGCGACGTGCCAGCCACCCGCGTCCTGGGCGACGGCGCGCGCCAGCATCCGCTCGATGCGGGGCACCGCAGCCTGACGCCACGTCGAGCGAATCTGCTCCTCCGGCGGCTGCGGGACGCGTCGGATCGGGTTGCGCCGCGCGATCTCGGCACGCAGCTCGGCGCGGTTGCGGGGCGGGCGTCTCATCTGCGGCTCCTTCGGCGAGTTTCGGTGGGCGAGGGGGTGCGGTGGGTCGAGCCGGTCTCCATCGTCGGGTGCACCTCGCTCATGACGCGGACGACGTCACGGCCGGCTGGTCCGCCGCGGCCGATGACGAGGGCGCGACCGGCGCCGCAGTTCGGGCCCGTCCGGTGACGACGACGGCTCCCGCGATGGCGCTCTTGCGTGCTGCGGAGACGCGGTGGCGCGTGCTGAACACGTCGTAGTCGGCCGCCTCGATGAGGCACAGGATGCGTGAGTACATCGCGAGCGCCGCGCCGACGCACCGTCGCGACGAGGCCGGCAGGTGCGGCAGACCGGCTTCGGCGTCGTGGAACAGCGCGCGGTTTCGGGTGATCTGCTCGGCCATGAACGCGCGCCACTGCGGGGTGACGCGGCGCAGCCACGGGTCGGCGCCGTGCGCGGCGAGTTCATCGGCGGGCAGGTAGACGCGACCGCGTTCGAGGTCTTCGCCGACGTCACGCAGGAAGTTCGTCAGCTGGAACGCGAACCCCAGCGCGCGGGCCGGCGCGAACGCGGCCTCCCGCGAGCGCGGGCGCAGCACAGGCAGCATCATCTCGCCGATGACGGCGGCCGAGCCCTCCATGTACTCGTCGCGCAGCTGAGGCCACGACGCCCACGACGTGCGGACGAGATCGAGCTGCATGGCGCCGAAGAAGCGGTCGTAGCAACCGGAATTGAGGTCGAGACGCCGGGCGGTGTCGACGATGGCGGCGAACAACGGGTCGTCGCTGCACCCCGCAGCGAGGTCGGCCTGGAAGCGCTGTTCGAACTGCGCGAGACGCTCACCCGGCGGCAACGATGCGTCGAGGCCGTGCCCGGTGGCCTTCTCTGGCTCGTCGACGATGTCGTCGGCCAGGCGGCACAGGGCGTACAGGCCGTAGACGTCGCGGCGCTGCTGCGGCGGCAGGAACAGCGTCCCCCAGTAGTACGTCGTGCCGTGCGTGCGGGTGATGTCGCGCGCCTGGCGGTAGCCATGCGTGAGGAGGGCCTCGGGGTCTGTCACGAGTGCCTCCACGGGTGGCGGGGTATGAACAGCCATCGGCCGGTCGCAGGTGAGGGTGAGCTACCCACGCGTCCGAAGCATGAGCATAGCCGCCGGCGCGCCGATGCGAGCGCCCCGGAGGCGCTGGAAAATTACGGAATCGAACCATGGGGGTTGGCGTTCACGACCGTGGCGCGGCGACTCTGCGGGCCCGTTCACGCCGTCGTGGCGGCACTACGATGAGCGCACCCGTCCGGCTATTCGAAGGTGTGCCATGCGATTCCGACGCCCGCGCGAACGCGACGCGAGCACCGAAACCCCGTGCGTTCACCCGTCGGAGCGGGCTGCATGAGGGTCGTCATCGCCGCCGCCGGCAGCCGCGGCGACGCCGTCCCGTTCGGGGTGCTCGCCGCGCGTCTCGTCGCCCGCGGGCACGACGTCACCGTCGTCACCCACGCGTCGCTCGCGCACGTCATGCCGGACGGCCCGCGTGTCGTGACGGTGGCGAGCGATCCGGGTGCCCTCCTCGCCGGCCCGGCGGGCACCGCACTGCGGCGTGGTGATCTGCGCGCGCTCAACCGCACGCGCAACGTGTTCGCCGAGTTCCTGCAGTCGTTCGGGCCAGCCACCCGTGAGGCGATCGCGGGCGCCGACGTCCTCGTCGCCTCCAGCTTCGCGATCGCCGCCGTCGACGAGGCGATGCGCGCCGACGTCCCCGTCGTCCGGGCGCACCTGTGGCCCGAGTTCGACACGCTCGACGGGCCGATGCCGCTGCTGCCGTACGCGTGGACGCTGCCCACCGGTGCGCGGCGTCGCGCGCGTGGAGCGCTGCGGCGCATCGAACCGTACTTCGCGGGCGTCGACGGCGGATGGGCCGACGGCCGACTCGACCTGCGCGCCGCCCACCCCACGGGCCTGACGACGGCGACTCTTGGCTCGCTGCACGCGTACAGCCCGCTGCTCGCCGAACCGGTGGACGACTCCCGCACTGTCGTCACGGGGTGGTGGCGCGAGGCGCCGCACGAGGGCTTGTCGGAGCGCACCCAGGCGCTGCTCGCCACCGGCGAGGCGTGGATCGCCGTCGGGTTCGGCTCGATGCACCAGAACTCGCCGGGCCGCGTCGTCGACGTCGTCACCGAGGCGTGCCGGCGACTCGGCGTGCGCGCGCTCGTCCAGCTCGACGGTGCGCCGCGCGAGGCGGATGGCGTCGTCGTCGGCATCGATGACGAGCCGCACCACGCGCTGTTCGCGCAGGTGCGCGCCGTCGTCCACCACGGCGGGTCGGGGACGACGGGTACCGCGCTCGCCGCGGGCGCGCCCAGCGTCGTCGTCCCGCACTTCGCCGACCAGTACCACTGGGCGCACCTCCTCCACACGCTCGACCTCGCACCCGCGCCGCTGCCGCGCCGACTGCTCACGGCGGGGTTGCTGACGCGTCGGCTGCGCGCGGCGATGAGTGCTGGAATCCGCGAGCGTGCAGTGGATCTCGGACGTCAGGTGGCGACCGAGGACGGCGCAGGCGTGGCCGTCGCCGCCATCGAACAGTTCGTCGGCGGGGCATGACGTGACGCCGTCCGCGTCGAGTTCATCGAGGTGGCGTGTGTCGGCGCGGTTCGTCGAAGCGCAGCCGTGGTGGCGCCCCGGTGCTCCGGCAGCGCTGGCCGTCATGATCGTGCTGCTCGCGACGGCTTCGCGCCACGGTTTTCACGGCGACGAGCTGTACTTTCGCATGTTGCCGCCCGCGTGGTGGTACGACGATCAGCCGCCGCTCACCGTCTGGCTCGCGCACGCAGCGGCGTCGGTGAGTGACGCGGTGTGGGTGCAACGGCTGCCGGCCTCGCTCGCGGCGGGGGCGGGCGCGCTCGTCGCGGGGCTGTTTCCGCGGCTTCTCGGCGCTGATGTGAGGGTGCAGCGCATCGCCGCGTGGGCGCATGCGTTCACCGTCTATCCGCTGCTCATGGGGCACGTCATGCTGACGGCGAGCCTCGATCTGCTCGCGTGGCAGCTCGTCGTGCTCGGTGTCGTCGCTGCGCTGACGGGGTGTCGCCATGCGCTGACGTGGGCCGGCGCGGCGGCTGGGGTGGCGTGCTGGAACAAGCTGCTCGTCCTCGTGCTCGTCGCGGCGGTCTTCGTCGCGCTCGCCGCGTGCGCCCGGTGGGTGCTGCGCACCCGTGACGCCTGGTGCGGCGCCGCGTTGCTCGTCGCGGTCGGCGGGTTCCAGGTGGGGGCGCAGATCGTTCACGGCGTGCCGATGCTCGATGTCTCGGCCGACCTCGTCGCCCGCCATGGCGCGCTCAACCGGTGGCTCGTCGTGCCGCTGCTCGTCGTGTTCGTCGGACCGCCGTTCGTCCAGGTCGCGTGGCGGGGGTTGTGGTGGCGCCCGGGAAGTCGTCGCGCCGCCCACCCCGGAGCTGACGGCGGCGACGACGGAGGTCGGCACGTCGAGGCGGACGGCTGGCGCAGCCGTCCCGCTGACGACGCCCGCGTCAAGGCGTTCGGCGGCGTCACGAACGATCCCTTCTCCACCGACGACGGTCACGCCGGCCGCATCGCCCCGGACCCACCACAACAGCGCACCGGGCCGGTGCTCGCCGTCATGGGCGCGATCGTCCTTGTATTCGCGCTCGTCTCCCCTGCGCAGCCCTACTACGCGGTCGCGGTGTTCTTGCCGCTTGTCGCGGTCGGCTGGGCGCGGGCGGCTGCGGACGAGGAGCACGTGTGGCGACGCGCGCCCATCGTCCTGACGGCGAACGCCGTCGTCGCAGCCCTCATCTGCCTACCGATCGTGCCCGTTTCGTCACCGGCGTTCTCCATCGTTTCCGCCCTCGACCCCATGCAGCGCGACCAGACCGACTGGCCGTCACTCGCCGCTCAGATGGCGGCAGCCCGTCCGACGGGTGCGGCCATCGTCACCGATTCGTATGCCCTCGCCGGAGCTGCGCATCAGTACGGCCCTGCGCTCGGGGTGCCGCGTGCCGACGTCGCCTCGTGGCACAACGCGCTCTGGAGCCTCGGGCCGCCACGCAGCGACGGGGGCACGCGTGACGTCCTCGCCGTCGGCGGGGACGAGCGCCGCATCCGTGCGGCGTTCACGCGCTGCGACCCCGCTGGGCGGCTCATCGCGCCGCACGACCCGTTCGGCCTCGACGGCACGACGATGCTGCGATGTTCCGACCCGCGAGGAGGATGGGGCGCCGTCTGGCCGACGTTGCGCCGCCTCGGCGGTTGAGGCGCACTCCCCTACTCCTCGTGTGGCGCGGCGCGCATCCAAGGCCGCGATGTTGCCCACTTCTCGGGGCGCGGGCGCCGTGACACCCGGGCAACATCGAGGGAGGCGGGGTGTGTCAGGGTGCGGTGATGTCGCGCGGGTGTCGCAGCATGTCGAACGCCACGACGACGAGGGCAACTGCGAGCGCCAGCAGCGAGATGCCCTCCGCCACCCCGCGCGGGATGGGCGCCGGCGCGGGCATGACGTGGTCGAGACTCGTGAGCGACGACACGGCACCCAGCGCCCCGAGCACGCGCGTCAGCGTGTGACGGGGCTTGCGCCTGCTCACGAACCGATCGCGATCCCCTCGTGAGTCGGCCGACCGCACCCCCACCAGCCCATGTGCGAGCAACAGGACGGACGGCGCCGGCAGCGCGAGCACGCCGCCCACCATGTGCACCCCGATGGCTCCGTCTGCGGGAAAGACCGCGACCCACACGAGTCCGACGCCGAGGCAGACGAGCGCCGCCGTCAGCAGTCGTCCGAGGCGATCGTGCGTCAGAACCCCCGCCGTCAGGATGCAGGCTCCTGCGACGCCGACGGCGACGTTGAAGAGGTCGGCGCGCGGCGAGCAGACCCAGAATCCGTGCCAGTCGCGGCAGATCGTGCGTCCGAGGTCGCTGATCATCGCGCGCCGCCAGGAGAACGACGCGCCCCGAGCATGCGCCGCCGTGACGTACGCGCCCACGCACAGCACGAGCCCGAGGACGAGCAATGCCGCCGCCGAACGCTCGCGCCGAGCCGAGCGGCGCTCGGCTCGGAGCGGCGGGTGCGAGGGCTCGCCCTGAGGTTCGGACACGTCGAGGAGTGTAGGCCGCAGCCGCCCAGCCCCCTCTGGGCGCCGGCAGGCTGGAATGACGGCGAACCGTTCCCCACGCACCGCGGCGCTCAGGTGCGCCCGCATGAGCGGCGCAGCTGACGCACGCGCTGAGCAACCCCGCTGTGACCGGCGCCGCTGACGCCGACGTCAGGTACGACTATCCTGAAATTCCAACGTGATCCACGCGCATTCCTCGATGAAACGGATGGACTTCATGACCTCTCGCCTCGCCCTCGTCACCGGGGCCACCGGATACGTCGGCGGCCAGGTGGCCGCTGAACTCGTCGAGCGGGGATGGCGCGTGCGCGTGCTCAGCCGCAGCGAGAAGAAGGTGCGTGCGCTGCCGTGGGGCGAGCACGTCGAGGTCGTCGAGGGTGACGCGTCCGAGGCCTCCGACGTCGCGCGCGCCATGGAGGACGTCGACGTCGCCTGGTACCTGCTGCACTCGATGAGCACGTCCGACGACTTCGTCTCCGAGGAGAAGGAGATGGCCTCGACGTTCGCCGACGCCGCCCGCGACGCCGGTGTCTCGCGCATCGTCTACCTCGGTGGCCTGCACCCGGACGACGAGGACGTCGAGCAGTTGTCCGACCACCTGCGCTCGCGCGTCGAGGTGGGCCACGTGCTCATCGACTCCGGCGTTCCGACGGCGGCGCTGCAGGCGGGCGTCGTCATCGGTGACGAGTCGTCGTCGTTCATCATGCTGCGCAACCTCAGCGAGCGCCTGCCCGGCGCGATCGCGCCGAAGTGGATCAAGAACCGCATCCAGCCGATCGCCGTCGCCGACGCCGTGCACTATCTCGTCGGTGCCGCCGACCTGCCCGCCGACGTCAGCCGCACCTTCGACATCGGCGGCCCCGAACCCATGCCGTACGGCGACATGATGAAGCGCTACGCGAAGGCGACGAAGCGCTGGCTGCCGCGCATCGTGGGCACCGCGCCGGTGACGACGGCCGGACTCGCCGGGCACTGGATCGGCCTCGTGACGCCCGTCTCCAGCAGCCTGGCGGCGCCGCTCATCGGCAGCCTGCAGCACGACACCGTCGTCCATGAACGCGACCTCGACGACCTCGTCGGCGCACCTCCGGGCGGTCACACGACGTTCGAGGATGCCGTGCGCGCGGCCGTGAAGGACCTCGACACCTCGCGCTGGGTACGCACGCTCGGGCTGACGTCCGCCGCCGTCGCCGCGACCGCCGTCGCCGGCTCGCTGCTGACCGACCCGAAGTCGGCGTGGTACCGCACGCTGCGCAAGCCTGCGATCCAGCCGCCGCCCGCCGCGTTCCCGATCGTGTGGAGCGCGCTCTACACCGACCTCGCGCTCATCTCGAGCCTGACGATCGCCGACCTCGCCGAGACGGGCCGCACCAAGGAACAGCGGGCGTACATCGCGGCGCTCGCCGCGAACCTGGCCCTCAACGTCGGCTGGAACGGCACGTTCTTCGCCGCGAAGAAGCTGCGTCCGGCGGTGCTGGAGGCTGCGGCGCTCGCCGCCAGCTCGGCCGACCTCGTGCGCCGCGCGCACAAGGCCTCGCCGGAGAAGGGCGTCGTGCTCGCGCCGTACGCGGCGTGGACGGGGTTCGCCACCGTCCTCAGCGCGGTCATCGCCCGTCGCAACCCGGGACGCTGATGGCGACATCGCACCGCTCACCTCGCCACGTCTTCGGCGCCGCGCTCGCAGGGGCACGCGACGTCGAACTACGTGACGCCGGGGCCGATCCCGTGCCCGAGCATCGTCTCGGGGCGACGCGGGTCATCATCGGCGCGACGGGCGTCGCGGCCGCCGTCGCACTGTCGTGGTCGCTCAATCTCGAGCCGGGGCAGGCCCTGTTCTACCCGGCGACGTTCCTCGTCGCCGTCATCTACGGAGCGGGGATCTTCGCGGCCGGCCGGGTCGGCGCGACCAGGCTGCGCTGGCGCGCTGACGGACGCGAACTGCTCGAGGCGTTCGGCATCGGCATCGCGTTGGCGCTGTTGTTCGTCGTCGGCGCGTTTCTCGTGCGCTTCATCCCGGCGCTGCGCGACCCCGTCTCGCACCTGCTCGACCATGCCCGCCAGGGCAGCCTGCCGATCGTCGCACTGACGACGGCCGTCAACGGCATCGCCGAGGAGGTGTTCTACCGAGGCGGGCTCTGGCGCGTGCTGTCGCCGAGGAAGCGCGTGCTGTGGACGACCGTCGCTTACACCGCCGTCACGGCCCTGACCGGCATTCCGCTGCTCGCACTCGCCGCGGCGATGCTCGGCTTCGTCGTCGCCGTGCTGCGTCAGCAGTCGGGCTCGCTCGCGGGGCCGATCGTCACGCACCTGACGTGGTCGATGCTCATGCTCTTCGTCCTGCCGCACGTCGTGCAGTGAGATCGGCCGACCGAGACCCTCTCGTCTGGGGTTGGTCGACGGCTTCTTCGGCCTCGACGGGCGTGCGGTAGCCGAGTGCTTGTGCAGGCGCTGGTGGTTCCTCCAGCTCACCCACTCCAGCGTCGCCAACCCCACCGCCGACGTCGCCGCGGGCGCCGCCCATTCACGACCGTTGGATCGAAGGTGCCCGATCGGCGCCCCGACCTCGTCGAGCGTGACTTCCACGCGTCGGCACCGAACATGCTGTGGGTCGCCGACATCACGTACGTCCGGACAACGAGTGGGTTCGCGTACACGGCGTTCATCACCGACGCGTGCACGAGGAAGATCGTCGGCTGGTCAGTTGCGTCGTCGCTGTTGACGCAGGCGTTGCCGATGATCGCGTTGCAGCAGGCCATCGCGACGACGCCGGCGGCGCGTCAGGGTGGGCGGCTCGTACCACAGCGACCGCGGCGTGCAGTACGTCAGCCTGGCCTACACCGACACACTGGCCGAGCACGGCGTCGCGCCTTCCGTTGGGACAGTGCGCGACTCGTACGACAACGCCCTCGCTGAGACGGTCAACGGCTTGTACAAGGCCGAACTGATCTACTCACGCCCCACGTGGCCATCGACATCAGCGATCGAACTGGCGACGCTGGAGTGGGTGAGCTGGTGGAACCATCAGCGCCTACACGAGGCACTCGGCTACCAAACGCCGGTCTAGGTCGAGGCGGCTTACGATCAATCCCAGACGAGAGCTCTCGTCACCACATAAGCGCGGAACCAAACCCAGGGCGCTTCACTCGGTGGCGGCCTGCTGTGGGTTCGGTCATGCTCGTGACGCTACCTGTGCGAGCGACGCTCCGACTGTGTAGCCCAAACGAAGGGTTCTGTACCCGGGAGAACTCACGCTGAGGTGTCCGGCACTAGCGTTGGATGTAGCTCGGGGAAGGGCCACGTGACGAGCAACCCTCCCGCCAGGCTGACCCAGAACGTTCCTTCGCGATCGACGCAGTGGCGGGTCCTGACGTCGCGGCAGTCTCAGCGTCTCCCCTTGACGGGGTAGACCACCGCTCTATCGGCTACCGATAACCCTCTGCTTGCCGCACCATTGCGTGCTAGAACCAGGCATAGCGAAAGCCGCCCCGGGCTTCCAGTGTTATCAGCACTGGCGGGACGACGACGAGGGCGGACCTCAGCTCCCGGAACCCGAGCTCGAGCAGCGCTGGCACATCGACGTGTGAGTCGCCGCCGACGCGGCCGAGCCACCGTGTAGCTGCCGCGCTCGGGGCCGGCGGACGCCTCGTGAGCGACGCCGCAGCGCCCGCCTACTGGGTCGTCGAGGACGCGGACGGCAACCGACACTGCATCAGCACGCCTGAGCGTCGCTGACGAGCGGCGTCCCGAGAGAGCACGAAGCGGGCCCGAGCGCGTCATGCGCCCGAGCCCGCTTCGACCGTGATCCGAGAGTCAGTCGAGCGAGTTCCACTTCTGCGACGAGCGCTTGGCCCTGGCCTCGTCGACCTTGGTCCGAGCGCCGGATGCGGCACCGGCGAGGGTGGCCTTGGGGTCGTTCTTCAGGTCGGCGACCGTCTTCTTGGCCGCCGGCAGCCCGCGCTTGAGCGTCGTGCGGACCAGCGGGAGAGCCGTCGCGAAGACAGGGAACAGCGGGGAGAGCGCCTTGTCGTACGTTCCGACGAGCATGTCCTCGTGCTTGGCGAACTGGCGCTTGAAATCGGAGATTCCGTCGTTGAGCAGTCCGTTGAAGTCGTAGCGCTCGACGCCCTGCTCCTTGACGTGCTTCATCGCCCAGAACTTGAGGCCGTAGTTGAGCCGCAGCTTCATGCCACGGGGATTCACGCCGCCGTACAGCTCGAACGCCGTGCGGCCCGAGACGACGAGCCAAACGAAAGCCACGACCTCGTCGCCCTCCCACGCTGCGATGAGCTGCGAAGCCGGCCCCATGAAATCGCGGATCTGCTCGTGGTAGAGGTCGGAGTGGACGGCGAAGTTGGCGCGCTTCGCGGTCTCCTTGTTGATGGCCAGCACCTGGTCGAGGTCGGACTGCTCGGTGACGAGGCCGAAGCGCACGTTCTCGGCCTTGAACGACTTGCGCACGTTCTGGCGGGTGGAGCTCGACAGCTCCTTCATGATGGTGTCCTCGTCGCGCGTCACGTCCACGATGAGAGTGCGCGGGATGAGCCCCGTGTTCTCGCTGCGCTTGTAGCCCGCAGCTTCGACATCGGCCAGCCAGTCCGAGGACGGTGCCGCAATCCTCTCGGCGAGGTCTTCGTCCGAAACGCCCTTCTCCAGCGGGGAGAAGGGTGCCTCCCAATCGGGTTCGATCGTGATGCCGATCGGCCCGTGGGTGCGCTTGACGTAGTCGGCGAGTGCCTCGACGACGCGGCCACGGTCGCCCTCCTTGGCCTGCGGGCCACGCGGGACGTACGCGAGTGACTTGAACGGCTGGGGCAGCGTGCGAAGCAGCACCTGCGCGGAGCCGACGATCCGTGCGTCGTCACGAACGACGACCCGGTCGGCACTCCACTCGTACTGCGACTTCAACTCGCCCCATCCCCACAGCTGCAGGGGGTGCCCGCCGGAGGAATTGACGAGATCGTCCCACTCGTCGCGGTCGTGGCAGGGGGTCACCGTGAGCGTCATGTGAGTCAGGCTATCGGCTCACGGCGACCCGCTCGAAACGTCCTCGCCGGGCGGCCGCTCCGTTCAGGAGAGCCCGGCGCTCTCTCCCTCGGGAACCTCGATGACCTCGACGCCACCGTCGAGACCGTAGTCGCGTACGTGCCCGAGGTAGATGCCGCGCGCTCGGTCCGCCGCCACCTTGTCGTGGATCGGAATGACGTGCTTCGGCTCGACGGCTCGCACGAACGCGATCGTCTCGCGCACAGCGGACCACGGGGCCACCAGGGGAAGACAGAGATAGTCGACGTTCTCGGGGCGCCCCTCGAGGGAGTCGCCGGGGTGGAACAGGCGCGGCTCCCCGTCGCCGCTCGCCACGATGCCGACATTGCTGATCCGCTCGATGTACGGGTGGATCTCGGCGTGCGTCGCACCAACGCCTTCGAAGCGCGCGCCCTTGACGGAGAAGGTCTCCCCCGCCTTCGTCGCCGTGACGTCGAGGCCTTTGTCGCGCAGATGCTCGGCGGTCTGTGGGTCGGCGAACCACGCGGCGTCGGGGTTGGCCTCGCGAAGGGCGTCAAGGCGGTCGGGGTCGAGGTGATCCGGGTGTTGGTGCGTCACGACGATCGCGTCGAGGCCCGCAACGTCGTCGAAGGAGCTGAACGTGCCCGGGTCGAACAGAACGGTCGCGTCGGCGACGGAGAGTTCGATGCAGGAATGTCCGTGGTGCGTGAGCTTCATGCCCCTCACGGTAGGCACACACGCCTCCGTGTGGGAAGGAGGGCGTGACCTTCGCGCGAAGCGAATGCCGATTCGCCTGGACCCCAACGTCTCCAGGGCGTTGTCGGTGGCTGCGGATAGGCTGACGGACGTGGACTTCATCACCGATCAGCCCCCGTACGACCTCACGTACAACGACGTCTTCATGGTGCCGTCGCGCTCGCACGTGACGAGCCGCCTCGACGTCGACCTCACGACGCCCGACGGCGTGGGCACCACGATCCCGCTCGTCGTGGCCAACATGACCGCGATCTCCGGCCGACGCATGGCGGAGACGATCGCGCGCCGCGGCGGCATCGCCGTCCTACCGCAGGACATTCCGATCGCAGCCGTCCAGGAGACGATCCGGGACGTCAAGGCGAGCCACACGGTGTACGAGACGCCGGTGACGATCGCCCCCACCGCTCCGGTCTCCGACGTCCTCGCCCTGCTCGGCAAGCGTGCTCACCGCATGGCTGTCGTCGTCGACGACGAGAACACGCCGCTCGGTCTCGTGAGCGAGAAGCACTGCCTCGAGGTCGACCGGTTCTCCGTCATCGCCGACGTCATGTCGAAGGACATCACGGTCGTGGAGGCGGGCGGCGACCTGCAGGACACATTCGATCTGCTCGAACGCGAACGCCGCGATCTCGCGGTCGTCGTGGAGAACGACGCGCTCGTCGGTGTGCTCACCAAAAGGGGCATTCTGCGTTCGACGATCTACTCCCCGGCTCTCGACCCACAGGGGCGCCTCGCCATCGGTGTGGCCATCGGCATCAACGGTGACGTCGAGACGAAGGCCCGCACGATGCTGGAGTCCCACGCCGACGTGCTCGTCGTGGACACCGCGCACGGTCACCAGGAGAAGATGATCGAGGCGCTCGGCACGGTGCGTCGCGTGCGTGACGAGTTCGAGGCCGCGAACGGGCGTCGCGTACCGATCGCGGCGGGCAACGTCGTGACGGCTGACGGCGCGCGTGACCTCGTCGAGGCAGGCGCCGACATCATCAAGGTGGGCGTCGGGCCGGGCGCCATGTGCACGACGCGCATGATGACCGGCGTGGGCCGTCCCCAGTTCTCCGCGGTGCTCGAGTGCGCCGCAGCAGCCCGTGAACTCGGCGCTCACGTGTGGGCCGACGGTGGCGTGAAGTACCCGCGTGACGTCGCGCTCGCGCTGGCCGCCGGCGCGCGTCCGTCATGATCGGTTCCTGGTTCGCCGGCACTTGGGAGTCTCCCGGCGACCTCAACCGGGACGCCGACGGGCGCCTCTACAAGGAGTCGTTCGGCATGGCCTCGGCCCGTGCGGTGCGCAACCGCACGTCCGCCCAGGGTGCGTTCGACCGTGCTCGTTCGGCCCTGTTCGAGGAGGGCATCTCGAGCTCGCGTATGTACCTCGACGATCAGCGACCCGGAGTCGAGGATCTTCTCGACTCGATCATCGCGGGCGTGCGCAGTTCGTTCACGTACGCGGGCGCCAAGAACATCGAGGAGTTCCGCGCGAAGGCTCGCATCGGTGTTCAGAGCGCGTCCGGCTACGACGAGGGGCGCCCGCGTCACACGAGCTGGTGACCTGGCCCTGACGCTGTGCTGCCCCCACCCGAGACGATTCGGGCGGGGGCAGCTGTTGTTCGACTCGCCGAGCGAAACCTACTGACGCTGTCTGACCCGGTTCTCACCCGGCAGGAGCCTTGCTCTCCGCGCTGCTCGGCACCTCGAAGGTCCGCATGCTGCGGATGAAGAGAGGTACGACGGACGCGACGAGCAGGAAGCACGCTCCCACGGCGATGACCGGACGGGCTCCGTAGGCTGCCGCCAGGGGCGCCGCCAGCATCGAGCCGAGCGGCAGCGCGACGAAGGACATGAGGATGTCCCACGAGTGCACGCGGCCTTGGAGCTCACCCGGCACGGCATGCTGGATCGCCGTTTCCCAGTGCACGTCGTAGAACAGCAGTCCCGCGTAGCCGATGGCAGCGAGTACCGCGATAGGCCATACCGAGTGGAACACCGCGAAACTGAACGCCCACAGCGGCATGAGGATGAGCGGTGCCCAGCCGGTGAACAGCGGACGTTTGAGATGAATGCGCGCCCCGAGCGCAGCGCCGAGAAAACCGCCGAGCCCCTCGGCAGCAGCGACGATGCCGACGGCGTGTGCGCCCCCGAGTTCCGACGCGACGAGCAGCGGGGCGAGCACGAGCACCGCGCCGTTGCCGATGTGGTAGAAACCCGCGGCCAACAGGCCCCAGAGCAGCCACGAGCGCGAGCGCACGGCGCGCCAGCCCGCCACGAGCTGCGCTGTGAACGCCTCGGATCCTTCCGTCCGCACGATGTCGACCGGGCGCGCCCAGGCCAGCACCGCGGCGAGGGAGACCACGAACGTCACAGCGTTGAGGGTGAACCCGAACGCCGGCCCGGCGAATCCCACGGCCGCGCCGCCTGTCACGGGTCCGAGCATGAGCATGAGCTGACGCAGGCTGGTCAGCGTGCCGTTCGTGCGTTGACGCTGATCGGCGGGAATGACGGCTCGTCGCCACGTCATGAAGGCTGGCCCGAAGAAGGCGCCCGCCGCTGCACTGACGAAGGCGCACACGATGACGAGCGGCGTCGACCAGGCGCCGAAAGCAAAGGCCGCGGCGAGCACCGCCGCCGAGATGGCCCTCACGACGTCGGTGAGAGCCATGATGAGCCGCGGCTGCACCCGGTCGGCCCACACTCCACCGAAGAGCGTGAACACCAAGCGTGCGACGGTGGTGGCCGTGATGGCGGCGGCCATCTGGCCCGCACTTCCGTGGGCGAGAACGATGGCTACCGGCAACGCGACCACCTGGAAGGCGTCGCCCAGCCAGCTCGCCACCTGGCCGGCCAACACGCCCTGCGTCCGTCTCTCCACCCACGAAGTGCGCCGCATGCGCGCCGACCCGGCGGTACTGCAAGGAAGTCACCGACAGTTCGACAGTGCGCTGCGGGGAGATGGTGGGATGAGCCGGCCTGTAAGCCGGGTTGTGTTCCGCGCACCGTCACCGGTGTCGCTTCGGCGATCATCCATCTAGGCCGCGCATTGCTGCGTGGCTCGAGCAATCTACCCGTGCGCTCAGCGGGCAGCTTCGACGCGCACTGTTCGATCTTGCTCCGGGTGGGGTTTACCGAGCCGCTCCAGTCACCTGGAGCGCTGGTGGTCTCTTACACCACCGTTTCACCCTTACCGCGCACGAAGCGCGGCGGTCTGTTTTCTGTGGCACTGTCCCGCGGGTCACCCCGGGTGGCCGTTAGCCACCACCCTGCCCTTCGGAGCCCGGACTTTCCTCGGCGAAGACGAATCTTCGACGCGACCGCCCGGCCGACTCATCCAAGGGGCAACTCTACCGCCGGTCAGGAGGCGGCCTCGACCACCTCGAACGTGAGCTTGCCGCCCATGATGTCGGCGTCCGTGAGGCGCACCGTGCAGGTCTCCCCTGCGGGCGGCGCGGTAGCGCCCTCGGCGGCACGGGCTGGTGCGACGACAGCGTGGTCGACGAGTTGGACCGTCACACGTCCGCCACCCTTGCCCTCCTTGTCGGGGCCCTCGACAACGAGCGCGCCGAATGTCTCGCCGACGGAGGACGACAGGGCAGCTGCCTCCACGCGGTCGACGCAGGCGCGGTCGATCTTTCCGGCGACCTGGTCGCTCGAACGCATGATCTCGGGCAGGTCGGGCAGTGCCTCGCGGGCCCAGGCGGGCACCTCTCGTCCGTTTGCGAGCGCCTCACAGATGACGAGCCCGAATCGGTCGACGAGGCGACGAAGCGGCGCCGTCACGTGGGCGTACGGCGCGGCGACGGCGGCCTGCTCGGTGATCTCGGGGGTCGTGCCGTCGAACGGCGTGTAGGCCGCCCCGCGGAACAACGTGACCGCCTCGTGGATGAGTGCGAGGTGACGCGGGTCGTCCCGGTCGAGACGGCGCAGGAATGCGCCGTAGGTCTCGTCCTTCGCCCACACGAGCCCGAGGCCCTTGGCCTGGAGGCGGAAGCGTTCGACGTCGCGAGGATCGGGCCTCGGCATGGTGCGCAGGATGCCGACGCCGCCGTCGAGCATCATGCGTGCCGCCACCATGCCGGTCATGAGTGAGATCTGCGCGTTCCAGTCCTCGCTGGGCACGGGCGGACGGAAGTGCACCTCGTACCGGCCGGGCTCGGGCTCGCTGACTTCCTGATCCGGCATCGGCAGCGAGGCTCCGCCGCGCTCGAGTTCGAGCGTGGCGCGCAGCTCTCCGATGCGCTTGAGCAGGGCGAGACGCGGGTCGTCGCTGCCGGAGTCGACCGCGCCCTGAACGCCGCGGTAGTCGAGACGTTCGACGCTGCGCACCTGCGCGCGGTAGAGCGTCGCGTCGGTGACTTCACCGCGGGCGTCGAGCGTCATGTCCCACACGAACGCCGAGCACACCTGGTCGGGCAGAAGGCTCGCGGCGCCCTCGCTCAACTGGCTCGGGTGCAGCGGGATGCGCACGTCGGGCATGTAGATCGTCTGGCCGCGACGGCGGGTCTCGGCATCGAGGTTACCGCCGGGACGCACGTACAGGGGCACATCGGCGATGGCGTAGCGCACCCGGAACCCATCACCGGCCTCCTCGAGATGCATCGCCTGGTCGAGGTCCATCGACCCGACGGGGTCGATCGTGAAGAACGGCACGGCCGTTTCGTCGCGTTCGGGCATTTGGACCGCAGCCATCGCCTCGCGGGCCTCCGCGACGGCGGCCTCGGGGTAGTCGAGGCTCAGTTCGTACTCCGCGCGCAGGGCGTCGAAGGAGCGAGCGAGGTCGCCGCCGGTGTCACGGCTCGGCCAGAGGATGCGGGTCTTCGGCATGGCCCGAGCCTACAAGCGCACGTCGACGAGAGGCACGCTCCACGCGCGTTGTCCGGCCCGGAACGACTGCTGCGCCGAGCGAGGATCGGGCTACGCTGGCCCGCGTGATCGCCCTCCTGCCGCCGTCGGAATCGAAGACCACGCGCAGGCGTGGCGCGCGCCTCGACCTCGCGAAGCTGTCGTTCCCCGAGCTGACCGAAGCCCGACAGCAGGTCGCCGCAGCGGTCAGCGAGGTGAGCGCGCGCGATGAAGCGCCCGAGGTGCTCGGGGTCTCCCCCAACCTTGCCGACGAGATCGCCCGCAACACCCGACTCTTCGATGCTCCGACGTTGCCCGCCGCGCAGCTCTACACCGGCGTGCTCTACGACGCGCTCGGGTTGTCCGACCTCGAAGGCGCCGACAAGGCGCGGGCGACGCGGCGCGTCGTCATCTCCTCGGCGCTCTACGGCGCGGTCCGTCTCGGAGACCGCCTCGCGCCCTACCGCCTGTCGATGGGGGTCAACCTTCCTCGGCTCGGTGCCCTCGCCGCTCACTGGCGCTCGGTGCTCGACGCGCCGCTGAGCGAGGCCGCAGGCAAGGGCGTCGTCGTGGACTGTCGATCCTCGACGTACGCCGCCTCGTGGAACCCGAGTGGCGAGCTCGCGCGCCGCTGGGTTCACATCCGCGTTCCCGGCGCCACGCACATGGCGAAGCACACCCGCGGACTCGTGACCCGAGCCCTCGTCACGGATGCGCGCGACCCACGCACCCCCAAGGCGCTCGCTGCCCAGCTGGCCGAGACGTTCGACGTCGACCTCCACGAAGCGACGTCACCGTCGAAGCCGTGGATCCTCGACGTGAGCGTGCGCGAAGCCACGGCCTGACCGGCGTGGACGTCGACGCCGCACTGGAGCTGCTCGCTCGGGTCCCGAGCGTTCTCGTCTTTCTCGCCGCCCTGACGGTCGTGGCGGAGTGCGCGTCGATCGCTGGCCTCTTCGACCTGCTCGGCACGAAGGTGGTGGCCCTCGCCCGCGGGCGGATCGCCCTCGTGTGGGTGCTGTTCATGACGACGGCAGGTCTCGTGACGGCCTTCCTCAGCCTCGACACGACGGCGGTTCTCATGACGACGGCCGCCGTCGTGGTCGCGCGGCGTCTCGACCGCCCCGTCGCATTGTTTGCCTTTCCGACGCTCTGGATCGCGAACATGGCCTCGCTCTGGCTGCCCGTGTCGAACCTGACGAACCTGCTCACCCGGGACGTCCTGCCTCACCCCAATGCGCTCGGGTTCCTGGAGGAGGCGTGGCCCGTCGCGCTCACGACGACGCTCGTGCCCCTTCTCGTGGCGGCCGTCGTCTGGCGGTCCTCACTGCGCGGCACCGCGGTGGCCCCTGCGGAATCGGCGCCCCCACAGCCTGCCCAAGACGGCGTGCTTCCCGCAGTCGGCACGCTCGTTGCTTGCATGTGCGTGTCGATCCTTCTCGTCGAACCCGCCGTGGCTGCATCCGTCGCGGCGCTCTTGTGTGTCGCCGTCATCGCCATGAGGCGCCGAAGCACCCTCGCCGAGATCGAGGTCCCGTGGCGCAGCCTCGCCATCACATCGGCCCTGTTCGTCACCGTGGCGCTCGTTCGCGGTTCCGCGGTCCTGCGTCCCGCACTGGGTTCGTTGGGCGACGCTCCCGCGTGGACGCTCACGGCCGCCGGAGCGCTCGTCGCGAACGGGCTGAACAACCTTCCGGCCTACCTCGCGCTCGAGCCCGCCGCCCACGGTGAGACGGATCGGGTTCTCGCGCTCCTCGTGGGCGTCAACGTGGCGAGTGGTATCACCTGGTGGGGTTCGGTGGCCACGCTCCTGTGGCGTGACCGTCTTCGCCGTGCCGGTGTCCGGATCAGGTGGGGAACCCACCTTCGGCTGACCGGCCTGGCCACGCTCGTCACGACGCTCGCTGCAGCCGGAGTGCTCGAGCTCGTCAGCCGCTGAGCTACAGCGTGCGTCAGTTCGGACCGAACGCCACCGTGAGGGCTCGCTCGAGATCTGCGGCGAGGTCGCCCGCGTCCTCGAGGCCCACCGACAGGCGCACCGTGCCGTCGGTGATGCCGATGGCAGCGCGCGCCTCCTCGCCCATGCGGCGATGGGTCGTCGTGGCGGGGTGGGTGGCCATCGACTTGGAATCGCCGAGGTTGTTGGAGATGTCGACGATCTCGAGAGCGTTCATCAGGGCGAAGGCCTCGGCCTTGCCGCCGTCGATCTCGAACGTCACGACCGTGCCGCCGCCACCCATCTGCCGCTTCGCCAGCTCGTGCTGGGGATGTGAGGGGAGGAAGGGGTAGAGCACGGTGCGCACTCGGGGGTGCGCTTCGAGCTGTTCGGCCAGACGCAACGCCGCTGCGGCCTGCGCCTCGACGCGTAGACGCATCGTCTCGAGCCCCTTGAGCAGCACCCAGGCGTTGAACGCCGAGAGTGTCGGCCCGGTGTGACGCACAAGATTCTGCACGGGCCCGTCAATGAACTCCTTCGGCCCGAGGATCGCCCCGCCGAGCACGCGGCCCTGGCCGTCGATGTGCTTGGTGGCCGAGTAGACGACGATGTCGGCGCCGTGTGCGAGCGGCTTGCTGAACACGGGCGTTCCGAAGACGTTGTCGACGACGACCTGCGCACCGGCGCCGTGCGCGAGGTCGCAGACCGCTCGCATGTCGACGAGCTCCTGCATCGGGTTGCTCGGCGATTCGAAGAACACGGCGGTGGTCGGCTCGGCCAGCGCCTTGCGCCACTGCTCGAGGTCAGGTCCGTCGACGAAGACCGTCTCGACGCCCCACCGCGGCAGGATCTCGTCGAGGATGACGAAGCACGAGCCGAAGAGCCCCCGCGAGGCGACGACGCGGTCGCCGGCGCCCAGCAGCGCGGCGAGGGCCGTGAACACCGCCGACATGCCCGATGCAGTGGCGGAGCACGCCTCAGCCCCTTCGAGGGCCGCGAGGCGCTGTTCGAGCATCGCTGTCGTCGGGTTGCCGTACCGGCTGTAGACGAACCGCTCGCTCTCCCCGGCGAAAGCGGCCTCGGCGGCTTCGGCGCTGTCGTAGACGAAGCCGGAGGTGAGGTACATGGCCTCGGCCGTCTCCTCGAAGCCGCTTCGGGCCAAGCCTGCTCGGACAGCGAGGGTGTCAGGGCGAAGGGTGGGCTCACTCACCGGATGCTCTCCTTCCCACGGGCAGGTTTACTGCGCGTGGTGCGTCGGGGAAGCCGGGCGGACCCGGCTGTTCCATAACGCAACCTTATGAAGAAGTGTCTGCTTCGCTATCTCGCCCGCTTCGATGTCCAACCGGTGGACGATGGCGGGGGGGGCTCAGCGCAGGTGGTGCGTGTCGTTGGTGAACGCGACCTGCGCGTTCCCGTCGCGCCACACCTCGATGCCGGTGAGCGAGCCCGGTGCTGCCGCGAGCCTCCACGCCGCATCGATGTCGAGCCCGAGCACCGCCGAGAGCACCGACATGATGGCGATCCGGTGCGTCACGACGACGACCGCTCCCCCGCGCTCCACGGCGCGCTCGAGCGCGTCGGAGATCCGCGCGTCGAGCTGTGCGCGCGTCTCACCGCCGGGGGCGCTGTACGTGGCGTCATGGCGCAGACTCGACAGCCCGGCGGCGTCCCGAGCGTGGATCTCCTTGAAGCTCAGGCCGTCCCACTCGCCGAAGGCCTGCTCGTCCCAATCCTCGTCGACCTGCGCCTGCACGCCCAGCGCCTTCGCGACCGGCGCTCCGGTTTCGATGGCCCGCGCGAGCGACGACGTCACGACGCTCACGGTCTCGGCGTCTGAGACGAGCGCGCCGACGGCCCGCGCGACGCGCTCCGCCTGGTCGCGACCGGCCGCGTTGAGCGCGGGGTCGGCGCCGCCACGGCCGTCGAGCTTTCCGCCCGTCGTGAAGTCGGTGACGCCGTGACGCACGAGAACGATGCGGGTCGGCTTGCCGAGGTCGGGTTTCGGCGTCACCGGGGCGACGGTCTCGGCTTCGCGCTCGGTCGTGTCCGGTTCGCTCGTGCCGCCCGGGGCCTCGTCCTTCGTTGCTCCGCCAGGCGCGCCCTCATCGTCGGTCTCACTCGTCGAATCGTCGGGCTGCCACGCGTCGCGACGCACGGTCACGCCGTCCATGCCGTCGTTCGACAGCTTGTCGGCAGCCTTGTTCTTCTCGCGCGGGATCCATTCGTAGGTGACGGCCCCGCCGGCACTGGCGATCTCGGACGAGATGGTGCGCGCTTCGGCGGCGAGACGCTTCATGTCTTCGTGCTTGATCTTCCAGCGACCCGACATCTGCTCGACGACGAGCTTGCTGTCCATGCGCACCGTCACTGCCGCGGACGGTTCGTGGTCGCGTACGGCCCGAAGCCCCTCGATGAGGCCGGTGTACTCGGCGACGTTGTTCGACTCCTTGCCGAGCGGCGCAGCCCGCTCGGCAAGCACCTCCCGCGTCTCGCCGTCCCGAACCAACGCGCCGTATCCGGCAACACCAGGATTACCGCGCGACCCTCCGTCAGCTTCGACAATGAGGCGTCGTGTCATGGCAAGATCCCTTCGGGGTCAGCGTTGTTCAGCGACGCGAGGCGTCGGTCAGAGACAGGGTCGGGTCGAGGGGGCGCCCCTTCCGACGTGCGTCAGACGTCGGATTCGGCCGTGCGCACGAGAATGCGGCCACACTCGTCACAGTTGACGACCGTGTCGGCCGAGGCCGCCTTGATCCGGGCGAGGTCACTCGCGTTGAGCTCGAGGCCACAGCCCATGCAGCGACGTCCGTGCAGCGCGGCGGCGGCCACACCGCTACGCGCCCGGATGCGGTCGTACTCGGTCAGCAGTTCGGCGTTGATCGTGGGTGCCATGTCGGCGCGTTTGCTCGCGACCTGGGCCCGCTCCGCGTCGAGCTCCTTCGAGTCCGCGGCCATCGCGTCCTTGAGTTCCTTGACCTTCACCTCAGCGGCGTCGGCGGCCTTGGTGAAACCGTCGAGGCGCTCACGCAGTTCCTCGGCACGCTCCATGATCTCGAGTTCGGTGTCCTCGAGAACGCTCTGGCGACGGGCCAGGGTGTCGAGCTCGTGCTGGAGAGCCTGAAGGTCCTTCGCCGTGCCCTGACCCGCGTCGAGACGCTTTCGGTTGCGCGCAGCACGCTCACGCACCTGCTCGACGTCGGCCTCGCTGCGGCTGATCTCGCGTTCGACGTCCGACACGGCGGTCTGAGCGAGAACCATCTCCTCCGTCGCGGAGTCAGCGGTGGCCTTCGCCTCGGCGAGCTCCTTGGCCTGCGGCAGGTTGGCCAGACGGTGGTCGATCTGGTCCAGACGCGTGTCGAGCTTCTGCAGGTCGAGCAGCTTCCACTGCTGCTGAAGTTCTGCCTTCACTGCTGTTCTCCTTCGCTTGTCGAGACCAAGAAGTCCCAAGGGTCGGTGCGGCGGCGCGAGACGGCCACCTCGAGGTCGGCGCCTTCGGCGGCAACGGCGTCACGCATGCGTTCACTCGCGTGCTCGAGCCACAGCCACTCACTGGCCCAGTGCCCGGCGTCGACGAGGAAGAGCGGCTTCTCGGCCGCGTCCTCCTCGCGCGATTCGATGGCGGGGTGGTGACGCAGGTCCGCCGTCACGTAGACATCGGCTCCGGCCGCACGGGCGGCGCCGAACTCACCGTCACCTGCGCCACCGAGCACGGCGACGCGGGCGACTTCGGCGTCCGGGTCACCCGAAACCCGCAGGCCCACAGGAGCGGGCGGCAGTTTTGACGCGAGGCGTTCGCAGAAGGCACGCAGCGTCATCGGTGACTCCAGGTCGCCGACCCGGCCGAGCGGCTGGCCCTCGGTCTCGACGAGCGGCTCTACGCCTCTCAGGCCGCACGCGACGGCGAGCGCGTCGTTGACGCCGGGCGTCGCCACGTCGGCGTTCGTGTGCGCGGCGTACAGCGCGACATCGCCGACGACGAGAGCCGTCACAGCGCGGCCCTTGCCGCTCGTCGTGGCAACGGACTTCACACCGCGCATGAGCAGAGGATGGTGCGTGACGAGCAGGTCGTACCCGCCGTTCACAGCCTCGTCGATGACGTCGAGGGCCGGGTCGACAGCGAAGAGCACTCGCTCGATCGGCTGCGCCGGGTCGCCCGTGACCAGGCCGACGGCATCCCACGACTGAGCGGTCGACGGCGGATAGAACCCGTCGAGGATTCGCGTGACCTGAGCCAGCGTCGTGGTGGAGTTGTTCATGTGGGCCCCGCCGGGATCGAACCGACGACCGACGCGGTGTAAACGCGTTGCTCTACCAGCTGAGCTAGAGGCCCCGAGCCCGTTGGGTGCTGCGGGCACGGACGGCAAGCTTACCCGTCGCGTGCCGCCCCACCCTCGGGTCTGCTCGTCAGAGCGCTTCGAGCGCGCCCGTGAAGTCACGCGCCTCACCGGGGCCGTTGACGAGCGACCAGCGCACCGTCATGTCGGCATCGACGAGGAACGTTCCACGAATGGCGAATCCGGCGTTCTCGTCGAAGACGCCGTACGCCTTCGCTACCTCGCCGTGCGGCCAGAAGTCCGAGAGCAGCGAGAAGTCGTAACCCTGGTCCTCCGCCCACGCGCGCTGGGTGAACATCGGGTCGCAGCTGATGCCGACCACGCGCACGGAGGCGTCGTCGAAGCTCGGCATCGTGTCGCGGATGGTGCACAGCTCACCCGTGCAGATGCCCGAGAAGGCGAAGGGGTAGAACACGATCAGCGTGGGCCGCTCGGTGACGATCTGCGACAGCGTCACGTCCTCACCGAACTGGTTCTTGAGCGTGAAGTCAGGAGCCTTGGAACCCTCGGTCACTGTCGTCATGGTTCGTCCCTTTCGTCGGTGCGCGATCAGCGCTGTTTGGCCGTGCCGCCCTGCACGAGCTTCGTGCCGATCCAGTCCTCGCCGACCTTGAACGTCGAGCTGGCCTTGAGGCCGGCCGTCGTGGCCGCTTCCTGGATGTCGGCGGCGTCGACGTTCTCGGGGCTGCCGACCTTGGGAACGATGAGCAGGACGAAGCCCTTCTCCTCGAGGGTCGCGAGCGAGTCGACGATGTCGTCGGTGAGGTCGCCGTCACCGTCGCGGAACCACAGCAGAACGGAGTCGACGCTGCCGTCGTAGTCCTCGTCCTCGAGCTCCGAACCGACGATCTCGGCAATCGCATCTCGCCACGATTCCTCGACGTCGTCGTCCCAGCCGATCTCCATGACGACGTCGTCAGCGGAAAAACCGATCTTGGCCGCCGGATGTGCCCCTGCGGTCTGGTTCACGTGGTGCGTCCTCTTTCTTGCTCCGGGGGCGCATGCGCGCGTACCCCTCGACGATGTTCCCTCGGGCAGTTCGCCCGAAGGTGCTTTCAGGTTAGTCCACAAGGTCGCGACGCACATTGCAAGGTGGTGTGCCGTTTCCGGAGTTGTCGCACGCCCAACTCGCATGGGAATTCGTACCGATCAGTAGCCCTCCCCGGTTTCACACGACGCGCCTTTCGGGGGCAGGATGGGGGCAGTGGCGCGTGCCAGGTAGCGCCGACGAAGACACTGAAAGGACGCACCGTGTCCCTTGATGAAGCCGGCCCGATTCTCAATGGCATCCCGAGCCAGTTGCCGGACGTCGATCCGGAGGAGACCCAGGAATGGCTCGACTCTCTCGACGGTGTCATCGACGAGCAGGGCCGTAACCGCGCCCGCTACGTCATGCTCAAGCTCCTTGAGCGTGCCCGCGGCCAGCAGATCGGCGTGCCGTCGCTGACCGCGACGGACTACATCAACACGATCGGCCCCGAGTCCGAGCCGTGGTTCCCCGGCGACGAGGACATGGAGCGCAAGTACCGCGCCTGGATCCGCTGGAACGCTGCGGTCATGGTGCACCGCGCGCAGCGCCCCGACATCGGCGTCGGCGGCCACATCTCCACGTACGCCTCGGCCGCGACGCTCTACGAAGTCGGCTTCAACCACTTCTTCCGCGGCAAGGACCACCCGGGCGGCGGCGACCAGATCTTCATCCAGGGCCACGCCTCCCCGGGCATCTATTCGCGCGCGTACCTCGAGGGTCGCCTGAGCGAGGAGCAGCTCGACGGCTTCCGTCAGGAGAAGAGCCACCTCATCGACGGTGAGCCCGCCGGTCTGCCCAGCTACCCACACCCGCGCAACATGCCGGAGTTCTGGGAGTTCCCGACGGTGTCCATGGGCATCGGCCCGATGAACGCCATCTACCAGGCCATGGTCAACAAGTACCTGCACAACCGTGGCCTCAAGGACACGTCCGAGCAGCACGTGTGGGCCTTCCTCGGTGACGGCGAGATGGACGAGGTCGAGAGCCGCGGCGCCCTGCAGTGGGCAGCCAACGAGGAGCTCGACAACCTCACGTTCGTCGTCAACTGCAACCTGCAGCGCCTCGACGGTCCGGTGCGCGGTAACGGCAAGATCGTCCAGGAGCTCGAGGCGTTCTTCCGCGGCGCGGGCTGGAACGTCATCAAGGTGCTGTGGGGCCGCGGGTGGGACCCGCTACTGGCCCAGGACCGCGACGGCGCGCTCGTCAACATCATGAACAAGACGCGTGACGGCGACTACCAGACCATCCGCGCCAACGACGGCGCGTTCGTGCGTGAGCACTTCTTCGGTCAGGACCCCCGCACGCGCAAGATGGTCGAGAGCTGGTCGGACGACGACCTGTGGTGGAAGCTCAAGCGCGGTGGCCACGACTACCGCAAGGTGTACGCCGCCTACAAGGCCGCCACGGAGCACACCGGCCAGCCCACCGTCATCCTCGCGCACACCATCAAGGGCTACTCGCTCGGCACGCACTTCGCGGGCCGTAACGCGACGCACCAGATGAAGAAGATGACGCTCGAGGACCTCAAGATGTTCCGCGACTCGCTGCACATCCCGATCAGCGACGAGGAGCTCGAGAAGGACCCGTACCGTCCGCCGTACTACCACCCGGGTGAGGACGACCCGGCGATCCAGTACCTCATGGAACGCCGCGCCAAGCTCGGTGGCGGACTGCCGTCGCGCAAGGGCCGCTCCGGTGAGCTGACGCTGCCGGGCGACGAGGCCTACGAGATCGCGAAGAAGGGCTCGGGCAAGCAGGAAGTGGCCACGACGATGGCCTTCGTGCGCATCCTCAAGGAACTCATGCGCGACAAGGAGCTCGGCAAGCACATCGTGCCGATCATCCCCGACGAGGCGCGCACGTTCGGCATGGACGCGTTCTTCCCGACGGCGAAGATCTACAACCCGCACGGTCAGCACTACCGCTCCGTCGACGCCGAGCTCATGCTCGCGTACAAGGAGTCGCCGCAGGGTCAGCTGCTGCACCTGGGCATCAACGAGGCCGGTTCGGTGGCGGCGTTCACCGCCGTCGGCTCGGCGTACGAGACGAACGACGTGCCGATGGTGCCCGTCTACGTCTTCTACTCGATGTTCGGTTTCCAGCGCACGGGTGACTCGATCTGGGCGGCTGCCGACCAGATGGCTCGCGGCTTCCTCATCGGAGCCACCGCCGGTCGCACGACGCTGACGGGTGAGGGTCTGCAGCACGCGGACGGTCACGGCCTGCTTCTCGCGGCGTCCAACCCGGCGATTCGCGCCTACGACCCGGCTTACGGGTACGAGATCGCGCACATCGTCCAGGACGGCCTCAACAAGATGTACGGCCCGAACGCCGAGAACGTCATCTACTACCTCACGGTCTACAACGAGCCGCTCGTGCAGCCGGCCGAGCCGGAGAACGTGGACGCCGAGGGCATCCTGCGTGGCATCTACAAGCTCAAGGACGGCTCGTTCGACGGTGTCGGCGAAAACGCTCCGCGCACGCAGCTGCTCGCTTCGGGCGTCGGTGTGCCGTGGGCTCTCGAGGCCCAGGAGCTGCTCAAGGACGACTGGGGCGTCGTCGCCGACGTGTGGTCGGTGACGTCGTGGAACGAGCTGCGTCGTGACGGTCTCGAGGCCGACGAGCACAACTTCCTCCACCCGGACGAGGAGCGTCGCGTCCCGTACGTCACGCAGAAGCTGCAGGACGCCCCCGGGCCGGTCATCGCGACGTCCGACTCGATGCGTCAGGTGCACGACCAGATCCGTCAGTACGTGCCGGGCGAGTACCACTCCCTCGGCGCCGACGGGTTCGGTTTCTCCGACACCCGCGCTGCGGCTCGTCGCTTCTTCCACATCGACGGTCCGTCCATGGCCGTGCGCGCACTGCAGTCGCTGGCCGACCGCGGTGAGGTCGACAAGGACGTGCCGAAGCAGGCCGCCGAGAAGTACCAGCTGCTCGACGTGCGTGCCGGAACCTCCGGCAACGCCGGCGGCGAGTCGTAGACCGACACCGCCAGAGCAATAGCGAGGGGCCGGTCACCGCTGAACTGCGGTGACCGGCCCCTTCGTGCACCGAGGCGGACGCGCGTCAACGCCGGCTGAGGTACCTCTCGCGTGCGAGAACGGCGATGTCCGGCATGTCCGAGAAGATCCCGTCGATGCCGGTGGCGTACAGCTTCTCGAGATAGTCGACGACCTGACCGAAATCGCCGGGGTTGCTTCCGTTGCGCAGGTCCGCGGGCAGGAAGTCGTTCTCGGCCCGCACCGTCCACGGGCACACCTGGAGGCCGACCGCGTGGGCATCGCGAACGAGAGACGTCGGAGCACCGAGGGTGTTGTCCGCGTTCCAGGCGATGACCTGCTTGACCGACGGCCCCAGACCGTCGAGCAGGTGTGCCCACTCCCGCAGCCCGGCCGGTGACGTCAGGTGGGCGTAGGAGCGCTTCTTCGGGTCGGCGAAGGGGCCGCCCTTCGCGTCGGTGAGGAAGACGAGTGGTGCCTTCACCTTGAAGCGAGTGCGCAGGTCGAGCAGGTTCTGCAGTTCGAACGACTGGATGAAGATCGGGGCACCGGGCCGGTCGAGCCCGTAGGTGCGGATGAGCGGGACGAGCTTCTCCTCGAGTGGCTTGCCCTGCGCGCGAAAGTACGTGGAGTGCTTCGTCTCGGGGTAGACGCCGATCGTGCGCCCGAGCTCGCGCTCCAGTTCGCGGCGCAGCTTGAGCACCTCCTCGAACGTCGGCACCTGCCACAGCCCGTCGTAGATCGTGTTGCGCTGACGCAGCTCGGGCAATCTCTCCACCGCGCGCAGCGTCCGAAGCTCGGCGAGCGTGAAGTCCTCCGTGAACCATCCGGTGACCGGTTTGCCGTCGAGCGACTTCGTCGTCTTGCGCGAGGCGAACTCGGGGCGCTTCGCGACATCCGTCGTGCCCGAGATCTCCGGCTCGTGACGTACGACGAGCACGCCGTCCTTCGTGATGACGAGGTCCGGTTCGATGATGTCGGCACCCATGCGTGCCGCCAGACGGTAGGCCTCGAGTGTGTGCTCGGGGCGGTAGCCGCTCGCTCCGCGGTGTCCGACAACGTAGGGCTTGCGGTAACGCGCACCGTGTCCATGACGTCGATGACCGGAGGTCGTGGAGGCCTGTGCGGCATCGCCCAGAGCGAACGTCGCCGCCGAGGCGGTGGTGAGTGACAGGAGTGATCGTCGCTTCATGAAGGCCATGAGACCGCACCGGTGTGATCACGGCGCGTCGGGGAAGTGAACAGGGAACGAACCGGGGAACCCGGCCTCGGCGGCCGTGACGGTACGGTGTGGCGCATGGTTGCGCACTCCCCCGTCTCCGACGCATCGATGACGGCGATCCACCGGGCGAGTTCGGCCATGGCCACCCACGCGAGCGCCCGCGTCGAGAGCCGTCACGCGTGGTTCTCCGACCTCGCGGCCGACGATCGCAGCTGGATCGGCGTCATCGCGCAGGACGGCATCCGCTCCTTCCTCGGCTGGCTACGAGACCCCTCCGTCGACGACTCGCACGCCATCGACATCTTCGCCAACGCCCCGCGCGAGCTGGCGCGGCGCATCACCCTGGAACAGACCCTCGACCTGCTGCGCACCGTCATCGAGGTGGTCGAGGAGGAAGCGCCGCAGCATGCGCGGGCCGAGGAGCGCGCCACGGTGCGCGAGGCCGTCCTGAGATACGCGCGCGAAGTGGCGTTCGGGGCCGCGCACGTCTATGCCCGAGCCGCGGAGTCACGCGGCGCGTGGGATGCCCGACTCGAATCCCTCGTCGTCGACGCCGTCGTCCGCGGTGAGCCGGACGAATCCCTCGGCTCGCGTGTCAACGCTCTCGGGTGGGCCGAGGTGCGCGGCGTGACGGTGGTCGTCGGCTCCAGCCCCGCGGGCGGCGAGTCGAGCGTCGTCGACCCGCTGCGGCGCGCCGCCCGTCATGCCGGCCTCGAGGTGCTCGTCTCGGTCGAAGGGCGACGCATGATCGCCATCATCGGGCCGGTGACGGATCCGATCGAAGCCGCGACGACCCTCGCAGATCATTTCGGACCGGGCCCCGTCGTCTGTGGCCCCAAGGTGCCCCACCTCTACGCTGCCGGGCGCTCCGCCCGCGACGCCATCCGCGGTTACGAGGCGGCGCCGGCGGCACCACAGCTGCCTCGCCCGACCCGAAGCGACGACCTGCTCGCGGCCAGGGCCGTTGCGGGAGACGACAAGGCGCGCCGCGCGTTGGCCTCCATCGCGACCGGCACGCTCGACGTGGGTTCGCCACTGGGCGACACGGCCCGCACGTACCTGCGCACGGGTTCGCTCGAAGGCACCGCGCGCGAGCTGTTCGTCCACGCCAACACTGTGCGATACCGGCTCGGACGCATCCTCGACGCCACCGACCTCGACCTCACGGACACCCATGACGCGTTCGCTCTGCGGCTCGCGATCATGTTCGCCGACCTCGAGGCCGGGCGCCGCGCACCACGTCCCCGCGGGGACGTCGGCTTGTAGGAACCCTACAAATCACACTCGCGAAGTTCGTCGCCCGCCCGGTCGCAGTGCAGGGGCCAGGCCGGGCAGAGTGGAACCGTGCTTGCGATCGTGTGCCCTGGACAGGGCTCCCAGACCCCCGGTTTCCTTCGCCCGTGGCTTGAGCTGCCGGATTTCCGCTCCCGCATGACCTGGCTGTCGGCCTGCGCGGGTATGGACCTCGTGCACTACGGCACCGAGGCCGACGCGCCCACCATCAAAGACACGGCCGTCGCGCAGCCCCTCATCGTCGCGAGCGGGCTCGTCTCGCTTCTCGCGCTGTTCGAGCACCCCGTCGAGGGCTTCCGTTCGGTCAGCGCCGGTGCGGGCCACAGCGTCGGTGAGATCACCGCAGCTGCCGCCGCGGGCGTCCTCACGGCCGAGCAGGCCATGGTGTTCGTGCGTGAGCGCGGCGCCGGAATGGCCGACGCGGCCGCCGTCACCCCCACCGGCATGAGCGCTGTCATGGGCGGCGAGCAGAGCGAGGTCGTCGCCCACCTCGAGGCCAAGGGCCTCACCCCCGCCAACATGAACGGCGCCGGCCAGATCGTCGCCGCGGGCACGCTCGAGCAGCTCGAGGACCTCAAGGCCGACCCGCCGGCCAAGGCCCGCGTCGTGCCGCTGCCGGTCGCCGGAGCGTTCCACACCGAGCACATGGCGCCCGCGCTGGACCGCCTCTCTGCCTTTGCCGGCGCCATCTCGACGCACGACCCGCGCATCCCGCTCGTGTCGAACAAGGACGGTCTCGTCGTCCACGACGGCACGAAGGTGCTCAAGCGTCTCGTCACCCAGGTGAGCAACCCGGTTCGCTGGGATCTCACGATGGAGACGTTCAAGGCCATGGGCGTCACGGGTCTCATCGAGATTCCCCCGGCGGGCACGCTCGTCGGCCTGGCCAAGCGCGCGATGCCCGGCGTCGAGACGCTCGCCGTCAAGACCCCGGACGACCTCGACGCTGCGCACCGCATGGTGCGGGAGCACGGCGTGCTCGAGGACGACATCGAACCGGCTTGGCGTCTCGTCATCGCGCCGGCCAAGGGCACGATCACCCGCGCGCCGCTGGCCGAGGGCGACACGATCCGCCCCGGCGAGACGATCGGCCAGGTCGTCACCGCGCGTGACGCCTACAACGCCGTGGCGCCGCACGGCGGACGCATCATCGAGTGGCTCGTCGAGGACGAGGACCCGGTGTCGCCCGGCCAGCCGCTCGTCCGCCTACACCCGGCAGGTGCATGATGGCGACGATCACGCAGCGCACCGGAGCCGAGTTCACCCGCGTGCTCGGCGTGGGCGCCTACCGCCCGGAACGCCTCGTGACGAACGACGAGATCGTCGGTCCGATCGATTCCTCCGACGAGTGGATCCAGGAGCGATCGGGCATCAAGACCCGCCGTTTTGCGCGTCCCGACGAGACGATGCTCGACATGGCCGAGGCCGCCGCCCGTGAGGCGATCGCGAACTCCGGCATCGACCCGTCACTCATCGACGGTGTCCTCGTCGGTTCGGTCACCCACCACCTGTTCACCCCCGCAGCTGCACCGATGCTCGCCGACCGCCTCGGGCTCGACAAGCCGGCAGCCATCGACATCGCCGCGGCGTGCGCCGGCTACTGCTTCGGCATCGGCCTGGCCTCGGACATGATCCGCTCCGGCGATGCGAGCCATGTGCTCGTCATCGGCGCGGAGAAACTGACGGACGTTCTCGACCTCACCGATCGCGGTTCGGCTTTCATCTTCGGTGACGGCGCCGGAGCGGCCGTCGTCGGCCCGAGCGACCACGTCGGCATCGGCCCGACGATCTGGGGCAGCGACGGCTCCGGTTGGGAGTCGATCCGCCAGGTAGGCGAAGGCCACCAGGCCGACCCCAAGATCACGATGGCCGGCCAGTCCGTCTTCCGCTGGGCCGTGTGGAGCATGGCTCCGGTGGCACTGCAGGCCGTGGAGGCCGCAGGGCTGACGCCGGACGACATCGACGTGTTCATCCCCCACCAGGCCAACACCCGCATCATCGACGCGATGGTCAAGCAGATGAAGCTGCCCGAGCACGTCAAGGTCGCCCGCGACATCGTCGACATGGCCAACACCTCCGCGGCGTCGGTGCCGCTGGCCGCCGAGCGGATGATCCGTGAGGGCCAGGCCAAGAGCGGCGACATCGCGCTGCAGATCGGCTTCGGTGCCGGCCTCGCGTACGCCGCGCAGGTCATCGAGATTCCGTAACCCACCAGTTCCCGCGCCTCGGCGGGTAACCCGAGGTGAGTCAGATACCGACCTCGATCGAATGCCGATCGAGCAACCACAAGGAGAGACACCATGGCTGCTTCCGAGCAGGAGATCCTCGCCGGCCTCGCCGAGATCGTCAACGAGGAGACGGGCATCGACGCCTCGTCGGTCCAGTCGGACAAGTCCTTCACCGACGACCTCGACATCGACTCGCTGTCGATGATGACGATCGTCGTCAACGCCGAGGAGAAGTTCGGCGTGCGCATCCCGGACGAAGAGGTCAAGAACCTCGTCACCGTCGGCGACGCCGTCAACTACATCAAGAACGCCCAGGCCTGAACCTTCACCAGGCCGGACGACGGTGGCTCACCCGCTCGGTGAGCCACCGCGTCCCACCCGCTTCCGTCACACCCCGCACCGAGGAGTTCGCCTCATGAGCGAGAACCGCCGAGTCGTCATCACCGGCCTTGGAGCCACCACTCCGCTGGGCGCCACCGCGCCCGCCACCTGGGAAGCTCTGCTGGCCGGCAAGAGCGGCGCCCGCACCCTTGAGGAGAGCTGGGTCAGCGAGTACGAGCTGCCCGTCACCTTCGCCGCCACGCTCGCCGAGAGCCCCGCCTCGACGCTGGCGAAGGTCGAGCTCAAGCGCATGGACCCGTTCACGCAGTACGCCATGGTGGCGGCCCGTGAGGCGTGGGCCGACGCCGGCTCCCCCGAGGTCGAGCCGGAGCGCCTCGCCTCCGCCATCGGTACGGGTATCGGCGGCGTGCAGTCGCTGCTCGACCAGTACGACGTGCTCAAGGAGAAGGGCGCGCGTCGCATCTACCCCCTCACTGTACCGATGCTCATGCCGAACGCTGCCTCCGGCAACGTGTCGATGGAGTTCGGCGCCAAGGCGGGCGCTCACACGTCGGTTTCCGCGTGTTCCTCGGGTGCGGAGTCGATGGGCTTCGCGGCCCAGACGATCGCCTCCGGTCGAGCCGACATGGCCATCGCCGGCGGTAGCGAAGCACCGATGCACCCGCTGCCGATCGCCGGTTTCGCTGCTGCGCGCGCCATGTCGACGCGCAATGACTCCCCCGAGACTGCTTCGCGTCCGTGGGCTCCCGACCGTGACGGCTTCGTGCTCGGCGAGGGCGCGGCCGTCGTCGTGCTCGAGGAGTACGAGCACGCCAAGGCCCGTGGCGCCACGATCTACGCCGAGTTCGCGGGGCTGGGAATGTCCGCTGACTCCTACCACATCACCGCCGGCGACCCGGAGGGTGCAGGTGCCGCTCGCGCCATGACCGAGGCCATCACGAGCGCCGGGCTGACGCCCGCCGACATCGTGCACATCAACGCTCACGCCACCTCGACGCCGGTCGGCGACGTCGCGGAAGCCACCGCGATCCGACGCGCGTTCGGTGACGCCGCCGGTGGCATCGCGGTCACCGGCACGAAGTCGATGACGGGCCACCTCCTCGGTGCCGCAGGTGCACTCGAGACGCTCATCGCGGCACTCACCGTCCACCACCGCCGCGTGCCGGCCACGATCAACGTCGACGAGGTGGACGAGCCGTTCGCCGACCTCGACCTCGTGCGCGGCGAGGCGCGCAAGCTGCCCGACGGCGACGTCGCCGTTCTCAACAACTCGTTCGGCTTCGGCGGCCATAACGTCGCCGTAACCCTCAGGAGTGCTTCATGAACGCCCTCACCGCAGCGCCGGAAGCGCCTGCCGCCGACCCGCGCGACCCGAACCTGCGTCTGGAGAACTTCCTCGACGACGGCACGGTGGAGATCATCAACGAGGTCGAGAAGTCGGGCTTCGTCTCGGCGCGTGGCCGCGCGAACGGCGCACCCGTCGTCGTGTTCTGCTCCGACGCGCGCGTCCAGGGCGGTGCCATGGGCGTCGAGGGCTGCAAGGCCATCGTCGAGGCGTACGACATCGCTCTCGCCGAAGGCACGCCGATCATCGGCCTGTGGCACTCAGGTGGCGCCCGCCTCGCGGAGGGCGTGGTCAGCCTCCACGCCGTGGGTGAGGTGTTCGCCATCATGACGCGCGCCTCGGGCAAGATCCCGCAGATCTCCGTCGTCATCGGCGCGGCCGCGGGTGGCGCGGCGTACGGCCCGGCCCTCACGGACGTCGTCATCATGGCCGAGAAGGGCCGCATCTTCGTCACCGGTCCTGACGTCGTGCGCAGCGTCACCGGGGAGAACGTCGACGCCGCGCGCCTGGGTGGCCCGGAGCCGCACGGGCGTCGTTCGGGTGTGGTGCACGTCGTGACGGAGACCGAGGACGAGGCGTTCGAGCGCGGACGCCTGCTCGCCTCCCTCATGGCCGATCAGCGTGAGTTCGATGTCGCGGGTACCGAGGAGCGCGACCTGGGCGAGACGTTCCCGGAGAACGCGAAGCGTGCCTACGACGTGCACCCGCTCGTCGACAACCTCTTCGACGACGCGGCCGAGATCATCGAGCTCCACGCGAAGTGGGCGCCGAACATCGTCACGGCTCTGGGGCGTTTCGGCGGACGCACGGTCGGCGTCATCGCGAACAACCCGATGCGCCTCGGTGGCTGTCTCGACTCCCCCGCCGCCGAGAAGACGGCCCGCTTCGTGCGTATGTGCGACGCGTTCGGCATCCCGCTCGTCGTCCTCGTCGACGTTCCGGGTTACCTGCCGGGCGTCGGCCAGGAGTGGGACGGTGTCGTGCGTCGCGGCGCGAAGCTGCTGCACGCGTTCGGCGAGTCGGTGGTCCCGCGCGTGACGCTCGTGACGCGCAAGACGTACGGCGGCGCGTACATCGCGATGAACAGCCGTTCGCTCGGCGCGACGAAGGTGTTCGCGTGGCCGAGCGCGGAGGTGGCCGTCATGGGTCACGTCGCGGCCGTGCGCATCCTGCACCGCCGTCGTCTGGCCGAGGTCGAGATCGACGACCGTGCACGCGTCGAGGAGGAACTGGCAGCGGAGCACGCAGTGCTCGCCGGTGGCTTGGAGCGTGCGCAGGAGATCGGTGTCGTCGACGAGGTCGTCGAGCCGACGAAGACGCGCGGAGCCCTCGTGGCTGCGCTCGCCGAGGCTCCGGCTCGCCGAGGCGAGCACGGCAACATTCCGCTGTGACGTTCGCTCACTGACTGCACGCGAAAGGGCGGTGCCTCCCCCAGAGGAAGGCACCGCCCTTTGGTGTGTGGGTGTCAGGTCAGCCGACGCGGTGGAGCCAGCGCACGGGCGCACCGTCACCGGCGTACCGGAAAGGCTCCAGTTCCTGGTCCCAGGCCGTGCCGAGCAGTTCGGCCATCTCGGCGCGGAACTCCTGCGGGTCGCCGCCGCTCGCCATGAGGGCGCTGCGCAGTCGGTCCTCGCTGACGACGGCGTCGCCGCTGGCGGAGGTCCAGGTGTGATGGATGCCCAGGCTGGGCGTGTGCGACCAACGCGAGCCGTCCGTGCCGGCCGAGGGCTCTTCGGTGACCTCGTAGCGCACGTGATCCCAGCCGCGCAGGGCGCTGGCGAGCCGCGCGCCGGTACCGGCGTCACCGGCCCAGCTGAACTCGGTGCGCACGAGGCCGGGCGCGACGGGCTGATCGGTCCACTCGAGGGACACGTCGAGGCCCAGAATGCTCTCCAAGGCCCATTCGATGTGCGGGCACAGCGCCGCTGGGGTGGAGTGAACGAACACCACCCCGCGGGTCATGACGCGTGAGGACGTCATCGACATCCGAACCTCCTGTGTGCGCGAGGGACGTCTTCCCCAACGACCTCATGCGATTTCAGGTGTTCGAACTGTGCGGTTGTGGCCCCATCATGCCTCACGGGCACGGCGAAGGCGAGAACGCCGCGCGGGCGGGCGCGGTCGAAACTGGACTTCGGAGTAGGGCGGGTGGGGCTTGAACCCACGACCCAAGGATTATGAGTCCTCTGCTCTGACCGGCTGAGCTACCGCCCCGAGCCCGGCGCTCAGGCGCCCGGCACTCGCGGAAGTGTAGCCGCTCGCCCCCAAGGACGAGTCCGCAGCCAACACCGGGTGCAGCGCCCACGTGGCCGCGAACCCCCAAAAACCCTGTCATACATATGCTTATGTGTTTGTACCGATTAGGTCACAGGTGAGCATCCGGTAGCGCTCATCAGTGCAGGCATGACTACGCTCACACCCATGACTGGAGCCACCACTGCCACCGAGCAGTCCGACATCCGGGCGAAGCGCGGCGAGCCGCTCGTCGTTCTCGAGGGTGTCAACAAGCACTACGGTGACCTGCATGTCCTGAAGGACATCAACCTGACGATCAACCGCGGCGAGGTCGTCGTCATCCTCGGCCCGTCGGGTTCGGGTAAGTCGACGCTGTGCCGCACGATCAACCGCCTCGAGACGATCGAGAACGGCACGATTCAGATCGACGGCAAGGAGCTTCCCGCCGAGGGAGCGGGCCTCGCGAAGCTGCGCGCCGACGTCGGGATGGTCTTCCAGTCGTTCAACCTCTTCGCCCACAAGACGATTCTCGACAACGTGACCCTCGGCCCGATCAAGGTGCGCAAGAAGTCCAAGGGCGACGCCGAGTCGCGCGCCATGGAACTGCTCAAGCGCGTGGGCGTCGACCACCAGGCCAAGAAGTTCCCGGCCCAGCTCTCCGGCGGTCAGCAGCAGCGTGTCGCCATCGCCCGCTCGCTCGCCATGGAGCCGAAGGTCATGCTCTTCGACGAGCCCACCTCCGCCCTCGACCCCGAGATGATCAACGAGTCCTCGACGTCATGGCGCAGCTGGCCAAGGAAGGCATGACGATGATCGTCGTCACGCACGAGATGGGCTTCGCCCGTCGCGCTGCCGACCGCGTCATCTTCATGGCCGACGGCGAGATCCTCGAGCAGGCTGAGCCCGAAGAGTTCTTCACCAACCCCAAGTCCGATCGCGCCAAGGATTTCCTCGGCAAGATCCTCACCCACTGACCCTCGGGTCAGGTCTTTTACCAGGAGGAAATCCATGATCAAGCGTGCAATCGCCACGGTCGGCGTCGCGTCCCTCGCCCTCGGCCTCAGCGCCTGTGGCGGCAGTGACGACGAGTCGAGCTCCGGCTCGGGCGACAAGGTCAAGATCGGCATCAAGTTCGACCAGCCGGGTCTCGGCCTCAAGGCCGGTTCCGATTACAAGGGTCTCGACGTCGACGTCGCCAAGTACGTCGCCAAGGAAATGGGCTACGAGGCGGACAAGATCGAGTTCGTCGAGACGCCGTCCAAGCAGCGCGAGAAGATGCTCGAGAACGGCTCCGTGAAGATGATCTTCGCGACCTACTCGATCACCGACAAGCGCAAGAAGGTCGTCTCCTTCGGTGGTCCCTACTTCATCGCCGGCCAGTCGGTCCTCGTGAAGTCGGACAGCTCGATCAAGAGCGTCTCCGACCTGTCGGGCAAGAAGGTCTGCTCCGTCACCGGTTCGACGTCGGTCGACAACCTCAAGGAGAAGCAGCCGAACCTTGTGCCCCAGAAGTACGACAAGTACTCCGAGTGCGCGGACGCTCTCGCCTCGGGCGCCATCGAGGCCATGACGACGGACAACACGATCCTCGCCGGCTACGCCAACCAGGACGCCTACAAGGGCAAGTTCAAGCTCGTCGGTGACCCGTTCACCGAGGAGAAGTACGGCGTCGGCCTGAAGAAGGGCGACAAGGCCACCTGCGAGAAGGTCAACGCCGCGATCAAGAAGATGGTCGACTCCGGCGAGTGGAAGAAGGCCGTCGAGGCCAACCTCGGCGCCGACTTCAAGTACGACACCAAGGTGAACCCGCCGAAGTCGTTCGAAGCCTGCTCCTGATCTATCTGACGCGGCGGGTGGGGCCGGTGAACTTTCACCAGCCCCACCCGCCTCGCACGTTCCGAAAGGCATTGCATGTCAACGCTTTTCAGCGATTATGATCTGCTGTCCGCGCTGTGGATGACGATCAAGCTGACGATTGCTGCGGCTATCGGTTCCCTCGTCGTGGGCACCCTGGTCGCCGTTCTGCGCATGTCGCCGGTGCCGATGCTGCGTTTCCTGGGCACCTCGTACGTCAACATCTTCCGCAATACGCCGCTGACGCTCATCATCCTGTCGTGCAACCTCGTGCTGTGGGCAAAGCTGGGTATCAACCTGGCTGACAGCAAGAGCCCCGACTTCTTCGACACGAACAACTTTCGCCTGGCGGTCGTCGGTCTCGTGCTCTACCACGCGTCGTACGTCTGTGAGTCGCTGCGTTCCGGTGTGAACACCATTCCGCTCGGGCAGGCCGAGGCCGCTCGCTCGATCGGTCTGACGTTCGGGCAGTCGCTGCGCGAGGTCATCCTCCCCCAGGCCTTCCGCGGCTCAATTGTTCCGTTGGGCAACGCCCTGATCGCCCTCACGAAGAACACGACGGTCGCCGTCGTCATCGGCGTGGCTGAAATGGCGGCAATGCTCGCGAAGGTCACCGAGGACGACCCGGGTCTGCTCAACCAGGCCTTCGTGGCCTCGGCGATCGCCTTCGTCCTCCTGACCCTGCCGACCGGACTTCTCGTCGGCCACCTCGGCAAGAAGTTGGCGGTGAAGCGATGAGCGCCGGAGTTCTCTTCGACGCGCCGGGCCCCAAGGCCCGCCGTCGTCACATGATCCTGACCGGGGTCGGTGTCCTGCTCTTGGCAGCCGTCCTCTGGGTCGTCTACAAGCGACTTGACGACAAGGGGCAGTTCACGGCCGCCATGTGGAAGCCGTTCACGGATCCTGAGCTGTGGAAGGAATACATCCTCCCCGGCCTCGTGGGCACGCTGAAGGCGGCCTTCGCCGGCATGATCGGCGCGACGATCTTCGGTGTCATCTTCGCGATGGCTCGCATGTCGCAGATCAAGCCCCTGAGCTGGGCCGCGGGTGTCATCGTCGAGTTCGGGCGCGCCGTCCCCGTCCTGCTCATGATGCTGTTCCTCTACGGCGCACTCACCCGCGGCGGCGCGGAGGACATCCACGCCTTCATCGCGACCGTCACGGCCCTCGTCATCTACAACGGTTCCGTGGTCGCCGAGGTCATCCGCTCCGGCGTCGACCAGCTGCCCAAAGGCCAGCGCGAGGCGGGTGTCGCGATCGGTCTGACCGACTCGCTGACGCTGCGTTCGATCCTGCTCCCCCAGGCTGTCACCGCGATGCTGCCGACCCTGATCAGCCAGCTCGTCGTCATCCTCAAGGACACGGCGCTGGGTTACCAGGTTCAGTACGGCGAGATGCTCTACAAGGGCAAGAACGCCTCGACGATCTTCGCCAACATCGTGCCGACGCTCATCGTCATCGGCACGATCTACATCCTGCTCAACTACGCGATCTCCAAGGTCGCCGTGCTCGCTGAGAAGTGGCTGCAGAACCGCGGCCGCGTAGCCGAGGACAGCGCTCAGGGCGGCGGCCCGGCGGGCGGCGTCACAGCCGGTGTCGCAACGGTCGGGGCCCCCGGCGTCGACCTCGCCGTACACAACAAACAGTTGTAGGTCGATCCCTCGACGAGGCCCCCACGATCTGATCGCGGGGGCCTCGTTCGTACCTGTTCACCTGCCCGGAGAAGGGCAACGAAAAAGGGCCGCTTTCGCGGCCCTTCTCGTTGTGCTCCCCCACTTGGACTCGAACCAAGAACCCTCCGATTAACAGTCGAATGCTCTGCCAATTGAGCTATAGGGGAATGCTTGACCCAGCGGCCCGAGCTCTCACCCGAACGTTTGGCGCGCCGTAACTGTAGCAAAGGTTTCTCAGCCGTTCATAATCGCCTTGCCACCGGTTCAGCGCATGCCGGCCTCACGCAGTCGGTTGAGCTGAGTCTGCAGTTCGAACAGCCTCGCGCTGGCCGCGCGGGAGTCGTCGGCGTAACCGCTCTCGCCCGGGTCCAGACGGCGCAGGCGGCCCAGAGCGTCGGCGATCGCCGCGTTGAGCGCGCCCTCCTGCACGTTCTGGATGAGAGCCCCGACGTAGCGCTCGTCGGGGCGCCCCGTCGTCGGGTCGAGCTTCGTCGGCAGGTCGCGCACGACGAGTTCGGTGAGCACGTCGTGCAACTGCGGGTCGGTACTCGAGCGAATGGCCTCGTTCCACGCCCCGATGGACGTCACACGTGACGGCCCGCCCGCCTTGATCGCAGCATCCAGGATGAACCGGTGCGCCGGTGCGCGAAGGTCGCCGGGGCGCAGTTGCTCGAAGACGGTGCCCTTCAACGACTCGGGGTACTGGAGCATCACCTGGAGCAACTGCCGCTCCCCCGCGATCGTCGGATCACGAGGATCCGGCTTGGGGATACGCGGACGCTCCGGCGCGACCGGGATGCCCGCGTCGGGGCGACTGGCTGTCTCGTTCTGCTGCTGCCCCTCAGGTGGACGCTGGGCCGTGGCACGCCGGTTCTCGTAGCGTCGAGCCGTACCGCCCTTGGGCGCGGTGCGAACGGCGGCGTTGAGCTGTTCGATCTCGACACCGATCCAGCCCGCCACCGTGCGCACGTACTCCGGACGCAACGTCGTGTCGCGGATGCCCGCAATGATCGGCGCAACAGCCTTCATCGCCGATACACGACCCTCGGCGTGGTCGAGATCGAACCCGGAGATCGTCGTACGCACCGCGAACTCGAACATGGGCACCGCGTCGTCGATGAGGGTTTTGACCGCCTCGTCGCCGTGGCGCAGCCGCAGGTCGCACGGGTCCATACCGTCCTTCGCGACGGCCACGAACGACTGGGACGCCCAGCGCTGATCCTCCTCGAACGCCTTCATCGCTGCCTTCTGGCCGGCTGCGTCGCCGTCGAAGGTGAAGGTGACACGGGCCGGCGTACCACCGGCCTCGTCCCGCATGATGCGGCGCAACGACTTGATGTGGTCGACGCCGAAGGCCGTGCCACAGGTCGCGACGGCGTTGTCGACGCCGGCCAGGTGCGCGGCCATGACGTCGGTGTACCCCTCGACGACGACAGCGCGGCGCTCACGCGAGATCGTCTTCTTCGCGAGGTCGAGGCCGTAGAGCATGTGGGTCTTCTTGTAGATCGGCGTCTCGCTCGTGTTGAGGTACTTCGCCTCGATGCGGTCGTCGTCGAAGATCCGGCGCGCGCCGAAGCCGACGGTGTCGCCCGTGATGTCACGGATCGGCCACACCACTCGCCCGCGGAAGCGGTCGTAGAGCCCGCGCGAGGACTGCCCCGCCAGACCTGAGGCCATCATCTCGTCGGGGTTGAAGCCCTTGGCCTGGAGGTGCGCGACAAGAGCGTCACCGGAACGCGGCGCAAAGCCGACGCCGAAGTGCTTGGCATGGGTGCCGTTGAAGCCCTTGGCCCGCAGGAAGTCACGCCCGGCGCGGGCATGCTCGCCCTTGTCGCCGATGAGCCGCTCGAGGTAGAACTCCTCGGCCACCCGGTGGGCCTCGACGAGACGCATGCGGCGCCCGGCCGGCTCGCGGTCGGGGCGCTCGCCCTCCTCGTAGCGCAGCTCCAAGCCGACCTTCGCGGCCAGACGCTCGACGGCGTCCGTGAACGTGAGGTGCTCGAGCTCCATGACGAAGGAGATGACGTCGCCCGACTGGCCACACCCGAAGCAGTGGTAGACGCCGACAGCGGGGCGCACGGTGAAACTCGGCGTCTTCTCGTCGTGGAACGGGCACAGGCCCTTGAGCGAACCGGCACCGGCCCGACGCAGCGTGACGTGCTCGGAGACGACGTCCTCGATGTCCACGCGGTCCTTGACGGCAGCGATGTCCTCCGCCTTGATGAGACCGGCCACGTCGCTCCTTCCGGGATCTCCACGCGTCCCCTCAGTCTAGGCGCGAGGGGTGTTCGCCTGGCTCAGTGACTGTGGACGCCGAGGCGCACGGCCCGGGCGTCCGTCAGGCTCGCCACTTGGTCCACGACGACGCGTAGCGCCTCCGCGTCCGACGTGGCGTGTTCGATGTCGTCGAGGAACATGGGGTCCATGTCGTCCGGATGCTCGGCGAAGTGCGCCACGAGCGCCTCCACGACCTCACGCTGCCGTGTGTGCTGTTCAACGCGCATCGGAGTGAACATGACGAAGTGCGCCGAGATTCCCTTGAGCACGGCCACCTGAGCGCGCACGTCGTCCGGGATGACGAGGCGTGCCTCGTAGCGCACGAGCGGGGCACTGCCGTAGCGCTCCCGCGTGGCGTCCTCGGGCGCTGCCGCGAAGCGTCCGACGAGGGTGCTCGTCATGTCCTTGAGAGCCGCGAGATCGCGGCGGGTGCCGTCGTACGTCGCTGGAAGGTCGTCACGCAGAACCCGTTCCAGCGCTTCGTCGAGGACTGCCGCCGGCAGGTCGGGCGCATACATCCGTGCGGCCACCTCGACGACAGCCGCCCGCTCCGCCGTGCCGTCGAGCGCCTTCAGGTCCAGGGCCTCGGCCGCGATGGCGTCCTCGACGTCGTGCACGCTGTAGGCCACGTCGTCGGCCCAGTCCATGATCTGCGCCTCGAGACACGTGCCGCCTTCCTCACCGTCACGCACGAAGTCGAAGACGTCGCGATCGTCCTCGTACACCCCGAACTTGCGGGAGCCCTCGGGGCCGTGGCCGCGCCGCCAGGGGTACTTCGTCGACGCGTCGAGCGTCGCCCGCGTGAGGTTGAGCCCGGCAGGGCGCCCCTTCGGGGTCTGACGCTTCGCCTCGAGGCGTGTGAGGAGTCGGAACGTCTGGGCGTTGCCCTCGAAACCACCGATGTCGTCGCACAGAGCGTCGAGGACCTGCTCACCGAAGTGCCCGAACGGTGGGTGCCCCAGATCGTGGGCCAAACATGCGGCGTCGACGACGTCGCTGTTGCACCCGAGAGCGTCTGCCAGTTCGCGCCCGATCTGCGCCACCTCGAGTGAATGTGTCAACCGGTTGCGAACGAAATCGTCCGTACCTGCCTGCCACACCTGCGTTTTCGTCGACAACCGGCGCAAGGCCGCCGAGTGGACGATGCGCGCCCTGTCGCGCGCGAAGTCATCACGATCGGAGCGCTTACGTGTCAGATCCTCGACGACGTAACGCTCGCGGTCGGCGGCGGTGTAGACGTTCAGCGAAGGGCCTCGAGCTGGTTGCGAAGGTCGGTGGCCCAGCCGTTGAGCCAGTCGCGGCGCATCTCGTTCCAGGCGTCTGCGATGAAGTCGCTGGGGAACATGATGCTCGACTCGTCCGGCAGGGAAAGACCCAGGTCGCGGCCGTCCGCATCGGTGATGACGCGCCACTCGAGGACGGACTCCAGCGTCAGCCACTGGCCGAGCGCGAAGCCGAGCATGGCGACGAACGGCGTCGGATCCTCACGCTCGTCCTCGTCCTGGTCAAGGACGTCGTCGACGTAGCTCTCGTACGCGCGATCGATGGAGCGGACATCCGTGACGTCGATGTTCCAGCGCGCAGCATCGTCGAGCCACTTTTCGAGCACCTCCTGCTCGGCCGGCCCCACGGGTTCGATGGTGATCTCGCTCATCAGCTGGCCCTCCCGTAGCGCACGCGAGCGCGCTCGCGCGCCTTGATCGCCTCGACCTCTCGGTCCTTCGGCGGCGCGTTGGTGACCAGGGAGTCGATGAGTTCGCGCGACGCCGCGGTGATCGCCTCGACGGCCGCCACGTACGCGGCCTCGTTGGCGGCGGAGGGCTTGGTGGATCCACCGATCTTGCGCACGTACTGCAACGCTGCGGCGCGCACCTCGTCGTCGGTGGCCGGAGGCTCGAAGTTGTTCAACGGACGGATGTTGCGGCACATGCGCATAGCGTTGCACATTCCGCCCACTACGACGGCAGTCGAGCGGCCCCGCCCACTACGCTGAGAGCATGACTCGCCTCCCGCACCCCCTGGTCTCGGCCACGCGCCTTAAGCAGCGCCTCGACGCCGGTGAACCCAGCACGCTGCTCGACGCGCGGTGGGTGCTCGGTGGCGAGTCGCAGCGTCACGCCTACGACGAATCGCACCTTCCCGGCGCACGCTGGGTGGAGTTCGATGACGCCCTCACCGGAACGCCGGGCGACGGCGGAGAAGGCGGCCGTCACCCCATGCCGAACAGGAAGAGCTTTCAGTCGGCCATGCGCGCCGCCGGCGTGATGAACGACGTTCCGGTCGTCGTCTACGACGCCTCCAACTCCCTGGCGGCCGCCCGTGCGTGGTGGCTTCTGCGCTACTTCGGCAAGCTCGACGTCCAGGTGCTCGACGGTGGGTTCGACGCCTGGGTCGCCGCTGGCGGCGACGTCGTGCCCGGCGAGGACACCCCCGCCGAGGAAGGCGACTTCGTCGCCACACCGCGCCAACTCACCGCCGTCGACGCCGAAGGCGCAGCCGACCTCGCAGACCGCCACCTGCTCATCGACGCCCGATCCCCCGAACGTTTTGCCGGCCAGAACGAACCGGTCGACGCCGTCGCCGGACGCATCCCCGGCGCCGTCAACATCCCCGCGCTGTCGAACGTCGGCCCAGACGGGCGCTTCCTGTCGACCGACGACCTCGCCATGCGGTTCACCGCCAAGGGCCTGCCCACGCACCAGCGCGTCGGCGTGTACTGCGGCTCCGGTGTGCAGGCCATGCACCTGGCTCTCGCCCTCGAAGTGAGCGGCGTGTTCCCGGACCCGGCCGTCTACGTCGGATCGTGGTCGGACTGGATCACCGATCCCGATCGTCCGGTCGAGAGCGACGCCTGGACCTGAGCCCCCGTTCCATCGACGAAACGGCCGTGGCCGCTCCCCGACTGATCGGGAGCGGCCACGGCCGTTCGGCGTGCGGTGTGGCTCAGACGCGCTTGGGCAGGCCCAGGGTGACGTCGGCCTCGGCCTCGAGCTCGAGCGCCTTCTCCGGCTCGGCCTTCATGTCGGTGCCGAGCGTCGGCATGACCGAGCGCAGCTCGTTCTCCCACGTGCTCCACTCGTCCTTGAACGACGTGCGCAGGATGTCGAGCGCGATCGGCACTGCGGTGGACGCACCCGGCGAGGCGCCCAGCACGCCGGCGATCGAGCCGTTCGCCGAGCTGATGACCTCGGTACCGAACTGGAGCGTGCCCTTCGTGCCCGAAGCGGGCTTGATGATCTGCGCGCGCTGACCGGCGACGAAGAGCTTCCAGTCCTCGCTCTTGGCCGTCGGGGCGAAGTCGCGCAGCGCCTCGATGCGCTTGGCCTGGTTGGCGATGAGGTCCTGCGCCAGCACCTTCGTCAGGCCCAGGTTGTCGAGACCGGCCGTCGCGATCGGCAGAAGGTTGTCACCGCGCAGCGACGCGAAGAGGTCGAGAACCGAGCCTTCCTTGAGGAACTTCGGCACGAGGCCCGCGAAAGGGCCGAACAGCGCGGTGCGCTGGCCGTCGATGATGCGGGCGTCGAGGTGCGGCATCGACATGGGCGGAGCACCCTCGGCGGCCTTGCCGTACACCTTGGTGTTGTGCTTCGAGGTGAGCGCCGTGTTCTCCGTCGACAGGAACGTGCCGGAGACCGGGAACAGGCCGTAACCCTTGACCTCGGGAACGCCCGCCTTGCGCAGCAGCTTCAGCGTGTAGCCGCCTGCGCCGACGAGCACGAGCTTCGTGCGCACCGTCTTGGCAGCACCGTCACGCAGGTTCTTGACCGCGACGTTCCACGTGCCGTCGGAGTTGCGCGAGATGTCGGTGACGTCGTGCTCGAGCTCCAGCGAACCGCCGCGGGCCGTGAAGTCGGTGAAGAGCTGTCGCGTCACGGCACCGAAGTCGACGTCGGTACCGCTCGGGGCATAGGTGGCGGCGATCTTCTCACCAGCAGGGCGGCCCTCGATGAGCAGCGGCGACCACTGCTCGATCTGGCCGTAGTCCTCCGAGTGCTCCATGTCGTGGAAGAACGGGTGCGCCGAGAGAAGACGGTGACGCTCACGCAGGAACTTCTGGTTCGCGTCGCCCTTGACGAACGACATGTGCGGCGTGTTGTTGATGAACGTGGACGGCTCACGCAGAGCGCCCTCGCGCACGAGCGAACCCCAGAAGGTCTTCGTCGTCATGAACTGCGCGTGGATGCCGATGGCCTTCGTGATGTCGACGCTGCCGTCGGGCATCTCAGGCGTGTAGTTGAGCTCGCACAGCGCCGCGTGGCCGGTGCCCGCGTTGTTCCAGCCGTTCGACGACTCCTTCGCCACGGCGTCGAGACGCTCGTAGACGCTCAGTTTCCACTCGGGGTGGACTCGCTGGATCATGGCCGCCAGCGTCGCGCTGACGATGCCGCCTCCGACGAGAACGACGTCCACGGACTCGGATGCGCTCTTCGCGCCCTCGTTGTTCACCCACATACCCCTTCACATCGCGTATTCAGGCTCTCCCGACGACGATACTCGGCGGTCACGACCCGCGGCCACTCGGTGTGCACGCTGTGACGCGTTGCTCAGCCGCCGGAGTTCTCCGCCTCGGCCTCGGCGACCCACGCCGCCTGCTGCGCGGTGAGGTCCTGCGTGTCGAGCCACCCCTCGGGCAGGACGACGCGTCGCTCGCTTCCGGCGCGACCGCGCGGCCCCTCCGCAGGGGCGCCGGGCCACGGCTGGTCGAGGTCGAGGCTCGCGATGAGGTCGTCGAGCGAGGCGAGCGAATCGACGAGCGCCAACTGGTGACGAAGCTGCGAGCCGACGGGGAAGCCCTTGAAGTACCAGGCGATGTGCTTGCGAATGTCGCGGCAGCCCTTGACCTCGTCGTCGTAGAACTCGACGAGGTACTCGGCGTGACGACGCAGCGTGGCGCACACCTCTCCGAGACCGGGGTCGACTCGGGCGTCGGAGCCGGCGAAGGCGGCAGCGAGTTCGGTGAAGAGCCACGGTCGTCCGAGGCAGCCGCGTCCGACGACGACGCCGTCGCACCCGGTCTCGGTGACCATGCGCAGCGCGTCGTCTGCGGACCAGATGTCGCCGTTGCCGAGCACGGGGATGCTCGTCACCGTCTGCTTGAGGTCGCGGATGGCGCTCCAGTCGGCGTGACCCGAATAGGCCTGCGACGCGGTGCGCGCGTGGAGCGCGACGGCGGCCGCGCCCTCGCCCTCGGCGATGCGGCCGGCCTCGAGGAAGGTCAGGTGGTCGGCGTCGATGCCCTTGCGCATCTTGACGGTGACGGGAATGTCGTACGGCGCCGCTTCACGGATGACCGAGCTGACGATGCCGCGGAACAGCTCCGTCTTCCACGGCAGGGCCGAGCCGCCGCCCTTGCGCGTCACCTTGGGTACCGGGCAGCCGAAGTTGAGGTCGATGTGGTCGGCGCGTCCCTCGCTCGCGAGGATGCGGGCCGCGCGTCCGGCGTTGACCGGATCGGTGCAGTACAGCTGGATCGAGCGAGGGTTCTCGTCCGGGTCGGTCTCGATGAGCTTCATCGTGATGGGGGTGCGCTCGACGAGGGCGCGCGAGGTGATCATCTCGCTGACGTAGAGCGACGTCGCACCGCTCGCTCCACCGGCCACGGCGCCCTCGGTGCCGTACTGACGACACAGGCGGCGGAAGGCCCGGTTCGTGATGCCCGCCATCGGCGCGAGCACGACCGGGGAGTCGATCGTGTGACGCCCGATCTGCAGGGGCGCGAGAACGGGCGTGGCGGGGCGGTCGAGAACAGTCATCGCGTCCCATTCTCCCACCTCGCAGCGAGTGCCCCGAAAGCGCGAGCGCGGGCGTCCACTACGCTTGTTCGGTGCCCGAGAACGAGTCCACGAACGACCAGCGCCCCGAAGTCTCCGTCAGTACGACGCGCGCGAAGGTGATGCACGCGTCCGACCCCGCCGTCGGCGCGATGGCCCGCCTCCCCCAGGGCGCCGTCGTCACCGCGTTCGTCGTCGTCATGCTGATCGGCATCGTCTTCCGGGGTGTCATCGGCGCAGTCTGTTTCGGCCTCGTCTCGCTCGTGCTGGGCTGGCTGCTCTACCTGTCGTGGAACCAGCTGCGCAACGTCGACCGTCTCGCGCGCGCTGCCGTCCTGTGCCTGACGGTGGCCGTCACCGTCGTTCTCGCCGTTCCCAAGTGATCGCTTTTGACAATGATTCTCACTTGAGGTGAGAATGGTTGTCATGCTTCGCACCTCACGCCTCAGCCTCGCCGCATCCGCCCTCGTCGCCACCACGGCCCTCACGGCCTGTGGTTTGGGATCGTCGAATTCGGGTTCGGGCGACAAGGTCGAGACGGTCGCGAGCTTCTACGCCCTGCAGTACGCCCTCGAGCGCATCGGCGGCGACCGTGTGGAGGTCTCCTCGCTGACGAAGCCCGGGCAGGAGCCGCACGACATCGACCCCTCGCCCAAACAGATCGCCGCGCTAGCCGACGCCGACCTCGCGGTCTACCTCAAGGGGTTCCAGCCGAGCGTCGACGCAGCCGTCTCCTCGAACGCAAAGAAGGACAAGACGCTCGACGTCGCACCCGACGCCGACATGACGCTCAAGCTGTCGTCGACCGAGAGTGTCGGCGGCGAGGCCCACGAGCACAGCGAGGGCGACGGGCACGACCACAGCGGGGACACGGACCCGCACTTCTGGCTCGACCCGGTGCGCTACAAGGCCGTCGTTCAGGCCGTCGGTGCGCGCCTGGCCAAGGCCGATCCAGAGGGCAAGGCCACGTACGAGACGAACACGAAGAAGATGGTGGCCGACCTCGACGCGCTGAACACCGAGTTCAAGAGCGGCTTGGCGAACTGCACGAACAAGACCCTCGTCTCGGGGCACGCGGCGTTCGGCTACCTCGCGAGCCGGTACGGTTTCACGCAGGTCGGCGTCAGCGGCGTCTCCCCCGAGGCCGAGCCCACGCCGCAGCGCCTCAAGGCCGTGGCCGCGTTCGCGAAGAAGCACGACACGACGACGATCTACTCGGAGACCCTCGTCTCACCGAAGACCGCCGAAACGGTGGCCAAGCAGACCGGCGCGAAGGTCGCCGTGCTCGACCCGCTCGAAGGTCTGACCGACGCGAGCAAGGGCAAGAACTACTTCGAGGTCATGAAGTCCAACCTCACAACGCTGAAGCAGGGACAAGGGTGCAAGTGAAGGACGACAGTGAGCCGGTGATCCGGCTGCGCTCGGCCGCGTTCGGCTACGAGGGGCGGGCCGTCGTCAGTGACGTCGACCTCGACATCAACCACGGCGAGATCATCGCGGTGCTCGGGCCGAACGGTTCCGGTAAGTCGACGCTGATGCGCGGCGTGCTCGGCCTCAACGACCACGTGAGCGGCGAGGTGGAGCTCTTCGGCACGCCCGCGGCCGAGTTCAAGGAGCGCACGCGCATCGGCTACGTGCCGCAGCGACACACGCTCTCGGGGTCCGTTCGGGCGACGGTCGAGGAGATCGTCGAAGCCGGCCGGCTGCCGCACCGACGCTGGTACCAGCGCGCGAGCGCCGAGGATCGTCGTCTCGTCGCCGAGGCCCTTTCCGAGGTAGGCCTCGCCGACCGCGCGCTCGCCGACGTCTCCACGCTCTCGGGCGGTCAGCACCGTCGCGTCCTCATCGCTCGAGCGCTCGCCGCACAGCCGGACGTCCTCGTCATGGACGAACCGACGGCGGGCGTCGACACGGCCAGCCAGGAAGTCCTCGCCGAGGTGCTCCAGAGCCTCGCCGCGACCGGTGTCACCATGGTGATCGTCACCCACGAGATCGAAGCGCTGCGCGGCGTCATCACCCGCGTCGTCAAGGTGACCCATGGGCACATCTCCTTCGACGGCACGCCCGGCGAGTACGGGCAGCGGTTCGCCCGCACCATCTCCGACGACCACCTGCACGTTCCCGGCGCTCACGACGCACACCACGACGCCGAGCACCACGTGCCCGGCCCGGGTTACGCCGTCGGACCGCTCGATCCGTCCCCACGCCACGAAGGAGGCCGACGTGGCTGAACTGTTCGCCCTCGACGCGATGCGTCACGCGCTCGTCGCGGCGCTGCTCGTCGGTGCTGCGGCGCCGGCGGTCGGCGTCTTCCTCGTCCAGCGCCGCCTGTCGCTCATCGGTGACGGCATCGGCCACGTCGCCCTGGCGGGCGTGGCCGTTGGTGTGCTCTTCTCGACGTCACCCATCCTGACGGCCCTCATCGCCGCCGTCCTGGCGGCGTGCGCCATCGAGTTCATTCGCCTGCGCGGCACGACGAACGCCGACGTGGCGCTGGCCGTCATGTTCTACGGCGGCATCGCGGCCGGCGTCGTGCTGCTGGCGCGCGCGGACAACGCGGGTCAGACGTCGATCAACCAGTACCTCTTCGGTTCGATCCTCACGACGGCCAGCGACCAGCTGTGGCAGTTCGGCGCCCTGGCGCTCGTCGCCGTCGGCGCCACGACGGTGCTGCGCAAGCGCCTTTTCGCCGTCGCGAACGACGAGGAGTACGCGCGTGCGGTCGGCCTCCCCGTCGTGCCGCTCAACCTCCTGCTGTCGATCCTCACGTCGGTGACGGTGGTGCTCTCGATGCGCGTCATCGGCCTGCTGCTCATCTCGGCGCTGATGATCCTGCCGAACGCGACCGGCCAGATCCTCGCCCGCAGCTTCCGCCTGACGACGGCGATCGCCGTGATCATCGGATGCCTCAGCGGCCTCAGCGGCGTCGTGTCGGCCTACTACCTCGACACCCCGCCCGGCGGAACGGTCGTGCTCGTGGCCGTCGGCATCTTCCTGGCCGCGTCCTTCGCGAGCGCCGTCATGCGTTCAACTCGGGCGCGGCATGCGCGTCGGGTCACGCATCACGCGCACGAGCACCGAGAGGGATGCGGACACCCGACGGTGCGCCACGGTGACCACGTCGACTACCTTCACGACGGCGAGTACCACGCACCGCACAAGGACCACTGGGACGCTCACGCGCCCGCCGATGCTGCGCCGAGCCCGAGGAGGCACGATGTCGACGCGTAAGCCCACCCGCCAGCAGGCAGCCGTCAGCGCCAAGCTCGACGAACTTGACGACTTCACCTCAGCGCAGGAGTTGCACGCACAGCTGCGTGCTTCCGGCGAGACGGTCGGCCTCGCCACCGTCTACCGCACGCTGCAGAACCTCGCCGGCGACGGCACCGTTGACGTGCTGCGTACCGATGACGGCGAGGCGATCTACCGCAGCTGCGCGACGTCGAAGCATCACCACCACCTCGTGTGCCGCAACTGCGGACACACGGTCGAGGTGGAGGGCCCGACCGTCGAGCAGTGGGCCGATTCGGTGGCCGCGCACCACGGCTTCACCGAGGCGACACACCAGATCGAGATCTTCGGATTGTGCGCGCAGTGCTCGACGCGGAAGACGCACGTCTCGCTCTGACATCGCACAGCCTGCGCCTCGTCGGCGCGCGCTCGTCAGTCGATGAGGCCGTCGTCGTCGTAGATGCCACCGTCAGGGGCGTCGGGGTCGGCCATGAGCCGTGGGTCGTAGCCGGCCTTCGGCTTGGCGGCCTGCGCCTCGGTATTTTCGCTCTCAGCGGCGCTCACCGCGTCGACGGCGCCACCGTAGCGACGGTCGCGGCGGGCGTAGGTGTCCACGGCTTCCCAGAGCATTCGGCGGTCGAAGTCGGGCCACAGGGTGTCGAGGAATACCATCTCGGCGTAGGCACTCTGCCAGAGCTGGAAGTTGCTCGTGCGCTGCTCGCCGGAGCTGCGGACGAACAGATCGACGTCCGGCAGCTCCGGCGCGTAGAGGTAGCTCTGGATCGTCTTCTCGGTGATCTTCTTCGGCGACAGACGACCGGCGGCGACGTCCTCGGCCATGGCGCGCGTGGCGTCGACGAGTTCGGCGCGTCCGCCGTAGTTGACGCACATCTGCAGGGTGCAGACGGTGTTGTTCTTCGTGCGCTCCTCAGCGCGCTCGAGTTCGCGCACGACAGAGCGCCACAGGCGAGGCTTGCGGCCGCTCCAGATGACGCGCACGCCCCACGAGTCGAGCAGGTCGACGCGGCGACGGATGGTGTCGCGGTTGAAGCCCATGAGGAAGCGCACTTCCTCGGGCGAACGGCGCCAGTTCTCCGTCGAGAAGGCGTAGGCGGAGATGTTCTTGACGCCGATGTCGATGCAGCCGGCGACGACGTCGATGAGCATCGCCTCGCCCGCCTCGTGGCCCTTGGTGCGCGGCAGGCCTCGCTCGTTCGCCCAGCGGCCGTTGCCGTCCATCACCATGGCGATGTGCTGAGGAATCAGCTCAGCCCGGATCGTCGGGGGCGTTGCTCCACTCGGGTGCGGTTCGGGCTTGATCGGCGTCACGAATGGTGTCCTTCCGAGGCGGTCGCCGGAGTGGCCGGACGAGCGGGTGCCGCGGCGATCTCGTGGTCTCCGCGATCGACGTGGCGCAGCGAGCGTACGCCGTGTTCAAGGTGCCACTGTACGTACGAGGCGATGAGGGCACTCGACTGGCGGCGCGCGCGATCGTCGGTGGCTGCGACGCCGATCCAGTCGCCTCGCATGAGCGCGTCCATGAGGACGAAGGTCTCCGGCGCGGGTGCGCTTGAACCCGGCGGCCGGCACTGCGGGCACACCGCTCCCCCGGACGCGACGTTGAACGACCGATGCGGACCCGGGTCGCCGCAGCCGGCGCAGTCGCAGAAGCTCGGCGTCCAGCCGGACGTCGCGACGGCGCGCACGAGGTAGGCGTCGAGGACGAGGTAGGCCGGAATCTTGTTCTGCGCGAGGGCCGCCAAGCTCCCGCGAGGAGGTTGAAGTGGGCGAGGACGCGGTCGGAATCCTCACACAGCCGGTCGGCCGTCTCGAGCATGGCGGCGCAGGCGGTATAGGCCGAGTAGTCCTTGGAGATGGCGTCGCCGTACGGAGCGAGGATGTCGACCTGGGTCACGGTGTCGAGGTTGCGCCCCTCGTACATCTGCACGTCGATGACCATGCCCGGTTCGAGGCGCGCCCCGAACTTCGACTTCGTCTTACGCACGCCCTTCGCGACGGCACGCTTCTTGCCGTGGTTGCGGGTGAGCATCGTGATGATGCGATCGGCCTCCCCCAGCTTGTGGGTACGCAGCACGATCGCTGCGTCGCGGTATAGGGCCATGACTCCATTGTCTCGCGGGCGTCAACACGGGGCGCGTGGGCGCGCCGTTGCCGGGTTGGGGTTCCGCTTCTTGGTGGCAGTTGGGGCAGGTGGTGACGGTTGTCCGTCACCATCTACCCCAACCGTCACCACCTGGCGGCCACCAGGTGCGCGCGCAGTGCTCCTCGATGTGCAGGGCCCCGGACGGGCAGCGCCCCACGACCTCGCGCAGGTGATCGGCGGAGACTTCGTCGGGAGCGTGCTCGGGATTGCTCCAGGGACGCTCGGACGTGTTGAAGACGCTCGGCGTTCAGTGCTTCAGCTGGTGAGGTTTGCTGCGGTTGGTGACGTTGCAACGTCACCAACCGCAGCAAACCTCACCAGCTGACCTCCGTCGCAGCTCTCCCATGCCATAATCGAACGCATGTTCGGAGGTTTACAGGGTTCACTGCTCGACCAGGTCGACGAGGTCGGCGTCCGCCCGCTCGCCGGCGCCGTACGTCGCACCGAGTTGTCGCGTGGTGCGTGGGTCGATCTGCGCCCGGGCTTCATCACCGGCGCTGACGAACTGTTCACGCGCCTCAATCTCGGCGGTAGCGCCGGAGTCGACTGGCAGGGTGAACGTCGCGTCATGTGGGAGAAGGAAGTGGACACGCCACGCCTCCTGCGCTTCTACCGCGGCGACGAGACGTGGCCCGACCCGGTGATGCGCGAAGCGCAGGACGCCCTGAGTAGGCACTACTTCCCGGAACTCGGGGAGCCCTTCACCACGGCGGGAATGTGCCTGTACCGCGACGGCCGGGACTCCGTCGCCTGGCACGGTGACAAGGAAGGACGCTCGAGCACGCAGGACACGATGATCGCCATCGTCTCGATCGGCTCACCGCGCACGCTCGCGCTGCGTCCGGTCGGAGGCGGCAACAGCCTGCGCTTCCAGATCGGGCACGGCGACCTGCTCGTCATGGGCGGCAGCTGCCAACGGACCTGGGAACACGCGGTGCCCAAGACGACGAAGCCGGTCGGCCCGCGCATCAGCATCCAGTTCCGGCCGTACAACGTCCGCTGAAGGCACTCGTGCTGGGCGAACGTCCAGCGTCGCTGCATAGAGTCCACGCATGGACGCTGCACAGAGACTGATCCGGGGCCAGGAGCTCATGGACGCCGTCATCGCCGACACCGAGGCCATCCGCGCGCTCACGCGCGACCTGCCCGCCATGGGCGAGCGCTTCGACGCCGTCGACGCCGCCCACCACGAGACGCGGAGCGAGAACCCGGACGACCCGGGCGCGGTCTCGATGCCCGTCATCAGCGACGACTACCCGTGGGACATCGCGACGGCCCGCAGCAACGCGCTGCGTCACCTCGTGCGCACCGCCGCCGACCTGCACACCCAGGAGCGTGACGCGTGAGCACCGACGCAACGAACAGTTCAGCGAGTGAGCCTCTGAAGACTGGTCGCGATCAGAGCACCCTCGACGCCGTCGAGCACGACACCGCGCGCATCGCCCGGTTCACGAGCGAGCTGCGCACGATGGACGCCCGCTTCAGCGAGTTCGACGCGTACTACCGCGGCGCCTGGAGCACCGATCGTGACGACGAGGACGCCCCCAACCTGGCCGTCACCGGCGAGGACTACCCCTGGGACGCCCTCAACGACTACCTCGACGCCCTGCGCGAACTCCTGCGTGTTGCCACCGAACTGCAGACGCGCGAACGTCGTCCCTGATCTCGAACTGGCCCCCGGCCTCACGGCAGGCTCCCCCTCCCAGCGCCGGTCTCCTGCGACACACGACGGGCCGCCGACAGACATAACGAAGCGGGTGGAGCCCAGTACCTTCCCCGGTTACTGGGTTCCACCCGCCCACATGATTATGCCGTCAATCGTGCGCTGATGCGCACTTGCGCGATCACACGACCGCTCAGGCGTTCACCTTCGCAGCGTCACGCTCCGCGCGGTTGACCGCCGACAGGATCGCCATGAGCGAGGCCTTGACCGTCGACTCGTGGATGCCGACGCCCCACAGCACGCGGTCGCCGATGGCCACCTCGACGTACGCCGCAGCGCGCGACGCCTCGCCCGAGCTCAACGTGTGCTCCGAGTAGTCGAGCAGGCGCACGTCGACGTCGATGCTGCTCAGCGCGTCGAAGAACGCGTCGATCGGGCCGTTACCGGTACCCGTGATCGTGAGCGGCTCCCCCGCGTCCGTGAGGCGCGCGACGATGTGGTCCTGGCCGTCGTCCGTCGACTCGAGCGAGTGACCGACCGGCGAGAAGCGGCCCCACGCGGAGTCACCCGTGCCCGTACCCGGCAGGTACTCGTCGGAGAACGTCTCCCACAGCCACTGCGGCGTCACCTCGCCACCCGCGGAGTCCGTCCACTTCTGGACGACACCGGCGAACTCGATCTGCAGACGACGCGGCAGGTCGAGGTTGTGCTCGCTCTTGAGCAGGTACGCGACGCCGCCCTTGCCCGACTGGCTGTTGACGCGCACGACCGCCTCGTACGAGCGGCCCACGTCGTGCGGGTCGACCGGCAGGTACGGCACGCCCCAGACGAGCTCGTTGATCGGCTTGCCCGTCTCCTTGGACTGACGATCCATGTCGTCGAAGCCCTTCTTGATGGCGTCCTGGTGCGAGCCGGAGAAGGCCGTGAAGACGAGGTCACCGCCGTAGGGGTGGCGCTCGGGCACGGGCATCTGGTTGCAGTACTCCACCGTCGAACGGATCGTCTGGATGTCGGAGAAGTCGATCTGGGGGTCGACGCCCTGGCCGAACAGGTTGAGGCCCAGCGTCACGAGGCACACGTTGCCGGTGCGCTCACCGTTGCCGAACAGGCAGCCCTCGATGCGGTCGGCGCCGGCCATGTAACCCAGCTCGGCCGCAGCGACGCCCTCACCCCGGTCGTTGTGCGGGTGCAGCGACAGGATGACCGATTCGCGGCGGCTGAGGTTGCGCGACATCCACTCGATCGAGTCGGCGTAGACGTTCGGCGTCGCCATCTCCACCGTCGCCGGCAGGTTGATGATCATCTTGTGGTCCGGCGTCGGGTCGATGACGTCGATGACCTCGTTGCAGATGCGCGCCGCGAACTCCAGCTCGGTGCCCGTGTAGGACTCCGGCGAGTACTCGTAGTACACCTTCGTCTCGGGGATCGTCTCCTCGAGCTTCTTGCACAGGCGCGCGCCCTGCAGCGCGATGTCGACGATGCCGTCCTGGTCGAGGTTGAACACGACGCGGCGCTGCAGCACCGACGTCGAGTTGTAGAAGTGCACGATCGCCTGCGGAGCACCCTTGATGGCGTCGAACGTCTTCTCGATGAGGTGGTCGCGGCACTGCGTCAGCACCTGGATCGTCACGTCGTCCGGGATGTGCCCGCCGTCGATGAGTTCACGCACGAAGTTGAAGTCGGTGTCGGACGCCGAGGGGAAACCGACCTCGATGTCCTTGTAGCCCATGTCGACGAGCAGCTTGAACATGCGCATCTTGCGCTCGGAGTTCATCGGATCGATGAGCGCCTGGTTGCCGTCACGCAGGTCGACCGCGCACCAGCGCGGGGCCTTGTCGATGACCTTGTCGGGCCACGTGCGATCGGGCAGGTCGACCTTGATCTGCTCGTGGAAGGGGACGTACTTGCCGATCGGCATCGTCGTCGGCTGCTGTGCGTGCATTTGGGTTTTCGCCTCACTGCGTTTCGTTGCGGGTGCCGGCCGAGCACCATTCAACTCCGCGGTGAGGATGGCCGACTAACTGGCCCCACCGCGGCATCGAAGGAGGAGGCCCACTCCCGACGAAAAGCGCACACCCTCACCGTAGGCGTGACGCGGCGCACAGCGCCACCGTTCGAGACAAGCGTCCCAGCACGCGGACGTCGCCACGCATTGCTCGCCCGTGAGCCTCACCCATGAGCGCGCGGTCAGCGCCGGATGTCGCTCGCGCGGCGGATGACGAGATACTTCTCGTCGAGTTCCTCGATGGAGTACTTGCCGATCGGCACCTCGGAGACGACGAGTTCCTCGTCGAGCGAAAACGGCGCGATGCGCGTCGTCACCTCGCGCACGATCTCGCCGTCACGCACGGTGCGGTAGGTGTTCGTGATCTCGACGCGCCCGTCCTTGACCGGCACGGTCTGACGCCAGCGCTCGTAGGTGTTGCGGCCCATCGTGGCGCTGGCCGACTTCACCATCTCCTCACCGGTCTCGACGACGCCGTACGCGCGGCTCATGAGGATCGGGGCGCCCTCCGGCAGCACCTGGGCCATGCGGTCCCAGAACGCCTGACGGGCCCGTCCGCCGAGGAAGTAGATGACGTTGAACAGCAGCGCACCGCCGATCTGCTCGGGCATCCACGCGTCGAGGATCGAGTTCGGCACGACGGTCGTGCGCTCACGCAGTTCGGGGCGCTCGGCCACACGCATCATGAGCATCGAGCGCATCCAGGCGTCCGGCTCGACGGCGATGAGCTCGGAGTCGGGGAACTGCTCGGCGAGGGCCAGCGTCGTCAGGCCCGATCCCGGGCCGATGTCGACGAGCGGCAGGTCCGGCTTGAAGCCTGCTGCCTCCCACGGGATTCCGCCGACGTAGTCCGTCGCCGGATCGATCGGCAGACGCAGCGTGTCACCGAATTCGGCCCACGCCTCGTGATCCTTCATGTTGTCAGCCATCGTGTCGTTCACACCCTCAGAAATTGAATCCCAGCTTGCCCAGCTGCTTGGGGTCGCGCTGCCAGTCCTTCGCGACCTTGACGTGCAGGTCGAGGTAGACCTTCTGGCCGAGGAGCTTCTCGATGCCCTCACGCGCCGTCGTGCCCACCTCGCGCAGACGCGAACCACCGCGCCCGATGATGATCGCCTTCTGGCTCGAGCGCTCGACGAACACGTTGACGCGCACGTCCATGAGCGGCTTGTCCTCGGGGCGCCCCTCGCGCGGCACCATCTCCTCGACGACGACGGCGAGCGAGTGCGGCAGTTCGTCGCGCACACCCTCGAGCGCGGCCTCGCGGATGAGTTCGGCGATCATGACGTTCTGCGGCTCGTCGGTGAGCACGTCCTCCGGATACAGCTTCGGCGACGGCGGCAGGTAGCCCGTGAGCACCTTCGCGACGTCCTCGACCTGACGCCCGGAGACGGCGGAGCACGGCACGATCTCCGCCCACTCCCCCAGTCGGTCGACCTCGATGAGGTGCTCGGCGAGGCGCTCACGATCGACCTTGTCGGTCTTCGTCACGATGGCGACGACCGGCTTGCGGCGCACGCGCTGCAGCTCCGCGAGGTCCTTCGCGATGTACTGGTCGCCCGGGCCGACCTTCTGATCGGCCGGCAGGCAGAAACCGATGACGTCGACGTCCAGCAGCGTCTCGCGCACGACGTCGTTGAGTCGCTCCCCGAGGAGCGTGCGGGGCTTGTGCAGCCCGGGGGTGTCGACGAGGACGATCTGCCCGTCGTCCTGCGTGAGAATGCCGCGGATCGTGTGACGCGTCGTCTGCGGCTTGCTCGACGTGATGGCGACCTTCTCGCCCACGAGGGCGTTCGTCAGCGTCGACTTGCCGGCGTTGGGCCGGCCCACGAGGCAGGCGAACCCCGCCCGGTACGTGCTCTCGTCAGTGTTCATCACACCATCTCCTCCGCGCCGCTGTTGGCGGCGTGTTCATCCCCGCGCTCGGCGGGATCTTCGTCTCCGACGCGCTCGACCACGAGGGTGGCCAGCTGGTGGCGTCGTCCGGCCATCTTCTCAGCCGTGAGGCGCAGACCCGCAATCTCACCGGTGGCGCCGGGCAGCGGCATCCGTCCGTCGATCTTCGCGAGCAGACCGCCCACGGTGTCGATGTCGTCCTCTTCGATCGTGACGCCGAACAGCTCGCCCAGGTCGTCGATCGACATGCGCGCGGGCACGCGGGTGTGGCCGTCCCCGAGATCCTCGACGCCCGGCGTGACGCGGTCGTACTCGTCATCGATCTCACCGACGATCTCCTCGACGATGTCCTCCATCGTCACGAGGCCCGCGGTGCCGCCGTACTCGTCGACGACGATGGCGAAGTGGACGCGGTCGCGCTGCATCTCCTTGAGCAGGGCGTCGACCGGCTTCGACTCGGGCACGAACGCCATGTCGCGCATGACCTCGCTGATGCGCATCTTCTCGGCCTCACCCGTGAGGTGACGACGCACGACGTCCTTGAAGTAGAGCAGGCCGACGATGTCGTCGGTGTTCTCGCCGACGACGGGCACGCGGGAGAAGCCGGAACGCACGAAGAGGTTCATCGCCTGGCGCAGGCTCTTGTGGCCGTCGATGACGATCATGTCGGTGCGCGGCACCATGACCTCGCGCACGATGGTGTCGCCCAGTTCGAAGACCGAGTGGATCATGCGCCGTTCGTCGGCCTCGATGAGGTCGGAATCCTCGGCCAGGTCGACGAATTCGCGCAGTTCGGCCTCGGAGTCGAACGGGCCTTCGCGGTAGCCCTCGCCCGGGGTGACGGCGTTGCCGAGGGCCACGAGCATCCGTGCCAACGGCGAGAGGACCTTGAGCGCAACGAGCAGCGGACGCGACGCGGCGAGCGCCACGGCGTCGGCGTGCTGGTGGCCGAGCGTGCGCGGCGAGACCCCGACGAGCACGAACGAGACGACCGCCATGACGGCCACAGCCGTGATGAGCGCCGGCCAGAAGTCGTCGAAGATGCGCGTGGCCGCGACGGTAACGAGCACGGCCGCCGTCATCTCGGCACCGACGCGCATGAAGGTGAGCACCATGAGCGCGGTGCTGTGTCGTTCGACGACGGCTCCGAGCGCCGGCGCGGCGGCGTGGCCGTCCTCGGCGAGCGACGCGACGCGCAGGCGCGTCATGCGGCTGACGGCGGATTCCACGAGGGCGAACCCGAAGCCCAGCACCACGCTGACGAGCGCGGCGATCAGCACGATCGTCACGTGCGTTTCACTCCCCGACTACTCGCGACCGCTCGGCGGCGCGATGCGGATCGTGCCCGCCTCGACGCTGCGGCCACGGCTCGCGAGGTAGGTGAGCAGGATCGTGCGCTGCAGTTCGAACATCTCGAGGCGCTCCTCGGCCTCGGCGTGGTCGTGGCCGAGCAGGTGCAGCACGCCGTGAACGGTGAGAAGGAGCAACTCCTCCATCGTGTCGTGCCCTGCCGCGGACGCCTGGGCGGCGGCCACCGTCGGGCACAGAACGATGTCGCCGAGCATGCCCTCGTCACTCAGCGCGCCCTCACGACCGGGTGTCAGCTCGTCCATGGGGAAGCTCATGACGTCGGTGGGGCCCTCGAGATCCATCCACTGCACGTGGAGGGTCTCCATAGCCGCCTCGTCGATGATGCGGATCGACAGCTCCACGTTGGGGTGGACGAACATCGCGTCCATCGCGTAGCGGGCGCAGTCGTGAATCTCGTCGAGATCGACGGCGACGTCGGTCTCGTTGGCGAGGTCGATCGTCACTCGCGTTCTCCCTGCTCGTCGTTCGCACGTGCCTCGCGGCGCTTCTTGGCCTGCGCCTTACGACGCTCGGCAGCGGCATCGTAGCGACCGTAGGCGTCGACGATGTCGGACACGAGGCGGTGACGCACGACGTCGCCGCTGCTCAGGTGCGCGAAGTGCACGTCGCCCACACCCGAGAGCACGTCCTCGATGACGCGCAGGCCGGACGTCGTGCCACCCGGAAGGTCGACCTGCGTGACGTCACCGGTGACGACGATCTTCGAACCGAAGCCGAGTCGCGTGAGGAACATGCGCATCTGCTCGCTGCTCGTGTTCTGGGCCTCGTCGAGAATGATGAACGAGTCGTTGAGCGTGCGTCCACGCATGTACGCGAGCGGCGCCACCTCGATGGTGCCGGCGGCCATGAGCTTGGGGATCGAGTCGGGATCGATCATGTCGTGCAGCGCGTCGTAGAGCGGGCGCAGGTACGGGTCGATCTTGTCGTTGAGTGTGCCCGGCAGGAAACCGAGTCGCTCGCCCGCCTCGACGGCGGGGCGCGTCAGGATGATGCGGTTGACCTGCTTGCTCTGCAGCGCCGCCACGGCCTTGGCCATGGCGAGGTAGGTCTTGCCGGTACCGGCGGGGCCGATGCCGAAGACGATCGTGTTCTTGTCGATCGCGTCGACGTACTCCTTCTGGCCCAGCGTCTTGGGACGAATCGTCCGGCCGCGGCTGGAGATGATGTTCGTCGTGAGCACGTCGGCCGGGCGCTGCGCGTTCTTGCTGCGCAGCATGGCGATGGAACGCTCGACGTTGTCGCGGTTCACCGCGTGCCCCGCGTCGATCATCGTGAGCAACTCACCGACGAGGGTCTCGACGATGGCCGCGTCCTCGGCCGGGCCGTCGATCGTCAGCTCGTTGCCCCGCGCGAAGACGAAGAGGCGCGGGAAGGCGCGCTCGATCGTGCGAAGGAGCTGGTCGGTGGGCCCTAGCAGCTGAACCATCGACACGTCCGGCGGGACGACGATACGGGTCTGGCTGGACGTCTCGGGGGTGGCCTGGGTGGCGGGAACGTCTGTCATCGTGCCTCCAGTCTAGGGCGCGTCAGCTCCAGCGCGAGCGCGCGAAGAGCGCGGCCAGTGCCGCGGGGCCGGCCGACGACGAGCGCAGCACAGTGCGTCCCATCCGGACGCTCGTGGCGCCCGCAGCGGCGAACGCGTCGAGTTCGCCGGGCGTGATGCCGCCCTCGGGGCCGACGACGAGCACGACATCGCCCGCGTCGGGCAACGTCACGTCGCTCAGTCCGACCTCGGCGTCCCCGTGAAGGACGAGTGTGAGGGCCGATTCCTCGACGAGGCGGACAACGGTCTGCTTCGCCGCGAGCTCGTCAACGACGGGCGGCGTGGCCTGACGCGATTGTTTCGTGGCGGCCTCGGCCTGCGCCACCCATTTACGGTGCGCCTTGGCGGCCCGCTCGACCTTCCACTGCACGATCGAGCGCTCAGCCTGCCAGGGCACGACGCGGTCGACACCGAGCTCGGTGGCGGCTTCGAGCGCCTGGAGATCGCGGTCGCCCTTGGCGAGTGCCTGGACGAGGGTGAACGTGACGGCCGGGCGCTCCTCGCGCTCCACCGTCTGCACGAGCGCCGTCAGTTCCGACTTAACTGTGGACGCGACGACGCAGTGAGCCAGGAGCCCTTCGCCGTCGGCGAGGAGGATCTCCTCCCCCACGGCCATGCGCTTCACGGTGACCGCGTGGCGGCCCTCGTCACCGCCGAGCACGACCGGCTCCTCGGGCCGCATTTGCTCACGCAGCGTGCCCGGCGCGACGAAGTACAGATGTGCGGTCACGTCAGCCCTTCCAGGCCTGACGCAGCTTGCCGAGCAGGCCCTGGTTGACGGACTGGAACTTGGGAGCAGGCGTTTCCTCGCCGCGCGACGCCGCGAACTGACGCAGCAGGTCGGCCTGCTCGCTCGTCAGCTTGCTCGGCGTGCGCACGTTGGCATGCACGAGCAGGTCGCCGCGGCTCTCGGTGCGCAGGCGCGTGACGCCGAGGCCCTTGAGCGTGACGACGTCGCCCGGCTGGGTACCGGCCTGGATGTCGATGTCGCGCGGGCCGTCGAGCGTCTCGAGCGGAAGGGACGCGCCGAGTGCGGCGGCCGACATCGGCAGTTCGAGCGAGCAGTGCAGGTCGTCACCCTGACGCTGGAACATGGGGTGCTTCGCGACGCGCACCTCGACGTAAAGGTCGCCGGCGGGGCCGCCGCCGTGGCCGACCTCGCCCTCGCCGCGCAGCTGGATGCGCGTGCCGGTGTCGACGCCCGCGGGCACCTTGATGCTGATGGTGCGGGTGTCGCGCTTGCGGCCGTTGCCGTCACACTCGAAGCAGGGGCTGTCAATGATGTCGCCGTAGCCGTCACACGCCGTGCACGGACGCGAGGTGAGCACCTGGCCGAGGAAGCTGCGCTGCACCTGCTGGGTCTGACCGGCACCACCACACACGTCACACGTGTGCTTACCGGTGCCGGGGCGCGAGCCGTCGCCGTGGCACGTCGTGCAGACGACGGCGGTGTCGAACGTCAGGTCGACCTCGCCGCCGAAGACGGCGTCGGACAGCTCGATGTCGAGCGGCAGCAGGGCATCCTGGCCGTGTTGCACGCGGCTGCGCGGGCCACCCGAGGCGCCCGCTGCGCCACCGGTGAAGAACGCGTCCATGATGTCGCTGAAGCTGAAACCGGCGCCGCCGAAGCCGGCACCCGCACCGCCGCCGGGCGCGTACGGGTCGACTCCCTGGTCGTAGGAGGCCTTCTTCTCGGGGTCGCCGAGCACCGCGTAGGCCTGACCGACGCGCTTGAACTGATCCGCCGCCTCGTCGGACGGGTTGACGTCCGGGTGGAGCTTGCGCGCCATCTTGCGGTAGGCGCGCTTGATCTCCTCGCTCGAGGCATCGCGGGAGAGGCCGAGTTCGGCGTAGTAGTCGTTCACGAACGTCCTTGTCGTCAGCGGGTGGAAAGGGATGTGTGCGGGGCGTCAGCTCTCGATGAGCTGTGAGACGTAGCGGGCCACGGCCCGTACGTTCGCCATCGTCTGGGGGTAGTCCATGCGGGTGGGGCCGAGCACGCCGAGGGCCGCCACGGCATCGGGGCCGTAGGAGGTGGTGACGAGCGACGTCGAGTGCAGGCCCTCGTGGGGATTCTCCGCGCCGATGCGGACCGTCACCTGGTCGTGGGCTTCGGCATCCTCGGCGAGGTTGCTCATGAGGCGCAGGATGACGACGTGCTCCTCGAGTGCGTCGAGCACCGGCTGCACGTGCAGCCCGTCCGTTCCGGCGCGCGCGAGGTTGGCCGTACCGGCGAGCACGACACGCTCCTCACGTTCCTCCCCGAACACGGCGGTGATCGTCTCGACGACGGCGTCGACGTCAGCGCGCCGCTCGGGCTCGAACGCTTCGCGCAGCAACGACAGGCCGCGGGCCGCCTCCGCGAGAAGAAGGCCGTCGGTCTCGGCGTTGAGTCGCTCGCGCAGCCGTGCGACGAAGTCGTCACTCTCGGCCACGGGGTGGGCGAACTCGACGTTGCGCTGTTCAATGCGGCCCGAGTCGAGGATGACGACGAGCATGGCGCGGGTCGGCGTCATCGCGAGGCACTCGATGTGACGCACCCGCGAGCGCCGCAGCGACGGGTACTGCATGACGGCGGCCTGCTGGGTGAGCGAAGCGAGCAGACGCGCGGTGCGCTCGACGATGTCGTCGAGGTCGATGCTCTCCGCGAGGAAGGCCTGGATGGCGCGGCGCTGGCTCGGCGTGAGCGGACGCACCTGAGAGAGGCGGTCGACGAAGACGCGGTAGCCGGCATCGGTCGGAACACGCCCGGCGGAGGTGTGCGGCGCGGCGATGAGGCCCTCGTCCTCGAGAGCCGCCATGTCGTTGCGGATCGTGGCCGCCGAGACACCGAGCTGGTGACGTTCGAGGAGGGCCTTGGAGCCGACCGGCTCGGACGTGGAGACATAGTCCTGCACGATCGCGCGCAACACTTCGAGACGGCGCTCGTTGCTCATGCCTTCACACCTCCTTTGACCTTCCCCAAGGTTGGCACTCACGGGTATCGAGTGCCAAATCTTTCCGGGCGTGTTCGCTCAGGGCGTCGCGTCCGCGGCGGGCCGGAATGTCGGGTTTTCCCCACCGTCAAGAAGCCTGCAGGCAGGATGGTTGTGCCCCCGTGCCTCTCCACAGCGTCGAAGAGATGAGCACTCCAGACGTCACAGCCCCTGTCCCCACGAATGCCGCCGGCTCGGCGATGGACCGCGAGTTCCGCTGGTCCCCACGCCAGGCACTGCGCGACAGCGCCTACCTGTTCGCAGGCTGGTGGATCCACCTGCTGGGCTTCGTCGCGTTCGCCGTCCTCATGTCCGGCGGGCTGAGCATGCTGTTCGTGCTCGTCGGCATTCCGCTCGTCCTCGGCGGCCTCGGAGTCGCTCACGTCATGACGGACGCCGAACGCTCCATGCAGCGCCATCTTCTGGACCGTGCCCTCCCCGATGCCCCGACGGCGGCGGAGACCGGATGGTCGATCAAGCGCGTGTGGGAGGCCCTCAAGGACCCGCGGCGGAATCGGTTCTCGACACCCTGACGCCGCGGGAGCACGAGGTGTTTTCACACATCGCCGAGGGACTGACGAACCGAGGCATCGCGAAGCGCCTCGTCGTCACGGAGGGCGCCGTGGAGAAGCACGTGCAACGCATCTTCAGCAAGCTCGATCTGCACACCGACGGCGACGAGCACCGTCGAGTGGCGGTGGTGCTCACCTTCCTCCGCTCGTCCTGACCGTGGGTGTCGCCGCTTCTGCGTCGGTCCAGCGCGCCTCCGCCCGTGCCGCGTCGGGCTTGCCTACCCTGACTGCCATGAACGACCGCTACGGCTCCGACGTCCTCTACGGTGACTGGCGCGCGCCCAAGCGCGGCCGATCCCGTGAGGTTCCGGCCGAGCGGGATGTCGTCGTCGAGGACGCCCAGAGCGGTTACGTGGGTGCCGTCGTTCGCGTCGAGAAGTCGGGTGGAACCCACGTCGTCTTCCTCGAGGATCGCTTCGGCAAGACCCGCGGCTTCGCCCTCGGGGGTGGCTTCCTCATCGACGGTGAACCCGTCATCCTCACTCCCCCGCGTCCCGCAGACGCTGCCGCACTCGCCGAGCGCAAGGTGCAGGCCGGACGCACGGCGTCGGGTTCGGTCGCCGTCCCGAACGCCAAGGCGCGCGTGGCCCTCGGTTCGCGCATCTTCGTCGAGGGTCGCCACGACGCCGAACTTGTCGAGAAGGTCTGGGGTGACGACCTGCGCATCGAGGGCGTCGTCGTCGAGTACCTCGAGGGCGTCGACGACCTCGCCGCCGTCATCCGCGACTTCCGCCCTGAGAAGGGGCGCCGTCTCGGCATACTCGTCGACCACCTCGTGCCCGGCACGAAGGAGGCCCGCATCGTCGCCGAGGCCCAGGCTCTTCCGCAGGCCCGCGATCACGTGCTCATCGTCGGTCACCCCTACGTCGACGTGTGGCAGTCGGTGCGCCCCGAGCGCCTCGGGTGGTCGAAGTGGCCGACGATCCCCAAGGGTCAGTCGTGGAAGCACGGCATCCTCGCCGAGCTGGGGTGGCCGCACCAGAGCCAGGCCGACGTCGCGCGCGGCTGGAAGCAGATCCTCGGCACAGTGCGCACCTACGCCGACCTGCAGCCGGAACTGCTCGGACGTGTCGAGGAACTCATCGACTTCGTCACCGACCCCGAGCAGCAGTGACGCCCTAAGCCCCAGCCTCAGGGACGAACCAGGGTCACCCAGGATGGTGCCGACGGAATGAGGAGGGCATCTTTGAGGTTGGAACGATGTTCACCTACGCAGCCGAGGTCGTGAGGACACCATGAGCCAGCAGCCCTACCCCACCCCCGACCCCCAGTGGAGCCACAACGGCGACGCCTACCCCAACGGTCGGCCCACCGAGGCGGGCGTCACGCCCCGCCAGTTGAGCTCCGACGAGACGGGCGCCGCTGTCGTCGCCCACCTTTCTGCACTCGTCGCGGCCGTCGTGTCGGCCGGTTCGCTCAGCCTGCTCGGCCCGCTCATCGTGTGGTTCATCTACAAGGACAAGTCACCCGCCGTACGTGAAGCCGCCGCCGGGGCGTTCAACTTCAACCTCTCCTGGTGGTTGCTCTACTGGGTCGGCTGGCTGTTCGCCATCACGTTCATCGGCATCGTCGTCGCGATCCCGCTGTGGTTCGTCATCACGGTGGTTGCCCTGTGGTGCCACATCCGTGGCGCGCTCAACGCGAGCAGCGGCCGCCCCTACCGCTACCCGTTCCAGCTGCGCGTGCTCAGCTGACTCGGGCCGACAACGCGAAGGGCCGGAACGTCACATCTCTGGGGTGGCGTTCCGGCCCTTCGCGTTCGGCGGTCAGTAGTCGAGCAGGCGCCGGACGACGGTGTCGGTGAGCAGCCGCCCGCGCAATGTGAGCACGGCCCGACGGTCGCGGACGGCAGACGTTCCCTCGAGCAGACCGTCCGCGACAAGTCCCGCCACCGCGCGGCGCCCTGCGTCGTCGAGCAGGTCGAGCGGCAACCCCTCGGCGAGACGCACGCGCAGGAGCACCTTCTCCTCGTACCGCTGACGCTCGTCGAGGATCTCGCGCGCGAGCGCAGGTGAGGTTCCTTCACCGACCCGCTGAGCGTAGGCGCGCGGGTGTTTGACGTTCCACCAGCGCACCCCGCCGACGTGGCTGTGGGCTCCGGGGCCCGCGCCCCACCACGGTTCGTCACGCCAGTAGGCCAGGTTGTGACGACACTGGAAGCGCGGTTCCTTCGCCCAGTTCGACACCTCGTACCAGCGGTACCCCGCGGCCTGGAGGAGTTCGTCGGCCAGTTCGTACTTGTCCGCTTCGTCGTCGTCATCGGGAAGCGGCAGTTCGCCGCGGTGCACCTGGGCGCCCATCTTCGTACCCTCCTCGACGACGAGCGCGTAGGCGCTGATGTGGTCGGGATCGAGCGCGATCGCCGCCTCCAACGAGGCCCGCCAGTCGTCGAGCGACTCCCCCGGCGCACCGTAGATGAGGTCGAGACTCACCTGCAGGCCGGCAGCCTTGGCGGCGCGGACGGCGCGCTCGACGTTGGCCGGATCGTGGGTGCGCTCCAGCGTCGCCAGGACGTGCGGCACCGACGACTGCATCCCGACGGAGACGCGCGTGAAGCCGCCCTCGGCGAGCACGCGCAGGTACGTTTCGTCGACCGAGTCCGGGTTGGCCTCGGTCGTCACCTCGGCGTCGTCGACGAGGCCGAACCGCTCGCGCGCCGCGTCGAGCATCCGCACGAGGTCGGTCGCTGCGAGCATCGTCGGCGTTCCTCCACCGACGAAGATGGTCTGCACTGTCGGCACGCCGCCGGGCGCCTTTCCCATCTCGCGCGCTGCGAGGTCGAGTTCACGTTCGACAGCGCCCGCGTACGTGTCGAGGCTCGCGCCGGGGACGCCGAGTTCGGTGAGCGTGTAGGTGTTGAAGTCGCAGTACCCACAGCGCGTCACGCAGAACGGCACGTGCAGGTACATCGCGAAGGCGCTGCCCGGCACGCTCGCGAGGGCGTCGGCTGGCAGCGCTCCGTCGTTCGGTGCGGGCTCTCCGTCGGGCATCTGCGGCATGGGTGGCATTCTCCCACCGCCTGCGGAGCGTCTCTAACCGACGAGCAACGCCCCGCCCAGGCCGAGGGCAGTGACGCAGGCAGTGCAGAGCGCTGCCTGCGCGAAGGGTGCCGCGCCGGCAGCACGCATGGCCTTGGCCGTCACTCCCGTGCCGAGAGCGAACATCGCGGCGGCGAGCAGTAGCGTCTGAAACACCTTCGCTCCGTCCAACACCGAATTCGGAATCGGAACCACGCTCCGCACGACGACCGCGGCGACGAAGCCGACGACGAACAGCGGCACGAAGGGCGGCAGCGTGACCGACCCGGACTCGGCCCCGCCCATGGTCCGACGTCGATGCACGGCGATGACGGTGATCAACGGCGCCAGCATGAGCACTCGGGCGAGCTTCACGACGACGGCCACCGCGAGCGCCCCCTGCCCGACGAGGCCGCCGGCAGCGACGACCTGGGCCACCTCGTGCACGCTCGCACCCGCGAAAACGCCTGTGGTGTGATCGTCGAGCCCCAAGGCGGCGGACAGCGCGACGAGCGGGATCATGAGCGTGCCGAAGACGACGACGAGCGCGACCGACGTTGCGACCTCCTCGTCGCGGGCGTCGCTCACCCCTGCTGCTGCGGCGACGGCTGCGGCGCCGCAGATCGAGAACCCGCACGCCGTGAGCAGACTCTGCGTGGGCTCAATACCGAGCCGCTTGCCGCACCACAACCCGAAGGGCACTCCGAGCGCCACCACAGCAACGGCCAGGAAGATGACACCGAAGCCGAGCGAGGCGATGGCGCCGAGCGAGAGCTGGAGGCCGAGCAGCACGATGCCGATGCGCAGAACGCGCTTCCCGGCCAGGTCGAGGCCAGGGCGCCACGCGTCGAGCCGCGCGGCGTTCGCGGCGACGACGCCGAGCAGAATCGCCACGAGCACCGGGCTGAGCAGCGGGATGATGCGTGACACGACGAACCCGACGAGCGCCGCTGCGAACGCCAGGGCCAGACCGCCGGCCACTGGGTGGGATGCAGTTCGGGCCGCTGTTTCTGCGCGGCGTTGCTCGGGTCGGGTCACGCTCCCCATCCTCGAACGCCTACGACCTGGCCGGTAGTGCCATGTTCAGCATGCTGGTATATGCGGCGGATATGGACGCCGGTTACGCTGGCCCGATGAAGAGCTGGCCGGATCTCGCAGCCCTGGAGCTGCTCGTGGCCGTGGCCGACCACGGCTCCCTCAGCGCCGGCGCACGTGCCTGTGGCTCGGCGCAGCCCAACGCCAGCCGCAGCATGGCGCGGCTCGAGCGCTCGGTCGGCGTGCCCCTTCTCCACCGCGCCACAACCGGCGCCACCCTGACGACGCAGGGCCTCATGGTCGTCGAGTGGGCTCGCGGCGTGCTGGAGGCCGCGCGCGATCTCGACGCCGGCATCACCGCCCTGGTGGGCGGCGTGGATGCACCGCTCACCGTGATGGCCAGCCAGACCGTGGCCGAGCACCTCCTGCCGGGCTGGATCGCGCGCTGGCACGAAGCCCATTCCGGTGAGGCCACGCCGGGCCTCTCCGTCGCCGTCGGCAACACGACCGACGTGCTCAGCGCCGCTCGCTCCGGTGAGATCGATCTCGGGTTCATCGAGGGCCCGGGTGCCCCTCGCGGCCTCAACTCGACGGTCGTCGCCACGGACGACCTCGTCCTTGCCGTCGCCGCACACCACCCCTGGGCCCGAACTCGCAGTATTGACGCGGACGAACTCGCCGCGACGGCCCTCGTCACCCGCGAGCCGGGATCCGGAACCCGCGTGGCGCTCGACCGCGCGATGCGCCCGCGCACCTGCGCTCCGCCACTGCTGGAGCTGTCGAGCAACGCCGCGGTCAAGGTCTCCGTGTCGGCCGGCACCGGGCCGGCCGTCCTCAGCCGACTCGCGATCAGTGATGCCCTGGCCGCGGGCACCCTCGTCGAGATCACCGTCCGCGACGTCGACCTGCGCCGGAAGCTGCGCGCCGTGTGGGCAGGTCCGCGCCGGATGACGAACGAGGCCGCCACGTCGCTTCTTGCGATCGCGGCGGCCTCGTAGCGGCGTCAGGCGTTACTTCTTGGCGGAGACGTAGATCGGGATGATGCCCTGGACGGCGACCGTGCCGTCCTTGACCAGGCGTCCCGTCATGCGCACGTCCACCGTGAAGGGAGGCTCCTTGGCCCAGTCCTCGGGGCTCGTCTCGGCGACGCACTCGACATCGCCGGGGGTCTTGGCGACGTAGTCGAGCTGGATGCCCCTGGGGATCCAGCGCATGTCCTTGGGCACCGTGGCCTCGGCGAGCAGACCCATGGCCATCTCCATGCCGTTGGCGATCGCGATGGCGTGGACGGTGCCGATGTGGTTCTGCACACCCCACCACTTCTTGATGGCCACGACGCCGCGGTGCGGCTCCATGGTCTTCACGACGGGCGCAATGGTCCGGAAGTAGGGCGCCTTGAGCGCGAACGCGGCCGAGAAGGCTGCGCGACCGAGCTTCTCGTTCTTCTTCGTGAGCTTCGTGTAGAGCGCGAGGGTCTGGTTCATACCCACCAGATTACCCGCGAGTAATAGCGAGCGCTCAGTGGACGCTGAAGCCGCCGTCGGCCGCGATCGTCTGGCCGGTCACGAAACCACTCGCCCGCGACGCGAGGAACACCGCGAGGCCCGCGAAGTCCTCGGGCACGCCGTTGCGTCCGACGAAGGTGCGGGTCGCGAGCGCTTCTTCGCGCCCCGGTTCGGCGACGGTGGGCAACGTCATCGGGGTGACGACGAATCCGGGAACGATCGTGTTCGCCGTGACACCCGAGCGTGACCAGGCCTCCGCTTGCGAGCGTGACAGCCCGGTGACGGCGGCCTTCGTCACGCCGTAGACGCCGGAGTTGCCGAAGGCGCTCCAGCTCTGCTGCGAGCCGATGTTGAGGATGCGTCCGTACCCGCGCTCGGCCATGCGTGGCCCTGCGGCCTGGCCGAGCCGGTAGGGCGCTTCGAGGTTGACGGCCATCGTCTCGGCGTACTGCTCTTCGCTCGTGTTGGCCAGTGGCGGTCGGTGGTTGACGCCGGCACACGTGACGAGGATGTCCGCGTGCTGCACCGGGGCACCGACAGCCAGGTTCGCGAGCGCGTTCGCATCACCGACGTCGCAGACTTCCCACGTCGCGCCGATCTCGGCGGCCACTGTGGCGAGCTTGTCGGCGTCCCGGGCCACGAGGTGAACGCTCGCACCGGCACCCGCAAGGGCCGTGGCGATACCTCGCCCGATGCCCGACGACCCTCCCGTGACGACGGCATTCAGCCCCTCAAGGGAGAACAGGTCGTCGAGGTAGCTCACGTCAGTTCGCCCGAGTCACCGCGAGATCACGCACGACGCGCTCGACCTTGAGGCCCTTGTTCTCGAAGCGCGTGGTCGTGCGTCCCTCGAAGCGCGGGGCGAACCCGCCACGCGCACCCTCGGGGTCGACGTCCGGGTCACCGGGGTCGGCGAGGCGTCCCACGTGCGGGTTGTCGAAACGCGGTGAGCCCTCGACGACGTCGCGCATGTGCCACGCGTAGTCGGCCCAGTCGGTGGCGAGGCGCCACGTGCCACCGGGCACGAGAACGTCGGCGACGACCTCGGCGAAGCCGGGCTGCACGAGGCGACGCTTGTGGTGCTTGCTCTTGGGCCACGGGTCCGGGAAGAACGTCCACACCTCGGCAACGGAGCCCGGCGCGAAGAGACGGTCGAGCGCCTCGGACGCGTCGATCTCGATGAGCCGGACGTTGGTCACGCCGGCGTGGACGGCTTTGGAGATCGTCTGCGCGATGCCCGGGCGCCACACCTCGAGCGCGATGAAGTCCGTCCCCGGGTTCTCGGCAGCCGCGTGGATGACCTGATCGCCCGCGCCGGAACCGATCTCGACGACGAGCGGCGCGGTGCGTCCGAACACCTGCTCCATGTCGACGTGGTAGCCGTCGATCGGTTCGGTCGAGGCCTCCTTGCGCGGCACGTCGATGACGTACTGCTCGGAGTGGTCGGCGAGCGCACGGTGGTGACGTTCGGGCATGCGGCCGCCGCGGCGGGTGAACGAACGGGTCCGCGCGAGCGGGCGTTCGGCCGCCTGACCCTCTTCACCGGGCGGCGTCACCGAACCCGAGACGAAGCCGGGCTTGCTCACTTCTTGTCCTTCGGCTTCTCGTCGCCCTGGCTCAGCGCTGCGATGAAGGCTTCCTGCGGCACCTCGACCGAGCCGACCATCTTCATGCGCTTCTTGCCTTCCTTCTGCTTCTCGAGCAGCTTGCGCTTACGCGAGATGTCACCGCCGTAGCACTTGGCGAGCACGTCCTTGCGGATGGCGCGGATGTTCTCACGAGCGATGACGCGCGTGCCGATGGCGGCCTGGATCGGCACCTCGAACTGCTGGCGCGGAATGAGGTCCTTGAGCTTCGTCGCCATCATCGTGCCGTAGCCGTAGGCCTTGTCACGGTGGACGATCGAGCTGAACGCGTCGACCTTGTCGCCCTGGAGCAGGATGTCGACCTTGACGAGGTTGGCACTCTGCTCGCCGGCGGGTTCGTAGTCGAGGGAGGCGTACCCGCGCGTCTTCGACTTCAGCTGGTCGAAGAAGTCGAACACGATCTCCGCGAGGGGCAGCGTGTAACGCATCTCGACGCGCTCCTCGGAGAGGTAGTCCATGCCGAGCAGGTTGCCGCGCTTGTTCTGGCACAGCTCCATGACGGCACCGATGAACTCGCTCGGGATGAGGATGGTCGACTTCACGACCGGCTCGGTGATGTCGGCGATCTTGCCGTCGGGGAACTCGCTCGGGTTGGTCACCTCGGTGACGCGGCCGTCGTCGGTCGTCACCTGGTAGACGACGTTCGGCAGCGTGGAGATGAGGTCGAGGTCGAATTCGCTCTCGAGGCGCTCACGCGTGATCTCGAGGTGCAGCATGCCGAGGAAGCCGACGCGGAAACCGAAGCCGAGCGCGGCCGACGTCTCGGGCTCGTAGACGAGCGCAGCGTCGTTGAGCTTGAGCTTGTCGAGGGCGTCACGCAGCAGCGGGTAGTCCGAACCGTCGATCGGGTACAGCCCCGAGAACACCATGGGCTTCGGGTCCGAGTACCCGCCGATGGCCTTGTCGGCCGGCTTGGCCGCGTTCGTCACGGTGTCACCGACCTTGGACTGACGCACGTCCTTCACACCGGTGATGAGGTAACCCACCTCGCCGACGCCGAGGCCCTTCGTCGCGGTCGGCTCGGGCGAGCTGACGCCGATCTCGAGGAGTTCGTGCGTGGCACCCGTGGACATCATGGCGATCTTCTCGCGCGGGTTGAGCTTGCCGTCGACGACACGGACGTAGGTGACGACGCCGCGGTAGGTGTCGTAGACCGAGTCGAAGATCATGGCGCGCGCCGGGGCGTCTGCGTCACCGACGGGCGGGGGCAGCGTGCCGACGATCTTGTCGAGGAGCGCCTCGACGCCCTCGCCGGTCTTGCCGGAAACCTTGAGAACGTCGTCGGGGTCGGCGCCGATGAGGCCCGCAATCTCGGCGGCGTACTTCTCCGGCTGCGCTGCCGGCAGGTCGATCTTGTTGAGCACCGGGATGATCTCGAGGTCGTTCTCCATCGCGAGATAGAGGTTCGCGAGGGTCTGAGCCTCGATGCCCTGAGCGGCGTCGACGAGGAGGATCGCGCCCTCACACGCGGCGAGCGAACGCGAGACCTCGTATGTGAAGTCGACGTGACCGGGGGTGTCGATCATGTTGAGCGCGTACGTCTGACCATCGAGCTCCCACGGCATGCGCACGGCCTGGCTCTTGATCGTGATACCGCGCTCACGCTCGATGTCCATGCGGTCGAGGTACTGCGCGCGCATGGCCCGCTGCTCGACGACACCCGTCAACTGGAGCATGCGGTCGGCCAGCGTCGACTTGCCGTGGTCGATGTGGGCGATGATGCAGAAGTTGCGGATCATCTCCGGCGGGGTCGCGGCCGGCTCGAGTGCCTTGCGGGCCATGGGTGACAACTGAATACCTCGTCGATTTCGTCTGGAGCGCTACGTCGGGGACGGCACAGTACGTGACCATTCATTCTTCCATGCCTGCGCGCACCGGATCACCGCCGTCGCTCCAGTGCCCGACTCGCTCCCCAGCGTTGGCAGAATGGGTCCATGGACCTTCGTGAGCGAACGCGCCAGGCCAGTGGACGGGCAGGGTCCTCCGCCGTCGACACCGCTTTCTTCGTGGCCCTGCTGTGGGTCGTCGAGATCATCGACGTGATCACGCGTCACGCCGTCGACCGCTTCGCGTCGTTGCGCGCCTGGGAGTTCACCGACCTCCCGTCGATCTTCACGTTCTCCTTCGCGCACTACGGGTGGGCGCACCTCATCGGCAACACGGCGCTGCTGCTGCCCTTCGGCTTCCTCCTGGGCCTCAGCGGACGACGGGTGGCCGTGCAGGTGACGCTCGTCGTCATGGTCTGCTCGGGTCTCGCGGCGTGGGCCCTCACTCCCCCGCACTCTGCGACGGCCGGAGCGTCCGGCATCGTCTTCGGCTGGCTGACCTACCTCATCGTGCGCGGCGCGTGGAGCAAGCGCTGGACCGAGGTTGCACTCGGCCTCGCGCTCCTCGCCGTGTTCGGCTACGTCCTGTGGGGTGTTCTCCCCGGGGCACAGGGCGTGTCGTGGCAGGGGCACCTCGGCGGCGCGGCCGGCGGGCTGCTGTCTGCCTGGCTCATCAACGACAAGCGCTCGCGTCGTCGATTCTGAGCAAACCCCGAAGGGTAGGTCAGGCAGCTGCCGCGTGCTGCGAGGCCGCCTCACGGCGTGAGGTGAACGCTGACGCCGCAGCCACGACGGCGCCGAACACGGCGAGAATCGCACCGACACGCGAGCACCACTCGTAGCCGAGCCCCGCGTCGAGGACGACGCCGCCGAGCCACGCCCCGAGGGCGTTGGCGAAGTTGAGCGTCGCGTGGTTGAGCGCGGCGGCGAGCGACTGACCCTCGTGGGCAACGTCCATGAGGCGGATCTGGATCATCGGCACCATGACCGTCGGCAGGAAGCCGAGAAGCCAGACGAACAGCACGGCCGTCGGCTTGTAGTGCGCGGCGTACCCGAACAGGGCGAGCATGACGGCGATCGCGATGAGGCAACCGAAGATGCCGCGCATGAGCCCGTGCATCGCGACGCGTCCGGAGACGAGCGCACCACACGTCATGCCGACGCCGTACACGACGAGGATGAGCGGCACGGTGGCCTCGGAGAAGCCGGTCAACTCGGTCATCGTCGGGGCGATGTAGCTGAACGTCGAGAACATGCCGCCGAACCCGACGATGCCGATGGCGAGCGCGAACCACACCTGCGGTCGGGTGAGCGCCTTGAGTTCCTTCTTCGCCGTGACGAGTCCCGTCGTCCCCTGATGAGGCACCCACGCCAACACGGCGAGCGCCGAGAGCAGACCGATGACGGCCACGAGCGCGTAGGGCCACTGCCATCCCATGCGCTGCCCCATCCACGTCGCGATCGGCACGCCGATGACGTTGGCGACGTTGAGGCCGCCGAGCGTCATCGAGACGGCCCAGGTGCGCCGGTGTTGGGCCACGAGCGACGCAGCGACAACCGCACCGAGGCCGAAGAAGGCACCGTGCGGCATGCCGGAGACGACACGGGCAGCGAGGAGCACGTGGTAGTTCGGAGCCAGAGCAGCCCCGACGTTGCCGACGAAGAACGCGAGCATGAGGCCGATGAGCACCGTCTTGCGCGGCACCTTGGCGAACACCATCGTGACGAGCGGCGCGCCGATGACGACACCGAGCGCGTACGCGGAGACGGCGTTGCCCGCCTGCGGGATCGAGATGCCGAGACCGCGGGAGATGTCGGGCAGCAGCCCCATCGTGACGAACTCCGTCGTGCCGATGGCGAAGCCGCCGAGCGCGAGCGCCGCGATCGCGAGACCGGCCCGCGGATGGGCGCCGTTGCCCTCGTCGACGACGGAGGGGTCGGCGATGTCGCGGAGCGCGGTCGGTTCGGTCACCTATCGATTGTTCCAGCCGCCGAAGAGTGCCTCGTACCGTCCGCGGGGCTGCCGACGCGTGTGTTTCGTCACGAGGGCGGGCCCGCTCGTTAGGCTCGTGGCGTGAACCTCAAGCAGATGGCCGGTCGTGTCGCTACCTCCCTCGCGCGCGAGGGCATGAGGGCTCTTCTCGACGGGAGATCGCGCTCGGATCGCTCCGGTGCTGAGAAGCGATCGAAGGCGCCGAAAACCCCGGGCACCGTCGCGACGCCACAGCACTCACGGGGCGGCGGGCGGCGCTCGCCTGCATCGAACGCCCCCGCCGACACGGGCTATCGAGGCGACTGGCATGGCGCCCTGCCCGCCACGAGCTGGCAGGCGAAGGACGACGGCCGTCCCGACCCCGGCGAGATCGTCTGGGCGTGGGTGCCCTACGAGGAGGACCACACCCAGGGCAAGGACAGGCCGGTGCTCGTCGTCGCCCGTCACCCGCAGGAGGACGGCGTGACGCTCGCGCTCCCCCTGACGAGCAAGGACCACGACCGCGACGCCGCGCAGGAAGCACGAGCCGGTCGGCACTGGATGGACATCGGATCGGGCGCGTGGGATCGCGCCGGGCGTCCGAGCGAGGTTCGCCTCGACCGCATCCTCCAGCTCGACGAGGCGTCGGTGCGCCGCGAGGGCACGGCACTGGATCGCGGGATCTTCGAGTCGGTCATCGCCGCCGTTCCAGGACGGCGCTGACCGAGAACGACGACAGGTCTGACCGACGCCGCTGACGCTGTCATGCCGCGCCGGGTCGCGAGACGAGTCAGTCCAGGCCCATCGACATGTGCTGGAACGGCCCCACCGGGCTGAACCCGGCCTTGCGGTAGAGCGAGTGGCCACTCTCGGTGGAGAACAAGCTCACCCACCCGGCGTCTTGTTCGCGACACCAGGCGAGCGCGGCGTCGAGCAAGGTCTTACCGTAGCCGCGACCGCGGAAGACCAGATCGGTGCTCATGTCACCTAGGTACGCCGAACGCCCCGATCCGTTCGGTCCGGGAAGGTGCTGCTCCACGGACGTCGAGACGATCGATGCGAGCGGTGTGCCGGGGCCCGCACCCTCCTCGGCGTCGATGACGAAGCACGCGTAGTTCGGCGAGTCCAGCAAGGTCGCCGCGGCTGCCGCGCATCGCTCGCGCCACGCGTCGTCGAGCTCGATGTGCCATGGCCAACCGTCCTCCATGAGCAGGCCCTTGAGTCGGACGATCTCGGGGATGTCGGAGTGTGCGGCGCGACGGACGGTGACCATGCGCCCAGGGTACGCTCCGGCCTCCCCAGCGTCGTGGCGCCCCGTCCTAACGCACAGAGCCACGCTCCGAAGAGGTTGTTACCGATACTCACAGTTTCCGATACCGCGCGTACCTACGACCAGGTAACCTCAGGGAAAGTTGGCCCGCCAGGGGGCCGCTCAACGATCCAGAGGAAAGGCCGAGCGAGATGACTTCCACGAACTCGAAGGCGTCGATCGCCGACAAGGGCCAGGCGGTCGCTCTTCGACTGTTGGCCAAGGCGGGCGGGCACGACCTGCTCAAGAACCCCGCCGTGCGCTCCAAGGTCGAGCGCGCGCTCTACAACGGCAGCAAGCAGGGCTTCAAGGTTCAGACTGCCGCGGGCCGTGCGTTCGCGAAGAAGAGCGGTTCGGGTGAGCCGGCACGTCCGGCCCCGACGAAGCCGCGTCGCGAGTTCGACCTCTCGCCGACCGAGGACCAGGCGATGGTCGCCGGCGTCGCTGCCGAACTGGCCGACGAGGTTCTGCGTCCCGCAGCCGCCGACGCCGACGGTGCCCGCGCCGTGCCCGACGAGATCCGCACCCAGGCGGCCGAGATGGGCCTGACGCTCCTGTCCGTTCCCGCCGAGCTCGGCGGTGTCGCCGAGGAGCGCTCCGCCGTCATGAACGTGCTCGTGCTCGAGCAGCTCGCCCGCGGCGACATGGGTCTCGCGGTCGGCATCATGGCGCCCGCCGCCGTTGCCGGAGCGATTGCCTCCTACGGTTCGTCGGCGCAGCAGGAGACGTATCTGCCCGCGTTCACCGACGAGAAGAAGCCCGCCGTCGCGTCGCTGGCGATCGCCGAGGCCGGCCCGCTGGCCGACCCGCGCAAGCCCGCTACGAAGGGTGAGCGCCGCGGCGACAAACTCGTTCTCACCGGCGAGAAGGCCCTCGTGCCGTGCGCCGACTCGGCGGAGCTGTTCGTCGTCACGGCGGAGGTCGACGGCGACCTGCGCCTCGTCATCGTCGAGGCCGGCACCGAGGGTCTCAAGGTGAGCGACGACCCGGCCATGGGCATTCGCGCGTCGCACACCGGCCGCCTGCACCTGGAGAACGTCGAGGTCTCGGCGGACAACCTTCTCGGCACGAGCGAGGACGCGCTCGACGCGATCCGCCGCTCCCGCCTGGCGTGGGCCGCTCTCGCGTGTGGCACCGGCCGCGCCGTGCTCGACCAGGTCTCCCAGTACGTGACGGAGCGCAAGGCGTTCGGCGAGCCGATCGGCCACCGTCAGGCTGTCGCGTTCACCGTGGCGAACATCGCGATCGAGCTCGACGGCATGCGCCTGGCAACGCTGCGTGCGGCGGCTCGTCTCGACTCGGGCCGCAAGCCCGAAGCAGCCGCTGAGGCCATCGCGCACGCTCGCGCGCTCGTCACGAAGTACGGCGCCCAGATCGGTAGCGACGCGGTGCAGCTGCTCGGCGGCCACGGCTTCGTCAAGGAGTTCGACAACGAGCGGTGGTACCGCGACCTGCGCGGCGCAGGCGTCCTCGAGGGCGGCGTGGGCGTCTGACGCCTCGCTCCCCCACTCCCCGAAGATTTCGCGCAAAGGAAACGTCATGATCGATCTCGAAATCCCGAAGAAGTTCGTTCCCCTCGTCAAGCAGGCCGGTTCGATGGCCGACGAGGTCTTCCGCCCCGTCAGCCGCAAGTACGACCTCGCCGAGCACGAGTACCCGCGTGAGCTCGACCTCGTGTCGGCCCTCATCGACGGCATGTCCGACTCGGGCGCCGGAAACGGCGCCGGTGCCTCCGGCTCGACGCGCGCAGCCGAGGACGAGGAGAAGCCGAGCCAGTCCGCCAAGAAGGGCGGCAACAAGAACGGCGCCAACATGAGCTCGGCGCTGTCCATCATGGAGACGTGCCGCGGCGACGTGGGCCTGACGCTGTCGATCCCCCGCCAGGGCCTCGGTAACGCCGCCATCGCCGCCGTCGCGAACGACGAGCAGAAGGAGCGCTACGGCAACCGTTGGGCCGCCATGGCGATCACCGAGCCGGACACCGGTTCGGACTCCGGCAACATCCGGACGACGGCCACGAAGGACGGCGACGAGTACGTCCTCAACGGCGAGAAGATCTTCGTCACCTCCGGTGAGCGCGCCGAGCTCGTCGTCGTGTGGGCGACGCTCGACAAGTCGCTCGGCAAGAAGGCCATCAAGTCGTTCGTCGTGGAGCGCTCGAACCCGGGCCTCAAGCTCGTGCGTCTCGAGCACAAGCTCGGCATCCGCGCCTCCGACACCGCCGCGTTCGTGCTCGACGACTGCCGCGTGCCGGCCTCCGACCTGCTCGGTGACCCGGAGATCCGCACCGAGGGCGGCTTCGGTGGTGCGATGCAGACGTTCGACAACACGCGTCCGCTCGTCGCGTCGATGGCCGTGGGCCTGACGCGTGCCTGCCTCGACTTCACGCGCGCCGCGCTCGAGAAGGCCGGCCACGGTCAGGACTGGGACGCCCCGATCGCCGCGCAGTCGTACGCGAGCGCCCGACTCGTGCAGATGGAGGCCGACTACGAGGCCGCGCTCCTGCTCACGCTGCGCGCCGCGTGGATGGCCGACAACGGCAAGCCCAACTCGATGGAAGCGTCAATGGCGAAGTCCAAGGCCGGCCGCACCTGCGTCGACGTGGCGCTGTCGTGCATCGAGCTCGTCGGTGTCGACGGCTACGCCGAAACCGAGCTGCTCGAGAAGTGGGCGCGCGACTCGAAGATCCTCGACATCTTCGAAGGCACGCAGCAGATCCAGCTGCTCGTCGTCGCCCGGCGCCTACTCGGCCTGACGAGCGGCCAGCTCAAGTGACGCACTGACGAGTGCCAGAAGGGGCGGGTGTCTTCGGACGCCCGCCCCTTCTGCGTGTGCACCGCCAACCGGGTTCGATCCTTGGGGCAAAGCAGAAGGGCCAGGACGAAAAGCGTGTCCTGGCCGTTCTGCCATTGGTGGAGCTATGGGGACTCCGTCGGACTCGCTAGCGCTCGCCCTCCTCCTCGAATCATAAAGTTCAATAAATGCCAGAACGACCAGGACGAAAAGCGTGTCCTGGCCGTTCTGCCATTGGTGGAGCTATGGGGATTCGAACCCCAGACCTCTTCCATGCCATGGAAGCGCGCTACCAACTGCGCCATAGCCCCGCGCTCACCGGGGTGAGCAACACGGTTACCTTACCCTCCGGTCGCCTCCGCGCCAACTTGGGCCGGGCCCGGCTCCGTCCCACGGAGCAGCGCCACGCCTGCACCTCCGGCGGCCGGCTCCGGGCGGGATGACGCAACGAGGTGCGGATTCTTCCCCTCTTGTGTCCAAGGGCGCATCTTGCGTGCAAGAAGGGAAGATCTCGTCCCTTGTTGCCTTGTGGTTCGGTGGCTGGGGTCGCTGACGCGAGCTATGGGGACTCCGTCGGGCTCGCTAGCGCTCGCCCTCCTCCTCGAATCACCACGTCTATGGGTACGCCGAAGGGCCGGACGAAAAGCGTGTCCGGCCCCTTCGGCGTACTTGTGGAGCTATGGGGATTCGAACCCCAGACCTCTTCCATGCCATGGAAGCGCGCTACCAACTGCGCCATAGCCCCGCGCGAATCACTCAGCAACGCTGCGCGACTCGCATACTTTAGCGAGCCTTCACGGCCACCCGCAAATCGGGGGTCAGCCGACGTTCGACGCCTCTGAAACCGGCGCGCCGGTCGACTGCGCCTGCCCCTGGCCCGCGGCTCGATCCGAGCGCTTACGGATGTAGACCACGCGCTTCGCGTGAGCCACCACGGTGCCGTCCGCCATGTGAAGATCGCATTCGAACGTGTGCAGCACCTTGCCCTCGGCGTCAGCCTTCGCCTTCAACTCGGCGACGAGTTCCTTGGGCGCTTCGAACTCCGCGTAGACGGTGCCTGTGCCCGGCTTCTTGAACTCGATCTCGCACGCCTTGTCCCACACGAGATAGTCCGTGCCGATCTGGTGCATGACGAGCAGCGGGTAAAAGGCGTCAGTCATCGCGTTGAGCGAGCCGCCGAACGCGGTGCCGTTCTGGTTACGGTTGAAGCGGTTGAGACGAAGCTCGACGCGTGCACGCGTCCAGTCCTCGTTGAACTCGCGCACCCGGATGCCTGCGCCGAGCAACGGCGGGTAGAAGTTCATCAGTCGCGCCATGCGCTGCGGTGACATCCGCTTGCGCTCACGTCCTGCGTGCCTGCTCATCTCGCTCGGCCGCTCCTCGTGTACGGGTGAGTAACTTCGGTTCCCAATCTACTTCACAGGGCGCAGCGAGACCCAGTGACTGACTCAGCGCTGGACATCGTCACCGATCAGGGCGCCGCAGCCCCGGCGCCCGCGTTCCACTGCTCCACCCGCCACGAGCCGGAGTCGTCGCCCACGAGCACGATCCACCGGCAGTTGCCGATGGCCGTGAAAGTGTGCGCCACCTGCCCGTGAGTAAGACACACGGCGTCAGCAGCCAGGGCGCGCATCGCGGCACCGTGCAGAACGAGCAGGGCACTCTCCCCCGCCGCGAGCGGCGCCGTGGCCTCGTCGAACGCGGGACGGACGCGTGCAGCTACGTCCGCCATCGACTCACCGTGCACGCCGCGCGGGATGTCCTCCCCCCGCGCGAGGGCTGCGCTCTCCTCGGGGTAGGCGTCGTGAACCTCGCTGTGCAGCATCGTCGACCACTGGCCCGTGTCGATCTCGACGAGGCGCTCGTCGCTTCGACGCCGCAGCGGACGTCCGCGAAGATCGAACGCCCCCTTGAGCACGGCCGCCGTCTGCGCAGCGCGGCGTAGCGGTGAGTACGTCAGGGACACGATGGAGGCGTCCCGCACGAGCACCTCGGCCGCCCGCTCCGCCTGGGCGAGTCCCGTGGCATCGAGGGCGATGTCCGTTCGTCCCTGCCAGCGCTTCTCGAGATTCCACGCCGTTTGACCGTGACGCAGCAAAATGGCCCGCCGAAGCGGGCCATCGAGCGGTGCGACCATCAGGAAGCGGCTTCGTCGAGATCCAACTCGATGACGGGGCAGTCCTGCCAGAGGCGCTCGAGGTCGTAGAACTCCCGGTCCTCCTCGTGGAAGGCCTGCAGCACGATGTCACCGAAGTCGATGAGCACCCAACGGCCCGACGCGCGGCCCTCGCGGCGCACCGGCTTGGAGCCGAGCGGCAACAAGGCCTCCTCGACGGCGTCGACGATGGCGTTGACCTGACGCTCGCTCTCCGCCGAGGCGATGACGAACGTGTCGGTGATCGCGAGCTGGTCGCTCACGTCGAGGGCGACGATGGACGTCGCAAGCTTGTCCGCAGCGGCCTGGGCGGCCGCCTGCGTCAGTTCGATGGAACGGTCTGTAGCCGTCACCTAGTCCTCCTGGAGGTGGCCCGCTTCGGGGCCGTAAAGCTGATACTTGTGGATGTACTGCACGACGCCGTCCGGCACGAGATACCAGACCGGCTTTTCGCCGCGAACGCGGTCGCGGCAGTCGGTGGAACTGATCGCCATGGCCGGAATCTCGTGCAGGGTGACGCGATCACGCGGGAGCCCGTGGTCACTCAACTCGTGCCCGGGCCGGGTGACGCCGATGAAGTGGGCGAGATCCCACAGCTCCTCGACACCCTTCCACGACAGGATCTGTGCCAGGGCGTCGGCGCCCGTGATGAAGAACAGTTCCGCGTCGGGGCGCTGCGCGTGCAGATCCTTCAACGTGTCGCGCGTGTACGTCGGGCCGGCACGATCGATGTCGACACGGCTGACGCTGAAGCGCGGGTTCGAGGCTGTCGCGATGACCGTCATGAGGTAGCGGTGCTCCGCAGCCGCGACGTCACGACCGGCCTTCTGCCACGGCTGCCCCGTGGGCACGAAAATGACCTCGTCGAGGTCGAGGAGGCTTTGAACCTCACTCGCCGCGACGAGGTGACCGTGGTGAATGGGGTCGAACGTACCGCCCATGACCCCGATTCGTGGTGTCAGTGCGAAGCCCCGTGCTTCTTGTGGTTGTCGGGAGCCGGGCCACCGTGGTGAGCCTGGCCGCGCGGCGCACCGAAGCGGGCAGCCGTGTTACGGAAGGCCCACAGCAGCGCGAACAGCAGCAAGAAGATGGTGAACGCCATGAGACCGAAGCCCCACGGCGGCATGAAGATGTGGTTCTCCTCGAGCTCCGGAACCTCAACGGTTGCGGCGAGCGAAACAAGCGACGTCATGAAAGCAAGGATACTGCCTCGACACAGCATCGGGACAGCAGGCCCTCCTAACGTCGCTGACGCCAGGCCGTTGCGCACCGCACGTCACGAGAGCTGCCGTCATGAATCCCCACCTTTCCGTCGTCGTCCCAATGTTCAACGAGGAGTCCGTCCTCCCCCTCTTCGTCGAGCGACTCCGCCCCGTGCTTGACGATCTGCGCGCGTCCTACGAGGTCGTGTGCGTGGATGACGGCTCCCGTGACGCGACGCCCGCTCTGCTCGAGCGCTACCGCCGCGCGTGGCCGCAGCTACGCGTCGTCCGGCTGCGCGCCAACTCGGGTCACCAGGCCGCGATCAGCGCCGGCCTCGCCCGCGCACGTGGCGACTGGGCGGTGACGATCGACGCCGACCTGCAGGATCCGCCCGAGGTGATCAGCGAGATGCTGCGCGTCGGCACGGAGCGCGGCGTCGACGTCGTCTACGGCGTGCGCACGGATCGCTCGAGCGACACGTTCTTCAAGCGGGTCACCGCCGAGGGGTTCTACGCCGTCATGGCCCGGCTCGGCGCACGCGGCGCGATGAACGCCGGCGACTTCCGGATGATGTCGCGCGCGACCGTCGACGCCGTTCTGGCCCTGCCGGAGACGAACCGCGTGCTGCGCCTCGCCGTGCCGACGCTCGGTTTCCCCTCCGCCGAGGTCGGCTACCGCCGCGAGGAACGCGCCGCCGGCCGCTCCAAGTATCCGCTGAGCAAGATGTTGCGGCTGTCTCTCGACGCCGTCACCGGCGCATCGAGCGCACCGCTGCGCCTCGCGACGTGGTGCGGGCTGCTCGGATTGCTCGTCGCCTTCGGCGTCGGCGCGTTCGCATTGTGGGCCAAGGTCATGGCCCACTCCGTGACGGGCTGGGCCTCCACGATCGTCGTCATCAGCGGCTTCGGGGCCGCGCAGTTGCTCGGCCTCGGGCTCCTGGGCGAGTACGTGGGCCGTATGTTCGCCGCGGTGCAGGCACGCCCGACGCACTACGTCGCCTACGACTCGCTCGAGGAGTCCGCGCTCGGCCGCCAGCCGTCGATCGAGCACCTCGCCCCGGAACCCGCCGTAATCGCGCACGCGTCGTGAAGGAGGGCGCGTCGGGCAGTCCGTCACGGCATCGGCGAGGCCGCTCAGCGGATCTGACCGTCTCCGTCGACGACCCACTTGGTCGTCGTGAGCTCGGCGAGCGCCATCGGTCCGCGGGCGTGCAGCTTCTGCGTCGAGATGCCGATCTCTGCGCCGAAGCCGAACTCGCCGCCGTCGGTGAAGCGCGTCGAGGCGTTGACCATGACGACGGCCGAGTCGACCTGGGCGATGAACGTGCGTGCGGCGGCACGGTTCTCGGTGACGATGCAGTCGGTGTGGTGCGTCGAGTAGCCGTCGATGTGCTCGATGGCCTCGTCGAGTGAGTCGACGACGCCGACGGACATTTCGAGGTCGTGGAACTCGGTGTTCCAGGCTTCGTCCGTGACGGGCTTCGTCTCGACGTCGCCGGCGAGGGCCGTGGCGCGCTCGTCGGCGTGAAGGGTCACGTCCTTGTCGGCGAGCGTGCGCAGCACGCGCGGGAGGAACTCGTCAGCGACGTCGCGGTGCACGAGCAACGATTCGGCGGCGTTGCAGACGCTCGGACGGTGCGTCTTGGAGTTCACGGCAATCTCGAGCGCCATGTCGAGGTCGGCGTCGGCGTCCACGTAGACGTGGACGTTGCCGGTGCCGGTCTCGATGACGGGCACGGTGGAGCCGGTGACGACGGTCTCGATGAGCTTCGCTCCCCCGCGCGGAATGACGAGGTCGACGAGGCCGCGCGCGGTGATGAGTGCCTGGACGTCCTCGTGGCCGCCGTCGAGCAGCTGCACGGCGTCGGCGGGCAGGCCTTGGCGTTCGAGGCTCTCGCGGAGCGCGGCGACAATGGCGGCGTTGGTGTCTGCGGCTGCGGAGCCACCGCGCAGGATCATGGCGTTGCCGCTCTTGAGGCCGAGGCCGGCCGCGTCCACCGTGACGTTGGGGCGGGCTTCGTAGACCATGCCGACGACACCCATGGGTACGCGAACCTGCTTGATCTGCAGGCCGTTGGCAAGGGTGTTGCCTCGCACGACCTCACCCACGGGGTCGGGCAGTGCGGCGAGATCGCGGAGGGCCTGCGCGACGGCGCTGACGCGTTCGGGCGTCATGCGGAGGCGGTCGGCGAGGCTGTCGGAGATGCCGGCGTCGCGGCCGCGTTCAAGGTCGCGTCCGTTTCCGGCGACGATGCTCGCTTCGGCGGCTTCGATGGCGTCGGCGAGGACGCCGAGGGCGGCGTCCTTCTCGGCGCGTGACAGCAGGGCGAGTCGCTTCGAGGCGACGCGCGCGGCCTTTCCGGCTGCGGCGACCCGTGCGGTGGACTGCTCAAGGTTGCTGTTCATGTTTTTCATCCTATGGAGGGGCCAACAGCGACCCAAACGCAAATGCGACCCGGGTCACACACCAAGCTGGAGAGGCGGGCCCGGGACGCACCACCCGCCGGGTCCCTCCACTCAAGGCGTGACGGAGCCTGGCCGAGGGGGCGCACGGCAGCCCCTGCCCGCCAAAGCCCAGCACCGACAAAGCCGAAACACTCTTCGTAGAGCCAACCCTGCTGGAAGCGGACTCCACGAGGAGACCAGGGCGCGTGAGAATCCCGAGCTTGCGAGGGGTTCTCACGCGCCCTGACCGACGAGTGGCCCGAAGCCATGTCGCACCGAGACGGGCCCCTGGGCCCGGCCGGAAGACAGGGCTACGGGAGCACGACCAAATGGTCGCGGTGCACAAGGCTCCGCTCGAAGGCGGGGCCGATGTTGTCGGAGAGTTCGCGGGTGGAGCGGCCTTTGGCGCGTTCGACGTCGGCGACGTCGTAGTTGACGAGGCCGCGGGCGAAGACGGTGCCGTTCTCGTCGGCGAGGTCGACGGCGTCGCCTGCGAGGAAGCGGCCTTCGGTGGCGACGACTCCGGCGTGCAGGAGGGAGCGTCCTCGGTCGCGCACAGCCTTGACGGCGCCTTCATCGAGGACGAGGCGGCCGGCGGGCGTGGTGGCGTGAGCGAGCCAGAGGCGGCGGGCTCCGCGGCGGCGTCCGGTGGGCGCGAAGGCGGTGCCGATGTCGTCGCCGGCGAAGGCTTCGCGGGCCTGCGGCATGGAGGTGAGCATCGTGGGCACACCTGCGGCGGTGGCGATGCGGGCTGCGTCGATCTTGGTGCGCATGCCGCCGGTGCCGACGCCGGATCCGGTGCCGCCGATCTCGACGTCCTTCATCTCTTCGACGTTGGGGACGAACGGGATGCGCTTGGTGCCTTCGCGGCTGGGCGGGCCGTCGTAGAGGGAGTCGACGTCGGAGAGCAGGATGAGCGCGTCGGCGTCGATGAGGTGGCTGACGAGCGCGGCGAGGCGGTCGTTGTCGCCGAAGCGGATCTCCTGGGTGGCGACGGTGTCGTTCTCGTTGATGATCGGCACGGCGCCGTGGTCGAGGAGCGTCTCGAGGGTGGATCGGCCGTTGAGGTAGGTGGTGCGGCGGGTGACGTCGTCACTCGTGAGGAGTACCTGCCCGGCGGTGAGGCCGAGGCCCTGGAACAGCAGCGAGTAGGCCGACATGATCTGGCCCTGGCCGACTGCGGCGGCGGCCTGCGCCTCGGGAAGCGCGGTGGGCCGCGTCTGCATCCCGAGCGGCGCCATGCCTGCGGAGATGGCGCCGGAGGAGACGAGGAGCACTTCCTTGCCCGCGTGGCGACGTTCGGCGAGGATGCCGACGAGCTCGGTGAGCGCGGAGTGGTTGATGCCCCCACTCGTGTATGTGATGGACGACGAACCGACCTTGACGACGACGCGTTTGGCATCGCGAATCTGCTCGCGAAGGCTCTCGCTCGTGTGGGCTGCAGACAACGGGGGTATTCCCTTCTCCGACTCGTCGAACGGCGAGGTGACTACTGGCGGTAGCCGTCGTGCTCGGTCCAGATACCGGCTTCCCGTTCCGCGGCGATCTCTTCGCGAGCCACACGCTGGCCGTCCTTGCGGCCGTGGAACTCGTCGCGCTTCTCGGCGCGAGTGGGGCGAGCGTTCTCCTCGAGGCGCAGGTCGGTGCCGCGTGCACCGAGCAGTTCCGCGCCCGCCTGCAGCGTGGGCTCCCAATCGAAGACGACGGCGTTGTCGCCGGGGCCGATGAGAACCGTCGAGCCGGGCACTGCGCCGGCCTTGAACAGTTCTTCTTCCACTCCGAGGCGGTTCAACCTGTCCGCAAGGTAGCCAACTGCTTCGTCGTTCGCAAAGTCGGTCTGGCGAACCCAGCGGGTGGGGCGCTCGCCGACGATGCGGAACATCGTGCCGTCCGTGCCGCCTTCCTTGACGATCTTGAACCCGGCGTCGTCCATGGCCTTGGGTCGGACGATGACGCGCGCGGGCACGGCGGATTCGACTTCCTTGCGGGCTTCGGCGACGTGACGCGCAAGCGCGAACGTGAGCTCCTTGAGTCCGAGGTGGGCGACGGCGGAGACGATGAAGACTTCGAGGCCGCGGGCCTCGAGGTCCGGCTTGACCATCTCGGCGAGTTCGAGTGCGTCGGGAACGTCGGCCTTGTTGAGCACGACGATGCGGGTGCGCTCGGACAGCGGCTTGCCGCCCAGCGAGTCGTCGGCGACATACTCCGACAGCTCGTGCTCGATCTGGTCGAGGTCGCTCATGGGGTCGCGGCCCGGCTCGAGCGTGGCGCAGTCGATGACGTGCACGAGCACCGAGCAGCGCTCGACGTGTCGCAGGAACTCGAGGCCGAGGCCCTTGCCCTGGCTGGCGCCGGGGATGAGGCCGGGCACGTCGGCGATGGTGAAGCGCTCACTGCCCGCGTTGACGACGCCCAGGTTTGGCACGAGCGTCGTGAACGGGTAGTCGGCGATCTTCGGCTTGGCCGCGCTCACGACGGAGACGAGCGAGCTCTTGCCTGCGCTGGGGAAGCCGATGAGGGCCACGTCGGCGAGCGTCTTGAGCTCGAGCACGACGTCAGCCGTCTCCCCCGGTTCGCCGAGGAGGGCGAAGCCGGGAGCCTTGCGGCGGCGGCTCGCGAGGGCCTTGTTGCCGAGTCCACCACGACCGCCGGCGGCAGCGATGAACCGGCTGCCGAAGCCGACGAGGTCGGCGAGGATGTTGCCCTCACGGTCCTTGACGACCGTGCCTTCGGGCACCGGGAGGACGAGCTCGTCGCCGTCGGCGCCGTTGCGCTCGTCGCCCGCGCCGGGCTTGCCGTTCGTGGCGCTGCGGTGCGGGTTGCGGTGGTACTCGAGCAGCGTCGTCACCTGGGGGTCGACCTCGAACACGACGTCGCCGCCGTGGCCGCCGTTGCCGCCGTCAGGGCCACCGAGCGGCTTGAACTTCTCACGCTTGACGGAGGCCACGCCGTGGCCGCCGTTGCCCGCCGTCACATTGAGGACGACGCGGTCGACGAAGTTCGTTGCCATGGTGGTTCCTTTCGGTGCGGCCTCGAGCGGACGCAGCCAGTGGACGAACGGCGAAGAGCCCTCGTCCTCGATTCTAGGGACGTGCAGACATGCGTGAAGGGGTGAGCCCGATTGCTGGGCTCACCCCTTCAACAAGCGATCGCGAGGATCAGGCCGTGATCTCCGGCTCGACGACGATGTCGACGACCTTGCGGCCCTTGCGCTGGCCGAACTTGACCGCGCCGGGGGCGAGAGCGAACAGCGTGTCGTCGCCGCCACGGCCGACGTTCTCACCGGGGTGGAAGTGCGTGCCGCGCTGGCGGACGATGATCTCGCCGGTGCCGACGATCTGACCGCCGAAGCGCTTCACGCCGAGTCGCTGGGCGTTGGAGTCACGACCGTTTCGGGTCGAGGATGCACCCTTCTTGTGTGCCATGTCGAAGCCTCTTTCGAAAATCTGTGGAAGATCAGTTCTGAGCCGTGGCTCAGCCGATCTTGGTGACCTTGATCTGCGTCAGCGGCTGACGGTGGCCCTGGCGCTTACGGTAACCCGTCTTGTTCTTGTACTTCATGATCGTGATCTTCGGGCCCTTGGCGGCCTTGATGACCTCGGCCGTGACGGTGACCTTGGCCAGCGCGTCGGCGTCGACCGTGATGTCGGAACCGTCGACAAGCATGAGCGGCTTGAGCTCGAACGACTCGCCCGGCTTCGTCGTCACCTTGTCGATCAGAAGGGTGTCGCCGACGGAGACCTTCTCCTGGCGGCCACCTGCGCGAACAATCGCGTACACGTGGGACTCTCTTTCGTCATGGCGCACTCGCTCTGTCTGACCGGCCGGTAGCTACCCTGCGAGCAGGACACCGGGCGCGGTGGGCGCACCAAAGAACAAGAATACCGTGCGCGGTGGCTCGCCCCAAATCTGCGAAGGCCCCGAAATTCGCTTGCCGCACCGGCGCGCAGCCACCAGGCTGCACGCATGACGACACCCATCGTGCCCGAGCGCGACGACGAACGAGGCGATCCGCCGAAGGTGAGCGGCGAACGCGCCGTGCTCGACGGCTGGCTCGATCTCTACCGCGACACCGTTCTGCTCAAGATCGCCGGCCTCGACACCGAGCAGCTCGCCCGCCGCAGCGTTCCTCCGTCCACCCTCAGTCTCATCGGTGTCGTGCGCCACCTCACGGAGGTCGAGGCGTACTGGCTGCGCGTCGTGCTCGACGACGAACAGGATGTGCCCGACTACTACTCCACCGCGGACGAGCCCTACGGCGACTTCGACCTCGCGAACGCCGCCGACGCGGCCGCCAACCTCGCCGCTTACGAGCGCGAACTCGACGTGACGCGAGCGCGGGCCGCCGCGTGGAGCGACCTCGACTCCCCCGTGCGCGGCCTGCGTAGGGGCGAACCGGTCAACCTGCGCTGGATCCTCGTGCACCTCGTCGAGGAGTACGCCCGCCACCTCGGCCACATGGATCTCCTGCGCGAAGCCGTGGACGGCCGCACCGGCTACTGACGCATTCGTCGAAAGCGCCCCGCCACCTGCGATACGGCAGGAGGCGGGGCGCTCTCGTGGTGTTCGGCGATCAGGCCTCGTCGGCCTTCGTGCCCGGCGCACCGGCCGGGGCGACGACGCGCGTGCGCTTCTTGCGGGCCGGGGCCTTCGTTTCGGAGGTGGCCGCAGCCTGCGTCGGAGCGCTCTGCGCGGAACCGGCGGCGTCGCTCGCCTCACCGGCGACCTTCGTCAGCGGCGCGCTCGACATCGGTGCGTCAGCCAGGTCGACGGCCTGCAGGCTCACGGGCGCACCCGAGCTCGACGCCGCACGACGACGCGGACGCTTCGCGGGGGCCGTCGCCTCCTGCGTGACGACCGGGGCCTCCGCCTGAGTCGGGGCCGAGTCAGCGGCGACCTTCGGAGCATCAGCGGGCGTCTCGGGCGACGCAGCGGCAGCTGCCGGAGCGTCACTCGTGGTCGTGGAGGCCTGAACCGTCATGACGGTCGCCTCTCCGGCTGCCGTGGGCGCACCCGTCGATGTGGCGGCACGACGCGAACCGCGACGGCGAGCCGGGGTCTTGCCCGGCTCCTGCGGCGCGCTCTTCGTCGAGGTGCTCGACGACGACTCGACGTGCCCGACGTTCTCACGCACCGTGGTGCGCTCGGGTGCGGCCGCCTTCGTCGCGGCGTCCTTCTCGCTCACGACTGCGTCCTCGGACGAGGCCGTGGAGACCGGTTCGGACGTGGCCGACTTGTCGCCCGCGGAGATGGCAGCAGCGTGCGCCGCAGCCGCGATCTGGGCGAAGCCGTTGTCGCGCTCGTCGCCCTTCTTGTCGTGGGACGAGTCGTTGGAGTTGGAGTTCGAGCCGCCGGAGGTGTTGCCGTTGCCCCCTCCGTTGTTGGAGCCACCATTGCCGTTGCCACCGCGACGCGAGCCACGACCCTTGCGGTTCGTGTCGTTGCCGTTGATGTCACGGTTCTCGACCGGGTGGTCGTGCACGATGATGCCGCGCCCATGGCACGACTCGCACTGCTCGGAGAACACCTCGACGAGGCCCGAACCGACACGCTTACGCGTCATCTGCACGAGGCCGAGCGACGTCACCTCGGCGACCTGGTGCTTCGTCCGGTCACGTCCAAGGCACTCGAGGAGACGGCGCACGACGAGCTCGCGGTTGCTCTCGAGCACCATGTCGATGAAGTCGACGACGATGATGCCGCCGATGTCGCGCAGTCGCAGCTGACGCACGATCTCCTCGGCAGCTTCGATGTTGTTCTTCGTCACCGTCTCTTCGAGGTTGCCGCCGGAGCCGACGAACTTGCCCGTGTTGACGTCGACCACCGTCATGGCCTCGGTGCGGTCGATGACGAGCGAACCACCGCTCGGCAGCCAGACCTTGCGGTCCATGGCTTTGGCGAGCTGCTCGTCGATGCGGTGCTTGGCGAAGACGTCCTTCTCTCCGGTCCACTTCTCGAGGCGCTCGGTGAGGTCCGGAGCCACCTCGGAGATGTAGGAGTGCACCTCGTTCCAGGCGCGGTCGGCGGAGACGACCATCTTGGCGAAGTCCTCGTTGAAGACGTCACGGATGACGCGGACCGTGAGGTCCGGCTCGCCGTGCACGAGCACCGGGGCGTTGCCGCTCTCGGCCTTCTTCTGGATCTTCTCCCACATCTTCGTGAGGCGCTCGACGTCGGCGCGCAGCTCCTCCTCGGAGGCACCCTCGGCGGCGGTGCGCACGATGACGCCTGCGTCGGCGGGCACGACCTCCTTGAGGATCTTCTTCAGGCGTGCGCGCTCCACGTCGGGCAGCTTGCGGCTGATGCCGGTCATCGAGTTGCCCGGCACGTAGACGAGGAAGCGCCCCGGAAGGGAGATCTGCGAGGTCAGGCGGGCGCCCTTGTGGCCGATCGGGTCCTTCGTCACCTGGACGAGGACGCTCTCGCCCGCCTTGAGGGCGTGCTCGATGCGCTTGGGCTGGTTGTCGAGGCCGGCGGCGTCCCAGTTGACCTCACCGGCGTACAGCACGGCGTTGCGGCCGCGACCGATGTCGATGAACGCGGCCTCCATGGAGGGCAGGACGTTCTGGACGCGACCGAGGTAGACGTTGCCGGCCATCGACGAGGCCTGCTCCTGGCGCGAGACGTAGTGCTCGGCGAGCACGCCGTCCTCGAGGACACCAATCTGCGTGCGGCCCTCGCGCTCACGCACGACCATGACGCGCTCGACGCTCTCGCGGCGAGCGAGGAACTCGGCCTCGGTGATGACGGTGCGGCGACGACCGGCCTCGCGGCCCTCGCGGCGGCGCTGCTTCTTCGCCTCGAGACGCGTCGACCCCTTGATCGAGGTGACCTCGTCCTTGACCTTGCGGGGCTCGCGGACGCGCGTGACGGTGTTCGGATCGTCGGAGTCCGAGCCGCCCGAACCGCTGCGGCGACGACGGCGGGTGCGCTTGCGCGAACCCGAGTCGTTGGAGTCGTCGTCGCCGTTGTCGGAGTCGTTCGAGGCGTTGTCCGAGATGTCGTCCTCGTTCGCGTCGCCTTCGCGCTCGGCGTTCTTGCCGTTGTTCGAGCCGTTCGACTCGTTCGAGTTCTTGTCGCCCGAGTTGTTCGAATCGCCGGAATCGCCCGAGTTCTTGGAGGAGTTCGAGCGGCGACCGCGGCCACCGCGCCGGCGGCGACGCGGGGTCTGGTCGTCGTCGTTGTCATCGGTGTCGTCGTCGCCGGAGGCGTTCACGTCGTCGGCGTCGCCGTCCCCCGCGGCGACGGAGTTGGCCGAACTGTCTCTGCGATCGTTGTTCCCGTCACGCGAACCGCGGCGACTGCCTCGTCCGCGGTTGCCACGCGAGGTGTCGTCCCCGTCGCCGCCGTCCTCCGAGCGCGACTCGGCGTCGTCGTCCGACGCTGAGGCCTCGTCACGCTCGTCCTCGCGGGGCACGCGCTCACGCTTGGGAGCGCGCTTCTGCGGGTCCGGAGCCTGGAAGAGCAGACCGAAGGCGGCGCCGGGCGCGGGAGCCGCAGCTGCCTCGTCGGTGGTGTCGGCTTCCTCGGTCTCGTCGACCTCCGGCGTTTCGGGAGCCTGCTGTGAGGCGAAAGGACTACCTGCGAAGAAGGGGCTCGCGGAGGTGGTCTCGTCGTTGTTCTCGGGGGCCATGGGCCCTCCTTCTCGTCGGCACGGCGTGTGCCACAGAAAGGCCCGTTTGGCCTTGCACGCGCCGCGGCGCGGATGAAGCAAATCGCCGTCTCGGGTCGTGACCCGCAACGACGGAAGTCGTCTTCTACGTGGATCGTCGGCTCGCGCATCGCGCGGCACCGAACGTCACGCCGCAGCCCCTCGCGGTCGGCAGCTTCGCAGTGTGTGCGTCGGCCACCCTCGCTCCGGACGGCGTCGGGTGAGGTGCGGCTCGCGCCGTCGTCCCCCACGTCCCGTCGGCGCGGTCGGAAGGTTCTGCGGGTTCGCCGCGAATTCTGTGAGACTCACGCGAACCACAGGCAGTATCGCACAGGTCGTCGCCGTGCGGCCCACTCGCCACGCGAGGACATCATTGCTCGAACGGGTCTCCGACCGTGTTGCCGGGCTCCAGAGTGCCCTGCGCGAGGCGGGTCATGAGCGGCGGGCGCGGAACGACGAGTTCCGTGAGTTCACCGATGCCCTTGAGCACGTCGTTGGGTCGTACGGCGGGCGTGGTGTGCTGGATCGTCATCGTCCACCGGGCGATCTCGGCACCGGCGTCGGAACGAACCCCGACGACGTCGGAGGTGAGGACAGCCTGGCGGACGTCGAACTCGCGCACGCCCGACTTCGTCATGCGCGTGACGAGCAGTTCGGTGCGCGTCATGAACGCGTCGACGGCTTCGGTGAGGGTCTCGAGCGGGATGCCCTCGAAGTCGAGTTGCCAGACGCTGGCCTGGAGCAGATCCGCGAGCGCACCCGGTGCGGCTTCCACGACACGCAGGACGGCGAGATCCGTCGGCAGCGACTCGTCGAGTGCCTCACGAAGCTTCTCGACGTCACACACCTGCGTCAGTTGGAGCTGGAAGTACTCCGACTCGGACGCCGTTCCCGTCGGGGCAGCGTTGGCATAGGAAATACGCGGATGAGGGTGGAAGCCGGCGGAGAAGGCCATCGGCACGCCCGCGCGACGGACCGCTCGCTCGAGCGCGCGCTGAAAGTCGCGTGTCGAGGAGAAGCGCAGGCGCCCGCGCTTGGCGTAGCGCACGGACACCTTCTGCACTGCCGGTGCGGGAGGTGGGCCTTCGGGAACTCGCTGACGTGCCACGAGTGAGAAGCCTACCCGTGCTCGCGTCGAGCGCCTCTACCATGCGTTCATGACGCAGCCGATGCGCCCGCGCGCACCGCGGCTCCACCCCGCTTGGATCGTCGCGGGCATCACTTTCATCACAGCGATCTCCGCCGCCGGTTTCCGTTCGGCACCGAGCGTCATGATGCATCCGCTCCACGAGGAGTTCGGGTGGTCGATGGGCCTCATCGGCTCCGCCGTGTCGGTCAATCTCCTCTTCTACGGCCTCACTGCGCCGTTCTCCGCCGCGGCCATGGAGCGTTTCGGCGTCCGCGCGGTCGTGGTGGCCGCGCTCGCCCTCATCGCCGCAGGCGCCGTGCTGCCGGTGTGGATGACGCAGCCGTGGCAGCTCATCGCATGCTGGGGCGCGCTCATCGGCCTCGGTGCCGGCGTCATGTCGATGTCGCTCGTCGCGACGGTGAGCAACCGGTGGTTCGAGAAGCGCCGCGCCACCGTCTCGGGTGTTCTGGCCGCCGGGGCGGCGACGGGCCAGCTCATCTTCCTGCCGATCATGGCCCAGCTCACCGATGCGTCGGGCTGGCGCTCGGCCACCGTCGCCATCGGTGCACTGGCGCTCGTCGCGATCCCGCTTGTGCTCTGGCGCATGCGCAATCACCCCGCCGACCTCGGCGTCAACGCCTACGGCGTACCGGCCGACGAGCCCGTGCGCACTCCCCCACCGGTTTTCCACGGGCGCGGCCCGACTCGCGCTCTCCTCGCTCAAGGACGCGGCCGCCCGTCCGGCGTTCTGGATCCTGGCCTTCACGTTCGCCGTGTGCGGCGCGACGACGAACGGCCTCGTCGGCACCCACTTCATTCCGGCCGCCATGGATCACGGCATGGCCGGCACGGCCGCCGCGAGCCTTCTCGCGCTCGTCGGGGTGTTCGACATCATCGGCACGATCTTCTCGGGATGGCTCACCGACCGCGTCGACCCTGCGCTGCTGCTCACGATCTACTACGCGGGCCGGGGACTGAGCCTCATCGTGCTGCCCATGCTCTTCACCGACGACGTGAAGCCGAGCATGTTCGTCTTCATCCTCTTCTACGGCCTCGACTGGGTGGCAACCGTGCCGCCCACCATTGCCCTGTGCCGCGCGTACTTCGGCCCGGAGCGAGGCGCCATCGTCTTCGGCTGGGTCTTCGCGAGCCACCAGATCGGGGCGGCGATCGCCGCGACGGCGGCGGGCATGGTGCGCGACGGACTCGGCACCTACACGTGGGCCTGGATGGTCGGGGCCGCGCTGTGCGGACTCGCTGCTGTGGCATGTCTGGGCATGAGGCGTCGAGGTCGGGTGCCGAGCGAGGTCACGGTCCCCGCCTGATCCGGGTGAGCCCCCTCGGCCATCAGCGGAAGACGCGGGTGAGCACCGCCGTCGGACCTTCGATCGGGCCCTTCGTGAGCGGTTCGCGCGGAACGGCCGAGCGCCACAGGAGAGGAAGGACAAGTCCGAGAGCCGTGAGGATCGCGACGTTCGCCCAGCTGTCGTCGGGCTGACCTGGTGCGTACGAGCGTACGTACCAGGCGAGGTATCCGATCTGCACCACGTAGACGCTGAGCGTCATGGCACCCGCGACGGAGAGCAGCGGGATGTCCACATGGTCGGGAGCGAGCCCGAGCCAGACGCCCGAGATACCGACGACGAGCAGCGCGCAGAAGGCGACCTCGAGGTGCGTGCCGCTGTAGGGCTCGAAGTCGATGCGGCCGCCCTCCTTGGCGAGCATCAGCCCTGCAGCCAGGAGGAGCGAGAAGACGCCTGCTGCCGCGATGTGCCAATTGAGGCGAACCGACGACATCGCTCGCCAGAGGATGATGCCGATGCACGTGAAGACGAGGAGCGTCGTCAGGCGATAGTGGGTACCGGTGAAGACCACATTCCACAAACGCGCACCGACCTGGTCGCCCCGGACGGCAGCCTCGGCCGCCTTCGAGCCGAACGACTCCATGAAGTAGGGGGCCGAAGCCCACAGCGCCGTCGCGACACCGGCAAGCGCCGTCACGGGAAGTCGAGCGAGCAACGGAGCCAGAAGGGTCGGCAACGCGAGGTAGAGCAGGACGATGTCGACCTGGGCTCCCCACGTCTCCAGCCACAAACCGAGAGCGACCAGCACAGCGGCGCGAATGCCGGCGCGCACGAACGCTGCCGGGAGCCCGCGGCTTCCTCGGTCGCCCAGTTCGGCGCCGATGCCGATGAGAAGAGCGAACAGCGGCGCCGTGGCGAACTCCGTCAGGTTGAACAGGCGCAGCGGCCCGGGGCTCGGAGCGCAGTGCGCCACGAACATCGAGATGAGGACGAGTCCGCGCAGACTGTCGACGCGGGTGTCACGGCCCCTGACGCTCGCCGGAGCTCGACGTGCGCGTCCGGAGCGTCCTCGCCGGGACGCCCTGGAGCGTGTGGCCATCAGTGCGAGTGCTCGGCTGACGCCAGCTTCTTGGCTCCCGAGCCGAGAACGGTGAGTGGCAGCAACGTCTTGCCCGTGGGGCCGATCTGGATGTCGGTGTCCATCTGCGGGCACACGCCACAGTCGAAGCACGGCGTCCAGCGGCAGTCGTCGACCTCTTCCTCGTCGAGGGCGTCCTGCCAGTCCTGCCAGAGCCATTCCTTGTCGAGGCCGGAGTCGAGGTGATCCCACGGGAGCACCTCGAGTTCGCCGCGCTCGCGCGTGGTGTACCAGTCGACGTCGATGGGGTCGTCCATCTCCGCGAAGACGCGGGCGGCCTGTTCCATCCACCGCTCGTAACTGAAGTGTTCGCTCCAGCCGTCGAACCGACCGCCGTCACGCCAGACCGCCTCGATGACCGAACCGATGCGGCGGTCACCGCGGCTGAGCAGCCCCTCCACGATGCCGGGCTTGCCGTCGTGGTAGCGCATGCCGATGCTCGAACCGAACTTCTTGTCGGAGCGTATGGCGTCCTTGAGCTTCTTGAGGCGCTCGTCGGTCTCCTCCGCGGAGAGCTGACCGCACCACTGGAACGGCGTGTGCGGCTTCGGCACGAAGCCACCGATGGAGACGGTGCAGCGGATGTCCTTGCGACCCGAGACCTGGCGGCCCGTCTCGATGACGCGCTTGGCCATGTCGGCGATCTGCAGGACGTCCTCGTCCGTCTCGGTGGGAAGCCCGCACATGAAGTACAGCTTCACCTGACGCCAGCCGGCGCCGTAGGCCGCTGCGACCGTGTTGATGAGGTCGTCCTCGGAGACCATCTTGTTGATGACCTTGCGGATGCGCTCGCTGCCGCCCTCGGGCGCGAACGTCAGACCGGAGCGTCGACCGTTGCGGGTGAGCTCGTTGGCGAGGTCGATGTTGAACGCGTCGACGCGGGTCGAGGGCAGGGACAGACCCGTCTGGGTGCCCTCGTAGCGGTCGGCCAGGCCCTTGGCGAGATCACCGATCTCGGTGTGGTCGGCGGAGCTGAGGGACAGCAGGCCGACCTCCTCGAAACCGGTTGCGGCCAGGCCGTTCTCGACCATCTCGCCGATACCGGTGATGGAGCGCTCGCGCACCGGGCGGGTGATCATGCCTGCCTGGCAGAAGCGACAGCCGCGGGTGCAGCCGCGGAAGATCTCGACGCTCATGCGCTCGTGCACCGACTCGGCCATCGGTACGAGCGGCTGCTTCGGGTACGGCCACTCGTCGAGGTCCATCACCGTGTGCTTCGAGACGCGCCACGGCACGCCCTGCGCCTCCTCGGTGAGGACGACGCGCTGGATGCGCCCGTCGGGCAGGTAGTCGACCTGGTACATCGACGGCACGTAGACACTGCCGGTGCGTGCGAGTTCGAGCAGGAGGCCGCGGCGTCCGCCGGGCTTACCGCTGCTCTTCCACTCCTTGATGATGTCGGTGATGAGGAGCACGGCCTCCTCGCCGTCACCGACGACGGCGGCATCGATGAAGTCCGCGATGGGCTCGGGGTTGAAGGCCGAGTGCCCGCCCGCGAGGACGATGGGGTCGTCGAGACCCCGCTCGTTCGCGTGCATCGGGATACCCGCGAGATCGAGCGCCGTCAGCAGGTTCGTGTAGCCGAGCTCGGTGGAGAACGAGACACCCAGCACGTCGAAGTCGCGCACGCTGCGGTGACCGTCGACGGTGAACTGCGGAACGCCGGATTCGCGCATGAGCGTTTCCATGTCCGGCCACATCGAGTACGTGCGCTCGGCGAGAGCGTCGTCGCGCTCGTTGAGCACTTCGTAGAGGATCATGACGCCCTGGTTGGGCACGCCCACCTCGTAGGCGTCGGGGTACATGAGCGCCCAGCGGGTGGTCAGCTCCTCACCGTCGGGGCCGTAGCCGCCGCAGTTCCAGTCCTTGAGTTGGGCGTTGAGCTCGCCGCCGACGTACTGGATCGGCTTGTTCACCTGCTCCAGCAGGGGCTCAAGGTCGTGGAAGAGGGACTCACCAGGCATGTTTCAAGAATAGGTGCGCCCACGGACAACCCCAAAAGGTTGCCGTGGGCGCGCCTGTCGCGTGAGTGCGACGGCCTGCCGGACGATCAGCCGGTGGTTGCCTCAGCGATGGCTGCGACGAACGCGTCCACGTCGGTCTCGCTCGTGTCGAACGAGCACATCCAGCGCACCTCGCGGCGCGCCGCGTCCCAGTCGTAGAACCGGAACTTCTCGCGCAGGACGTCGGCCACACCTTCGGGCAGCACCGCGAAGTTGCCGTTGACGTACGTGTCCTGGGTGAACTCCACACCCTTGATGGAACCGTCCGCGAGACCGGCCTCCACACCGTCGCGCAGACGACGCGCCATCGCGTTGGCGTGACGGGCGTTCTCGAGCCACAGCTCGCCCTCGTACAGGGCGATGAGCTGCGCCGCGACGAACCGCATCTTCGACGACAGCTGCATCGTGTACTTGCGCACGTACGGCAGGCCTTCGGCTGCCTCCGGGTTCATGACGACGACCGCCTCGGCGAGCATCGCACCGTTCTTCGTACCGCCGAGGCTGAGGACGTCGACACCGGCGTCCGTCGTCATCTCGCGCAGACTGACGCCGAGGGCCGCCGCTGCGTTCGACAGCCGCGAGCCGTCGAGGTGCAGCTTGAGGCCGAGCGAGTGGGCGTGGTCGGCGAGCTCCTTGATCTCCTTGACCGTGTAGAGCGTGCCCAGCTCGGTCGACTGCGTGATCGAGACGACGCCGGGCTGCGCGCGGTGCTCGTCACCGAAGCCCCAGGCCTCGGTGTCGACGAGTTCCGGCGTCAGCTTTCCGTCGGGCGTGACGACGTTGAGGATCTTGAACCCGCCCACGCGCTCCGGGGCACCGCCCTCGTCGACGTTGATGTGCGCCGTCGTCGCAGCGATGACCGCGCCCCAGCGCGGCAACATGGCCTGCAACCCGACGACGTTCGCGCCGGTGCCGTTGAAGACGGGGAACGCCTCGATGTCGTCACCGAAGTGACGGGCCATGACCTCCTGCAGCCGCGCCGTGTACACGTCGGCGCCGTAGGCCACCTGGTGTCCGCCGTTCGCCGCCACGAGGGCTGCCATGACGTCCGGGTGCACCCCGGCGTAGTTGTCCGAGGCGAAACCGCGCTCGTTGAGGTCGTGCTCCGTCTTCACGCCTGACTCCCGGTGAGATCGATGATCTGGTCGTTCACGTCGGCCGCGTCGCCCGCGAAGGCGGTGACCACGGCGTCGGCGAGCGCTTCTTCCAGACCATCCAACCCCTTGACGCGGTAGATCACCGCGGCACCGGAGAGGTCACGTCCCTCGTCACGCGCGGCCTTGGTGAAGCCATGTGCGAGGGCCCGCGTCCAGGCTTCCGTCGCAGCCTTGACCGCGGCGTAGTTGGCACCACCGGCGAGCGGGCGCTTGAGCGCCGTGCTGGACACGACGGCCACCCGGCCCCGGCTCGAGGCCTGAAGGTCGGCGTCGAACGCGCGGGAGACGAAACGCAACGCGGTGAACGAGTTCTCGAGGAACCGGTAGTCGGCCTCACTCTGACCGGCGAGGCCTCCCCCGCCGCGCCACCCACCGACGAGGTGGACGAGTGCGTCGATGGGGCCCACCTCGGCGTGAACTCGCTCGGTGAGGCTCGCGACGTCGTCCTCGCTCGCGAGGTCCGCGGTGAACGTCACGGTGCCCGGCACGGCTTCGCGCAGCGCAGCGAGCTTGTCGTCACTGCGACCGACGGCGACAACGCGCGCCCCGGCACCGGTCAGGGCGCGCGCCATCACCTCGCCGCTGGTGCTCGTGGCACCCGCGACGAGCACCGTCAGGGAATTCAGATCAGACATCCTTGCCCGTCATCCCGCTCGTGGAGAGGATCACCGGCTGCATCTTGCGGTTGAAGGCCTCGTAGAACATCGACAGCGGGAACTCGTCGTCGAGCACCGCGTCGGTGTAGCCCTTCGGCGGACCGGCGAGCACCTCGTCCGGCAGACCCTTGGCCCATGCGGACGCCGGGTGCGGCGTAAGCACGCCGCGAATGAGGTCGTACGCGGCGAGCCAGTGCGTCACCTTGGGACGGTCGATCGAACGCCAGTAGAGGTCGTCGATCGCGTCACCGAGTTCGACGACGGCGGCCGGCACGGCATCCCAGTCGAACGCGAGCGACGTGTCGGTCCAGTGAAGGACGCCCTTCTGGTGCAGCCACGCGAAGATCAGCTGCCCGCCGAGGCCGTCGTAGTTGCGCGTGCGGTCCCCCGTGATGGCGAAGCGAAAGATGCGGTCGAAGAGCACGGCGTACTGCACGAGTCCGGCGTGGTCGAGCATCTCCAGCTCGTCAACGGAGAGGCCGAAGCCCTCGTCACGGCGAGCGGCGAGCTTCTTCTCCAGTGCGACGCACTCACGGTAGGTCGTGAGGTCGCAGCGCAGTTCCTCGAGGGAGTACAGGAAGTACGGCATGCGCTGCTTGATCATGAACGGGTCGAACGGAAGGTCACCGCGCATGTGGGTGCGGTCGTGGATGAGATCCCACATGACGAAGGTCTTCTCCGTGAGCTCCTGGTCCTGCGCCAGGCGCTCGGCGCCCTCCGGCAGTTCGAGGCGCGTCACGTCCGCGGCAGCCTTGAGCACCGTGCGGAAGCGCGCTGCCTCGCGGTCCTGGAAGATCGCCCCCCAGGTGAACGTGGGCACCTCGCACATGGCCACCGTCTCCGGGAAGAGCACGGCCGAGTTGGTGTCGTAACCGTCGGTGAAGTCGAGGAAGCGCAGCGAGACGAAGAGTCGGTTCGTGTACGCGCGCTCGAGGTCCTCGATGAAGCCGGGCCAGATGACCTCGGTCAGGACGGCCTCGATGTGACGGTTCGGCGAGCCGTTCTGGGTGTACATCGGGAAGACGACGAGGTGCTGCAGCCCGTCGACGCGGTTTTGCTGCGGCTGGAACTCGACGAGCGAGTCGAGGAAGTCCGGCACCCCGAAGCCGCCGTCACGCCAGCGCTCGAAGTCGACGACGAGCGCACGCAGGTACGCGTCGTCGTGAGCGAAACGCGGGCGCAGCGTCTCGACGGCATCGACGAGGACGGTGACGTCCTGGCGAGCCTGCTCGTGGTGGGCCGCATCCGGAATCGAACCGTCCTTGCCCTGCACGCTCGCGATGCTGCGCGCGGCCTCCTTGAGGCGCTTCCAGGCCGCACTGTTCTCCACAGCGCCGTCTTCGACGACCTCGGGCTCCCCAACGATCTCCTTGTGCTCACGGTTTCGGAAGGTCGTGTCGACGGACATGGAAAACCTCCAATCGAGGAGTTGCGGCCGCTGGACCCACCCCGGGTCGATGTTAGCGGCGAAAGTAGCTGACGGTTCTAACATTACCCGAAGGTGTGCCGCCTCACACAGACGAACGACCCGGTCCGATGCGGACCGGGTCGTTCGTCTTGAGGGTGCTGATCAGTCGGTGTAGAGGCCGTCCAGATCGCCCTTGAACTTCTCGACGACGACGCGGCGCTTGAGCTTGAGGCTCGGCGTGATCTCGCCCTCCTCGATGGAAAGGTCGCGCGGCAGGATGATGAAGCGCTTGATCTGCTCCCAGCGGTTGAGCTGCAGGTTCATCTCGTCGACGTAGCCCTGCACCATATCGCGGCAGGCGTCGCTCGTGACGATGTCGCGGTAGCTCTTGCCGGCCATGCCGTTCTTCTCGGCCCAGCCCGCGATGGCCTCCTCGTCGAGCGTGATGAGGGCGGAGACGAACTTGCGACCGTCACCCTCGACCACGAGGTTGGAGGCGTGGGGGCACACGCCCTTGAACATTGCCTCGATAGCACCCGGCGAGACGTACTTACCGTTCGAGGTCTTGAACAGGTCCTTCTTGCGGTCGGTGATGCGGATGTGGCCGCTCTCGTCGATCGCACCGATGTCACCGGTGTGGAACCAGCCGTCGACGAGCACGCGACTCGTCTCCTCCTCGAGGTTCCAGTACCCCTGCATGACGCCCGGGCCCTTGACGAGAAGCTCGTCGTCCTCGCCCAGCTTGAACTCGGTGCCCGGCAGCGGCCATCCGACGGTGCCGGCCTGGTTGGCGCCGAGGTAGGGGCGGTTGACCGAGGCCGCAGCAGACGACTCCGACAGGCCGTAACCCTCGAGCACCGGCATGCCGACGGCGGAGAACCACAGCGCGACGTCCTTGTTGAGGGCCGCCGAACCGGAGATGAAGTAGCGGATCTGCCCACCGAAGCGGTCGCGGATCTTCGCGAGGACGAGCTTGTCCGCTAGCTTGTACTTCGCCGCAAGGGCGCCGCTCGGCTCGTGTCCCTGGGCGCGGGCCTCGGCCACCTGCATGCCGACACCGACCGACCACTTGTAGAGCTTGAGCTTGACGCCGCCGTCGGCCTCCATCATGCCGTTGATGCGGGCGTAGACCTTCTCGAAGATGCGCGGCGCAGCGCCCATCCACGTCGGCTTCGTCTCGGGCAGGTTCTCGACGATCTTGTCGACGCGACCGTCGACGACCGTCGGGAAGCCGACCTGCATCGGCAGGCACAGAAGCATCTTGCCGAACACGTGGGCCAGCGGGAGCCACAGGTACTGCACGTCGTCGGAGTTGAGCAGCCCGGTCGAGTCGACGGCGGCCGCCTCGTACGCCCATGCGGAGTGCGGCAGACGCACGCCCTTGGCCGGGCCGGTCGTTCCCGACGTGTAGATGAGGGTGGCGAGGTGTTCGGGCTGGATGCCCTCCATGCGCTCCTCGACGACGTTGGGCTCCTTGGCGAGCAGTTCCTCACCGAGCTTCTGCAGGTCGTCGAGGGTGATGACCCAGTCGCCGTCACCCTCGCCGTCGAACGTGACGACCTTGACTATCTCACCGATCTGGCCACGACCCTGGCGCAGCTTGTCGACCTGCTCGGCGTCCTCGGCGAAGACGATGCGCGAGCCCGAGTCGGTGAGGATGTGGACGACGTCCTTGAGCTGCGACGTCGGGTAGACAGTGGTGGTGGCGGCACCGGCCAGCATGGTGCCGAGGTCGGCGAGCACCCACTCGAGGCGCGTCGACGAGGCAATGGCGACACGCTCCTGGCCTTCGATGCCCAGGGAGATGAGACCGGCGGCGATCGCGCGCACATCCTTGTCGGTCTGCGCCCACGTCATCGACTTCCAGGCGCCGTCCTTGGCGAAGCGGAAGCCCTCCAAGTGCGGCGTCTTCGCGACGCGCTGCGTGAACAGGTGCGCGACGGAGCGTGCCCGGTTGTCGAGGATGCTCCGATCGAAGGTCTCGTCAGCTTTGTTCATGACCATGGTGTGCCCTCCAGAGGTGCGGCGCCGGCAGTTACCCGCGGGTTCACATCGTGTTTTCCCTCACGATATGCGACGGCGCGATGCCGCATGGACGTTTCCGACGAGCCCGACCGCGATCCAACAGGAGAACATGCTCGAACCGCCGTAGGACACGAACGGCAAGGGCACACCAGTGACGGGCATGAGCCCCAGGTTCATCCCGATGTTCTCGACGCTCTGGAAGAGGAACCACCCCGCGATCGCTCCGCACAGGATGCGGCCGAAGGCGTCCCTCGAGCGGATGCCGATGACGAGCGTCCGCACGACGACGAACATCTCGAGGGCGACGATGCCGAGCGCACCGACGAAGCCGAGCTCCTCCCCTGCGACGGAGAAGACGAAGTCGGTGTACTGGAAGGGGATGAATCCACCCTGGGTCGAGCGGCCCTCGAACAGCCCCTGACCGAACCAGCCGCCCGAACCGATGGCGAGCTTGACCTGCGCGACCTGATAACCGATGCCCGACGGGTCGGCCTCGGGCCGCCAGAACGCGAGGAGCCGGTCGCGTTGGTACTGAGCGAGCAACGGCGTCGTGAAGGCGAGGACCGCTACGGCCACGGCGGCGGCGAACAGCCAGGCGAAGACCCGCGCACGAAGCCCCGCGACTGCGAACGCGGAAACCGCCATCGCGGTGACGACGAGCGCCGAGCCGAGGTCCGGCTGCGCCATGATGAGCGCGAGCGGAACGGCCGCGAGACCGAGGCCGACACGGACGTCACGCCGGGCGAGCGCGCCCCTCACCTGATCGGTGTCGGCGAGCGCTGACGCGAGGGCAAGGCCGAGAGCCACCTTGGCAATCTCGGCGGGTTGGACGGAGAAACCCGGCAGCTCGATCCACGACCGCGAGCCGTTGATCGTGCTGCCCAGTGGACTGAGGACGGCGAGGAGTCCGAGCACCCCGGCGAGGTAGGCCAGCGGAACGGCCGCCCGCAGCGTGCGAGCGTCGAGGCGCAACACGGCAAACGCCAAAGCCATACCGACGGCGACGTTGAGTGCTCCGCGGACGGCAAAAGAGCTTCCGCTCGTCGCAGTTGTTGCCGACCACGTGAGCAGGATGCCGAGGAGGCTCAGTCCCGCCGCGGCAACGAGCAGGCCGAGGTCGAGGTGCGCGAGGTCGCGCAAGCCTCGACCGTGTCGTTCACGAGCAGCCAAGGACAGGGCGGGAGGCGGCGACGTCGGCGTACATCTGCTCGATGAGTTCGTCGATGGAGTCGAACTTCACGTTGCCGCGCAGGCGGCCGACGAATTCGATGGCGACGCGTTCGCCGTACAGCTCGAGGTCGTCGCGGTCCAGAACGTAGGCCTCCACCGTTCGCTCCGGAATGTCGAAGGTCGGGTTGGTGCCCACGGAGATCGCGGCCGGCAGCCGGTACTCGGGGTGGTCCTGCGGCAGTTCACGACGCACGAGCCACCCGGCGTACACGCCGTCGGCGGGTACGACGCCGTCGGCGTCACGGGCGAGATTGGCGGTCGGGAAACCGAGCTCGCGGCCCCGTTGGAAGCCCTTGACGACCTCGCCGACGACGCAGTGGTGACGCCCGAGCACGTCGGCGGCCTCGTCGACCTTGCCCGCGGCGAGCAACTCACGCACCTGCGTCGACGACCAGCGGACGCCGGGGCCGACGTCGTCGAGCGCGACGACGTCGAAGCCGAACTCCTGGCCGAGTTCGCACAGGGTGTCGATGTCACCGGAGTTCTTGCTGCCGAAGCGGGTGTCCTTCCCGACGACGACGGCGCGGGCGCCGAGCGCGTCGACGAAGGTGCCCTCGACGAACTCACGGGGCGTCTCGGCGGCCAGTTCGCGGGTGAACGGCATGACGACGACGGCGTCGAGGCCGCGCTGTTCGAGCAGATAGAGGCGGTCTTCGAGGCCCGTGAGCAACTCAGGCGCACGGTCGGGGTGCAGGACCGCGAGGGGGTGCGGGTCGAACGTCACCGCAACCGTCTTGGCGTCATGCTTGGCTGCCTGCTCGTGGAGCTCGGCGATCACCGCGGCGTGCCCTCGGTGGACGCCGTCGAAGTTTCCCAGGGTGACGACGGTGGGACCGAAATCGGTCGGCAGGTCGGAAGGATCACTCAGGCGCAACACTCGCCCACCTTAGCCGTTGACGCCGAGCTCGCGCTCATCGATACGTGCCAGGCGCCACACCGCCACGGCGAGCAGCCACGTCACGACGAAGAGCCCGACGATGACGTATCCGACCTCGTCGAGCGGGATCGCGCCGAGCCACGCCACCGGCCCGCTCGTGATGCCCCACTTGTCGCTGACGACAGAGGCGAGTTCGATCGTGCCGATGACGAGGGCGACGACGACCGAGAGGCCGGTGACGGTGACGTTGTAGTACAGGCGCCGCAACGGCTTGGCGAAGGCCCAGTCGTACGCACGCGTCATGAAGACGCCGTCCGCGGCGTCGAGCAGGCTCATGCCCGCGGCGAAGATGACGGGCAGGGTGAGGATGGCGTACCACGGCAGGGCGAAGGCCGCAGCTCCGCCGGCGAGGACGAGGAGCGAGACCTCGGTCGCGGTGTCGAACCCGAGGCCGAAGAGGAAGCCGAGCGGGTACATCTGGGCCGGCTTGGTGATCGACTTCGTCGCCCCGCGGAAGAAGCGCGCGAAGAAGCCACGGCCGTTGAGGTGTTCCTCGAGGGCGACCTCGTCGAGGTGACCACGGCGGGCCCGACGCCAGACGCGCACGATGCCGATGAGGCTCACGAGGTTGAGGATGCCGATGAGCCACAGGAAGCTGCCGGAGACGGTGGGCCCGAAGATGCCGAGCCACCGGTGCAGGTTCGAATCGTCGTCGGCCACCGGTCCGGCGATGGCCTTGACGCCGAGGGCGAGCAGGAGGCACATCGTGAAGACGACGCTCGAGTGGCCGAGCGAGAACCAGAAGCCGACGCTCACCGGTTTGCGATCGCGCCCGTCGTTGAGGAGCTTGCGTGTCGTGTTGTCGATGGCCGCGATGTGGTCGGCGTCGAAGGCGTGGCGCATCCCGAGCGTGTAGGCCGTGATTCCGAGCCCGATGCCGAAGACCTGGCCCCGTCCGTCGGTGCCGAGATGGAGGTTCTGGGGCGCCACGATGAGCGCGAGCACACCCCAGCCGAGCACGTGCAGGAGGGCGACGAAAGCCGTCATCCCCAGGATCGAACGCCGCTCGGCGGCATTGAAGCCTTTCCACCAGGTGGGGAGCTTGGACACGGTGGCCTCTCGGGTGACGGTGCGAAACCTGAGCATCGTACGCCCGGAGCACCGACTGTTGCGACGGCGTCGCAGAAACCGGCTGGCCGGTGGATTACTTCGGGAAGGTGACTCGCGACTTCGCCTTCGGCGTGCTCTCGTCGAGGATCGCCGCGAGGCGCCCGTCGGGGGCGATGGCGGCCACGGTCTCGGCGCGCTCCGGTGCCGAGGCGATGCGCTGGCCGAAGGTCAACGCCCGCTCCTCGTCCTCGGTGACGTGATGAACGGCGAAGGCGTCTGCGGCGGCATCCGCCATCGGGATGACGCTCGGGGCCCGGCCGGCGTCGACCTCGGTCGAGATGTCGTCGAGGGTGCGGGCAGCGTCGAGCGTGAAGGTGCCGACGCGGGTACGGCGCAGGGCCGTGAGGTGGCCGCCCACGCCGAGGGCGGCTCCGAGGTCACGTGCGAGGGCACGCACATACGTGCCCGAGGAGACCTCGACGACGACATCGACGTCCACGACGCGCGTGGCACCATCGGCACTCGTTTCGCGCACCTCGAGAACATCGAAGCGGCTGACCGTGACGGGGCGGGCGGCGAGTTCGATGTCCTCTCCCCCACGCACCCGGGCGTAGGAGCGCTTACCGTCGATCTTGATGGCGCTCACGCTGCTCGGCACCTGGTCGATGTCGCCGGTGAGTTCGGCGACAGCAGCGCTGAGGGCCTGCTCGGCCACGACCTCGCGCGTGGCACCGGGCGCATCGACGACATCACCTTCGGCGTCGTCGGTGACGGTGGACTGCCCGAGCCGGATCGTGGCCGTGTACTCCTTGTCGCAGCCGACGAGGAAGGTGAGCAGCTTCGTCGCGCGATTGACGCCCACAACGAGCACGCCGGTCGCCATCGGGTCGAGGGTGCCGGCGTGCCCGACCCGGCGCGTGTTCGCGAGGCGTCGCATCCGGCCGACGACGTCGTGCGACGTCCATCCGACCGGTTTGTCGACGATGAGGATGCCGTCGGGTGTCTGCGGTCGCGCGTCGTTCACTGCTCGTCCGCGGCTCGGGCTTCTTGTACGGGTCGGCCTCGCCGGCGAACGCAGCCCCCTGCGAGGACCGCGCGAGTTCCTCGTCGCGGGCGCGCGCTTGGCGAGCGCGTCCTCGAGGTGAGCGGCGCCCTCGGGCAGGGCGTCGGGGAAGAACTCGATCGTCGGCGTGAGACGGATGCCGAGACCCTTGCCGACGTGGCTGCGGATGCGACCGCGGTTGTCGGCGAGCGCCTCGGCGGTGGCGGCGCGCTCGGCGTCCGAGCCGAAGACGGTGTAGAACACCGAGGCGTTCTGCAGGTCGCCCGTGACACGCACGTCGGTGATCGTGAGGAAGCCCACCCGCTCGTCCTTGAGACGGAACTCGACGAACTCGGCGACGAGCGACTTAATGCGGTCAGCGACCTTGCGGGCGCGAGCCTGGTCGGCCATGGGATCCTCCTTGAGCCGGACGACGTTTTCGCCCCAACCCTATGTGATGTGTCGGCGCGTGAGCACCGTGGTTTTCGCGTGTGTGGCAGCTGCCTGCTCCGGCGTTTCGCCGGGCAACAGCCGTGGCGCGGCGGGCTGTCGCGCACGCCGTCGCCCCAGCGTGCGTCAGCCCTTGCGGGCGACCACGATGTCGCGGTCGATCGAGGCGTCGACGCGGTGACGGAACGCGTCCTCGTCGAGGCCGGCGGCAGGCGCGCCGTGGCCGTGGACGACCGAGAAACCGTGCGCGTCGAGCACGTCGGCGAGTTCGCCGGGCTTCACGACGTGGCGGTTGTAGGCGAGGCCGACCGTGCCGCCCGTGCGCAGGGTGTCGTGCCAGGACGGCAGCGCTCGCTCGAGGAGCTGCACCGGGGAACGGTCCAGCTTGTCGCCGTGGGAGCCGTGCTGGACGCCGTAGGGCGTGTCGGCGACGACGACGTCGACGCTCGTCCTGCGCATGACACGCCCGAGCCTGGTGGTGTCGACGTTGAGGTAGGTGACCTGTTGGGTGCGTCCGGCCTTCCAGTCTTCCTTCGTCGGTGCGGTCTCGAGTTCGAGCGCACGCCCGAGCGTCCGGCCTTCGCGACGCACCTGGCTGGCATCGATCTCGTGCTTGAGGCGGTGGGAGCGAAGCCACGTCGTGATGAACGCCTGGTAGGCCTCGAAGTCCTTCTTGTCGAGGTCGACGCCGGTGACGTCGATACCGCGCAGGAGGCAGGTGTTGAGGGTGGTGCCGCGACCGCACATGGGGTCGAGCACGTGGAGGGAGCCGTCGAGCAGCGCCTGCGGGCGCTTTGCGAGCGCAGCGGTGACGTTGAGCAGCAGGTGGGTGAACTGCTCGTTCGTCTTGCCCTGGTATTTCTGGATCGTGACGAGGTCGTCGCTGTAGGGGCGACGACGTTCGAGGGCCGTCGGGCGCAGCAGCCCGTCGGCCGAACCGAAGAGGGCGAAGGCGCCGCTGGCCTCGCTCACGACGCGGGTGAGCAGGTCGTCGTCGCCTTCGATGTTGAGGTAATCGACGCCGGCGACGGTGACGGGTCGTACGCGGGCGTCCAGGCCCAGAGCGTCGGCCATGACGGTGATCTCCGCGGCGTTGAGGCGCGCAGCGTCTCCGGCGTAAACGCGGTTCGACGAGGGTGCGAGGAGCAGGAGGCGCCCGTCGGGCGCGGTGTCGAGTGATGCGCGAAGCTCGGGCTGGGTCTCGTCGGCGGCGTTCTCGGAATTCACGGGCTCCAGTGTGCCGCAGTGACAACCCCTCCCCCGAATCCGCGGCGTTCGGCCAGGCGACGAAGGTCCAGGCTGCGGGAGCTCAGATCTCCAAGTCGAGAGTGCGGAACGCGGCCACCATCGAACGGAGATGCGACTCAAGAAGCCCACATGCGGAAAGCCCAACACTCCCCATGACCGAACCACGCTGGAAGCGGACTCCGCAGAACAAGCGAAAGCCCCCACGAACCCCGAGCTTGCGAGGGGTCGTGAGGGCTTTCGCTCGTGATGCGGCCCGAAGGGCTGTCGCACCGAGGCTGAATCCCGAGCTTGCGAGGGATTCAGACCGGAAGACGGCCCAAGGGAACGGCTAGTCCCTCGGCTTCTCCCGCATTTCGTACGTCGTGATGAGGTCTCCGACCTGGACGTCGTTGTGCGAGCCCAGGTTGATACCGCACTCGAAGCCTTCGCGGACCTCGGTGACGTCGTCCTTGAAGCGACGCAGACCGGCGATCTCGAGGCTTTCGGTGATGACGACGCCGTCACGCGTGATGCGTGCCTTGGAGCCGCGCTTGATCTCACCGCTGCGCACCATGGATCCGGCGATGTTGCCGAACTTGGACGAGCGGAAGATCTCACGGATCTCGGCGGAACCGAGCTCGTGCTCCTCGTACTCCGGCTTGAGCATGCCCTTGAGGGCCTGCTCGATCTCGTCGATCGCCTGGTAGATGACCGAGTAGTAGCGGATCTCGACGCCTTCCTTCTCGGCGTATTCGGCGTTCTGGCCTTCGGCGCGAACGTTGAATCCGACGATGATGGCGTTAGAGGCGACAGCGAGGTTGATGTTGTTCATCGTGATCGCGCCGACACCACGGTCGATGATCCGCAGGTCCACGTCGTCGCCGACGTCGATCTGCAGCAACGCGTCCTCGAGTGCTTCGACCGAACCCGACACGTCACCCTTGAGGATGAGATTGAGGGTTTCGACCTTGCCGGCAGCGAGCTGCTCGTTGAGGTCCTCGAGGCTGATGCGCTTGCGAGCCTTGGCGAGCGAGGCCTGACGGTCTGCCGCTTCACGCTTTTCGGCGATCTGACGGGCCGTGCGGTCGTCCGGGGCCACGATGAACGTGTCACCGGCGCGCGGCACGGAGGCCAGACCCGTGACGAGCACGGGACGGCTCGGGCCGGCTTCCTGAACGTTCTCACCGTGCTCGTCGAGCATGGCGCGAACGCGTCCGTAGGCCTGGCCGGTGACGATGGCGTCACCGACGCGCAACGTACCGGACTGCACGAGAACCGTTGCGACGGCACCGCGACCACGGTCGAGGTTGGCCTCGATCGCGACACCGCGGGCGTCCTTGTCCGGGTTGGCGCGCAGGTCGAGCGCGGCGTCGGCGGTGAGCAGGACGGCCTCGAGGAGGCTGTCGATGTTCTGCCCCTGCTTGGCCGACACGTCGACGAACATCGTCTCGCCGCCGTACTCCTCGGCGATGAGGTTGTACTCGGTCAGCTGCTGACGCACCTTGGCCGGGTTCGCGCCGTCGGCGTCGATCTTGTTGACCGCCACCACGATCGGGACGTCGGCCGCCTGGGCGTGGTTGAGCGCCTCGATCGTCTGCGGCATGACGCCGTCGTCGGCCGCGACCACGAGGATGGCGATGTCCGTGACCTTCGCACCACGGGCACGCATGGCGGTGAACGCCTCGTGACCGGGGGTGTCGATGAAGGTGATGGGACGGTCGACGCCCTCGTGCTCCTTGTGGACCTGGTAGGCACCGATGTGCTGCGTGATGCCACCGGCCTCGCCCTTGCCGACGTCCGCGTTGCGGATGGCGTCGAGCAGGCGCGTCTTACCGTGGTCGACGTGACCCATGACGGTGACGACCGGGGGACGCTGCTCGAGCATCTCGTCGTCCTCGCCCTCGGCCTCGGCCTCGAGGTCGATGTTGAACTGGGAGAAGAGTTCCTTCTCCTCGTCCTCCGGCGAGACGACACGGATGTCGTAGCCGAGCTCGGCACCGAGCAGCTGGAACGTGTCCTCGTCGAGCGACTGCGTCGCCGTGGCCATCTCACCGAGGTGGAACAGCACGGTGACGAGGCTCGCCGGGTTCGCGTCGATCTTGTCGGCGAAGTCCGTCAGGGACGCACCGCGGCGCACCTGGATGACGGTCGAACCGTTGCCGCGCGGGACGCTGACGCCGCCGATCGACGGAGCCTGCATCTGCTCGAACTCTTGACGCTTCGCGCGCTTCGACTTACGACCGCGGACCTTGCTGCCGCCGCGACCGAAGGCGCCCTGGGTGCCGCCGCGACCACCGGGGCCACGACCGCCACCGCCGGGACGACCGGCGAAGCCGCCGGGACGACCGCCGCCACCGGGGCGACCTGCGCCACCACCGCGGGCCGGGCGCTCGCCCGGACGCGGAACGGCAGCCTGCGACGGCATCATGCCCGGGTTCGGGCGCGGTGCGCCGGAGCCACCCGCGGGACGGGGGCCACCTGCACCGGCCGGACGCGGACCGCCCGCACCAGCGGGACGGGGACCGCCCGCACCGGCCGGACGCGGACCGCCCTGGCCCTGACCACGGTTGCCGGGACGCGGCATGCCCTGGCTGGGCGCGAACGGGTTGTTGCCCGGACGCGGGGAGCCGCCTTCGCGGCCGCCGCCACGACGATCGCCCTGCGGACGCTCGCTGCGGCCCATGCCCTGGCTCGAGCTGAACGGGTTGTTACCCGGACGCGGAGCGCCGGGGCGCGGGCCGGGACGGCCGGCACCGGGACGCTCGTTGCGAGCGGGCGCGGCCGGAGCCGGCTTCGGCGCTGCAGGGCCGGGCTTCGCTCCGGGAGCCTTGGGTGCCGGCGCCGGCGTTGCAGCCTCCGACTTCGGCGTCGCGGGCTTCGCCTCGGCGGGCTTGGGAGCCTGGGCCTCGCGCTTGGGCTCCGGCGACGGCGCGGGAGCCGGGGTCTCGGCCTTCGGCGCAGGCTTGGATGCCGGTGCCTTCGGGCCCGGCTTGGGGGCGCCCGGCTTCGCCGCGGACGGCGTTGCCTTCTTCGCGGGCGCGCTGGACTTGTCGTCCGCGGACTCGCCGCCTGCCTTCGTCGGCTTCGGCGGGTTCTCCTTGATCTTGCGCACCACGGGCGCCTCGATCGTGGAACTTGCGGACTTCACGAACTCGCCTTGCGCCTTGAGATGCGCAAGGAGTTCCTTGCTTTCGACTCCGAGCTCTTTGGCGAGCTCGTGGACTCGAACCTTGGCCACGTTTCTCCTGTCGGTTTTCGACGGACCGCCAAGGCTTTCGAGCCCGGCAGACCGTCAGTTGAGGGTGCTCATCGCTGAGAACTCATCGGGTGCTCATAGCGTCAAACCCGCTTTCGGTCACTGTCGTGGAAGTCCCCCTGCGGGTCCTTCCGGCGTTTTCGTCGTCGTACGACGTGGAACGGATCTCCCGTTCCACCTGTTCCGCCAGCGCGTCGGTGGAGACCGCCGATCGCAGGCGAAGTGCCCGTCCCCAAGCGCGGCGGGTCGTGGCCTGGGAAAGGCACGTCTCGTCGGCGTGGAGCCACGCTCCCCTGCCCGGCATCGCCTTGCGCGAGTCGAGTACCAGGACGGCATTCTCATCGCACACGATGCGCAGCAAAACGGAACGGCCGCCCTTGCCCCGGCATCCGATGCAGGTGCGCTGCGGTTCGGACTTTCGGGAGAGCTCGACATCCGTGTCGGTCACGTCGATCACGTCACCAACCTTCTGTCTGTCACCGTTCGCCCCCTAGCCTACCTGTTCGCCCCCGGGGCGGGAAAACGCGAAATCCCCCGGGTGCCCTCGCACCCGGAGGATTTCCGGCCCGGATCAGCGCTCGTCGGCAACCGCCGGAGCGCCCACGGCCGTGTCCGGACGGATGTCGATGCGCCAGCCGGTCAGCTTGGCCGCGAGGCGAGCGTTCTGGCCCTCCTTGCCGATGGCGAGGCTGAGCTGGAAGTCGGGCACGATGACGCGCGCAGCGCGCGCCTTCGGGTCCGTCACCTCCACGGACTCCACGCGCGACGGCGAGAGTGCAGCCGCGATGAACTCCTCGGGCTGGCGGGAGAAGTCGACGATGTCGATCTTCTCGCCCTGCAGCTCCGACATGACGGCGCGCACGCGCTGACCCATGGGCCCGATGCAGGAGCCCTTGGCGTTGACGCCGGGCTGCGTCGCGTGCACGGCGATCTTCGTGCGGTGTCCCGCCTCGCGGGCGAGGGCCGCGATCTCGACGGTGCCGTCGGCGATCTCGGGCACCTCCATCGCGAAGAGCTTGCGCACGAGGTTCGGGTGGGTACGCGAGAGGGAGATCTGCGGGCCCTTCGGGCCGCGTCGCACGGAGACGACGTAGCAGCGAATGCGCTCGCCGTGGCGGTAGACCTCACCCGGCACCTGCTCGGCGGCCGGGAGGATGCCTTCGATCGTGCCGAAGTCGACCTTGACGAACCGCGAGTCGTTGCTCTGCTGGATCGTGCCGGCGACGATGTCGCCTTCCTTGCCGACGAAGTCACCGAAGATGGCCTCGTCCTCGACGTCGCGCATGCGCTGCACGATGACCTGGCGCGCCGTGCTCGCGGCGACGCGGCCGAAGTTCGTCGGGGTGTCGTCGAACTCGGGGCCCGGCTCGCTCCAGGTGCCGTCCTCTTGCTTCTGCCCGTCCTCGCGCGCCCAGACGACGACGTGTCCGCTCTTGCGGTCGAGCTCGACGCGGGAGCGGCGGTAGGCGCCCTCCTCCTTCTGGTACGCGAGCAGGAGGGCCTGCTCGATCGCCGGGACGATGACGTCCATGGGGATCTCGCGCTCCCGCTCCAGGGCGCGCAGTGCTGCCATGTCGATGTCCATCAGACGTCCTCTCCCACGCCGTCGGTGTCGCCACCGTGCATGAATTCCACCTGCACCTTGGCGCTGGTGATCGTTGGGTACTCGAGTCGGGTCGGCTCGGCCGAGGCGTGGCCGCCGGCCTTCTTGCCGCCCTGCTCGGGGGTGACGACGATCTCGGTGGCATCGGCGGACGTGAGGCGTCCGGCGATCTTCGAGCCGTCGTCGAGGGTGATCGCCACGAGTCGCCCGACGTTGCGGGCGAAGTGGCGGGGTTCGGTGAGCGGGCGGTCGGTGCCCGGGGAGCTGACCTCCAGAACGTAGGGCTGCTCGCCCATGACGTTCGTGTCGTCGAGCTCGTCGCTGACGACGCGGGTGGCGTCGGCGACCTCATCCAGCGTGACGGGAGCAACCGGCTCCGTCGTGGCCGTGTCCATCGCCACGATGCGGTCGAGGAGGATGCGCACGAGGCGACGCTTGCCCGCGGGCACGACGGTGACGTCCTCGACGAGTATTCCCAGGGGTTCGAGCTTGGGTGCGAGGGTTTCGATGATCGTTCGTTCCGCGCCTGCCACCGGACCTCCTGGAGTTGTCGTCACGCACCCGAGCGAGGTGCGAAATGCGCGAGCACTCGGCCCGCGCGCATCCACCTTACCGAACCTGACCCCCACGGGACACGCGCCTTTGGGGTGGGTCGGCTCTGCCTGAGGTCACAGCGCGCCCGCGGTGAGGCCGCGACGACGCAGCAAGCTGCGCTCGATCGGGTTGAAGAGCAGCAGTTCCACGGCCAGACCGACAGCAAGGACGAGAGCGATCGCGGCGATGACCGTCGGCATGTCGGAGTTCGCCTGTCCCTGGCTGAGCATCGAGCCGAGACCGAAGCCCAGTTCGGGCGAGGAGACGATGAGTTCGGCGGCCATGAGGGAACGCCACGCGAAGGCCCACCCCTGCTTGATACCGGCGAGGTAGGTCGGCATCGCGGCGGGAAGCAGGACGTGACGTACCAGCTGCGTGCGCGACGCACCGAGCGTCCGGCCGGCCCGTTCGAGCAGCGGTGGCACTTGGTCGAGGCCGCCGATGAGGCCCATCGCGATCGACGGCACCGCGGACAGCAGAATGACGGCGTAGATCGTCGTGTCCGTGAGGTAGAACATCATGACCGCGAACGGCACCCACGCCACCGACGGCAGGGACTGGATGGCGGCCAGCAGGGGCCGGAAGGCCTTGCGCGCCAACCGGTGACGCCCCACGAGCAGGCCGAGCGCGCTGCCCAACACGACGGCGACGAGGAACGCGATCACCCCGCGGCGAAGGCTCACCCAGATCGCCGAGAGCGCGTCGCCCGAGGTGAGCGAGCGCCACAGCGCGGCAGCAATGTCGCCCAGCGGCGGCAGGGCCCACGTCGGCTTCACCTGCAACCAGACGAGGCACTGCCACCCGAGGGCGACGAGGGCCAGCGCGCCGAGCGGCGCGAGGACGGACGTGAGGTCGACGCGGCGACGCTTGGGTCGCGCCTGGCCCTCGAGACGGTCGAGGCCCGAGGTCACGTCGGCGTCGCTGATCGCCGGCGTGGCGCGCGCGACGGAACGGTGTCGGTGCGCATCGACCTCGAACGGGTCCTCCGCGTAGCTACGGCTCGAATCAGGCGTGGGCATGGCGGCTGATCTCCTCTCGCAGGCGGGCGGTGATCTCCCGGGAGAGGTCACCCACGCCCGAGTCCTCGATGATGCGCGGGTGCGGCAGGTCGACGTCCCACGTCCGCGCCACGCGGCCGGGGCGCGAGGAGAGCAGGACGACACGCTGGCCGAGGCGCACGGCCTCACGCACGTTGTGGGTGACGAAGACGACAGCCATCCGCTCGCGCTGCCACACCTCGGTGAGCTCGCCGTGCAGGAGGTCACGGGTCATGGCGTCGAGCGCCGCGAACGGTTCGTCCATGAGCAGCACCCGCGCGTTCTGGGCCAGAGCTCTCGCCATCGCGACGCGCTGGCGCTGACCGCCGGACAGCTCGTGCACGCGACGGCCGCCGGCACCGGCGAGGCGTACCGTCTCGAGCAGTTCTTCGGCTCGTGCGCGGCGCTCTGGGGCCGCCACTCCCCCGAAGCGCATCGGGGCCTCGACGTTCTCGCGTGCCGTGAGCCACGGGAACAGTGCGCTCTCCTGGAACATGAGCGCGGGCTGCGGTCCGTCGACCTCCACGACTCCGGATGTGGCGGGTTCAAGTCCCGCAACGATCGACAGGAGTGTCGACTTGCCACAGCCGGAGGCTCCGAGGACGGAGACGAACTCACCCGGCGCGACGTCGAGGTCGATGCCACCGATGGCTTCGACGGCGTCCTCGCCGTGGCCGAAGACCTTGCGCAGCGCGCGCAGTGAGACGGCCGGGCGCACGTCGTGCTCCCCCGGGCTCGTCGGCTCGGGTCGGCGCAGCTGTGGTCGGGTGTCGGTCATGTCAGGCCTTTCCTCGTGCGCCGTAACCGCCGTCGGCGGCGCGCTCGAGACCTCGTGCGGCGAGCGCTCGGTTGAGCGGCGCGAGATCCGCGATGCCGTGCAGATTCGGTTTCACCTCGATACCGCCCGTGGCCCAGGTGTGCTCGGCCACCTCGGCGACGTTGGTGAGCATCGGATCCCAGCCGAACTCGACGCTCCTCATGGCGCGTTCGATCACGGTGGGCTTGAGCTTCTTCCCGGCGATTCGCTCGATCTCGGAGTTGAGCAGGGTCGATGCCTCGTCGCGGTGCGCCCGGATCCACCGCACCGTGTCGACATGCGCGCCGAGCAGCGCCTCCACCTGCTCGGGGCAGCGGCGGCGGTAGTCCTCGGACACGACGACGCACGTCGTGGCGAAGCGCCCGCCCGGCCACCGGGTGCGCTCGTCCACGAGAACGTGGGCCCCCGCTTCCTCGACGAGCCGCGACACCCACGGTTCGGCCTGGTACGACGCATCGAGGCGGTTCTGCTTGAACTGGTCGAGAGTCTGGCTGTTGGCCATCCACAGCACCTCGACCGCGTCCTTGCCGGAACCGGTGGAGATGCCCTTCTCCCGCAACAGCGTCTTGAGCGCAACGTCCTGAGTGCCGCCGAGCTGCGGCGTCGAGACCCGACGACCGCGCAGGCCTTCGACGCTCTCGATGCCCTTGCGTGCCACGAGCGCGGCGCCTCCTGAGGCACCACCGGCCACGAGCCGCACGCCCTGACCCTTCGTCCGCACCCACGCGGTGATCGCCGGGTTGGGTCCTAGGTAGGCGACGTCCAGCGCGCCGGCGAGCATCGCCTGAACGGCCGAGGGTCCGCTCGGAAAGATCTGTGGCTCAAGACGCACACCGGGCAGACGCTCAGCGAACGTGCCCCGAGCCATGCCGGCCACGGCCACACCGTGCGTGACGTTGGCGAAGTAGCCGAGGCGAAGCCTGTGCGGGGACGCCCCTGCGGCGCCGCACGCGGTGAGGGCGGGCAGGGCGAAGGGTGCCCCCACAGCGGCCGCGAGAACGGCGCGTCGCGAGGGACGATCGAGGGTGGTCATGTCAGCCGGCCAGCCAATCCTCTTCGGACTCTTCCTCCGGCTCCTCACCGGCGACCTGCGCCCCGAGGCCGAGGTCGGCCCCGACCATGCCACCCCCGATCGTGGCCCCGCTCGCAGGATCGATGACGAGGAAGGCGCCCGTGCCCCGGTGGCGGGAGTAGGCGTCGACGGCCACCGGCTCCGCGAGGTGGAGCACGACCTGCCCGATGTCGTTGAGGCCAAGGGAATGCGCTCCGTCGGCCGGGTGCCACGTGCTCTCCTCGACGTCCCAGTGATGGGTGACGTCGGTGAGGACCGCTCGCACCACCTTCGTTCCCGCCTTGACGAGAACACGCTGGCGCGGCGTGGTCGAACCTTCGGCGAGCCACGCCACGACACCCTTGAGCTCGCTCGTCACGTCGGGTGCGTCCGCCTCGGACTCGACGACGAGGACGTCACCGCGGGCGACGTCGAGTTCGTCGGCCAGGCGGATCGTCACGGATTCACCGGCGCCCGCTTCCTGCGCCGAGCCCGTGGGTGTGTCGATGCCGATCACCCGTGATCCCAGCCCGAGGGTGGAGGCACGCACGACGTCTCCGAGACGCACGACGCCGGACGTGATGCGTCCGGCCATTCCCCGGTAGTCGGGGTGGTCGCTCGTGCGCGGGCGGATGACGAGTTGCACCGGCATCCGGAAGTTCTCGACCCGCAGGTCGCGAGCCACCGGAAGGTTCTCCAGCAGCGTGAGCAGAGGCTCGCCCTCATACCAGGAAGGGGCCGGCGCGACAACACCCTCTCCGGTGAGGGCCGACAGGGGGACGACGGCGACGTCGCCCGCCAAGCCCACCTTCTCGACGAGGTCACGGGTGTCGCGGGCAACCTCGTCGAAGCGCTCCTCGGACCAGTCCACAGCATCCATCTTGTTGAGCGCGAACACGACGTGCGGCACGCGGAGCAACGCCATGAGAGCCGCGTGCCGCCGGGTCTGCGCCGAGACGCCGTGCCGCACGTCGACGAGAATCACCGCCGCATCCGCCGTCGACGCGCCCGTCACCATGTTGCGGGTGTACTGGACGTGGCCCGGGGTGTCGGCCAGGACGAAGGTGCGCTGCGGCGTGGAGAAGTAGCGGTACGCCACATCGATCGTGATGCCTTGCTCCCGCTCCGCACGCAGACCGTCGGTCAACAGCGCGAGGTCGACGGTGTCGGCTCCGCGAGACGTGCTCGCCGCGACCATGGAGTCGAACGTGTCGGCCAGGATGTTCTTCGTGTCGTGCAGCAAGCGCCCGACGAGGGTGGACTTGCCGTCATCGACGCTGCCCGCGACGACGAGGCGCAATTGTTCCGGAGCCGCTGTAGCACCGCTGGCGTCAGCCGGCCGTGATGGCACCGCGACCTCGCGTCCCGTCTCCGGTCGGCCCGTGGGTGTCACGTGGGTCGTTGTCATCAGAAGTACCCCTCTCGCTTGCGGTCTTCCATCGCGGCCTCGGAGAGGCGGTCGTCGGCGCGTGTGGCGCCCCGTTCGGTGAGGTGGCTGGCGGCCACTTCGGCGATGATCTCGGCGGCGGTTCGGGCACTGGATTCGACTGCGCCGGTGCACGATCCGTCACCCACAGTCCGGTAGCGGACGCTCTTGGTCACGACCTTCTCGTCCGGGCGCGGACCGAACCACGGGCCCGACGTGAGCCACATTCCGTCACGTTCGAACACCTCGCGATCGTGGGCGAAGTAGATCGGCGGGAGCGCGACGTTCTCGGCCTCGATGTAGCGCCAGATGTCGAGCTCGGTCCAGTTGCTCAGCGGGAAGACGCGCGTGTTCTCCCCCGGCGCGTGCCGCCCGTTGTAGACGTTCCACAGTTCGGGTCGTTGGTTGCGCGGATCCCATCCGCCGAGCGCGTTGCGCACGGAGAAGATGCGTTCCTTGGCGCGTGCACGATCCTCGTCACGACGTGCGCCACCGAGGAGCGCGTCGAACTTCTGCTCGGCGATCGTGTCGACGAGCGGCACCGTCTGCAACGGGTTGCGCGTGCCGTCCGGACGCTCGGTGAGGCGTCCGTCGGCGATCCAGTCCTCCACGGCCGCGACGTGCAGCCGCAGGCCGTGGCGAGCGACGATCTCGTCACGGAAGGCGATCACCTCGGGCAGGTTGTGTCCCGTGTCGACGTGGAGCAGTGTGATGGGCAGCGGCGCCGGCGCGAGCGCCTTGAGCGCCACGTGGAGCAACACGGCCGAGTCCTTGCCACCGCTGAACAGAAGTGCAGGACGGTCGAACTCGGCGACGACTTCACGGATGATCTCGATGGCCTCCGCTTCGAGAGCGCGGAGCGTCGAGGCTTCGGCGGGGTTCGTCGGGGTGTGCTCGAGCACGGTCATGACAGGGTCCTTTCTGACTCGTCGGGCAGAAGGAGGGCGAGCACTTCAGCCGCTGAATCACGCACGCTGCGGCCCTCGGTCTCGAGGCGAAGATCAGGGTCCTCGGGAATCTCGTAGGGGTCGTCGACCCCGGTCATCGCAGGGATTTCGCCAGCGCGGGCCTTGGCGTAGAGGCCCTTGACATCGCGTCGTGCGCACTCCTCGAGCGAGGTTGCGACGTGGACTTCGACATAACGGGCACCGCTCGCCTCGTGGCGTGCTCGGTTCTGCTCGCGGGCGTCCGCATACGGGGCGATGACAGGCACGACGGCCCAGACTCCGTTGCGTGCCAACATGTCGGCGAGGAAGCCGACCCGCGTGACGTGCGTGGTGCGGTCCTCGCGCGAGAAGCCGAGTCCCTTGCTCAGGGATTCGCGCAGTTCGTCGCCGTCGAGGAGTTCGACCCGCTCGCCCCGGGCGCGCAGGGCCTCCACGAGCTCGTGGGCGATCGTCGACTTGCCGGCACCGGAGAGCCCGGTCAGCCACACCGTTGCGACGCTCACAGGTTGATCCCGCATTCGGTCTTGTCCTGGCCCGCCCAGCGGCCGGCGCGAGCATCCTCTCCGGGTGCGACCCGGCGGGTGCACGTGGCGCACCCGATCGAGGGGTAGCCCTGGGTGAGCAGGGGGTTACTGATGACGCCGTACGCCTCGATGTACTCCTCGACGTCGGTGTCGCTCCACGCGACGATGGGAGCCACCTTGATCCGTTCGCGGCGCTCGTCGAAGCTGACCACCGGGGTGTCCCGGCGTGTCACGGCCTCGCTGCGCCGCACCCCCGTCGCCCACGCCTCGTACCCGTCCAGTGCATCGTCGAGCGGGTGCGTCTTGCGCAGAGTGCAGCACAGGTCCGGGTCACGGGAGAACAGGTCCTTGCCGTAGCTCGCGTCCTGTTCGGCCACGCTCTGGGTCGGCGTGAGGTTGCGCAGGGTGATGTCGTACTCCTGCGCGACCCGGTCACGCGTCGCGATGGTCTCGGAGAAGTGGTAGCCCGTGTCGAGGAAGAGCACGTCCACACCCGGCATGACACGTGACGCCAGGTGCGGCAGAACGGCGTCCTGCATCGAACTCGCGACAGCGAACTTGTCACCGAACTCCTCGCGCGCCCAGTCGAGCACGCGGATCGTCGGAGCTCCGTCGAGATCGCGGCGAGCAGCCTCCGCCACGGATCGCAGGGTCTCGGCGTCACGGACGGCGCTCATCGCAAAGACTCCTCGTCCGCGCGACGAGCCCAGTCGCCGAAGGTCTCGCTCACCTCACGCTGTTCGACGAACCGGGTGACGACGCGTTCGACGTAGTCGCCCAGCTCGGTGGCGACCACCTTGTGCGCGCGCAGCTTGCGCCCGACGACGAGGTCCTCCCCGAGACCGCCTCCGAGGTGCACCTGGTAGCCGGGCACCTGTTCGCCGTTCTCGTCCGTGACGATCTGCCCCTTGAGGCCGATGTCGGCCACCTGGATGCGGGCGCACGAGTTGGGGCAACCGTTGAGGTGGATCGCGATGGGGTGTTCCAAGACCTCGTTGAGGTGTGCCAGGCGCGTCTCCAGTTCCTCGACGAGGTCGGCCGCGCGCTTCTTCGTCTCGACGATGGCGAGCTTGCAGAACTCGATGCCGGTGCACGCCATCGTGGCGCGACGCCAGTGCGACGGGCGGGCCTCGAAGCCCAGCGGTCGCATCGTGTCGACGAGTGCCTCGACGTTCTCGTCGGCCACGTCGAGCACGACGAGCTTCTGATAGGGCGTGAGTCGCACCCTGGCCGAACCCGCAGCTTCCACGGCGTCCGCGACGGCCGCGAGCGCCGTACCGCTCGTGCGACCGGCGACGGAGGCGAAGCCGACGAAGTTGTCGCCGTCCTTCTGGCGGTGCACACCGATGTGATCGATCGTGTGCTTCGGCGTGGGCGCTGGCGGCCCGTCGACGAGCTTTCGACCGAGGAACTCCTCCTCGAGCACCTGCCGGGTGCGCTCGGCGCCCCATTCCTCGACGAGGTACTTGAGGCGCGCGCGGTTGCGCAGGCGTCGGAAGCCGTAGTCGCGGAAGAGCTTGACGACGGCGAGCCACACCTCGGGCACCTCCTCGAGGGGCACCCAGGCACCGAGGCGCAGGGCGAAGAACGGCTTGGTCGAGAGGCCCCCGCCGATCTGCAGGTCGAAGCCCGGTCCGTGCTCGGGATGGATCGAGCCGACGAAGCTGATGTCGTTGATCTCGGGCGCCATGTCGGGCAGCCACGCGATCGCCGTCTTGAACTTGCGCGGAAGGTTGGCCAGCTCGGGGTCGCCGACGTAGTGCTTCTTGATGTATTCGAGCGCCGGGGTGGCGTCGAGTACCTCATCGGGGTGCACGCCGGCCACGGGCGAACCGAGGGCCGTGCGGGTGCAGTCTCCGCACGCTTCCATCGTGTCGAGACCGACGGCTTCGAGGCGCTCCCAGATCTCCGGCACGTCCTTGACGTCGATCCAGTGGTACTGGATGTTGTGCCGGTCCGTGATGTCGGCGCTGTCGCGGGCGAAATCGGTCGAGATGCCGGCGAGGACTCGCAACTGCTCGGTGGTGAGCTGGCCGCCGTCTATGCGCACGCGCATCATGAAGAACTCGTCGTCGAGTTCTTCGGGCGGCAACGTTGCCGTCTTGCCACCGTCGACACCCGGGCGACGCTGCGTGTACAAACCCATCCAGCGGAAGCGGCCACGCAGGTCGGTGCCCTCGATCGTGTCGAATCCACCGGCCGCGTACTCCTCGAGGATACGGCGGCGAACGTTTAGCGGAGCGTCGGCCTGCTTGAAGACCTCGTTCGGATTGAGGGGGTCCCGTTCCCCGAGGGCCCACTGGCCTTCGGGCTTGCGTGCACGGCCCTTCGGGCGGGCCTGGGTCGTCGCCGTCATCACTACTCCTCGCATCGGCCCCATAACCCTTACTTCTGCATCACCCAACTGCAACTAATGACTCCGAGCGGTCCACACTGTGAACGCTCCCCCGTCGTGCGTGGGACGATGAGCGCATGCCGTCTGCTCGTCCCCCTCACGCGCTCGCCCGTCGCACCTTCGTCGCAGCCGCGCTCGTCGCACCGCTCGCCGGGTGCGGGCTCCGGCTCGAGAGTGACGCCCCCGTTCCCGGCCCCAAGGCGGAGCCCGCGCCTGACACGAAACCGCTCGAGCAGGTTCGCGCCTGGCTCGTCGAAGCGATGACGGCCGCGGAGCGCGAGACCATCCACCATGCCCAGGCCGGAACTGCGCAGAAGTTGCACAACGCCCAACTCGACCGTCTCGACGCGACGCTGAAGGGCCTGGGTGCCACGACGCTTCCGTCGGTGACGGCAACCGGCACACCGAGTGCTCCGGCGACGAGCTCAAGTTCGTCGACCCCCGCGAGCAGGCCGAGTTCGACGCCCGAGCAGGTCCCGCCGTCGGCATCCCCCTCGGCCTCGCCCACCGGCGAATCGACGTCGTGGACGAGGGCCGAGAGCGTCTGGGCCGGAGCACAGGCAGCAGTCGTCCTGCAGCGCGTCAGCAGGAACTCACGGCCGGTCGCCCTGGCGATCGCTGCCGCGAGTCTCGCGTCGTTACGATCCGCCGACATCACCGTCCGGTGGCCCTCGACCATCGCCATGCCCCGAACCGACGGCACTCTCCTCGCGTCCGTCGAAGCAGTCATCGACGCCCTCGAGTGGTCGGCGGCTCGCACCAAGCTCTCCGCGCGCGAGGAGATCACCGCGCAGCTCGAGTGGGCCTATGCTGCGCGCTCACTCACCCAAGCCGGCATGCCCGCGCAGGCCGCCGGCAAACGCGCGCCCTGGCGCACGTACTCCACCCACGCGCAGGCTCACGACGTGGCCCGCAAGGCCGCGTTGGGAGTCGTGTCGGGCGCTGCCAAGGTCTCGTCCTCCACGAAGAGCGCACACGAAGCTGCGGGGTTGCTCTCGGTCTGGTCCGGGGCGGCTGCGGTGGCCGAGCAGCTCGGCGAACCGCTGCGTCCGCTTCCCGGACTCTCCGCCTGACGGGTCGTTCACCACGACCTACGATGCGTCCCATGCGGACCCGCGCCCACGCCACCGTCCTCGCGGCCGCGCTCGTTCTCGCCGCGGGATGCTCCTCGGGCTCGTCGACATCGTCGCCGTCGGCCACCTCGGCGAGCAGTCACTCCTCCTCCGAGTCGAGCACCACACCGAACTCGCAGGCTCCCTCCGGTTCGGGCACTTCCTCGATCCCCGCGCCGAAACCGGTCACCGGCAGACCCGCCACGATCACCATCGGTGCCTCCGGTGACCTCATCGCCCACGCGAGCACCGTCGCGAGCGGCCGCGGGAGGGCGGGGCTACGCCTTCGCCCCCTTCTTCGCAGCCCTCAAGCCGACGGTCGGGGCCCCGACGATCTCCATCTGTCAGATGGAGAATCCGCTGTCGCGCACGAACACGGATCTTTCGGTCGAGTACAGCTTCAACGCGCCACGCGAGTTCGCTACAGCGACGCGATCAATGGGCTTCGACGGGTGCAGCACGGCCAACAACCACACGTGGGACCGGGGCCAGAAGGGCATGGAGGAGACGCGCGAAGTCCTCGCGGCCAACCATCTCAAACCCTCCGGCCCCGGGACGAAGGCAGGCGAGAAGGGCCAGCCCGTGTTCTACGAGGCCAACGGTCTGAAGGTCGCGCAGCTGTCGTACAGCTACAGCCTCATCAACGCTGTCGGCGACCAGTGGAGCGTGCCGAAGGAAGCGCCTCGGTTGAAGGACGCCATGTGGTTCACACGCACGTCCAAGGGCGTCGTCAAGGATGCCGCCGCAGCGCGCGCCCAGGGCGCGGACCTCGTGCTCGTCTCCATGCACTGGGGTTATGAGTACGAAGGGGTCAACGCTCAGCAGAAGCAGGTGACGGCGGAGCTGATGCGCTCCGGCCAGGTCGACTGGATCATCGGCAACCACCCGCACGTCGTACAACCCTGCGACAAGGTGAACGGTCGCTATGTGACCTACTCGCTCGGCAACTTCTTCAGCGGGCAGATCGCGGCGATCAAGCCAGGAACCGCCGAGCGAGCGTTCGCCGCCGTGACCTTCGAGCGGGACGCAGCCGGCAAGTGGAAACGGTCGATGACGTTCCAGCCGACCTACCAGAACCAGACGACGCGACACGTGGAACTGGCGAGCCCGACCTCGAACGCCGACTCCTACCGCACGACAGTCAGGACGATGGGTCTCATGGGCTGCGACGCGAAACCGGCGAGCTGAGCCGTCAGACGAGCCCGAACTGGTGCGCTGTGTCGTAGCCGATCTTGACCACGAACGCGCCCACGACGAGCACGAAGACGACGCGGACGAACCCGGCACCCTTCGACACGGCCGTGCGCGCGCCGACGTAGCCGCCGGCGAGGTTGGCCAGCCCGAGCACGAGCCCGACCTTCCACATCACCGCTCCGGCGGGGATGAAGACGACGAGGGATGCCAGGTTGGTGGCGAAGTTCGCGAGCTTCGCCTTGGCCGACGCCTCGAGGAAGCGGTATCCGAGCAGGCTCACGAGGGCGAAGACGAAGAAGCTGCCCGTGCCGGGGCCGAGAGCGCCGTCGTAGAAACCGACGCCGAGCCCGATGGCCGCAGCCGTGCCGTAGTGACGGCGCGTTCCGGCGTGACGCAGGTTCTCGAGCTGACCCATGGACGGCTTGAGGAGGGTGTAGGCACCCACGCAGACGAGCACGACGAGGATGATCGGGTTGAAGGCCGAGCGCGGGATGTGGCTCGCGACGGCGGCGCCTGCCACCGAACCGGCAAACGAGAAGCCCGCCAGCGGTAGGGCTGTGCGCAGGTCAGGTTTGACTCGGCGCAGATACGTCGCGGAACTCACCGACGTGCCGCAGATCGAGCCCAGCTTGTTCGTCGCGAGCAACTGTGCCGGGGCAGCGTGCGGAAACGCGACCATGAGAGCGGGCAACTGCACGAGCCCGCCACCGCCGACGACGGCGTCGATCCAGCCGGCGCAGGCAGCAGCCAGGCCGAGCAGGACGAGGGTCATCAGCTCCGGGTCGTTCACCACGACATCGTCGTGCAGCCACTCGGCTGCGGCAACTCGGTCTCACGTGCGACGCGGCCGGGTCTCCACACGCACGAGGGCCCCGACATCGGCGCCGGGGCCCTCGTCGGCGAGAAGGAGAGCGCGGATCAGCCGCGCACGTCCGTGACGACGGCCTGCGTCAGCTCTGCAAGGGGGACGTCACGCTTATCGCCGCTGCGGCGGTCCTTCACCTCGACGACGCCGTCGGCCAGGCCGCGGCCGAGCACGACGATCGTCGGCACGCCGATGAGCTCGGCGTCCTTGAACTTCACGCCGGGGCTCACCTTCGGGCGGTCGTCGTAGAGCACGTCGAGACCCTGTGCCTCGAGGTCGGCGACGACCTTCTCGGCCTGCTCGTAGACGGAGGCGTCCTTGCCCGTGGCGACGACGTGCACGTCGAACGGTGCGATGTGGCGCGGCCAGATGAGGCCGAGCTCGTCGAGGTTGCTCTCGGCGATGGCGGCCACCGCGCGCGAGACGCCGATGCCGTAGGAGCCCATCGTCACCGTGACGAGCTTGCCGTTCTCGTCGAGCACCTTGAGACCGAGGGCCTCGGCGTACTTCGTGCCGAGCTGGAAGATGTGCCCCATCTCGATACCGCGTGCGAGCGTGAGCGGCCCGGAACCGTCGGGCGCCGGGTCGCCTTCCTTGATCTGCGCGGCCTGGATCGTGCCGTCAGCGGTGAAGTCACGGCCGTGCACGAGGTCGATGACGTGCTTGCCGGGTTCGTCCGCGCCGGTCACCCACGCCGAACCCTCGGCGATGCTCGGGTCGAGCAGGTAGCGGATGCCGCTGCTGTTCGACTCCGCCAGGACGCCCGGGCCGATGTAGCCCTTGGCCAGCATCGGGAAGGTGGCGAAGTCCTTCTCCTCGAAGGCCTCGACGTCGGCCGGCGACACCTGCGCCTCGAGACGCTTGGCGTCGACCTCGCGGTCACCGGGCACACCGATGGCCAGGGGTTCACGCGTGCCGTCGGGGTGGACGAGCATGACGAGGACGTTCTTGAGCGTGTCGGCGGCGGCCCACTCACGGCCGTCCGTGCGCGGATGTTTCGCGTTGAGGGCCGCGACGAGCGTGTCGATCGTCGGGGTGTCAGGTGTGTCCTCGACATGCGCGGCGCCGGCGGTCACCTCGATGGGCTCGGCCTGCGGCACGACGACGGCCTCGACGTTTGCGGCGAATCCCCCGGGGCTGCGCACGAAGGTGTCCTCACCGTGCGGGCTGACGGCGAGGAACTCCTCCGAGGCGCTGCCGCCCATGGCACCGGAGTCGGCGTGGACGGCGACGTACTCGAAGCCGAGGCGGTCGAAGATCTTGACGTACGCACCGCGGTGCTTGAGGTAGTTCTCCTCGAGGCCCTCGGGCGTGTGGTCGAACGAGTACGAGTCCTTCATGATGAACTCGCGTCCGCGCAGCAGACCGGCGCGGGGACGCGCCTCGTCGCGGTACTTCGTCTGGATCTGGAACAGGATCGTGGGCAGTTCCTTGTAGCTCGAGAACATGTCCTTGACCGTGACCGTGAACATCTCCTCGTGCGTGGGGCCGAGCAGCATGTCGACGCCCTTGCGATCGGCGAGGCGGAACAGGTTCGGGCCATACTCCTCCCAACGACCCGTGGCCTCGTAGGGCTCACGCGGCAGGAGGGCGGGGAAGCTCAGTTCCTGACCACCGATGGCCTCCATCTCCTCGCGGACGATGGCCTCCACCTTGCGCAGAACCTTGAGGCCCAGCGGCAGCCAGGTGTAGATGCCGGGGGCGGCGCGACGCACATAGCCCGCGCGCACGAGCAACTGGTGACCCGGCAGCTCGGCGTCCGAAGGGTTCTCGCGAAGCGTTCGCAGGAACAGGTTGGACATGCGCTGTGCCACGTTGGCTCTCCTCGATCTCGGGTGACGAGCCCACCTACGGGGCAATCGTCATACCGGCCAATGATAGTCGGCCAGAACCCCCGAAACTCACCGTCTCCGCTGCCATGATGGCGGTATGCAGATCAACCTTCGCCACAACCCTTCGTTCGCTGTGGCCCGCATGTTCCTCGCGCCCGGAGAGCCCGTCCAGGTCGAGTCCGGCGCGATGATGGCGCACTCCCCCGGCGTGCAGATCTCGAGCAAGGAAGCGGGCGGCGTCATGCAGGGCCTGAAGCGCTCCGTGCTCGCCGGTGAGTCGTTCTTCACCACCACCTACACGGCGCCCCAGAACGGGGGTTGGGTGGACGTTGCCGGCGTCTTGCCCGGCGACATCCTGCCGATCGAGATGCGCCCCGACCGCCCGTTCTTCGTGGCTCGCGGTAACTGGATGGCGAACAGCTACGGCACGGAGATCTCCTCGAAGTTCGGCGGCATGGGCAACCTCTTCGGTGGTGAGGGCGGTTTCGGTCTGCAGGCCAGCGGCGAGGGCCTCGTCCTGCTGTCCGTCTACGGCGCCATCGACATCGTTGACCTGCAGCCCGGCGAGCAGGTCGTCATCGACACCGGGCACGTCGTCGCGTACGACCTCAACATGCAGTTCCGCACCCGCCGCGCCGTCGAGGGCAAGTCGATCCAGTCGATGAAGTCCGGTGAGGGTCTGGTGTTCGACTTCGTCGGCCCCGGCCGCGTCTACCTGCAGTCGCGCAACCCGTCGGCGTTCGCCGCGTGGGCGTCCAGCATCGCCCCGAGCGGCAACCAGTCCGGCGGTCTCGGCGGCGTCTTCAACGCCTTCAACTGACGCCGTCCCCGACGCGCGAGGAGCGCGCGCACCGCTTACTGGCGGTGCGCGCCCTTCGGTCTGAACAGCACGCTCGCCCGCATCGCCCCAGTAGAGTCGTCGCGTGCCCAATCATCCGCACGACCGACTCGCGTCCCCGGCTCCCCTCGTCCTGCGGGGTCGACGCTTCGACGCGCGACACCCGGCCGTCATGGCGATCGTCAACCGCACCCCCGACTCCTTCTACGCCGGCAACCGACACTCTGATCTCGACGACGCCCTGACGGCGCTCGAGACTGCGTCTCCGAGGGCGCGGACATCATCGACGTCGGTGGAGTACGGGCAGGCGGCGAGGGTGCGTGGGTGAGTGCCGAGGAGGAAACGGAGCGAGTTCTGCCCTTCCTCCTCGAGGCCCGCCGGCGTTACCCCGACGTGGTGCTGTCGCTCGACACGTGGCGCTCCGACGTCGTGCTCGCCTGCGCCGACGCGGAGATCGACCTCGTCAACGACACGTGGGCCGGCCACGACGACGATCTCGCCAGCGTCGCAGCCAGAATCGGGGCAGGCATCGTGTGCAGTCATACGGGTGGCCTGCCCCCGCGCACCGACCCCGTCGCCATCACCTACGGCGACGACGACCTCGACGTCGTGAATGACGTCGTGCGAGGCCTCGCCGTCGAAGCCGACCGAGTGCGCGTTGCGGGTGTGCCGGACGAACGCATCCTGCTCGACCCGACGCTCGACTTCGGCAAGACGACCCGTCACTCCCTCACGGTGCTGCGCCACAGCGACGACGTCGTCGCGCTCGGCCTGCCCGTCATGCAGGCCATCTCACGCAAGGACTTCGTCGGCGAGAGCCTCGACCTCCCGGCCGACGAGCGGCTCGAAGGGTCGCTCGGGGCCACCGCCGTCGCGGCGTGGCTCGGTGTGACGGTCTTTCGCGCTCACGACGTGCGTGCAACGCGGAGGGTGCTCGACATGGTGGCCTCGATCCGCGGCGATCGACCGCCTGCCCGCGCCGTCCGTGGTGAAGCACCCGACGGGGTCGAGGCGACGCGGCTGCGTCACCCGCGGGGCTGAACGACGCAGCCCTAGGAGCGGCTCTCTCTAGCCGCGGCCACCCCGAGCAATTGCGACGCTCGAGCGGATGAGCGGCCACTGTAGCGGAAGACGTGCCACGCTCAGGGCGCGCTGCACCTCACGCTGCGGCGTGCTGCCACGGCGCGTGATGCGCGAGTGCGCCTGACGCGCCATCTCGACGTTGGCGGGGAACACCGCCACGAGCAGAGCAGCCGACGCGACGCCTGCAACCTCACGGGTGCGCGGCGTGAGCATCCCTGCTGCACAGGCCAGTTCGGCGACACCACTCACATAGACGAGCTCACGACGTCGCGGCAGTTGCTTCGGCACGATGCCCTCGAACACCTGAGGCTTGACGAGGTGGATGACGCCGGAGACGACGTACGCGCCGACGAGACCCCGCGCCACCGGCGTGAGGTGAGTGATGTTCGCTCGCAGGTCCATGACGATCTCCTAAAGGATGACGGTGGCGAAGGTGCCCACGCGCTCGAAGCCCGCCGTGAGGTAGGCACGCAGCGCCGGGAGGTTGTAGTCGTTGACGTAGAGACTCACGGTATCCGCATGAGTCTGCTCGACGAGGTCGGCGACGGCGGCCATGCACGGTGCGGCGAGGCCGCGCCCTCGATGGCTCGGCGCCACCCAGACGCCCTGGATCTGCGCCACACCCGAGGCGAGCGAGCCGACATCGGCCTTGAACACGATCTCGTCACCTTCGGTGACGACGTAGGTGCGCCCCTGCTCGACGAGACGTGCGATGCCGGCCCGGTACACCGCGTCGCTGCCGACGTACGGGCGGTACCCGATCTCCTCGGTGAACATCGCAGCGGCAGCGGGAACGAGAGCGTCGAGGTCGTCACGCCGTGCCGGGCGGACGCGCCGGTCGGGAGTGACCCCGGTCTTCTCTCGCGCCGAGCGCGACGCCAACATGAGAGGTTGCTCGGGTCGGTAGGACATGGGCTCACCGAAGGAGCCACGCAGGTGGTTCCACAGGGCAAGCGTCTGGTCGGCCGGACCGAAGAGCGAGGCAAAGCGCCGCTTGCCGCGCCGAAGGCGACTCGCGTACCGGGCGACGTCCTCGGACGCGAGGTTCACCGGCACGACGTTGGCCGAAGCCCACACCATCGAGCGCAACGGCGAGCCGCCGAGACCGAAGGCCACTCCCCCGGCGCCGAGCAGGCCTTCGTCGAGACGTGCGGCGACGAAGACGTTGTGGACGCGGTCGAGGTCGCACAGCGCACGGGCGTCGTCGACGTCGGCCGCACTGAGCGTCCGAACGCCGGAGGTGCGCAGCATGCGGGGCGTCAGCTGACGGAGACCGAGGGCGCGCCGCCCTCGGCGTCCTCGCCCATCTCCTCGGCGATGCGCATGGCCTCTTCGATGAGGGTTTCGACGATCTGCGACTCGGGCACCGTCTTGATGACCTCACCCTTGACGAAGATCTGGCCCTTGCCGTTGCCGGAGGCGACGCCGAGGTCGGCCTCACGGGCCTCGCCCGGACCGTTGACGACGCAGCCCATGACGGCGACGCGCAGCGGCACCTCCATGCCTTCGAGGCCCTTCGTCACCTGCTCGGCGAGCGTGTAGACGTCGACCTGCGCACGGCCACAGCTGGGGCAGCTCACGATCTCGAGCTTGCGCGGCTTGAGGTTGAGCGACTGCAGGATCTGGTTGCCGACCTTGACCTCTTCGACCGGCGGGGCCGACAGGCTGACGCGGATCGTGTCGCCGATGCCGCGCGAGAGCAGGGCGCCGAACGCCGTGGCGGACTTGATCGTGCCCTGGAAGGCGGGGCCGGCCTCCGTGACGCCGAGGTGGAGCGGCCAGTCGCCGCGCTCGGCGAGCATCTCGTAGGCGCGCACCATGACGACCGGGTCGTTGTGCTTGACCGAGATCTTGAAGTCGTGGAAGTCGTGCTCCTCGAAGAGGCTCGCCTCCCAGACGGCCGACTCGACGAGCGCCTCAGCGGTCGGCTTGCCGTACTTCTCGAGCAGACGCTTGTCGAGCGAGCCGGCGTTGACGCCGATGCGGATGGAGACACCCGCGTCCTTCGCCTCCTTGGCGATCTGCTTGACCTGGTCGTCGAACTTGCGGATGTTGCCCGGGTTGACGCGCACACCTGCACAGCCCGCCTCGATGGCGGCGTAGACGTACTTGGGCTGGAAGTGAATGTCGGCGATGACGGGGATCTGCGCCTTGCGAGCGATGGCGGGCAGCGCCTCCGCGTCGTCCTGGCTCGGGCAGGCCACGCGCACGATGTCGCAACCAGACGCCGTGAGCTCGGCGATCTGCTGGAGCGTGGCGTTGATGTCCGTCGTCGGCGTCGTCGTCATCGACTGCACGGAGATGGGTGCGTCACCACCGACGTCGACCTTGCCGACCTTGATCTTGCGGGTCTTGCGGCGGGGCGCGAGGACAGGTGCGGGGGCCGAGGGCATCCCAAGAGAAACCGGCATGCGCCAATCCTAAGCCTGCCGACAGGATGCCCGCTCCCCGCCGGCTGGGAATCGCCTCTGCCCGGCGGACGTTGGCCCGAACGTGACGACCCCTCAGCCTCTGATGCGTCTGTACCCGGCGAGTGAGCGCTCGGAGCAGCGCGTCGACGGGATGCTCGGGCGCTTCTCCTTCCCGTTCGCGGGCAACTTCGACCTCGCCAGGTACGCGCACGGCGCACTCCTCGTGCACAACGACGACATCATTGATCCGGGCGGTGGCGTCGACCCGCACCGCCACAGCGAGATGGAGATCGTCACGTGGGTCGTCGAGGGCGAGGTTCGCCACAGCGACACCGCCGGGCACACCGCGCACCTCACCGCAGGCATGATGCAGCGCATGAGCGCGGGCACCGGCATCCTGCACTCCGAACTCAACCCGAGTGACTCAGACCCCGCGCGCGTCGTTCAGATGTGGGTGCCGCCGGACACCCCGCGCCTTCGCCCTGCCTACGCGCAGCGCCACCTGAGTGACGCGCTCGACGAGGCCGCGCAGGAGGGCCGTGCCGTGACCGCGCTGTCCGGGCGTGAGGGCGAGGAGCCGGGACTCGGCATCGCCAACCACTGGGTGGCCCTCGACATCGCCAGAGTTCTACCCGGTCGCGAGGTCTCGTTTGCTGCCGCGCCGCACACGCACCTCTACGTCACGCGAGGCGCACTCGAGGTGAGGGCCGACGACGTCGACACCTCGATCGAGGCGGGCGAGGGTGATGCCGTGCGCGGCTCGTGGACCGGCGCCCTCACGGCGCGTTCGGCGAGCGACGACGTCACCGAGGTGCTCGTCTGGCGGATGCACGCCAACTTCTGAGCGGTACGTCCCGATCAGTTGAACGTGATCGGCTTGACGACGTCGGCGTAGATGAGCAGCACCGACATGCCGATGAGCAGGATCGAGACGGCGTACGCGATGGGCAGAGCCTTGGTCACGTCGGCGTAGACCGGCCCGGTGATCCCACGAGCACGGGCGATGGGGCGCTTGATCGCCTCCCACAGGGCACCCGCGATGTGGCCACCGTCGAGGGGCATGAGCGGGATGAGGTTGAAGACGAAGAGCGCCAGGTTGAGCGAGGCCAGGAGATTGAGCAGCAAGAGCACCTTTTGCCCGAGCTCCACCTGCTTCGACTCCGCCACATCACCGGCGATGCGCGTGACACCGACGACGGAGATCGGGCCGTTCGGGTCGCGCGCCTCGTCACCGAACGCCGCCTTGACGACGCCCTGCATCTTGGAGGGAATGTTGAGCACGACGCCGGCGGTCTGCTTGAGGCTCTCGCCGAGCATCGGCAAGGCGGCCGCCGGGTTGTCGCGCTGAAGGGTGACCTGCCCGATCGACAGCCCGACGAATCCGGCGTCGACCATGACGTCCTTGCCGGTGGCGTCGGTGACGGGGTCGCCCTTTCCGTCGAGCTTGACGACCTTCGTCGTCTTGGTGGTGACGGTGAGCGTGACGTTCTTGCCGTCACGCTCCACGACGAACGGAATGGGCTTGTCGCCATTTTCCCGAATGACGCGCGTGGCGTCGCGATTGCTCGAGACCTTCTGACCGGCGACGGAGACGATCTCGTCCCCGAGCTTGATGCCGCTCGAGGCGGCCGGTGCTTCCTGACCGGCGGGGCACTCCGCGCCGTCGGCGACCTTCGTCAGACACGTGGTGAGCGAGGTGACCTTGGTTCCGGCGAGCTTGGGCATGCCGACGCCGGAGACCATGACGACGAGCACGACGGCGGCGATGACGAGGTTCATGAACGGCCCGCCGAACATGACCGTGACCTTCTGCCATGTCTTGAGCTTGTAGAACACACGGTTCTCGTCGCCGGGGCGCATCTCCTCGTACGACTGCTCACGCACCTCGTCGGCGAGTTGGGTGAAGCGGCCGGTCGACGAAGCCCGCACGGTGCCTTCGGGATCGCCCGCCTTCGGTGGATACATGCCGATCATGCGCACGTAGCCACCGAGCGGAATGCCCTTGATGCCGTACTCGGTCTCCTTTCCGTGGCGCGACCAGATGGTCGGGCCGAAGCCGATCATGTACTGCGGCACGCGCACGCCGAACTTCTTCGCGGGCAGCATGTGCCCGCATTCGTGCAGGGCGATCGAGAGCGCGACGCCCACGACCATGAAGAGCACACCGGCGAGGAACAACATCAGCGGGCCACCTTGTCGATTGCATCGTGGGCTGCGGCTCGTGCCCACGTCTCGGCGGCGAGGACGCCGTCGACGTCGAGTTCACCACTCGTTGCTGTGTGTTGCCCGACGACCTTCTCCACGGTGTCGACGATGTCGAGGAACCCGATGCGCCGATCGTGGAAGGCCTCGACGCACTCCTCGTTCGCGGCGTTGTAGACCGCCGGATAGGTGGCCCCGGCGGCGCCGACCTCACGCGCGAGGCGCACGGCGGGGAACGCCTCGTCGTCGAGGGGTTCGAAGGTCCAGTTCATGGCCTTGGTCCAGTCGATCGGCCTTTCGACGTCAGGGATGCGGTGCGGCCAGTCGAGCCCCATGGCGATGGGCACGAGCATCGTCGGCAGACCGAGTTGAGCGACAACCGCGCCGTCGTGGAACTCGACCATCGAGTGGATGTACTGCTGGGCGTGCACGACCGTCTCGACCCGCTCGATGGGGATGTCGAAGAGCAGGTGCGCCTCGATGACCTCGAGGCCCTTGTTGACTAGGGTGGCCGAGTTGGTCGTGATGACCCTGCCCATGGCGAAGTTGGGGTGCTTGAGCGCCTGCTCGGGCGTGACGTCGCCGAGTTGCTCGCGCGTCATGCCGCGGAAGGGGCCGCCGCTGGCGGTGACGACGAGCTTGCGCACCTCGTGCGCGGCGCCGGAGGTGAGCGACTGTGCGATGGCCGAGTGCTCGGAGTCGACCGGAACGATCTGTCCGGGCTTCTCGAGCTTCTTGACGATCGGTCCGCCAACGATGAGCGACTCCTTGTTCGCGAGCGCCAACGTGCTGCCCGCTTCGAGGGCGGCGACGGTGGGGCGCAGGCCGATGGAACCGGTGATGCCGTTGAGGACCACGTCGGCTCCGACACCGGCCGCGCGGACGGAGGCGTCGTCGCCGACGACGACACGGCTGACCGCGCGCTTGCCCGTCGCCTGGGCGGCATCGGCGATGAGGCTCTCGAGCTTCGCCCGGTCACCCGCTGCGATGCCGACGAGTTCGACGTCGCACTCGACGGCCTGCTGTGCGACGAGCTCGAGGTCGCGTCCGCCCGCGCTGAGCGCGACGATGCGGAAGCGCTCGGGGTTGGCCCGGACGATCTGGCACGCCTGAGTGCCGATCGAGCCGGTGGAACCGAGGAGGGAGACGGTGCGCTGCGTTGTCACGTCATCCATTGTGACGGACGGCTCCGACAATCCCCCACCGACGATGCCGACGCCTGCCGTCCGCGCACCACCGATTTCGAGGCACACACTTTCCATATCGGAAAGTCAGGGGCGAACTTTCCACCATGGAAATTCACATGGAAGCTCAGGAAGCCCTTCGGGACGTGCAGCTGCCGCGTGAGCGCACGGCCGATCGTCTCGTCACGCCGGGCCGCTGGTACCCCCCCCCCCCCCCACGCTGGCTTGCCGTTGCCGCCGTGTGCCTCGCCGTGGGTCTCGGCACGTCGGCCACCGGCGTGGCGGTCATGCTCGTGGTGTGCCTTCTCGCCGCAGCGACCATGGGCGCTATGGTGCGGACCTACCGCGATCGAACGAACGTGTGGCTCGGTCCCGCCCAGGCACGCGGCTCGGCGCGACACTGGTGGATCGGCTACGTCGTCGTCCTCGTCGCGTGCATGGCTGTAGCCGTTTTGCGCGGCGCGTTCGACTGGAGTTACGGCGTGAACGTCGTCGCAGCGGCGGTCGCGTTCGTTGCCACGGTCGTCATGGGACGACGAGGCTCTGCGTGACGGGATCCGTTCGGGCGGCGTGCAGGCGGCGTCGCGTTGAGCGCTGTGGCGTTCGACGAGGTGATTCACGCGCCGATCCGGTTGCGCATCTGCGTCATGTTGGCGCCGGTCGCCAGCGCGGGGTTCCAGGGTCTGCGCGAGGATCTGGACGTGGCGGACAGCGTGTTGAGCAAGCACCTGAAGACGCTCTCGGAGGCGGGCTACGTTTCGCTGCGCCGCGAGGGGGCGAAGGGCAAGCGGCCGACGACGTGGGTGACGCTCACGAAGGCGGGCCACCAGGCCCTGAACCGCCACCTCGCGGCCCTGGAGGAGCTAGCAGCCCAAGCCTCGACAAGCACATCCGCGACATCGTCAACGCCCTGACCACGAACAAGGTGACCACGGCAAAATAGCCAGCCAAAGAACGGAAGCCGCAACACTCTTCGGAAACAGCACCACGCTGGAAGCGGACCCGTCGAGCGACTGAGTGAGCGAACCGACCGCCGAGCTTGCGAGGCGGAAGGTCGCTCACTCAGTCGCGAAGACGCCCGAAGCGCCGTCGCACCGAGACAGGCCCCCCAGGGCCTGGCCGGAAGACGGCGCAAGGGAGGACTCAGCACTCGATGACGTTCACCGCGAGCCCGCCGCGGGCCGTCTCCTTGTACTTGATGCTCATGTCGCGGCCGGTTTCGCGCATCGTCTTCATGGCCTGGTCGAGGCTGACGGTGTGTTTGCCGTCGCCGCGCTTGGACAGGCGCGCGGCGTTGATGGCTTTGACGGCTGCGATGGCGTTGCGCTCGATGCAGGGAATCTGCACGAGGCCGCCGACGGGGTCGCACGTGAGGCCAAGGTTGTGTTCGATGCCGATTTCGGCGGCGTTCTCGACCTGTTCCGGGTTTCCGCCGAGAACTTCGCAGAGCGCTCCGGAGGCCATGGCGCAGGCGGAGCCGACCTCGCCCTGGCAGCCGACCTCGGCGCCGGAGATGGAGGCGTTCTCCTTGAAGAGGATGCCGATGGCGGCGGCGGTGAGCATGAAGCGCACGATGCCGTCGTCGTCAGCGCCACGCACGAAGGTCGTGTAGTACTTCAGCACCGCGGGGATGACGCCCGCGGCGCCGTTCGTCGGTGCGGTGACGACGCGGCCGCCGGCGGCGTTCTCCTCGTTGACGGCCATGGCGAACAGGTTGACCCAGTCCATGATGTCGAGCGGGTCGACGTGGTCGCCGGGGCGACCTGGGCGTTGAGGGCGCGACGGATCGCGGGGGCGCGGCGCGGGACCTTGAGGCCGCCGGGCAGCGTGCCCTCGGTGGAGAAGCCGTTCTCGATGCACTGGTCCATGACGGACCACAGGTGCAGCATGCCGGCGCGCACCTCGTCGGCGGAGCGCCACGCGAGTTCGTTGCGCAGCATGACGTCGCTGATCGACAGACCCGTGCGCTCACACACGGCGAGCAGTTCCTTGCCGGTGGAGAACGGGAGCTCGACCTGCGTTGTGTCCTGGACGACGCGGTCGGCGCCGAGGGCGTCCTCGTCGACGACGAAGCCGCCACCGATGGAGTAGTAGACGCGCTCGACGAGGGTGTTGCCGGCGTCGTCGAGGGCGCGGGCGATCATGCCGTTGGGGTGGCCGGGCAACGTCTTGCGACGGTGCAGCACGAGGTCTTCGTCGTCGAGCGGAAGCTCGCGCGTGCCGCCCAACATGATGCGGTGCGACTCCTTGACCTCACGGAAGCGGTCGTCCGCAGTGTCGGTGTCGACCGTCTCCGGGTCCTCCCCCATGAGTCCGAGGACGACGGCCTTGTCGGAACCGTGGCCGTGGCCCGTCTGCCCGAGCGAGCCGCAGAGTTCGACCTGCACTCGGGCCGCGTCGTCGAAGTGGCCTTCGCTTCGCAGGACGTCGAGGAAGCGTGCGGCTGCCCTCATCGGGCCGACGGTGTGTGAGGAGGAGGGCCCGATTCCGATCGAATAGAGCTCGAATGCGCTCAGTGCCATGCGCCACCATCCATCATGCGGACAGATTGGCACACATCTCGGGCGGATTCCCAGTTGAGACGAATCACGAGGCAATCGGCCTCGCCGCAGGCGAGCCGGTAGGCTCTACGACATGACCTCAACAGATCGTGAATTCGACGTAATTCTTTTCGGCGCAACAGGATTCGTCGGGGAGCTCGTAGCCGCAGACCTGGCCGCCCACGCACCCGCCGACACCCGAATCGCCCTTGCCGGGCGCACCCGCTCCAGAGTTGAGACGGTCCGCAACTCGCTCGGTGCCGACGCCGAGGAGTGGGGCATCGTCGAAGCCGACTCCTCGGACGAGGCATCGCTACGCGCTCTCGCCGAGAGCACCCGTGTCGTCATCTCCACCGTCGGCCCGTACGCGCGTTACGGCTTGCCCCTCGTCGGCGCCTGCGCCACCGCGGGCACGCACTACGTCGACCTCACCGGTGAGGTGCTCTTCGCCCGCGACTGCATTGACCACTACGACGAGGCGGCCCGGGCCTCGGGCGCCCGTATCGTCAATTCGTGTGGTTACGACTCGGTGCCGTCCGACCTGGCAGCCTTCCTCACCGCGCAGACCGCCCGTGACGCCGGCGACGGCGACCTCGGGGACACCACGGTCTACGCCTCGATGAAGGGCGGGATGAGCGGCGGCACCGTCGCCTCGGCCATTCAGCAGGCCGACGACATGGCCTCGCAGCCCGAACGCCGCAAGATCGCGGGCGACAAGTTCTCCCTCTCCCCCGATCGCGCCGCCGAGCCCGAGGGCGAGTACAAGGACTCGCTCAAGGTCGGGTACTCGGACGACGTCGAGGCCTGGACGGCGCCCTTCGTCATGGCCTCCTACAACACGCGCATCGTGCGCCGCAGCAACGCCCTGTTCGGCCACGGATACGGCAAGACGTTCCGCTACCGCGAGGTGATGAAGGCCGGAGCCGGCCTCAAGGGACGCCTGCGCGCCTACGCCATCGCGGGTGCCCTGGCGGGCGGTTTCGCGGCGCTCGGCAGCCAGAAGGCTCGCCCGATCGTGGAACGCCTCGTGCCCAAGCCGGGCAGCGGGCCGGACGAGAAGTCCCGCGTCAACGGCTTCTTCCGCATGGACCTGCGCACCACCACGACGACGGGCGCACACTACCGCGGCATCGTGGCGGCACAGGGCGACCCGGGGTACAACGCCACCGTCGTCATGCTCGCCGAGGCCGCGCTCACGCTGGCCGAAGGCGACCTGCCGCAGCTGCCGACCGGCGCGGACGGCGGAGTGCTCACCCCCGCCGTCGCGCTCGGCATGCCCTACGTCGAGCGACTGCGGGCGCGCGATTTCACGCTCACGGCGACGAAGCTGGCCTGAGCCTCAGGCGTCGCGGGGGCCGAGCACTCCGGACAGGGCGTCCAGCACGCCCGCGTCCTCGATCGTGCCCGGCACCTGCGGCGTCTCGCCGTCGGCCATCTGGCGCATCGTCTTGCGCAGGATCTTGCCCGAACGGGTCTTGGGCAGCGCCTGGACGACGTCGACCGCGCTCAGCGATGCGAGTGCACCCACCTCGTCACGCACCCGCGTCCGCAGTTCGTCGACGAGCGTCTCGATCTCGGCGTCGCTGAACTCGCGTCCCGACTTGAGCACGACGAGGGCCCGCGGCACCTGCCCCTTGAGCGGGTCGGCCACACCGATCACGGCGCACTCGGCCACGGCCGGGTGCCCCGCGAGCGCCGCCTCGAGCGAACCCGTCGAGAGGCGGTGACCGGCGACGTTGAGCACGTCATCGGTGCGGCCCATGATCCACACGTACCCGTCCTCGTCGATGTACCCGCCGTCACCGGTGAGGTAGTAGCCGTCGAAGGCGGACAGGTAGGAACTGACATAGCGCTCGTCGTCCTGCCACAGCGTCGGCAGCGTGCCCGGGGGAAGCGGCAGCTTGATGCAGACGGCGCCCTCGGTGTTCGGCTCGAGCACCGCTCCGTCCGGGGAGAGCACCTGGACGTCGTATCCCGGGCTGGGCTTCGTCGCCGAACCGGGCTTGGCCTCGAAGGTCTCGATGCCCGTGGGGTTCGCCACGATCGGCCAGCCGGTCTCGGTCTGCCACCAGTTGTCGACGACGGGAACGCCGAGCTTCTCGTGCGCCCACGTGTAGGTGTCGGGGTCGAGGCGTTCGCCCGCGAGGAACAGCGTCCGAAGCGTCGAGATGTCTCGTTCGGCAAGGAGCTCCGCGTTCGGGTCTTCCTTCTTGATGGCCCGAATGGCGGTGGGGGCGGTGAACAGGCCCGCCACCTTGTGTTGCTCGATGACGCGCCAGAAGGCTCCGGCGTCGGGCGTGCCCACCGGCTTGCCCTCGTAGAGCACTGTGGCGAGGCCCGCGAAGAGCGGCGCGTAGACGATGTAGGAGTGCCCCACGACCCAGCCGACGTCGCTTGCCGTGAACCAGACGTCGCCGGTGCGCATGCCGTAGATGTTCGCCATCGACCACGTGAGCGCCACGGCGTGACCGCCGTTGTCGCGCACGATGCCCTTGGGGCGACCGGTGGTTCCGGAGGTGTAGAGCACGTAGAGCGGATCGGTGGCCTCGACGGCGACGCACCCGGCGGGCTGCACCGCGCCCGGCGCCATGACCTTCTCCCAGTCGAAGTCGCGCTCGCCCATCTCGGCCTCGTACTGCGGGCGCTGGACGATGACGCAGTGGGACACCTCGTGCGTCGCCTTCTCGAGGGCGGCGTCCAGCATCGGCTTGTACTCGACGATGCGTGTGCGCTCGACGCCGCAGCTGGCCGACAGGACGACCTTCGGCTGCGCGTCGTCGATGCGGGCAGCGAGCTCGGATGCCGCGAAGCCACCGAACACCACGGAGTGCACGGCGCCGACGCGGGCGCACGCGAGCATCGAGATGACCGCCTCGGGGATCATCGGCATGTAGATGACGACGCGGTCGCCCTTCTCCACGCCGAGGGCCTGGAGCACACCGGCCGCACGGGCCACCTCATCGAGGAGCTGCGCGTACGTGAAGGTGCGCACCTCGCCGGTCACGGCGCTGTCGTGGATGAGCGCGAGCTCGTCGGCATTGCCTGCGATGACGTGACGGTCGAGCGCGTTGTAACAGGTGTTGAGCCGGGCCCCGGGGAACCAGCGGTAGAGCGGGGCGCTGCTCGAATCGAGCGCCTGCTTCGGCGGCGAGATCCAGTCGACGCCCCGGGCAGCCTCGAGCCAGAAACCCTCGGGGTCGTCGATGCTGCGCTGGTACGCCTCGGCGTAGGTCACATCGTTGTCGGCCATGAACACATCCTGCCCGCCGCCAATGGGTTACGCGTGAGTTCGTCCCGACGTTTGTGCCAAGGTTGGCGCATGCTTCGCGAAATCCATTCGGCGGCCGAGCTCGACGAGGCCCTCGACGGTTCCGTCAGCCTCGACGGCTTCCGACTGCAGAACGTCGACCTGAGCGGTTCGGCCGGCACCCGCCTGCGCGAGGCGGCGGACCGCTTCGACGGCCTCGTCGTGCTGGGCGGTCAGGTACCGGGCGATCTCGCCATGGATCTCACGCGCCGGGGCGCCATCATCTTTCCGGCGGACCCCGGCGCGCCGGTGGACGCCTATCGTCACGCGCTCTACTCCCCCACCGAGCTGTACGACGGCCTGGAGCCGTCCGGGTACGAGGCGACTCCCGACGCCCGCGCCTACGCGTGGTTCGGTGAGTGCGCGGCCCGTCACGACGCCTACGCGACAGCGCTGCGAGCGCTCCACGACGACTCGATGCGCGACGCGCTCCAGGAGGCCCTCGACGGTCGGCGCACGGTCGGCATCATGGGTGGGCACGCGATGTCACGTGACGAGGCTGCCTTCCTGGAGATCGCGCACCTTGCGCGGCGTCTCGCGGAAGCAGGCCTCGTCGTTCTGACCGGCGGCGGACCGGGCGCGATGGAGGCGGCCAACCTCGGCGCCGCGGATCGCACGGGGCGACTCGACGAGGCCCTCGACGTCGTGGCGCAGGTGCCCTCGTTCCGCCCGGACATCGGCGCGTGGGCGAGCGCAGGATTCCGCGCGAAGGAGCTGCTCGGCTCGGGCGACGACCTGCGCAGCGTCGGCATCCCGACGTGGTTCTACGGCCACGAGCCGCCCAACGTGTTCGGTGATGCCATCGCCAAGTACTTCTCGAACGCGCTGCGCGAGGACGACCTCCTCGCGGGTTCGAACGACGCGGTCGTCGTCCTCGAGGGCGCAGCCGGCACGGTGCAGGAGATCTTCCAGAGCGTCACGCCGCTCTACTACGCCCCCGACGACGCGCCGCTGCCCGACCTCGTCCTGGTCGGGCAGCGGCAGTGGACCGAAATGGTTCCGGTGTGGCCGGCGCTCACAGCGCTGAGCGAAGGCAAGCGATTCGCCGAACACCTGCACCTCGTCGAGACGCCGGGTGAGGCGCTCGACATCGTGCTCGCGCGGGCCTGACGTGACGAGCGATCAGGCGAAGACGACGGTACGGCGTCCGCGCAGTACCACGCGGTGTTCGACGTGCCACATGAGAGCACGCGCGAGCGCCATCGCCTCGAGTTCTTGACCCGCGGTCGACAGCTGGGCGGGCGTCATGCGGTGGTCGACGCGGCGGAAGTCCTGCTCGATGATCGGCCCCTCGTCGAGGTCCGCCGTCACGTAGTGCGCCGTCGCACCGATCACCTTGACGCCGCGCTCGTGCGCCTGCGTGTACGGCTTGGCGCCCTTGAAGCTCGGCAGGAGCGAGTGGTGGATGTTGATGACGCGCCCTGACAGGCGCGCGCACAGGTCCTCCGAGAGCACCTGCATGTACCGCGCGAGCACGACCGTGTCGGCCTTCGTCTCCTCGATGATGCGCAGGAGCTCCGCCTCGGCCTGCGGCTTGGTCTCCTTCGTCACCGGCACGTGGTGGAACGGCAGCCCGTACCACTCGGCGACGCCCCGGAAGTCCTCGTGGTTGCTCACGATGGCGACGACGTCGATGGGCAGCTGTCCCGTGGAGACACGGAACAACAGGTCGTTGAGGCAGTGCCCCTGCCTGCTCACCATGAGCACGACCCGCTGACGTTCGCTGGCGTCGTGCAGACCGAGCGTCATGTCGAACTCCTCGACGACGCGCGCGAACGACTCCCGCACCGTCTCGACATCCGTGGGCTCCCCCTGGCGTGTGAGGTGCATACGCAGGTGGAACTCCCCCGACGTCGGGTCGGCGAACTGCTGGCTGTCGGCGATCGACAGGTCGTTCTCAAGCGCCACCCCGGAGACGGCATGCGTGATGCCGGTGCGGTCGGGGCAGCTGACGGTGAGGACGAACTCGCGTCCGGCTTCGCTCATGGGGTCTTCTTCGATCGATCTGACGAGGTTGCGGGTCAGCGTAACCTCGGCCCGGCTATGGCCGGGAGGGCGTCTCGCGAGCCTTCCTCAGCGCGGCTCGCGGATGATCCGCGTGACTCAGGCCGTGCTTGCGGCCAGCTGACCGCACGCGCCGTCGATGTCGGAACCGCGGGTGTCACGCACCGTCGTCGGGATGCCCCCGGCGCGCAGGCGCTCGACGAAGTTCTGCTCGACGCCCTTGCGCGACGCCGTCCACTTCGACCCCGGCGTCGGGTTGAGCGGAATCGGGTTGACGTGCACCCAGCCCTTGCCGCGCGCGTTGAGCTTCTTGGCGAGCAGGTCAGCGCGCCAGCCCTGGTCGTTGATGTCCTTGATGAGGGCGTACTCGATGCTGACGCGCCGGCCGGTGGTCTTGAAGTAGCGGTAGGCCGCATCCAGCGCCTCGTCGACGCTCCAGCGCGTGTTGATGGGCACGAGTTCGTTGCGCAGTTCGTCGTCGGGCGCATGGAGCGAGAGCGCCAACGTCACCGGGATGCCTTCCGCGGCGAGCTTGTCGATGGCCGGCGCCAGCCCGACGGTCGACATCGTGATGCCGCGCGCCGACATGCCGAGGCCCTCGGGGGCCGGGGCCGTGAGGCGCTTGATGGCGTCGATGGCGCGGCGGTAATTGGCGAGCGCCTCCCCCATGCCCATGAACACGACGTTGCTCACGCGCAGCGGGTGCTCGCGGTCCTCCTCCTCGAGGCCGGGCAGTTCGCCGGAACGAAGGAGTCGGGCACCGGCGACGACCTGCTCGACGATCTCGGCCGTCGAGAGGTTGCGGGTGAGGCCCTCCTGGCCCGTGGCGCAGAAGGGGCAGTTCATGCCGCAGCCGGCCTGGCTCGAGATGCACATGGTGACGCGGCCCGGGTAACGCATGATGACGCTCTCGACGAGCGCACCGTCGTGGAGGCGGTGGACCTGCTTGAGCGTGTTGCCGCCGTCGGCGACGAGCGTCTTGACACTCGTGAGCAGCGGCGGCATGAGACCCGAGACGATCTCCTCGCGGCCGGCCTTCGGCAGATCCGTCATCTCGGCCGGGTCGGCGACGAACCGCTCGAAGTAGTGCGTCGAGACCTGCTTGGCGCGGAAGGCCGGAAGCCCCAGCTCTTTCGCGAACGCCTGACGACCGGCGAGGTCGAAGTCGGCGAGGTGCTGCGGCGGCTTGCCCCGGCGGGGTGCGGTGAACGTCAGCTGCCCCGGCGCAGGCCGGGTCGTGGGCGTGGGAAGGTCAGTGGTCATCGAAGGTCTCCTTCGCGGGGGTCACGCGGCGAACGCGGTGAGCACGGCCCACGTCACGGGCGCGGCGAGCACGAGCGAGTCGAGGCGGTCCATGAGGCCGCCGTGGCCGGGGATGAGGTTGCTCATGTCCTTGATGCCGAGGTCGCGCTTGATCATCGACTCGCACAGGTCGCCGGCCGTCGCGGCCACGACGACAGCCGAACCGAGCAGGATGCCCACCCAGAAGGGAGCGTGGAGCACGAGCGTCACCGAGAGCACGCCCACGACGACGCAGCTCGCCCATGACCCGGCGAAGCCCTCCCAGGACTTCTTCGGGCTGACGGTAGGTGCCATCGGGTGCTTGCCGAGCATGACGCCGGCGGCGTACCCGCCGATGTCGCTGCTGATCGTCACGAGGATGAAGACGATGATGCGGCTCACGCCGTCCGGAGCATGGAGGAGCATCATCGCGAACGACACGAGTGCCGGGACGTAGAGGGCGATGAACGCGGCCGCCGCCGTGTCGGCGGCGTCCTTGTTGGCGAGCGCCCCCCACAGGATGAACACGAGCACGCTGCCGACGAGCGCGGCCAGCATGGCCGACGGACCCATGACGTAGGCCGCCACGGGAATGACGGCGGCCGCGACGAGCGTCGGCGCCCAGGAGGGGCGGAAGTGGCCCGACGGCATGACCCGCAGCAGCTCGTGCGTGCCGATCACCGACGCCGTCGTCGCGAGGACGACGAACAGCTCCTTGCGGACGAAGAGCGACACGAGCACGAGCCCGCCGAGAACGAGCGCAGCCAACACTGCGGCCCGCAGGTCACGGCCGGCCTTGTTCTTCTTCGGAGCCGATGCGGGCGCAGCAACCGACCCCGCGCCGGGTGGCGGCGGGGTCGGTGGTGTTGCTGATGCAGGCATCGGGCTTTCGAGGACGAACTCGAGGTCAGACCTCGAGAAGCTCGGATTCCTTGCCCTTGAGGAGCGCGTCGATCGTGTCGACACGCTTCTTCGTCAGAGCGTCGAGGTCCTTCTCGGCGCGTGCGCCCTCGTCCTCGCCGATCTCCTTGTCCTTGACCAGCTTGTCGATGTCCTGGTTCGCCTTGCGGCGCACGTTGCGGACGCTGACGCGGCCGTTCTCGGCCTTGTCCTTGGCCATCTTGATGTAGTCCTTGCGGCGCTCCTCGGTGAGGGCGGGCAGGATGCAGCGGATCTGGTTGCCGTCGTTGCTCGGGTTCACGCCGAGGTCGGAGTCGCGCAGCGTCTTCTCGATCTCGGAGATGGCCGACTTGTCGAACGGAATGATGAGGATCGTGCGCGCCTCGGGCGTCTGGAACGACGCGAGCTGCTGCAGCGGCGTCGGAGCGCCGTAGTAGTCGACTGTCAGGCGGTTGAACATGGCGGCGTTCGCACGGCCGGTACGGATGGACGCGAAGTCCTCCTTGGCGGCGTCGATCGCCTTGTCCATCTTCTCCTCGGCCTCGAGGAGGATCTCGTCAATGTCCATGGCTTCGCTTCCGTTCGTCGTTTCTCTCGATCGCACGCCCGAATCAGGACGCGGCGACCAACGTTCCGATCTTCTCACCCTGCAGAGCGCGGGTGATGTTGCCTTCGCCTTCCATGCCGAACACGACCATGGGCAGCTTGTTCTCCATGCACAGGCTGAACGCGGCGGCGTCGACGATCTTGAGACCGCGCGCCAGGGCGTCCGCGTGCGTGACGGTGTCGAGCTTGACCGCCTCGGGGTTCTTGCGCGGGTCGTCGGAGTAGACGCCGTCGACGCCGTTCTTCGCGACGAGCACGGCGTCACAGTGCGTCTCGAGCGCACGCTGGGCCGAGACGGTGTCGGTGGAGAAAAACGGCATGCCTGCACCCGCGCCGAAGATGACGACGCGGCCCTTCTCCATGTGACGGATCGCCCGGCGCGGGATGTACGGCTCCGCGACCTGCGTCATCTCGATGGCGGACTGCACGCGCGTCTCGATGTTCTCCTTCTCCAGGAAGTCCTGAAGAGCGAGGCAGTTCATCACGGTGCCGAGCATGCCGATGTAGTCGGCGCGGCTGCGGTCCATGCCCTTCTGCTGCAGTTCGGCGCCGCGGAAGAAGTTGCCTCCACCGACGACGACCGCGACCTGGACGCCGGAGCGGACGGCCGGAGCGATCTGACGGGCGATCGCACGCACGACCTCGGGGTCGACGCCGACACTTCCGCCGCCGAAGACCTCGCCCGAGAGCTTGAGCAGCACTCGCGTGTAGGGGGTGCGCGTCTCGCCGGTGACCGGCTGACCGCTCGGAATGTCGCTCATTTCGCCTCCTGGCAGGCTCTCGGACATGCGTCGAGCAATACTTTCACACGCGTCACGGCCAGCGGAAACGAGCGTCACTCCCCCGGCGCATAGGTGGCCCGCATGGTGCGGGAGGTTCCGGGCGCCAAGGTGACGGCGTTGTCGCGCACGTTCGCCGTTTCGAGACAGACGAAGCCCGGCCACGCGTCATCGGGGACGTCGCCCATGGCCGAGGCCTTCTCGATGTGCGGATTCCAGACGACGACGTCACCGCTGCCCTCGCGGGTCAACGTCAGCAGGCTGCGTGCGGCGTCGTCACGCGGCACCAGGCGCAACGGGGCGTCCTCGAGGTGGACGATCGAGTCGACCTCACCGTCGAACACGACGGCACCGTCCTGGGTGTGGGTGCGCCCTGTGAGCTGGTCGAGCACCGAGGCACCCACGGCGCCCTCGAGGGCGACCTGCCGTACGTCGGCGACCCTGAGGTAGGTGTGCAGGGCCGCCTCGACCGTGACGTCCACGGAGCCCTCGTTGACGGCGCCCAGCTCGAGGGCCAAGGCTTCCCCGAAGGTGACCACGTAGCGTGCCACGAGCCCCTCCGGCCAGTGGTCACCGCCCGGGGCACCCGCGACATCGGCATGCGACAACTCGAAGTGCAACCGCACGGTCTTCGCATCCTCGTCCGCCTCCACGAGACGCCACGGCACCACACGCGCCGGACCGTGCGACGGCTTCATGTCACCCGAAACACCCGACCCGAACCAGGGGAAACAGACCGGCACGCCACCACGGATCGCCGACGCGCCTGCCTTCGCAAGAGGGCTCATCCACAACATCTCGTCCCCACCGACAGGGACGAAACTCGTGACGTGCGCTCCGTGCAGCTGAACCACACCCGACGAGCGGGTGCCGTCGACCCGCAGAGCATCGCCGCCGTCGAGGCCGTCGATGCGGGCGACAGAAGCGGGGAGTTCGGCGATGAAGTCGCTCACGGGGTCACGGTAACGGATGGGGTTGAGCACTGGGCATGACAAAGCCCGCTCCCTGCCGCGTGGGCTGGGAGCGGGCTGAGTCTGTGCGGTCACCAGTCAGACGCTATTTTTCTGGCGTCTGACTGCGCACTCGGCTTCGGCCGCCGACGGAGCTCGCTAGCGCTCGCCACGTCGACAACCTTCGCCTCCTGCTTGTCAGACGCCGACCTTAAAGCGAAGGAAGCCCTTCACCTCTGCACCGGCCTCCTCGGCCACCTTGGCGACCGACTTCTTGGCGTCCTTGGCGAACGGCTGCTCGAGCAGCACGTTCTCCTTGAAGTAACCGTTGACACGGCCTTCGATGATCTTCGGCAGAGCAGCCTCCGGCTTGCCCTCCTCCTTGGCAGTGGCCTCCGCGACGCGACGCTCGTTCTCGACGACGTCAGCGTCGATCTCGTCACGCGTGAGAACCGAGGGGGAGAACGCGGCCGTGTGCATCGCGATGTCACGCAGCGTCGTCTCGTCGCCGGAACCGGCCACCAGAACACCGATCTGAGCCGGGAGGTCCGGGCTCGTCTTGTGCAGGTAGGAGACGACGACGTCGCCCTCGAGGCGACCGACGCGGTTGACGACGATCTTCTCGCCGATCGTGGCGTTGGCTTCGTTGAGGACGTCCTCGACGGTCTGGCCGTTCATGTCCGACTTGAGCAGTTCCTCGGCGTTCGTCGCCTTGACGGCAACGGCCTGCGCGAGGACCTGGTCGGCGAGGGTGATGAACTTGTCGCCCTTGGCGACGAAGTCCGTCTCGCAGTTGATCTCGACGAGGGTGCCGACGCCACCCTCGACCTTGGCCGTCACGAGACCGTTGGAGGCCGAGCGGCCCTCACGCTTCGTGACGCCCTTGAGGCCCTTCACGCGAAGGATCTCGGTGGCCTTGGCCTTGTCGCCCTCGGCCTCGTCTAGAGCCTTCTTGACGTCCATCATGCCGGCGCCGGTTGCTTCGCGCAGCGCCTTGATGTCAGCGGCGGTGTAGTTCGCCATGTTTTTCGCTCCTCGGTGAGTCGAAAGAATGCTGTGGTGGTGCTCGGTCACCCGCCCGCCGTCACTCTGGTCGAGAGCGACGGCGGGCGGATGACGAAGCGGTGAAGGTCTGGAAAATCAGGCCTGCGAGTCGGCGATGGCCTGAGCCTGCTTCTCCTCGGCCTTGGCCAGAGCAGCGGCCTCTGCGGGGTCCTTCGTCGCGGCGGCGGCCGTCGAGTCAGCAGCTTCCTTGACGGACGTGGGGCCCGTCTCGGTGTCGGTCTTCGCAGCGGCGTCCTCGGAGGCGAGAAGCTCACGCTCCCACTCGGCCATCGGCTCGTTGGTCGTGGCGGCGTCGCCCGACTTGCCCTGCGAGCGAGCCATGAGACCGTCGGCAACGGCGTCGGCGATGACGCGCGTCAGCAGCGTGACGGAGCGGATCGCGTCGTCGTTGCCCGGGATCTTGTAGTCGACCTCGTCGGGGTCACAGTTGGTGTCGAGGATCGCGATGACGGGGAGGCCGAGCTTGCGGGCCTCGTCAACCGCGAGGTGCTCCTTCTTCGTGTCGACGATCCACACGGCGGAGGGAACCTTGCTCATCTCACGGATACCGCCGAGGACGAGCTCGAGCTTGGCCTTCTCACGCGAGAGGAGCAGGAGCTCCTTCTTCGTGTAGCCGGAGCCGGCAACGTTGTCGAAGTCGAGGGTCTCGAGCTCCTTCAGACGCGTCAGGCGCTTGCTGATCGTCTGGAAGTTGGTGAGCATACCGCCGAGCCAACGGTGGTTGATGTACGGCATGCCGACGCGGGTGGCCTGCTCGGCAATGGACTCCTGAGCCTGCTTCTTGGTGCCGACGAACAGGATCGTGCCGCCGTGGGCGACCGTCTGCTTGACGAACTCGTAGGCGTCGTTGATGTAGGTCAGCGACTGCTGCAGGTCGATGATGTAGATGCCGTTGCGCTCCGTCATGATGAAGCGCTTCATCTTCGGGTTCCACCGACGGGTCTGGTGTCCGAAGTGGACGCCGCTCTCGAGGAGCTGGCGCATGGTGACGACGGCCATGCCGAAGTCCCCTTTCATTTAGAGGTTTCAGTTCTTGCAGCCGGATTGCTGCCCTGGTGACCCGATCGACGGCCGCCGGCCCCATTCCCCTCGCACAGGTTCACGGTGTCGGACTGCTGGACGTCGACCTCGCTCCACGCGCGGCCCGTTACCGGGTCGCGCCTTCGCGAAGAAGGTCACGCGAATTCGTCTCGTGAGCCTCGCTCCTCTTCGTCAACCCACCGGGGCGAGTGAACGCATCCGAACGTGGACACACAAGACGTGCCTCCAGCTTACCGGTTGGGTTGCCCCGCCAAGAAATCGGCCCGGTTGCCGGTCGGCTACGGTGAGGCGATGACCGGAAAGCGCTCTTCCATCACTGCTCCCGCGGGCGGAACGATCTTCGCCCGGATGACTCAGTTGGCCGCCGAGACCGGCGCGGTCAACCTCGGCCAGGGCTTCCCCGACTCCGACGGCCCCGCCACGGTGCGCGACACCGCGATCGAGGCGATCAACGGTGGCCACAACCAGTATCCGCCGGCGCGGGGCACCGGCGAACTGCTCGCCGCCATCGCCCGGCACCAGCAGCGGTGGTACGGGATCGAGCTCGACCCGGCGTCCGAGATCCTCGTGACGACCGGCGCCACCGAGGCCATTGCGGCGTCGGTGCTCAGCCTCGTCTCCCCCGGCGACGAGGTCGTCATGTTCGAGCCGTACTACGACTCGTACGCCGCCATGGTGGAGCGCGCCGGCGGTGTGCGCCGAACGGTGCCGCTGCGTTTCCCCGACTTCGCCGTCGACGAGGCCGCCCTCGAAGCGGCCTTCAGCGAGCGCACGGCCGTCGTGCTGCTCAACACGCCGCACAACCCGACGGGCAAGGTGTTCACCCGCGAGGAGCTCGCGTTCATCGGCGAACTGGCGACGCGTCACGACGCGATCGTCATGTGCGACGAGGTGTACGAGCACCTGGCCTTCGCGCCCCACGAACACGTGCCGATGGCGACGCTGCCGGGCATGGCCGAGCGAACCCTCACCTTCGGCTCGGGCGGCAAGACGTTCAACACGACGGGCTGGAAGATCGGCTGGGTCACCGGCCCGGCCGACCTCGTCGCCGTCGTCAACGGGGCGAAGCAGTACGTCACCTTCGGTACCGGCACTCCCCTGCAGCTCGGCATCGCGTCGGGTCTTGAGATGTCCGACCATTTCTTCACCGGGTTGCGCGAGGACATGGCGCTTCGACGTGACGTGCTCGCCGACGGTCTGCGCGCTGCCGGCTTCGACGTCGTCGTTCCGCAGGGTGGCTACTTCGTCCTCGCTGATGCCGCTCCGCGCGGCGTCACGGACGCTGAGCAATACGCGCTGGAGCTGCCGGAGGCGGCGGGCGTGGTTGCTGTTCCGGCGTCCGTGTTCTGTGACGACGCCGAGGCGAGCGGCATGGCGAGTGTCATGCGTTTCGCGTTCTGCAAGAAGCGTTCCACGATCGACGAAGCCGTGACGCGGCTTGTGGACACATACGGCCAGCGCGCCTGAGGGGCCTCTCGAACAGACATTTCCACAGGGCACCAGTTGCTCAGCTGCCGGTGAGCAGGGCAGGCAATCGAAGCTGAGGGCATGTCACCTGCCCGCCTTCGTCCTGCGCTCGTCGGCGCCGTCGTCGTGCTCCTCGCGAGCAACGCAGCAGCGTCACCGCCCACTCGGGCGCCGGTGCCCGCGGCTCAGAGCAGCGCTTCGACGAGTGACGTAGTTGCTCCGTCCGAGCGGTTTGCCTGGCCTGTCGACCCGCACGTTGTCACGCGGCGGTTCGACCCTCCCGAGGTGAAGTGGGGCGCGGGCCACCGCGGTGTCGACCTTGCGACGACGCAAGGCACGTCGGTCAAGGCGCCCTCAGATGCCACTGTGACGTTCGTCGGCACGATCGCGGGACGTCCGGTCATCACGTTGCGCCATCCGGAGGGGTTCGACACGACGTACGAGCCGGTGGCGGCGGACGTCGAGCGCGGTGCCCACGTGAGCAGAGGCCAGGTGATCGGCAAGATCACTTCCGGCGGTCACTGCGAGAAACGCTGCCTGCACTGGGGGTACAAGGTGGCCAAGGACGCCTACCGCGATCCGCTGACGCTCGTCTCCGGTATCCGTCCCGTGCTGCTGCCGCCGCTGTGAGCGGCGATCAGGCCCGAGGGTGCGCCTGGACGTAGCCCGCGCGCAGACGCTCAGCCGACACGTGGGTGTAGATCTGCGTCGTCGACAATGAGGCGTGCCCGAGATACTCCTGCACCGTTCGCAGGTCGGCGCCGCCCTCGACGAGGTGCGTCGCGGCACTGTGGCGCAGACCGTGGGGCGCGAGATCGGGTGCTCCCTCGACGGCTGACGTGGCGGCGTGGACGATGCTGCGCACCTGGCGCTGGTCGATGCGCCTGCCGCGCACGCCGAGAAACAGAGCCGGGCCGGAGGCGGGTTGCGCGAGCGCGGGACGCCCCGTCGATCGCCAGAGGCGCAGCGCCGTTTCGGCCGGCGCGCCGTAGGGCACCATGCGTTCCTTGCGACCCTTGCCCATGACACGGACGAGTCGATTCGTCTCGTCGAGGCTTGCTTCGTCGAGAGCCACGAGTTCGCCGACGCGCATCCCCGTGGCGTAGAGGAGCTCGAGGACGGCGGCGTCACGGAGCGCCACGGCGCGCGTCGTCGGATCGCTCTCGCCGCCCGCCCTCTCGGCTGCATCGCTGGAGCGCGTCTCCCCGGTACCTCCAGCACTCGTCCTGTCGCGCGCGGCGTCGAGGATCTGCGCGGCTTGCGACGCCTGCAGCACGTCCGGCAGCGACGCGTGCCGCTTCGGCGCCGTGAGCCGAACCGACGGATCCGTCGCCATGACGCCCTGCTTCTTCGCCCACCGACAGAAGGTGCGCGCGCTCGAGACCCGGCGGGCCACCGTCGTGCGTGATGCGCCGCTCTCACTGACGCCCGCGAGCCATCCGCGCAGGTGGGTGAGTGTGAGATCGCCCCAGGAGCCGACGCCCACCTCGTCGAGGTGATGGCGCAGGCTTTCCAAGTCGCCCGCGTACGCACGCACTGTGTGGGGCGAACGCTCACGTTCTGCGCTGAGGTGATCGAGGAAGCGTTCGATCACGCTGGCGGCCGGTCCGGACATGGTTCGAGGGTAGTGCGCGACCTCCACGTCCTCGCTGCACCGACACTGTCACGCCTTGCGCCACGCACCGTCCACCTTCTCGGCCAGCCCCGCAGCGAGAAGCTCGCCGAGTGCCGTCAGCACCTCCCTGGGAGTCCTGCCACAACTCGTCGCGACGTGGTCGACGCTCGCAGCGCGGCGCACCGGCAAGGCATCCCAGACGGCGCGAGCCGTGGCGCCCACCGCATCCTCCGGTTTGACGAGCGCAGGGAGGGTGTCGCGCGTCGTCTGCTGTGCCCCGTACCCGGCCATCAACTCGATGACGTCGTCGGCCCCGGTGACGAGCACCGCCGCGCCGTCGCGCACGAGCTCGTGGCAGCCGGCGCTGGCGGCCGAGGTGACCGGCCCTGGCACGGCCCCGACGACGCGTTGGATCTCCTCGGCGCGCCTGGCCGTGCTGAGCGACCCCGAACGCAACCCCGCCTCGACGACCACCGTGCCCGGCGTCAGCGCGGCGATGAGTCGGTTGCGGTGCAGGAAGCGTTGCCTCATCGGAGCGAATCCGAGCGGCATCTCACTCACGATGGCTCCCTGCTCTCGGATGGCGCTGAAGAGTGCGTCATGAGCGCTCGGATAGAGGCGGTCGACCCCACCGGGCAGAACGCAGACAGTGCCGGCGTCGCCGGCGAGGGCCCCACGATGCGCCGCGGCATCGATGCCGAAGGCCCCGCCTGACACCACGGCCACGCCATGGCTGCCAACCCCGAGAGCGATCTCGGCGGCAACGCGCTGGCCGTAGTGGGTGGCCGCCCTCGCCCCGACGAGGGCGACGGAGCGCTCGCACAACGACCGCACGTCGGCCTCGCCGACGACGAAGAGGGCGTGCGGCGGCTGAGGAAGATCGTCGAGTCGCTCGGGCCAGCCGTCGTCCGAGGGCAGGAGAATGCGAGCGCCGAACGTCTCGATGCGCCGCAGTTGCTCGGGAAGGTCGAGCTGTTCCAGGCGGGCGGCGAAATTGGCGAGTTTCTCCGGGTGCGTACGCACCGCGGCGAGCGCCTCGGGGTAACCCACGCCGTCGACGAGCAGATGGGCCTTGGCATCGCGCGGTTCTGCGATGTGCGCCCACACGAGGCGGGCGAGCTGTTCGTCCTGCTCGGCTGCGTCACGCCAGGCGTGCCCCGTTCCTGACAGAAGGTCGTTGCGGGAGGTCGTCGTGGTCATGCTGCTTGCTGCCCTTCTCTCAGAGTGAGGGCGGCGTAGACGTCGTCCTTCGTGGGTTTGTCTGCGCCTCGTAGGTCGCACAGTGTCCAGGCCAGGCGCAGTGTGCGGTCGTAGCCGCGCAGGGTGAGGTTTCCGGTGTCGAGGGCGGCGTCCAGCGTTGCCGTGTCTGCCGGGGTAAGCGACCACGGCGAGGAGCGCAGGATCGAACCGGGCACCTCCGCGTTGAGCGCCAGCCCCAGTGGCGCCCAACGGCGCGCTGAGCGCTCGCGCACCTCACGTACCCGCGCGGCCACCTCCTCGCTGCTCTCCCCCGGCCCGCTCGCGAGATCGGCTCGCGTCACAGCAGGCACCTGGAGGTGGACGTCAATGCGGTCGAGTAGCGGCCCGGAGAGGCGTTTGAGGTATTCGCGTCGGGCTCGAGTTGCGCACGAACATCCCGCACCTGAGCCGGTGTAGCGCCCGCACGGGCACGGATTGCTGGCGACGACGAGCTGGAAGCGTGAGGGAAACCGCACCGATTGCTGGGCCCGGGTGATCGTGACGAAGCCACGCTCGAGGGGCTGACGCAGCGCGTCGAGCACCGTCCGCTTGAACTCCGGCGCCTCGTCGAGGAACAGCACGCCAGCGTGCGCTTCGGTAATGGCTCCGGGGCGGGGCCGTCCCGTCCCACCGCCGACCAACGCCGGCATCGTGATGCTGTGGTGGGGCGCGACGAAGGGCGCACGCTCCTTGAGCGCCTGCCCGTCGACCTTGCCGAGCACCGACTGGACGCTCGTGACGACGAGAGCTTCCTCCCGTGAAAGCGGAGGCAGGATGCTCGGCAGGCGGCTGGCGAGTAAGGTCTTTCCCGCACCGGGCGGACCGATCATCGACACGTTGTGACCACCGGCGGCAGCCACCTCGATGGCAGCCCGTGCCTCGTACTGTCCGACGACATCACGCAGGTCGCCGGTCTCCTCCGGCTCGGCCTCCTCGCCGGGTTCCGGCCACGGCAGGTCGAGCGTCTTGCCCTGGGCGCGCACGCGGTGGAAGGCGACGACATCCGACAGCGAACGCACGGGGTGCACCCGAATACCGCTGACGAGCGATGCCTCGGCTGCGTTCGCGGCGGGCACGAGCAACTCACGCACGTTGCCCGCAAGTGCGGCGACACACGCCGGGAGGACGCCGCGCACCTCCCTGACGCTGCCTTCCATGCCGAGTTCGCCGATGTGCCCCACGCGGGCGACGTCAGCCGGGTCGAGGGAACGGGTTGCCGCGAGAATCGCGACAGCCATGGCGAGATCGAGGCCGGCCCCGGACTTCTGCTCCGAGGCAGGAGCGAGGTTGATCGTGAGACGGGTGTCGGGGAACGTCAGCTCCGACTGCGTCATCGCCGAACGCAGACGGTTCGGCGCTTGTGACACCGCCGTGTCCGGCAGCCCGGAGATGACGACCTTGGGCAGCCCTTGCCCGACGCTCACCTCGACATCGACGACGAGACCGTCGATGCCGGTGACGACGACGGCCTTCGTCTTGCCGAAGCTCACAGGATCACCCGCTTGCGGTGATCGATGCGGGCCCTCTCCCCCGCCCATTCGACGCCAATGACGTCAACACGTACACCGCGTGCCCGCACCTCGTGTTCGGCGGCCCAGAGCCCGGCCAACCGCCTCAGGCGCCGATGCTTCTCCTCGGTGACGGCCTCGACCGCGCGTCCGAAGCGCAGCGAACGACGCGTCTTGACCTCGACGACGACGAGTTCGCCACCGTCAATCGCGACGAGGTCGATCTCCCCCTCACGGCAGCGCCAATTGGTGTCGACGACCTCGTAGCCGCGGTTCTCCAGGTACGCGCGAACGAGCTCTTCGCCGTCCCGCCCCAGGGTTCGGCGCGCCTCGGTCGCCGCAGACCGCGACGCCGCGGCCCTCGTGTCGTGGTCCATGTCCACCACCTCCGGGACCAGCAAAGGTCTCGGAGGTTCTACTGGTCACCTTCGAAAGCGGCGGACCTGTGGACAAGGCTGCTCGGGTGCCGAGGAGCACCCCGTGAGCGTCACATCTGTGGGCGAATCAGGTGAAGTCGGGGCCGTCGGGGATCTCGAGGTCGTTCTTCGACAGCTCCTCGACGTTGACGTCCTTGAACGTCACGACGCGCACGGTCTTGACGAAGCGCGCGGGGCGGTAGATGTCCCACACCCACGCGTCCTGCATCGTGACGTCGAAGAAGACGTCGGCGCCCTCACCACGCACCTTCATGTCGACGGCGTTGCACAGGTAGAAGCGACGCTCGGTCTCCACGACGTAGCGGAAGAGCCCGACGACGTCGCGGTATTCGCGGTAGAGGGCCAGTTCCTGCTCGTTCTCGTACCGCTCGAGGTCCTCGGCGCTCATGCCTGCGTGCTCCTCACGTCATGGTGTGCTCCGGGCACCTGCTGGTCTTCTGCCTCGGCCGCGCGGAAGGTCTTCCACGAGCGACGGTGCAACTCACACGGCCCGTGCTCGGCGATCGCCGCCAGGTGTCCGGGCGCCGAATACCCCTTGTTGATCTCCCACCCGTAGACGGGGTGGCCGGGAGCAGCCTCGGCCATCATGGCATCACGCTCCACCTTCGCGAGCAAACTTGCCCCGGCCACCGACGAGCACCGCATGTCGGCCTTGATCTGGGTGACGACCTCGGGTGCACCCCCGACGACGTCCACCGCGTCGAGAAGTCCGAGCAGGCCGACGCTCTCGGGTTCGGTGAGCCAGTCGTGCTTACCGTCGAGGATGACGACGTCGGGCGTCACCTCGAGGGCCGCGAGCGCCCGGGTGCCGGCGAGACGGAGTGCCCGTGTCATGCCCATCTCGTCGATCTCGGCAGGACTGGCGTGCCCGACGGCGCCTGCGACGGCCCATCGGCGCACCTTCGCAGCCAGCGCCGGACGCTTGGGTTCGGGCACGAGCTTGGAATCCTTGACGCCCTGCGGCACGGTGCCCGTCGTCGCGGAGACGACGCAGACGCCCACGCTCACCGGCCCCGCGAGGGCGCCGCGGCCCACCTCGTCCATGCCGGCGATCAGTGTTCGGCCGTCACGCAGCAGTTGCCGCTCGAGGCGCAGGGTGGGCGTCTTCGACGGGGTACGAACCACCACGTCAGGCCTCCTCTCGGCGTTCGGGCTCACGAGCCCGACCAATACTTCCACGCCACGCGACCGACCACCTTGTCCACCGGCACGTACCCCCCGCCGGGGTCACCGAGATGGTTGCGGGAGTCGTCGGAGTCATCTCGGTTGTCGCCCATGACGAACAGCTTTCCCTCGGGCACGCGCACAGAGAACGGCTGCGCCGAGGCTCGCTTCGAGCCCCACCCGAGGTAGGGCTCGGCCACACGTCGACCGTTCACCGTGAGCACGCCCTTGTGGTCGATGACGACGTGATCGCCGCCGACACCGATGATCCGTTTGAGGTAGTCCTGCTCGTCCGGGCGGAACCCGAGCCATCCGGCTGCGGTGTCGATGACGGCGAGCACTCCCCCGCGTTCGGCGGGCTGATAAAGCGAACCCTCGCCGGAGAAGACGACGACGTCACCTCGGGCGAACTCGGCGCGCTTGTCGACGACGATGCGGTCGCCGACCCCGTAGTTCGGTTCCATCGAGCGCGACGGCACGGTGAAGGTCTCGAACCAGAAGGCGTGGACGAGGAGCATTCCGACGACGATGACGCTGAGGAAGCCGATGGCCGTCCGCCGCCAGGGAACGCCGAAGGCGCGACCTCGTCGTGAGGTCGCGCCTTCGGGTGAGCGACCGGGCGCAGCATGACGCTTCATCGCAGGGTCGCTTCGGTTCGTCGCGAGGTTCAGGCCTTCTTGGCCGGAACGGCGTCGCGCTTCTCCTTGATCTTGGCAGCCTTACCGCGCAGGTCGCGCAGGTAGTACAGCTTGGCGCGACGGACGTCACCGCGCGTCAGAACCTCGATCTTGTCGATGACCGGGGTGTGCACCGGGAAGGTACGCTCCACGCCGACACCGAAGGAAACCTTGCGGACGGTGAAGGTCTCGCCGACGCCGCCGCCGTGACGGCGGATGACGACACCCTTGAAGACCTGGACACGCGAGCGCGTGCCCTCGATGACCTTGACGTGGACGTTCAGCGTGTCACCGGCGCGGAAGTCGGGGACGTCGGAGCGCAGGCTCGCCGCGTCGATCGCGTCGAACTTCTTCATGATCTACTCAAATCTGTGGCACACGCAGGTTGCCACGGTCAGGCTCGGCCGGAGCCGAGTTGCTGTCGGTTGTGCGCCTCGTCGAGTCTCATGGTCCGGCGTGTTCGGTGCGGTGATGCCCGAGATGATCTGGATCAAAACCCCGGGGGTACCGACCGGCCGTGCCACTCCCCCTGCGGCGGGGACTCGTCGTGACAAGACGCAAGGACTCATCTTGCCAGAGCGGGCGCGCTCTCACGAAATCGCGCGACCTCCTGGGCACGGGCGTGCGTGGAGCGTCAGCTCTGGCGTCGCTTCTCCAGGTCAACCGTGCCGGAACGGGTGCCCCCACCCGGCATCACCCGGTACTTGGCCTTCTTCGCGAGGCGCAGGACGCGCTCGCCTCCGACGCTTACGTTCACGCGCAAGCGCGTGATGTCGGCGGGCGCTGCGGCCTCGGCGTGCCCGAGCAGCGCGCGACCCAAGCCACGCCCGGAGAGGTCGGGCGCAACCATGAGCCGCGCGATCTCCCACGTGGTCCGACGCTCGGGCAGCCGGCGGGCGCGCACCGAGGCGACGAGACGCCCCTCGCTGCGCACCACCCACGTCGTCCAGTGCGCTTGCGCGTCACGCAGATCATCGACGGTTTCGGCCGGCGCGCCCCACCAGGCGTGCTCCGGCTCGGCACCGGCAACCTCGTCGGCCCAGCAGGCGCGCTGCAGGGTCATGAGTTCGCCGAAGTCGGCGGGCACGAGCGCCTGCGGCACGAGGTCGGTGCCCGCGAGCGCCGCCGACGCGTGAAGCAAGTCGGGGCGCCGGGCGGCCGTTCGTTCGAGGCGCTGCTCGTGCCGCCATGCCGCCACCTTGGCGTGGTCGCCGGAGAGAAGGACCGGCGGAACCTCACGCTCACGCCATGACGCCGGCTTCGTGTAGACGGGGTACTCGAGCAGGCCGTCCTCGTGCGATTCCTCGACGAGCGACTCCGCGTTCCCCATGAAGCCAGGCAGCAGCCGTGCGGCTGCCTCGATCATGGCGAGCACCGCGACCTCACCGCCGTTGAGGACGTAGTCACCCAGGGAGATGACGCGCACGGGCATCACCTCAGCGGCCGCTTCGTAGACGCGTTCGTCGATGCCCTCGTACCGGCCGCAGGCGAAGATCATCCAGGGCTCGTCGGCGAGCTCACGCGCCACCTTCTGCGTGAGCACCTCTCCCCCGGGCCCGGGAACGATGAGCGTCGGCGTGCCCTCGCCGAGGCCACGCACGTGCTCGAGCGCCTCCCACCACGGCTGAGGTTTCATCACCATGCCGGCGCCGCCCCCGTAGGGCGTGTCGTCGACGGTGCGGTGCCGGTCGTGGGCGAAGTCGCGCAGGTCGTGCACGGCGACCTCGAGCAGCCCCTTGCGCTGGGCCTGCCCGGGCAGGCTGAGGTTCAGCGGTTCGAGGTACTCCGGAAAGATCGAGATGATGTCGCAGCGCACGAATCAGGCTTCTTCGGCGACGTCGTCGGGAGCTTCGGAGGGGCGTCCCAACTCCAGCAGGCCGGGCGGCGGTGTGACGACGATGCGGCGCTCGTCCTCGTCGACCTCGGGCACGATCTCCTCGACGAACGGCAGGAGAACGTCGTAGCCGTCCACCCCGTCGACGAGGAGCAGGTCCTGCACCTCCCGCGATTCCAGAGCCTTCACCGTTCCGACGGCCGTGCCGTCCTCGAGGACGACGTCGAAGCCGAGCAGGTCTTCCTCGTACCAGGCGTCGTCCTCGACGAGGTCGTCCGCGGCCGCGAGCAGGTTGATGCCGCGCAGCCCCTCGGCCGCGGTGCGGTCGGGAGCCTCCTCGAACGCCAGGAGGTAGATGCCGTTGTGGACGCGCGACGACCGCAGCGTCAGCGGTCCGCGGTGAGCAGGGTCGGTGACGAAGGCTGCCCCGGCGAGGAAGCGTTCCTCGGGCGAATCGGTGTGCACCTGCACCGTCACTTCACCTTTGAGCCCGTGAGCCTTGCCGATTCGTGCGACGACAACTTCATCCATGCCTCCATTCTGACAGGACATGCCCACGGCTTCGTCGTCCCCGCGGGCAGGGGCGATTCCTACTACGGTTGGGGCAGGACTCACACGGAGGAGAGAACATGAGCAACCCCATGGACCCCCAGAACAACCCGCAGCAGAACTACGGCAACCAGCCGAACTACGGCGCGAACGGCCAGTCGCAGGCTCCCTACGGCCAGGACGGCCAGGCTCCCTATGGTCAGCCCGGTCAGGATGTCTACGGTCAGCAGGCCGAGGGCGGCTTCGGCCAGCCCGGTGGCGCGCCGTACCAGGGCATGACGATGGAGAACAAGAAGGCCCTGCCGGCCCTCATCTGCTCCTTCCTCGGCCTCCTGTGCGGCATCCTCTCGATCGTCGGAATCGTCCTGGGCGTCATCGCCCAGAAGGAAATCCGCGAAAGCAACGGCATGCAGACGGGCGCTGAGAAGGCCAAGCTGGCCATCATCGTGGGCGCCGTCGTCACCATCCTCAACCTGGGTATCGGTATCTGGGTGGCCACTCAGGGCTGACCCCGGCACGAACGACGAAGGGCTGCATCCGCAACGGATGCAGCCCTTCGTCATGTTCACATCAGGGATAGAAGGCCGCGCCGATCGGCAGGTTCCGATACAGCGAGAAGGCGACGCACACCGCGATCAGCACCGGCGCCACGACACCCCGCTGCACCGGGAACATCCACGGACGCGTGCTGCCGGTCCACCGATCCCGAACAACGCTGATCCACCACGCGAGCACCAACGGCACGGCACTCACGAGGAGCGGATTGCTGAAGAAGGCATCGACGATACGCAGGTTGGTGAGGTCGTTCATGGCACGCAGGCCGCCGCAGAAGGGGCAAGCAAGACCGAACAGCGCGATGGACGGGCAGCGTCCCCACGACGCATCGACGTGAGGATCACGCAGGTACAGCACGCCGGAGGCCAGCGCCAAGGATCCGGCGACGACGAACGGCCCCAAGAGACGGCGCTCCCGAGGGCGCTGGTCTCGAGCCACCATGTTTCGGTCATCCCTCAACGCTACCTTTCGCCTGCCGGCGGCCCGGCATCCCCTCCAGACCCGAAGAAACACGAAGCAGCGCTCCCACCTCGTCGAGGTGGGAGGGCTGCTTCGTCGGCGCCCCGGCTCAGCGCGAACGGTCGGTGTCGACGATGTCGACGCGGACCGAACGGCCACCGGCCAGCGCGGAGACCACGGTGCGAAGGGCGGACGCCGTTCGACCGGAACGGCCGATCACGCGACCGAGGTCGTCCGGGTGGACGCGAACCTCGAGAAGTTCACCCCGTCGTCCATCCTTGTGACGCACGACGACGTCGCCGTCATGGTCGACGATGCCCTTGACGAGGTGCTCCAGTGCTTCTTCGAGCACGAGGATCAGGCCTCTTCGGTCTTCTCGGCCTCAGCTGCGGGAGCCTCTTCGGCCTTCTCCTCAGCCTTGGCCTCGTCAGCCTTGGGCTCCTCGGCCTTGTCGGCCTTCTTCTTGGCCGTCGTGGCGCCGCCCTTGGAGGTGTCGGCGTTCTGAGCGGCCTTGAGAGCGGCTTCGTAGAGGGCCTTCTTGTCGGCCTTCGGCTCGGCCGTCTTCAGCGTGCCCTCGGCACCCGGCTCGCCCTTGAACTTCTGCCAGTCACCCGTGATCTTGAGGAGCGCGGCGACCTGCTCGGTCGGCTGCGCGCCGACGGAGAGCCAGTACTGGGCGCGCTCGCCGTCGATCTCGATGAGGCTCGGCTCTTCCTTGGGGTGGTACTTGCCGATCTCCTCGATGGCACGGCCGTCGCGCTTCGTACGGCTGTCCATGACGACAACGCGGTACTGGGGCTGACGGATCTTGCCGAGGCGCTTGAGGCGGATCTTGACTGCCATGGTGGCGGTCTCACTTTCTGTGTAGGTGAACCACGGCGAGACCGCTCGAGCGAACGGGCACGAGCGCAGCCTGACGCGAAGGAAATTTCGCGGATGACCGACGCCGACCGGCGTCCGAACGGGGAACCGTGATTCGGGGTAGGCGTGCATCCGGCCGATTGCCGGGCGCACGGGTACAGTTTCATTCTGCCAGAAGCGAGCCCACCCGCCGAATCCTCTCCCCTCCGTCAGCCGTCCTCGCGCGCGTGCCGCTCGAGGAACTGGTAGACCTCGGTGTCGTCGACGCCGGGGAACGTGCCGGGCGGCATGGCGGCGAGCAGGTGCGAGTGCACGCGAGCGCTCGGCCAGGAGCGCCCGTCCCATCGGCTCGCAAGTTCCTGTGGCGGGCGCGTGCAGCACGACGGGTCGGGGCAGCGCGAGAGCGAACGCTCGGTCGTCTCCCGGCCGCGGAACCACTTGACGTGCTGGTAGGGCGTACCGACGTTGACGGAGAACAAGCCACTCGGCGTGCGGTCCACGAACGCCGAGCACCAGTACGTGCCCGAGCGCGTGTCCGTGTACTGCTGGTAGGAGCGCGACAGGTCGGGCTGATCGAAGACGGCGCGCGCGTCCAGTGCTTGCACACGCGCTGGCCCTCGATCGCGCCCATGGCGTCGGTCGGGAACTGGATGCCGTCGTTCTCGTACGCCTTGTAGATGACGCCGTCGGAGCTGATGCGCATGAAGTGCACGGGGATGTCGAGTACCTTCGTCGCGAGGTTCGTGAAGCGGTGCGCCGCCGTCTCGTAGGAGACGCCGTAGGCATCGCGCAGATCCTCGATGGAGATGTCCTTGGCCTCCTTCGCGTCGAGAAGGCGGCGCCCCACCTCCTTCTCCGGCATGAGCACGGCGGCGGCGAAGTAGTTGATCTCGACGCGCTGGGAGAGGAACTCCGCGTAGTCGGCCGGCACCTCGTGGCCGAGCACGAGATGACCGAGGGCCTGCAGGGCGAGAGACCGTGCGTCGTGCTGGCCGGCCTCCGGCTGCGGCAGATAGATGCGCCGGTTCGCGAGGTCGCTCACCGTCCGGGTTGAGCCGGGAAGATCCGAGGTGTGCACGAGCTGGTAGCCGAGGTGTTCGGCGATGCGGTCCACAGAGGCTCGCGAGACGGGCCCACCACGGTGCCCGACGTCGGAGAGCAACTGCGCAGCCGCGCCCTCGATGTCGGCAAAGTAGTTGTCGGCCTGCCTCATCCGGGTGCGCAGCTCGGCGTTCGCGCGCCGTGCGTGCTCGGGCGTCGCCGCCTGCTCGCTTCGCATCGCCGCCATCGCCTCGTGCATTCCGACGAGGGCCTCGAGCGCCTCGGTGGGCAGCCGCGGTCCGATGCGGACGCTCGGCAGACCGAGCGAGGCGTACGTCGACGCCCGCTGCGCGCGCTCGAGGCGAATCTCGAGGGCTGCTCGCCGTGACGGCGGCGCCGTCGCGAGAAGGTCGGCGAGCGGCACGTCGAGCGCCTCGGCCAGCGACGTGAGGACGGAGAGCCTCGGCTCCCTCTTGCCGTTCTCGATGAGCGAGAGCGCCGACGGGCTCATGCCGATCGCCCCCGCCACGTCACCGAGGGTGCGCTCCGCCTGCTGACGCACGTGACGCAGGCGCCGGCCGATCGTCAGGGCGTCGGGGGCTGCCCGCTCCACGGGCGCCGCCTCCTCGGCCGCAGCACGGGCCGAGGCGAGCCGCCCTTCGCGCATCTTCTCGTTCATGACTCCACTTTCCGGCCTGCGTGACGGCCGTCACGCCAGCTTCGCGGCGAAAGACGGCTCAAACTTGCTCAAAACGTAAATATTCGTCGATCTTTACTCGAAAAGTCTACCTACTTGTGAGTTCTTCTCGGTCAGAGTTGAGTCATCGATCCCCACCGGGCACCTACCAGGGCCCACAGAGGAAGGACTGGAGCCAATGACCTCCGAGCAGATCATCAAGACGATCGACGACCGCGCAGCCGCGATCCAGAAGGACTGGGACACGAACGAGCGCTGGAAGAACGTCGAGCGCGAATACTCCGCACAGGACGTCGCCCGCCTCCAGGGCAACGTGCAGGAGGAGTTCACCCTCGCCAAGCGCGGCGCCGAGCAGCTGTGGGACAAGCTCCACACGGAGGACTTCGTCAACGCCCTCGGCGCACTGACCGGTAACCAGGCCGTCCAGCAGGTCAAGGCAGGCCTCAAGGCCATCTACCTCTCCGGTTGGCAGGTCGCCGGTGACGCCAACCTCGCCGCCCAGACCTACCCGGACCAGTCGCTCTACCCGGCCAACTCCGTGCCGCAGGTCGTGCGCCGTATCAACAACGCGCTCATGCGCGCCGACGAGATCGAGTTCTCCGAGGGCATCAAGTCCGTCGACGAGTGGATCGTCCCGATCGTCGCCGACGCCGAGGCCGGCTTCGGTGGACCGCTCAACGCCTACGAGCTCATGAAGTCCATGATCAACGCCGGTGCCGCGGGTGTGCACTGGGAGGACCAGCTCGCGTCGGAGAAGAAGTGCGGTCACCTCGGTGGCAAGGTGCTCATCCCGACGAAGCAGCACGTTCGCACGCTGAACGCCGCCCGCCTCGCCGCCGACGTCTCGAACGTCCCGTCGGTCGTCATCGCCCGTACGGACGCCGAGGCCGCCACGCTCATCACCTCCGACGTCGACGAGCGCGACCAGCAGTTCCTCACCGGTGAGCGCACCAACGAGGGCTTCTACAAGGTTCGCAACGGCATCGAGCCCTGCATCGAGCGCGCCAAGGCCTACGCCCCCTACGCCGACCTCATCTGGATGGAGACGGGCACGCCGGACCTCGAGCTGGCCAAGAAGTTCGCCGAGGCCGTCAAGGCCGAGTACCCGGACCAGATGCTGGCCTACAACTGCTCGCCGTCGTTCAACTGGCGCAAGCACCTCGACGACGAGACGATCGCGAAGTTCCAGAAGGAACTCGGCGCGATGGGCTTCAAGTTCCAGTTCATCACCCTCGCCGGCTTCCACGCCCTCAACTACTCGATGTTCGACCTGGCTCACGGCTACGCTCGCGAGCAGATGACGGCGTACGTCGACCTGCAGGAGCGCGAGTTCGCCTCGGAGAGCCGCGGCTACACGGCCACGAAGCACCAGCGCGAGGTCGGCACGGGTTACTTCGACCTGGTCTCCACGACGCTCAACCCCGAGTCGTCGACGACCGCCCTCAAGGACTCAACGGAGAGCGCTCAGTTCTGATCGCCACCGTCTGAGTAAGACCAACCCCCGCCCGTGCGGCCACCTGGCTCCGACCGCACGGGCGGGGGTTCACTATCCACCCCGTCCAGCAACCGAACCCACTCCACGAGAGCGCCCGTTTCGGGAATGATGGGGTCACCGTTCCACCTCGCGACGCCTACGGTGTCGCCCCGCGCGCTTCTTCGAAGGAGGGCCCATGAGCTCTTCACCCACCGTCCGCGGCCGGATGCACCCGGGCTTTGACGAGATCCTCACCCCCGACGCCCTCGCGTTCCTCGCGCGCCTCGACGGCGAGTTCGCCGGTCGACGAGCCGATCTTCTCGCGCAGCGTCGCGCTCAGTCGCGCCGCATCAACCGTGGCGCCGATCTCGACTTCTCCCCCGAAGAGATCGCCGCTCGTGAGGACGAGTCGTGGAGCGTCGCGCCCGTCGCCCCGGGCCTCGCCGATCGCCGCGTCGAACTCGTGGTGCCCGTGACGCGCAGCCACGTCGAGCACGCCATGGCATCCAAGGCCTCGACCTGGCTCGCCGACCTCGAAGACGCGACGGCGCCCACCTGGTTCAACCTCATCGACGGCCAGGTCGTCCTGCGTGACGCGGTGCGCACCTACGCGACCCACCCCCAGGGCGGGCGTCCGACGCTCATCATGCGCCCGCGTGCCTGGCACCTGTGCGAGAAGCACATCACGATCGACGGTCGCCCGATCTCGGCCACGCTCGTCGACTTCGGCCTGTACTTCTTCCACAACGCGAAGGCGCTCATCGAAGCCGGCTACGGCCCGTACTTCTACCTGCCGAAGATCGAGTCCGGCGCCGAGGCGCGCCTGTGGAACGACATCTTCAACGCGGCCCAGGACGCCCTCGACATCCCGCGCGGCACGGTGCGCGCCACCGTCCTCATCGAGACACTGCCCGCAGCGTTCGCGATGGAGGAGATCCTCTTCGAGCTGCGCGAGCACGCCTCGGGCCTCAACGCGGGCCGCTGGGACTACATCTTCAGCTACGTGCGCACCTTCGCCCACCGCGGCGACGAGTACGTGCTGCCCGACCGCGAGCGCATCACGATGACGACACCGTTCATGCGCACGTTCACCGACCTGCTCGTCGCCACGGCCCACAAGCGCGGCACGCACGCCATCGCGGCCCCGGCGGCGAACAACCCGACGGTTCAGGACGAGGAGCGCCGTCACCGCGCGCTCAACGTCGTGCACGCCGAGAAGGAGCGTGAGGCCGAGGAGGGCTTCGACGGCTCCTGGGTGGCGCACCCGGCCATGGTCGACACCGTGATGTCGGCGTTCACGCACGTGCTCGGCGACAAGCTCGACCAGATCGAGGTCAAGCGCACGCCCCGTCACGACGCGCACGCGCTCGTCAGCCTCGAAGGCACGATGCAGACCACGAGCCTGCACGGTGTCCGCAGCAACGTCAGCGTCGCGCTGCAGTACCTCGCCGCGTGGATCGACGGCCAGGGCGCCGTCGCCATCGGCAACTACATGGAGGACGCCGCGACGACCGAGATCTGCCGTGCGCAGCTGTGGCAGTGGATGCACCACTCGACGCAGTTGGCCGAAGGTCCGCAGGTCTCGCGTGCCCTGCTCGAGCGCCTCATCGACGAGGAGATGATCAAGCTCAAGCGCGGCGCCGACGCCGACATGCAGTTGCGTCTCGACGAGGCCCGTGAGGTGCTCGAGCGTTCGGCCCTGACCGACGAGCTTCCCGGGTTCTTCACGAACTACGCCTACGTGCGGTTCCTCCTCGACGAAGGTCTGCGCATGCCGCGCGGCCTCGACGCCGAGGACCTGCGTCAGTCGGAGAAGGTTGCCGGCGACGCGGCCTGATCGACACGTGGTAGACAAGGGGATGTGCCGAGAAGTCGGCACATCCCCTTGTTCGTGCCCCGAGTGAAAGGCACCTTCCGATGATCTTCATCGTCGTCAAGTTCGACGTCCGCCCCGAGCACGCCGAGACGTGGATGGACCACGTCGCAGCGTTCACCGAGGCCACCCGCGCCGAGAGCGGCAACCTGTGGTTCGACTGGAGCCGCAGCGTCGAGAACCCCAACGAGTACGTGCTCGTCGAAGCGTTCAAGGACGACGCCGCGGAGGCGCACGTGAACTCCGAGCACTTCAAGACGTTCACCGCCGAGACGCCTGACAAGCTCGCCTCCACGCCGCGCATCATCAGCCGTCAGATCGACGGCGAGGGCTGGGACGAGATGGGCGAGATCAGCGTCGACTGACGGGCCTCGACAACCCCTCAGACGAGACGCGGGCGCAGCCGGAGAGCCGCCCGCGTCACGTCTGCCGGATTGCCGCTGATGCTCGCGACGATGTCGTCACCGCGAGCGACGGTGGCGCCCGCACGCAACAACGCGTCGTGGGCGGCCTCCGCGTTGCCGTCGGCCGACCACACGACGGGCGCCGCTGCGTACCGGGCCGTCGTGAGGGCGGCGTCGAACGGCACGTCGGCGAGGGCCACTCCCCCGAGTTCACGTGCGACCGCGAAGGCCGCAGCGGCCGGCGTGCCCGACCCGCACACGATGACACCCGTGGGCAGATCGTTCGCGGCGTGCGGCGCCGCGGGCCATTCCTCGCGCGTCACGGCGAACGAGTCGTGATCGAACCACGCGCTCCGACCCCCGAGACCGTCGGCCAGCCACAACATCCGGCGCATCGTGCGCTCGCGGCGGAACCCCAGGGAGCGCAGGAGGCCGGCCGACGTGTCGTTGCCGATGCGCACGTTCGCCTCGAGGCGATGAAGCCCCATACCGTGGGGCGCCTGACGCAGCACGATGCCGACGACGAGGGCCATCCCCTCGCGGAACAGACCGGTACCGACGTAGGGATCGAACGCGTTGTAGCCCATGGTGGCGCTCATGAAACGGCCGTGGACGACATTCGTCACGTTGACGCAGCCCACGAGCCCCACCTCGTCACCTGCCACCCGGGCAGCGTCCTTGGCGCGGATGAGAAACGTGCGGTGCGTGGCCGACTGCGCCGCGAGGTGGTGGACGAGGTCGTCCGGGTTGACCGGGTTCCAGCGGCCGATCCGAGACGCTGACCGTGTCATCGCCTCCCGGTACGGCGCGATGTCACCACCGGTCGCCACACTGACGTGGACGCGCTCACCGTCGGCGACGAGGAAGCGTCCGTCGTCCTCACTCAACGACGCGTCCGCGCAGGATGACGTGCGTGGGCGCGGCGAGCACGCGAACGTCGTCGCGCGGGTCGCTCTCGTACTGCACGAGGTCAGCCGGAGCACCCTCGACGAGCGCTTCGTGGCCCAGCCATTCGCGGGCGCCCCACGTCGCCGTGCCGATGGCCTCGGTCGCGCTCATCCCGACGTTGAGCATCTCCTCCACCTCGCGGGCGACGAGACCGTGGGGCAACTGCCCGCCGGCGTCGGTGCCCGCGAAAATACGCAGGCCTGCGTCACGAGCCGCCCCGATGGTCTCGTACCGGCGGGCGTGCAGGTCACGCATGTGAGCGGCGTAGCCGGGGAACTTCTTCTCCCCCGCCTGCGCGAAGCTCGGAAAGTTGTCGAGGTTGATGAGCGTGGGCACGATCGCGATGTCGCGCTCGGCGAACATCGCGATGGTCTCCTCGGTGAGGCCGCTCGCGTGTTCGATGCAGTCGATGCCGGCTTCGGCGAAGTCGACGAGCGACTGCTCACCGAAGCAGTGGGCCGTGACGCGAGCGCCCTCCTCGTGGGCTGCGTCGATCGCCGGTGTGAGGGCCTCCTTGGGCCAGCAGGGTGCGAGGTCGCCGGCGTCGCGGTCGATCCAGTCGCCGACGAGCTTCACCCAGCCGTCGCCGCGGCGGGCTTCCTGACGCACGTAGGCGACGAGGTCCTCCGGCTCGATCTCGTGGGCGAAGTTCTTGATGTAGCGCTTCGTGCGTGCGATGTGACGTCCGGCGCGCACGATGCGCGGCAGGTCCTCGCGATCGTCGATCCAGTGGGTGTCGACCGGTGAACCGCAGTCGCGCAGGAGGAGCGCGCCGGCCGCTCGGTCCGCGAGAGCATGCGCCTCGGCGTTCTCCGGTGCCCCACCGTGCGCCTCGAGGCCCACGTGGCAGTGGGCGTCGACGAGGCCGGGCAGAAAGGTGCCTTCCAGCCGCGTCGCCTCTGCGGTGGCTGCGCCGTCAGGTGTCTCGAAGGTGATGCGTCCGTCGATCACCCACGCTTCGGCCACTTCGTCATCGGGGCCACGCAGGACGCGACCGGTCAGGTGCAGGACGGTGTCGCTCATGCTCGTGACCCTAACGGGAGCCACCGACCCAACGGGCGAGTAGGTGCGATGTTCCTCACGTTGTCCGCCCATTTTCGCCGAGTGGCGGCGATGTGTGGAGAGCCTTCCCAGGCGTGAGCCGTATTCTGAAGATATGTCCGGTTCTGTGGTTCTCGTGCATGGTGTGCGCTCTTCGCGCACCATGTGGCGACCCCAGATCAAGCGCCTGACGAAGCGAGGCTTCCACGTCGTCGCGCCTGATCTTCCCGGTCACGGCGAGCGTCAGGACGAGGAGTTCTCGCTCGCTGCGGCGTTGGCCACCATCGACGAGGCCGTCGCGTCGTGCCCCGAGCCGCCGATGCTCGTCGGGTTGTCACTCGGCGGCTACCTGTCGCTGCAGTACGCCGCCACCACGCAGCGTCCCCTGCGCGCCGTAACGGTGGCGGGGTGCACCGCCGTGCCGAATCGCTTCCTCGCGGTGGCGTTCGGCGCCTACCTCTCCTGGCGGGACCGGCTTCCCGGCAGCGCGGACGACAGCGTTCTCGCCGCGTTCGCGAAGGCCAACTCGCCCAAGGCCGCGCGCCACTACTACGGCGGCGGTCGCGCGAAGGCTCACGTCGTGGCGCCCGTCATGCGCGCACTGGGCCGCCTCGACGTGCTCGAGGCGATCGGTTCGATCGACGTGCCCGTGACGATCATCAACGGCCGGCGTGACGAGTTCCGCATCCACGAGCGCCGCTTCCTCGCGGCCAACGACGCGGCCCGTCTCATCGTGCTCGACGACGCCGGTCACATCTCGAACCTCAACCGGCCCAAGCGCTTCACGAAGGAGCTGCGGGCGGCGTTCGAGCGCGCCGAGCGCCCGCCCCTCGTCGTCGCGTAGCCGACAATTCCTCCACCGGTTGTCCCAGAGTTGGGACGGCGAAGGGCCGACCACTTCGTGTGTGGTCGGCCCTTCACGGTCATGCAGCGCTCTTCGCGCGATCAGTCCTTGTCAGCGCCCGGGCCGAGGAACTTCTCGAAGCCCGGACGGTTAGCGCTGTGCGGTTTCGCTCTGAGTCAGTAGTTGCGCCACGTCATTTCGAGCGCTGTAGGCCGTAATTTCCTCGGTTAGAGGAAACCCCCGCGAGGCTGCAACCTCCGGGGGCGTGACGACCAGACGTAGGAGGTCTGACCGTGAGCGCAACCCTATCCGTCCTCTGTGACATGTTCGCCCGCCTGCAACCGTTCGCCATCATGGCGTTCGTGCCGCTGCTCATGTGGGTGTGGCACTTCGAGACGACGCCGGCCCATGACGAGGCTCGAAAGGGTGTCTGTTCAAGCGACACCCTTGACGACGAGGTGCTCGAGGGGTGGGCCGCATGAGGGGCTACGAGTACGTTCCCGACGAGCAGTTCCCCGACATCCGCCCCGGTGACGTCGTGCGCCTCAAGCACGGGCAGATCCTGTTCACCGTGACGAAGATCGAGCGCACCACGACATACGCCGCGGCCTCCCTGCGCCCCGTCGAACCGCTTACCGCGTCCGGACGCCCCCGAGCGCACGAGAGCCGACGCACCGATCACGTCGTGCTCGTCTCGCGCCCCGACGACTCACAGCCGTTGTCGGAGATCCCCTGGGAACCGCGCGACATGCAACGCCAGATCGACAACCTCATGCGCCAGGAACAGCGCGCCAGCGAGGACGCGCGGCGGTTCGAGGCTCGTCTCGGTCGCTTGGCTGCCTCGGGCGTGCAGGTCGAGATGTGCGAGCCGGGAACCGTCGACCAGGGCAACGCCTACGGCGAGATCAGCCAATGGCGCAACGGCGCCGACATCGTGACCCGAGTGTCCATCGACCAGCGGCTGACACCTCCGAAACGTCTGCGCATCCTGCGCTACATCGAGGACGCTCTCGACGACCTCGCGGCCGGCGTGTCCGGGGTTGGCGAGTGGCAGCAGACCAAGCGCGGCGAACCGTGGCGCGGCATCCTGTTCGGCACGCCTCCCGAGGCCACCCGATGAACGCGCCGCGCCCCTACCGCCGCGGCGGACGTGGTTCCGCGCGCACGCGAGGCGAGGCTGACAGAGATCTGTCACCTGAGCCCGACATCCTCGCAGGCGCGACCGGGCCGATCACTTTCGCGGCTCCACGAAAGGCATGAACGGTTCCCGGCGCCGGGGGTGCTTCCCGGCGCCGGGCCTTCACCAGTCCGCTCGATGACCTAAGTAGTACCGAGGGCATCGAGCGATCTGGTGAGGGGGTGCACAACACGCACACCCTCGAGCACCGGGGTACGCACGAACCGCGTACCCCCTACCCCAGCGGCGCTGACAGGGCATCAGCCGCACCACCAAAACGAACGCCTCCGGTGATGGAAACCGAGACTCAGTAACCGGGCTGAGTCGCCCGCCGACGTAGCTGCAGACGCGTCCACGCGGGTTCGCGCACAGCCGCGTCTCGACCCGAGGCGGGGCTATGCGGCGTGGGCGAGACGCGTGTTTCGGCAATTGGGAGGGCGAGACTTGGGAGGGTCTCGGAAGGCACAGCACAAGCCGGTACGGCACTGTCAATGGCAGAATGGTCGGATGCCGACCGCCCGCGTCTATATCGACGCTCTTAACCTCTACTACGGAGCCCTGAAGGGAACCGAGTACCGGTGGCTTGACCTCGAAGCTCTGAGTGACCGGCTGCTCCCGCACTTCAGCGTCGATCGAATCGTCTACTGCACCGCGATGGTCAAACCAAAGCCTCACAACCTCGACGCTGGACAGCACCAAGCCGAGTACATCCGCGTCCTCAACCAGCTGCCTCGCGTGGAGGTCATCAAAGGCACGTTCAAGGTGCGGGAGACCTACATGGCAAGGGTAAGTGAGCAGTCCTGCCAGTGTTGCAACGGCCCAACCACGGGGTACTGCCTTTGCTGTGGGTATCCGACCGTGAAGGTGTCGAAGACGGAAGAAAAGGGCTCAGACGTCAATGTTGCGGTCCAGCTAGTGAAGGACGGTTTGCAGGGGAATTTCGACACGGCACTCGTTATCAGCAACGACAGTGACATTCAGCCAGCCGTGGATGTCGTTCGCGCGGCTGGACGTCGAGTAATCACAGCAAACCCCCGCGGCACCAAGCACAGCGCCCTCGTCGGCGACGAGAAGCGCAACATTCGCAACGCGGCGCTGGCAGCGTCGCAGCTGGCAAATCCGTTCGCGATGCCTAGCGGACAGAGCGTGCATGCCCCTACGGGTTGGACCTCCGCCACGCCGAAACCCGCCGCCAACTAGCAGATCGAGCGAGGATGCCGTAGGCTAAAAGCACCAACCGAGCCGCTCTGCGGCGAGGCCCAAGAGCCGGTCACATATGTGACCGGCTCTTTTGTGTCGCAGCTAAATTCGGGGCGATGTCACCCCTCGGTGCCACACTCCCCGCATGGCTGGCGGCATGAACTCACGGCACGCGTACGGCGTCCCCATCGGCGTACGAGCCGGCATGGATGAGGCACCAGACGCGCGACCGTGGGAGACCCCACCGGCCGTGCCTGTCACGACCGTTCAACCGCGCACCCGGCACGTTCTCGTCGAGATCGCCGGCGCTTGGATAGAAGCACTCGCCCTCGAGCTGCGCCATGCTGGCGACTCATGGGACGTCCACACCGCGTACGTTCTGCCAGGCGCCGGCCTCGTCGACGAGTGGGCGCCGATCAGCCGCATTCGCCCGCTCCACTCGCGCCGAGCCCTACCGTGGCGTGCATGAACCTCTCAGCCGCGGTCGCTGCTCAACTCCGTGCCGAACGTGTCGAGGCGCGCATGCCCTTCGAGACGCTTGAGGTGCTCGCCGAGATACCGGCCAACGACCTCCGGGCTTTCGAGGATGGGCGACGAGAGCCGAGCCTCGAGCAGTTGCAGCAACTCGCCGCGGTGCACGGGTTCAAGCTCTCGGCGTTCCTGGAAATGTATGAGGAGCGGTGCCTCGAGGGCTCTACGATCAGCCTATGAACCGTCGCCTCGCCCTTGCGGCCGCACCCCTCGCCCTGCTCGCCGCCTGCTCATCCGGTGGCGGCTCGTCCAGCCCGTCCACCGTGACGCAGACCGTCACTACGACGTCGAGCGCCGAGTCTGAAACGAGCGCGCCGAGCGAGTCCTACCCGACACCACCCGACGACGCCACTGCTACTGAGCCGACAGGACTCGATGCCAACCTGACGACGGAGCAGCGCGACAACTTTCAGTCGTTCCGCCTCACAATGAACGCCGTCGTCCCAAAGTCATACGGTCTCAGTGACACCAACATGGTGGGCCTAGCTGCCTATATCTGCAGCCAGGCGCAGACGGGCCAGCCAAAGAGTGTCATCGAGCTTGCGGTTCCCGGCGTCGTGAAGCGTCTTGACGCCAGTCAGCCGGAGTGGGACGAGAATGACGCGGCCAAGGCCGTGGACAAGGCCGAAGTCATCTACTGCGAGGACGAATGGTCGGCTGACTGATCGCTGTGGGAACCAAGTTCGCAAAGGCGGGGGGGGCTCGGGGGGATACGAGTAGCCCTGTGCGGGAGAGGGCCAGTGAGGCGAGGGCCCGGGCCCCCTCCCTGGGGTCAACCGGCGCCACAGGAGACGTTTTTTTCGAGGTAGAGAGAGGGAAGCCCTATGCCCTGAGAGGGCCTTAGCGGCCATGGGTAGGGGAACCTCCCCTGGGAGTCGCAAGGGTGCGCCCCGCCGCTCGCGGTGAGCAGCGGGGCGCGAGGGTGGCAGCCTGCGGGTTCCTAGTCCGCGCGAGCCGTGACGGGGAAAGGTGACCCGCCCCGGCCTGGCCGCCAGGCTTGTTGGCGCTGCTCAGACGCGGGCGCCGATGATGGTGACGCGCTGCTCGGCGAACATGCGCTCGATGCGCTCGTCCTCGACGGGCTGCTGCATCGCGACGAAGTCCTGCCACGGCTGCTCGTACGTGCGAGCCAGGCGCAGCGTCGCGCCGATGTGCTGGGCCAGGGTGAACGGGCGAGGGTGGGACAGCTGCGGGCCGGTGTTGTCTTCGAGCTCCTGCCACTGCGCCGGGGTGAAGGAGTGCAGCATCCACCACCGAGCGCGGTAGTCGGTCACGCTTTCGGCGCTGCGGGAGTTGGCGCGGCGCAGGCTGCGCACCGCTCGGTCGAACTGCGCGAGGCTGGCCTCGCGTGCCTCGATGCGGGCCACGGACTCTGACGAATCGGGGCGCCCCTCGGCTGCTGCGAAGTCCTCGGCGTGGTCGATGAGCCACGCCTCGAGCCAGTCGCCGAGCGTGTCGAGCTCGTCGACGCACGCGTGGAACACGTTGCGCTGCACCTCGCGCAGCCCGTCGACGGACATCGAGCGACGCGCTTCGAGGGTCTCGCGCTCGATGGTGCGGGCGGTGAGGCGCTCCTGCCAGTCGTCGGCCATGAGGTCGTCGCCGGTGAACGGGCGCGGTTCGGGCAGGGACTCGAGGCGTGCGTACGCCGTCGAGAACGCCTTGAGCGCGTCGGTGATGGGCTTGGCTCGCGGGTAGCCCATCGCCTCGGCGGCGACGATTGCGCCGTGCGCGCCGGCCATGCGGGCGGTGATCTCGCCCGACAGGCTGCTCACGCCGACGCTGGCCTGCTCGAGGGTGAACGTCGTCGTCGTGGTCGTGGTGCTCGTGCTCATGGTGGTGCCCTTCGTGTCGGTGGTCGCGGTCTTCTTGGCGGTGCTCATGTCGTGTCCTTTCGGGGAGACGTGACACGCTCGGCGCGTGCCGTTTGGTTGGTCTTGTTGCTCTCGGTCAGGGCGTCGGAGAGCTTGTCGACGGCGTGGAAGTCCACGCCGTAGGGCGCGTAGGAGCGGTTGAAGTAGTCGACCCAGCCCTCGTGCTTGTCGGGCTGGGCATCGATGAACACGGGGCCCACGAGCCTGGCGCGGCGCGCTCTCACGGTCGACGGCGGATCTAGGACAGCCTCGCCTACTAGGCGGGGAGGAATCACCTCGTTGTGCCTGGAGCGGGGCATTACGGTCTCGAGCTCCCACCGGGACACCGCGCCGAGCAACAGATCGCGCTGCTCCTGCCGGTCACGGTGCTCGAGTGCTGGGGGCAGCCATGACAGGAGTTCCTCGAGCGATGTCGTGAAGTGGATGCCGCAGTAGCACCAGGCGGCGGGGGCATCGTGACCCGTGGGGCACGCAGCCCGTTGGCGGTAGTAGTGCTCTGGCGTCCAGTCACCGAGCACGGGCTTGATCCATCCGTGCCAGGTGAGGAGGTCGAACCGCCAGCCGTGGATCTTGTCGCTCACTTCTTCTCCTTCGTCTTGGTCACGCTCGGGGTGGAACGGTCGTGCCCGCCCCACACGCCCCACTTCTCGCGGGCGCCGGCAGCGGCACACAAGGCGCGTAGGTGGCAGCGATCGCGGCAGACGTCGACGACTTCACGCCGCTCGTCCGGGACGTCCGAGATGAACCGCTCGTCGCTATCGCAGGGAAGGCCGCGGCCTGCCGCTCGACGTTCGTCAACGGCCTTGTTGAATGCCTCGTGAGCGGCAGTCACAACACACCTCCGAGGGGTCGGGGTGACGGGTTGTGACGGGTTTCCGCAACTTTTGCAATCCCTATACGCGTGGGAAAGTTCGGGAAGATCGTCACCACCCGTCACCCCCTCCGATGCCAAACGGCGAAATCCCCTCTCGCACAGCGCCTTTCTTCGTTCTCCGTGCGGCGTAACCGAGACGGTCAAGCTCGGCGCCGAACGACTTTTCGGTGCGCGCTTCGGCCCCGTTCCGCATGGCCCACGCTTGCCATGCGGAGTACAGCTGACGGGTCGTTGCGGCGGCCGTCGAGGACACCTCGCACGCGTCGTCGAGGAACTGCCGAACGTGGTCGGCTTCGGCCTTGTACGCGTCCGTGGCGCGAAGTACCGACGCCGGCTCTTTCATGCCGCCCTCGAGGTAGTCGCGGTAACCGGAGACGGCCCACGTGACCACCTCGTCGGCGGCAAGCTCGAGGCGTTCACCGAGCTGCGGGTCGCGCTGCTCGGGCGGGACCACGACCTCGAACGGGACGACGCGCAGCCGGCGCCACGTGGCCGGGTCGTTCGCCTTGACCTGCGGTAGGTGGTTGCTGACGTAGACGAGGGTGTGCGTGGGCGCCCACGTCACCGGGTCTCGATAGAGACGACGAGCGGTCAGCATGTCGCCACCCGTGAGCCGCTTCATCGTGGCCTCGTCGAGCTTGCGGCCTTCGTCGGTCTCCTGCCCGATGACCAGCCGCGCGCCGAGCAACTGCATGAGCTCGGTCGAACCGCTGCGAGCCCGGTCCTGAACCATGAGCAAGGCCGGGTCGATTGCCGTCACGTAGTCACCGAGAGCGAACGCGAGGGCCGTCGTCGCGGTGCTTTTCCCGTTCGCGCCGGTCCCTGTCAGGACAGGGAAGACGTGCTCGGTGATCCGGCCGTAGAGCGCTTGCCCGACGAGACGCGCAAGGTAGGCCCGCTCGGCCGCGTCGGGGATTACCTGCTCGAGGAACGTCGCCCACGTGCCCGGTGCCTGCCCTGGCACGAAGTTCCCACGGCTGATCTTCGTCAACCGGTCGGCCGGGTCGTGTGCGCTCGTCTGCCCGGTGCGCAGGTCGAGAGTGCCGGCCGGAGTGTTGAGCAGGTACGGGTCAGCGTCGAGGTCGTCGACCGTGGCCGCGAACTCGACGAGACTCGATGCGATCTCGAGGACACCGTTCACGCCGGCCGCGCTCTCGCACTTTGCGACGTCGCGACGCAGCCGCTCGTCTCCCAGGCTCTCCGACAACGCGGCGTTGAGGACGTCGAGCACCTCACGGCGAGCAGCGCCGCGAAGATCCTCGATCCAGTGTGTGCCCTCGTAGCTCATCCACCCGATGCCGTGCACGTGCATAAGGCGGCCACGAGCAGCACGAGCGAGGCGATAGGCCATCCGCACCTGCCCGCTGTGCTTCTCACCGTCAGCCTCATTCGAAATGAGGGTGCCGTGCTCGTCGTACGCGCCGGCGTCGTTGCTCTCGAACGTCATCGCGGATCACCTCCCACGTGGTGAACGTGCAGGCCCGCGGCCTCGAGGATCGCCGAGGCGTCGGCCGCGCGCTCCTTGCGCACGTGCCAGCCGCGCGACAACGGCGCCCACATCGTCGGGATGCCCTGCGAGGCGAGCACGTCCTTCACGCGCCCGCGCACCAGGACGTACCGGGTCGAGCTCTCGAGGTCGTAAACGTAGGCGTGCCCACTCATGCGGCCACCTCCCCCGCGACATGAGCACGCACGCGCTCGGCCTCTCGGTAGCGCATGAACCCAGCCGCCTGACGCAGCGTGTCGGAGTCGGCCGTCATCGGGTCGATGTTCAGCGACGCGAACGAGCGCGACAGCGGAGCATCGGCCAGGCCCGCGACGACAGCGACCGCAGCGGCGTGCGCCTCGGCGTCGAGGGTCTCGGCCTGCTCCTCGGCCCACTCAGCCGCTCGAGCCTCGTCAGCGGCGGCCAGGCCAGCGCGGTAGCCCTCGGCGTACCGTGCGCGCCCCTCAGCCTCAGCGAGGTCGAGCAGTTCCTTGAGCGAGAACGTGGTCATTCGCAACCACCACCCTCAAGCTGCGCCAGATCAGCCGGCGTCACGACGTCGACAGGCGTCAGGCGCACCAGCTGCAGCGACGCAGCACACCCCTGCTTGAGGGCGCGCTCGACTTGCCGCTCAGCCGTGGCGAGGCTCCGAACGACCGTGCGGCGGATGCCACCGTTAGCGAGTTCGCGCGTGACGACGACGGCCAGCAAGGGCCCGTCCGGCGCCGGTAGAATGTTGTTCTCAACGCTTGTCGGGGCGTCGGGGATGGCCGTCTCGCTCAGTGCGGGGCGGCTCTTCTCGTGGGTTCGCATCAGACGCCGACCGCCTGACGGCGAGTCTTGTCGACGTTGTGTGCCGCGGTCTCGCCCGTGTCGTCCCGGTACTGGATCCGCTTGTACAGGTCGGCGGTCAACACCTCACGCGACGCGCCATGCGCCGCTACCTGTTGGACAAACCAGCCGGTGAACGCGATCCCGTGGGGCGCTACCGTGCGCACGTACTGACGGCAAAGCCGCGACACCTTCGCCGGGCTCACCGGGACGTGAGCGGTCGCGAGAGCGTCGTGAGCGTGCCGCACGAGAGTCTCGACATTCGGCGCTTCGTGGTGCGCGCCGTGGGGCTGGGGTGCGGGAGGCCGATTCATGCCGCATCACCCCGCAGTGACGCGAGCTCAACCTCTGCAGCATCGGCCTGCTGGGTAGCGGCCTTGGCACGGCGGCGGGCTTGCGCTGACTTCAGGGCGAGGCGCTGGAAGTGCGCCTTCTTCAGGTGCTCGGCGCGCTGCGGGTCACCCCCGGCCTGCTCGAGAAACTTGTCCTCGAGGGCGCGACGGGCGGGAGCCGTGCGGGCTGCACGATCTTCAGTGGATGCCCATGATTCGTGGGCGGCGATGGAAGCGGCGAGTCGCTTCTCGGCTTGGGTAGCACCCATTGGCTCAAACCTTTCGGCTCGAGCAGGTGCCTACCCCGCTAGCTCTCGTCCAAGACAGAGGCGCTGATGAACAGCACTATACACTATGCGCGCGTCATGTGTACAAGGCTTAGCGGCCGTGCCCCATACTTTCCGGGTAGGCGTGAAGGATGCGGGTCGACTCAGCACCCTCGGCCACCTCGACAAGGCCGCGCTGAGCCTCGGCGACGCACTCCTCGCCACTGACACGCACCACAACCATGTGCCGGGCACTCGGCCAGGAGATCCCGCTCTATGCCGATCTCGTAGCGCACCGTTTCTGTCTCCACGGGGCGCGCCTCGGCATCTGTGACGATCTGCGCGTTCGTGGCGAGGAGCACGGGGCGCCCGTCGCGCATCACGGCGGCGATCACGGCGACGACGACGCAGCCAGCGCAGCGAACACGTGCCACGGGCTGCCATCGGTCCGTTTCCCGCACGCGGGGCCGTTGACCGTTCACGACGACGCCCGTGTAGAGACTCTTGTCGTCCTCCGGTCGGTCGCCTGTCCCGTTGCCGTAACGGCGGTCTGCTCGTCGACTCACAACTCCCCCAGGTTCAATCGTTTCGCTTCCTCGGCGGCACGGGCCGCGGCTTGCGCCTTGGTATAGCGCATGAGCATCTGCGGCGACTGCCACCCGGCGACGGACATAAGCCCGCCCTTGCTCCCGCCTGCCGCGAGCCATCGGTGCGCGGCAGTGTGCCGCATGCGGTGAGGATGCCAGCCGGCGATACCCGCCACGTCGGCGCGCTTGGTCAACGCATCGTAGAGGCCCGCGTACTGCAGTGGGCCACCTCGAGCGGCCAGCCAGAACTCGCGAGAGTCAGCATGCCCGCGCCGGCGACGAGCGCGGGCGTAGCGGTTCAGCCGCTCGGCGCACTGAGCCGAGATTGGCACCGTTCGACCGCGGCGGTTCTTTGATCGCTGCACGACGAGGAACGGTGACGTCTCGCGGCTGTGCACGTCGTCGACCTCGAGGGCCAGCACCTCCCCCGCACGCATGCCGGTCTCGGCGAGCACGTGCACGAGGGCCATGTCGCGCGTGTCGACGTACACGCGTTCGGGCGGAGCGCCCTTGGGCGTCTCACACGCCTTGAGCATCGCCTTGATCTGCTCGGGCGTCAGCGGCTCGACGAGCTTCTCGTCGACGGCCGGTTGGCTCATGTCCGTGAACGGGTTGAACTCGATCTCACCCTCGTCGAGCAACCACTTCGCGAACTGACGGACAGCGGTCAGGCGAGAGCGGGCCGTGTAGCCCTGCATCTGCTTCTCGTCGCGCAAGTACGCGAGCCAGGCCGAGAGAGCACGACGCCGGATGGGCTCGTCGTGGCCGCGCTCGGCGCAGAACGTGAGGAACTGCGTCGCGCCACGACGGTAGGCGACCAACGTGCCGTCCGACTTCCCCATGCCTCGCAGATGGACGAGCCAGTCGTCGACGAGTTCGCACGCCTCGCTGAGGCTCAATCCGGGTTCACTCGTCTGCCGCTGCACACACCCAGCATAGTCAATTTCTTCACTACAAGCGCTGTGCGTGTTACGGTTCTGGGGTCAGGGCCTCACAAAGCCCGGAATGACGCGGTTTTCGACTCAGTCCTTGTCAGCGCCCGGGCCAAGGAACTTCTCGAAGCCCTTGGGCAGCTTCATGTTGGAGTAGTCGGGCTCTTCCTTCATCTGCCCGAACGCGTTCTCCATGGCCTGGTTACGGGCGGCATCGGCCTTCTTCGCCGCCTCCGCTTCCTGCTGCGCGCGCTTGGCCGGGTTACCGCTCTTGCCCTTCTTCTTGGGCTGGCTCTTGCCGCGCTTGCCGCCACCGGCACCCATGCCCGGCATACCCGGCATCCCGGGCATTCCCGGCATGCCGCCGCCGTTCTTCAGCTGACGCATCATCTTCTGCGCCTGGCCGAAGCGCTCGAGCAGCTGGTTGACCTCGGAGACACTCACGCCCGAACCGCGCGCGATACGCGCACGGCGCGAACCGTTGATCTGCTTGGGGTTGTTGCGCTCGAACGGCGTCATCGAGTGGACGATGGCCTCGACCCGGTCGAACTCGCGCTCGTCGAGCGCGTTGAGCTGGTCACGCATCTGGCCCATGCCCGGCATCATGCCGAGCAGGCCCTTGATGTTGCCCATCTTCTTGATGGCCGACATCTGCTGGAGGAAGTCGTCGAACGTGAAGTCCTCGCCGCCGGAGAACTTGCGCGCCATCTCGGCGGCTTGGCGCTTGTCGAACGCGCGCTCGGCCTGCTCGATGAGCGTGAGGACGTCACCCATGTCGAGGATGCGCGACGCCATGCGGTCGGGGTGGAAGACCTCGATGTCCTTGACGCCTTCACCCGTGGAGGCGTACATGATCGGGCGACCCGTGATCGAGGCGACCGACAGCGCGGCACCACCACGGGCGTCACCGTCGAGCTTCGACAGGACGACACCGGTGAAGTCGACGCCGTCCTGGAACGCCGTCGCCGTCTCGATGGCGGCCTGACCAATCATCGCGTCGATGACGAACAGCACCTCGTGCGGGTTGATCGCCTCACGGATGTCGGCGGCCTGCTGCATGAGGTTCTCGTCGACGGCCAGACGGCCGGCCGTGTCGACGATGACGACGTCGTACTGACGCAGCTTGGCCTGGTTGACGCCGGCCTGCGCGACCCACACCGGGTCGCCGTACGAGCGCGTGCCCTCGGCGTTCTCCGAAACGGCGTCGTGGCCGCCCTCGTTGCCGCGCTCCGGCGAGAACACCGGTACACCGGCACGCTCACCGACGACCTCCAGCTGACGCACGGCGTTCGGACGCTGGAGGTCGGCGGCAACGAGCACCGGGAAGTGGCCCTCGTCGCGCAGACGGCGGGCCAGCTTGCCGGCGAACGTCGTCTTACCCGAACCCTGCAGACCAGCGAGCATGATGACCGTCGGGCCCGACTTGGCCATGTTGAGGCGCCGCGTCTGGCCACCGAGGATCTCGACGAGTTCCTCGTTGACGATCTTGACGACCTGTTGGCCCGGGTTGAGCGCCTGGCTCACCTCGGCGCCCAGCGCGCGCTCGCGCACGCCACGGGTGAACTGCTTGACGACCGGCAGGGCCACGTCCGCATCGAGCAGCGCCATCCGGATGTCGCGGATGGTCGAGTTGATGTCGGACTCGGTCAGGCGCCCCTTGCCACGAAGATTCGTGAAGGTGGCTGTCAGACGGTCTGAGAGGCTGTTGAACACCGGCCCAGATTACCCGCTCCCATGCGGCCCCGTCAGATCGACCGTGCAGTGGCGCCGATGCCTATCCCGTCGCGTCGGCGTTCGTCGATGTCGACGCTCGGTCTCGGCGGGAAGGCCCTCGAGGATCGACGCATCGTGGCGACTGTCCCCATCTGCGATGCTCGTCCACATTGGCGTAGATGCAGAGGGGGACGCAGATCGCAGATGGGGACGGGATTCGCGGATGGGGACGCAGATCGCAGAGGGGGACGGGTGCCGGGGTTCTTCGAGGTAGCGCTTCGTCGGGCGGTTCGAGCGAAGAGATGCGTCAGCCGGCGGTGCCGACGGCGTCGAGCACGGTGCCGATGACGCGCGCCGCGTGCGGCGGCGCCAGCGGCGAGCCCTGCTCGTCCGTGACGTAGAAGGTGTCGGCGCTGCGTCCCGCATATGTCGCGATGTGCGCGGAGCGCACGGAGACCCGCTCGGCGGCGAACGCCGACCCCACGTCGAACAACAATCCGAGACGGTCGGCGGCGCGCACCTCGATGACGGTCGCGTGCTGCGATGCACCCGGGACGACGAACGCGGACGCCCGCGGCATCGACGCGCGTGACGGCCCCGCGGCGGCGCGACGGCGCGCGTCCGCCTCGAGGGCACGCAGCGGCAAGCGGTCGCCCTCGCGCAACGTTCGCAGCGACCGCGCCAGGTCGCTCGTGCGCGGCACGTCGCCGTGCGGCACCTCGACGACCCATGTGTCGACGGCGAGGCCGTCGATCGTCCGCAGGTTTGCCGACCGCACGAACGTGCGTCGCAGCCCGAGCACGCCCGCCATGTCGGCGAAGAGGCCGAACCGGTCGACGTCGACGATGCGGACGGTCACGACGCCGCTCACGCCCTCCAGTGGCTCGATCTCGACGACCACCTCCCCCGCCGCGACGCGTCCCCGCTCGTCCGCGCTCACGATGCCCGACGGGCTGCCAGCGTCGACCTGCGCCTGCACCCCGTCGCCTTCCGCGACCGAATCGGTCTGGCCCAGGGCCTGGGCTGACGCCGCGGGGGCGCGACCTGAGGGTCGAGAGACCGCAGGAGGAGAACCGGCGCGTCCGGTCGCCAGGTCCTCGGACGGCCGCTGCTCGGCCGTCGCCCCGGGCGATGAGGCGTCGGGGGACGACGCACCCTCGAAGGTCGCGGCAGGTGCGGGAACGCCTGCGACCGTCTCCCCCGACGCGAACCGCCTGCGTGCTCGCGCGGCGAGGTCGCGCACGAGGCCGGCGCGCCACGTCGTCCATGCCTGTGGTCCGGCTGCTCGCGCGTCGGCCTCCGTCAGCGCGTCGAGCAGGTCGAGGCCTTCGGCGCTGCCGGCCGCCTCGCAGAGCATCCTGACGGTCGCAGGGTCGTCGGGGTCGCGTTTCGTCGCCAGATCGACGAGCGTGAGGTGTTCGCGCACGAGACGTTCGACGAGGTCGCAGTCGGCGCGATCGAAGCCCGTGCGCTGGCAGATCGCCCGCGCGACGGGTGCGCCCTCCGCGCTGTGGTCACGCGCGCCTGCGACCTTGCCGATGTCGTGCAGCAGCGCCGCGACGAGCAGCAGGTCGGGCCGTGCCACGTGCTCGCGCAGGCCCGCCGCGATGACGACGGCCTCGATGCCGTGTCGGTCGACGGTGAACTGGTGGATCGCGTTTCGCTGCGGGCGCGAACGCACCGTCGACCACTCGGGCAGCCAGACGTCGACGATGCCGCTCAGATCGAGGCCCTCCCACACGTCGACGATGCCGGGCCCGCTCGCGAGGAACCCCACGAAACCCTCCCGGATCTCTCGCGGCCACGGGGCGGGCAGCGGCCCGCAGCTCGCGACGAGGTTCGCGAGGGTCGTCGGCCCGATGAGCGCCCCCCGCGAGGCCGCCGCAGCGGCGGCGCGCAGCAACGTCAGGTGCCCGCCGTCGCGGCGCCCCGCGCCCAGGACGACCTCGCCGTCGTGCAGGTACAACCCGTGCCCGAGCGGCGTCAGCGACGGTCGGCGCGGCCCGACGCGCAACGTCCGGGCTCGCTGCGACTGGCCGGCCGCGCGCACGGCCGCGTCCGTCACGTACGTGATCGTGCGCGCCGCGTCGACGACGCGCGTCAGCAACTCGTCGCTGTCGGAGCACCCGAGCAGCGCCGCGACGGCGTCCTGATCCTGCAGGCTGAGCCGCTCCCGCCCCCGCCCGGTGACGACGTGCAACGCGTCGCGCACGTCGAGCAATTGCGCTCGGGCGCGTTCTGCGCTGGCGCGGTGAGGGTCGGCGAGCCACGCCGTCGTCAGCGCGCCGACGAGGCTGAGGTCGCGCAGGCCTCCCCCGGATTCCTTGAGGTCCGGATCAAGCGTCGTCGCGATGTCACCGAAACGCGAGTGCCGCGCCCGCAACGACTCGACGACCTCCGGCAGCCGCTTGCGCGCGGCACCGCGCCAGTCGGCGGCGATCGCCTGGCGTACCCCGGCGACGAGAACGTCGTCACCGGCCACGGACGCGATGTCGAGCATGCCGACCGCAGCGGCGAGGTCTGACGACGCGGCCTGGCGGCACTGCGCCAGCGTGCGCACGGAGTGGTCGAAGCGCACCCCTGCATCCCACAACGGGTACCACAGGGCGTCCGCGAGCTCGGTGATGCGCTTCGAGCCGACGTTGAGCCCGTCGTACAGGAGGACGAGGTCGTAATCGCTCAACGGCCCCGCATCGCCCCGGGCCTGCGAGCCGACGACGGCGAGCGCCACACCGCTCTGACGCTCGGGCAGCCCCGTCGCCGCACACGCATCGCGCCAGGCCTGCGCCATGAAGGCACGGGCCGACGCCGCGAGCCGCTCCCGACGTGCGGGGCCAGCGTCGGGTTGCTCGAACTCGCGCGTGCGCGCGAGGTCGAGACGTGCGGCGTAGTGGGCGGACACGGCGCTCATGGCTGCATCGTCCTCTCTCGGAGGGCTGGGCGGGGGTTCTGCGCCGTCGATGGCTGGGGTTGTCCGTCTACGGCGACTACGACGGCGTGGCGCGCGGCGCGGTGCGCCTCACGAAGCGGGACGAACGCCGACGAACGCCGGGCCGGCGATGCTCACGCGGCGACGGCGTTCGTCAGGGTCTCGACCGAACCGGGCGGCCGACCGCCACCGTCGGCACTCGGGCCACGAGGACTCGTGCGCCACGTCGGCGAGGCTCACGTCGTCGAGGCTCACGTCCCAGGGGCGCTCAGACCGCGGCAGCGCCGGTCTCGCCGGTGCGCACGCGCACGATGTCGTCGACGGGAACGGTCCACACCTTGCCGTCGCCGATGCGTCCCGTCTGCGCGGCACGCACGACGGCGTCGACGACGGCGGGCGCGTCGGCGCCGTCGATGACGACCTCGATGCGCAGCTTCGGCACGAAGTCGACGCTGTACTCGGCGCCGCGGTAAACCTCGCTGTGGCCGCGCTGGCGGCCGTAGCCGCTGACCTCGCTCACCGTCATCCCGGCGATGCCATAGGCCTCGAGGGCTTCCTTGACGTCGTCGAGCTTGAACGGCTTGATGATGGCGGTGACGAGTTTCATGCCTGCACTCCTCGCGGGTCGTTGTGTTCTGCGCCGGTGGTGCTGCCACCGAGGGGGCCGTGGCCGGACGGCAGCAGGCCGTGGCCGACGCGGGTACCGGAGGCGAACCCACCGAAATCGTAGGCGGATTCGGCGTGCTCGGCGGAGTCGATGCCCGCGAGCTCGTCGTCGTGGTCGATGCGCCAGCCCATCGTCGCCTTGAGGGCGAGACCGATGACGGCGGTGAGCACGCCCGTGAACGCGAGGCAACCGAGCGCGATGACGATCTGCACGACCGTCTGCTCGTAGCCCTTGCCGTAGAGCAGGCCGTTCGTCGTCGACAGCAGGCCTGCGCCGATCGTGCCCCACAGGCCGGAGACGAGGTGGACGCCGACGACGTCGAGCGAGTCGTCCAGGTTGAACTTGAACTTCAGGCTGACGGCCAGGGCGCTGAGGATGCCGGCGACCGCGCCGAGGATGAGCGAGCCGACGGGGCTGAGCGCACCACAGGCGGGGGTGATCGCGACGAGACCGGCGACGACGCCGGAGGCGGCACCGATGGACGTCGCCTCACCGTCCTTGATCTTCTCGACGGCGAGCCAACCGATCATCGCCGCACACGTCGCGGCGGTCGTGTTGACCCACACGAGGGCGGCCGAACCGTCTGCGGCGAGCTCGGAACCCGCGTTGAACCCGAACCAGCCGAACCAGAGCAGACCGGCGCCGAGCATGGTCAGCGGCACGTTGTGGGGGCGCATGGGCACGCGGCCGAAACCGGCGCGGCGCCCGACGATGAGGGCGAGGACGAGGCCCGCCATGCCTGCGTTGATGTGGACGACGGTGCCGCCCGCGAAGTCGATCGGTGCGAACGTGGCCTTGCCGTCGGTCGAACCGAACATCGTCGCGGCGACGCCCTGGTCGGTGCCGCCGAGTAACCCGCCGCCCCACACCATGTGCGCGATCGGGAAGTACACGATCGTCGCCCAGATCGCGGAGAAGACGAGCCACGTCGAGAACTTCACACGGTCGGCGATGGCGCCGGAGATGAGCGCGACCGTCAGGCCCGCGAAGGTGAGCTGGAAGCCCACGAACGCGAGCTCGGGGATGTTTCCGTAGCCCTCGTACCCGAACGAGTTGAACACGTCGGCGACGTTGTGCAGACCGAACTTGTCACCCGGGTTCGCGATCAGCCCGGCGATGTCGTGGGTGCCGAACGACATCGAGTAGCCGTAGAGCACATAGATGATGCCGACGACGCCGAGGGCGCCGAACGACATCATCATCATGTTGAGCACCGACTTGGAGCGCGTCATCCCGCCGTAGAACAACGCCAGCGCGGGCGTCATCATGAGCACGAGCGATGCGCACAAGAGGACGAATGCGGTGGCCGCATAGTCGAGTTTGGGGGCGGCCTCTGCCGCCAGAAGGTGTGCGTTCATGCTCAGTGATCCTGCCCTCGCCACGTTTCAGCATGCGGCTCGCGATGTTTCGCCCATGTTTCGGATGCGGCGCTGACGTGAAATCGCGGTCACATCCTCAGGGTATGCACGCCATGCGAGACGTTTCGTGTCGAAGCGTGGACGCACGAGCGCCCACCGGCCGTGACTGCGGGTGGGCGCTGCGGGGCTCGAGACCGGCCTGCTCAGTCGAGCACCGCGTTGACGTACGCCTCCGGGTCGAAGGGCGCCAGGTCGTCAGGGCCCTCACCGAGACCGACGAGCTTGACCGGCACGCCCAGCGCCCGCTGGACGTTGACGACGATGCCACCCTTGGCCGTGCCGTCCAGCTTCGTCAGCACGACACCGGTGACGTCGACGGCCTGACCGAAGACCTCCGCCTGACGCATGCCGTTCTGACCCGTCGTCGCGTCGAGGACGAGAAGCACCTCATCGATGGGGCTGCGCTTCTCGACGACGCGCTTGACCTTCGTCAGCTCGTCCATGAGGCCGACCTTGTTGTGCAGGCGGCCGGCGGTGTCGATGAGCACGACGTCGCACTCCCCCTCCTGGCCGGCCTTGACGGCGTCGAACGCGACGGCGGCCGGGTCGGCGCCTTCCTTGTCCGAACGGACCGTGGGAACGCCCACGCGCCCACCCCAGGTCTCGAGCTGGTCGGCAGCGGCGGCGCGGAAGGTGTCAGCGGCACCGAGGATGACGTCCTTGTCCTCGGCGACGAGAACACGCGCGAGCTTGCCGACCGTGGTCGTCTTGCCTGTGCCGTTGACGCCGACGACGAGCACGACCGCGGGGCGGTCTCCGACGCGGCTGGCCGCGATACGACGGTCCATGTCGGGGCCCACCTGCGCCAGCAGTTCCTCGTGGAGCCACTGCGAGACGGTCTCCTCGTCGGTGGCACCGTGCACGGAGATGCGCTTCTTGAGGTTGCCGACGATCTCCGTCGTCGCCTCGACACCCAGGTCGGCACGAAGCAGCGTGTCCTCGACGTCCTCCCAGGCCTCGTCGTCCAGCGTCCCGCCGGAGAGCAGGCCGAGGAGGCCCTTGCCGAGGGCCGTGTTCGAACGGGAGAGGCGCTCACGCAGGCGCACCATGCGACCACGGGCAGATTCGGGCTTCTCGAGTTCACGGGTCTCGGCCGCCGTCGAGCTCGCGGCTTCCTCGTCGGCCTCGACGTCGAACGGGTTGGTCTGCGTGGCCTCCGCCTCGGTGAGCGGGCGGTCCTCGTCGACCGTCTCACCCGTGGCGGGTGCGGCTTCCGCCGGCTCCGTCGGCTCTGCGACGTCGGCCGTGTCGGTTGCGGTAGGAGCCTGCGTTGCGTTTTCGGGCTTCCGCGCCTGCTTCTTCACCGGTGCGGGTTCGGCCGTCTTCGACGTGTCGATCCGCATGCCGCTGCTCGGCTTGTACTGCGTTTTCTTGGCGACCGGCCGCTCGATCGGCGTCTGCTCGGTCTTCGGCGGCACCTTCGGCGCCTTGCGCGAACGACCGCGGACGAGACCGACGACGCCCGCCACCCCTGCGAGCAGGGCAACGACTACGACAGCAAGAATTTCCCAGAGCTGATCCACGGCCCCATCATTGCAAACCTCACCGACAACCGGCCATCGGGAGGCAGCGGCTCACTCAGCGTTCGGGTCGGCGTGCACGCTCGGAACGTGCCACCCCGGCCGAAGCACTCTCGCCGGACTTCGCGGGCTTCTTGGTCGCGTCGGCCTCGCCGGCCGCACGCTTCACGGGGCCTCGACTCCGGCCGACCGGCGCGTCGTCGGAGAGCCGGAAGAGACGTTCACCGCGCGGCGTGAACATGCTCCGCCCCGCACGGCGGGCCGGCAGCGCCACGATGCCCACGACGAAGAGGGCGAGCGCGACGGCAAGCGTCATACCAAGAACGAGCCAGAACACCGTGTCTCCTCATGTGTGCGGGGTGCCTCACGATTGTGACCGGCGGACTCACCGATTGCCAGTTGCCACGCGGACGGCTCAGGCGCTGTCACGCGTTCTCCTGCGGAACACGGACGTCGCCCAGCCGCTGGGAGACCACGGTCGTCACGCCGTCGCCACGCATCGTCACACCGTAGAGCGCGTCCGCGACCTCCATCGTCCGCTTCTGATGCGTGATGACGATGAGTTGGCTCGAGTCGCGAAGCTCCTCGAACAGGGTGATGAGTCGCCCGAGGTTCGCGTCATCGAGCGCGGCCTCGACCTCGTCCATGATGCAGAAGGGGCTCGGTCGCGCCTTGAAGATCGACACGAGCAACGCCACCGCCACGAGCGAACGCTCTCCACCGGACAGCAGCGACAGGCGCTTGATCTTCTTGCCCGGCGGGCGGGCCTCGACGTCGAGGCCGGTGGTCAGCATGTCGTCCGGGTCGGTGAGGACAAGTCTCCCCTCGCCACCCGGGAACAGCCGCGAGAAGACGCCTTCGAACTCGCGTGCCACGTCGCGGAAGGCTTCGGTGAAGACCTGCTCGACGCGTGCATCGACCTCGTCCACGATGGACATCAGGTCCTTCTTCGAACCGCGCAGGTCGGCGAGCTGCTCGGTGAGAAAGGTGTGGCGCTCCTCGAGCGCGGCGTACTCCTCGAGCGCGAGCGGGTTGACCTTCCCCAACTGCTTGAGGTCGCGCTCGGCCCGCTGGAGTCGCTTCTCCTGCACGTTTCGCTCGAAGGGCACCGGCTCCGGCGTCTCCTCCCCCTCGGCGACTGGTTCCAGGTGCGGGACAAGCTGATGCGGCCCGTACTCCTCGACGAGCACGTCCGGGTCGATGCCGAGTTCGTCGCCAGCTCTCGTTTCGAGCGCCTCGATGCGCAGTCCCTGCTGCGCACGGGCCACCTCGTCGCGGTGCACCGAGTCGGTGACCTCCCGCAGGGCGTCCGCCTGCTCCTGAGCCCGCTGGCGGGCGGCCTTGAGTTGCGCCTCGCGTTCTCCCTTGGCCTGCGCCTCGGCGTCACGCAAGTGCACGAGCCGTTCGAGGGCGCGACGGACGTCGGCCGAGGCCGACTCGGCGTGCGAGCTCACCGTCCGTGCCACGCGCGCAGATTCCTCGCGCCTGCGTCGCCTCACCTCGGCCCGCTCGCGCGCCGCGAGCTCAGATCGTGCGGCCGCTTCGAGCGACTCCGCCCGACCCGAGAGCGCCCGTGCCCGTTCCTGGCGGGTGCGCAGCGTCAACCGGTGTTCGGTCTCCGCCGTACGGGCGGATGCTGCGAGCGCCGCCAGACGGTCTCGTTCGGCCACCGACGGTTCCTCGTCGCTCGGCTCTTCCTGGGCGTGAGCAAGCCGTAGCTCGAGTTCTTCGAGTTCGCCGCGGTTCGCTTCGAGCGCCACGCGAGCCTGCTCGATGGAACTACGGATACGCTCTCGCTCGTGATCGGCTGCGGCGATCGTCTGGTGATGACGCGCCAGCTGCTCCGCGGTCGAGTCGATCTCGGCGTCGCTCTCGGAGAGCCGGTCCGCCGTCGCGTCGGCGGCCGCTTGTGCCTCACGAAGCGGCCCGGCGATCTCGTCCAGTTCCGTGGCGAGGTCACGTTCGCGCTCTGCTTGTGCCTGGCTGTCACGCCGCGCGTCGTCCAATGCAGCGCGCAGTTCGAGCGTTGAACGCCCCGGACGCCCCCCTCCGCGCACGAAGGTCGGTGCATAGACGTCGCCGTCCGCAGTGACCGCACGCGCGCCGCTCGCCACGACGGCAAGTGCCGCCTCAGTGTCGGGGACGAGCGCGAGCCTGTCGACGAGGACGGCGACGGCGGCCGCGAGGTGTTCCGGCACGGTCACCACGTCACGTACCCAGACCGCGCCGTCGGGCAGTTCCGGCCAGGCGCCGGAGTCGGGGGCGCTCGCTCCGGCGACGACGAGGCCGACCCGGCCCCCCTCGTGATCACGCAGATGCCCGAGGAGACGCGCGGCGTCCTCGTGCGACGCGATGACGAACGATTCAGCCGCCCACCCGAGCGCGACGGAGACGGCCGCCTCGTGGCCCGGTTCGACCCGTAAGGCTTCGACGAGTTCACCGCCGAGGCCGGCGACGTCGTCGGGGAGGTTCTCACGGGACGCCCCGGCCGAACCCAGGGACATCTCGAGCGCCTCGGCACGGGCTGAGGCGGCGCCACTTCGTTGCGACGCGGTGGTGCGCGCGTCACGCAGTTCGCGGCGTCGCTCGTCGAGCTCCGCCAGTCGCGACGTGGCTTCCTCGGCCGCCGCGTTGAGGGCCTCCTCGCCCGACTCGAGCTCCGCGAGGCGTGCCTGCAGAGTTTCGACCTCACGTCGAGCTTCGTCGACACGCTCCGACGATCCGCCCAGAGTGCCGCGCAATCGACCGATCTCGGCCTCACCCGCCTCGACGCGAGAACGTCGAGCCTCCACTTGACCGTGAAGCTTGGCGAGGCCCTCTCGGCGGTCGGCGGCGGCGCGCGCGAGGCGCACGATCCGCTGCTGCTCCCCCTGGTGAGCCTGCTCGGCTTCCTCGCGGGTGCGAACGGCCTCGTCGACGGCCTTCTGTGCTTCATCGGCCCGAGCCTGGAGTTCGAGTTCCTCCCCTCGCACACGCTCGGCCTGCCGTCGCAACTGCTCGGGATCGCGACCCGAATGCGACGGTTCGTCGTCGGCCGCCATGAGGCGTACGCGTTCGCTCGACAAGCGGGCGGTCGCATCGAGTTTCTCCGCGAGGGACGTGAGCGAGTACCACTGCTGCTGGAGCGCGTCGAGTGCGGGAGCCTTGCGGGCCGCGTCGTCCTCGAGTTCGGCGACAGCGCGTTTCGCCTCGGCCACGGAAGCCTCGAGCCGCGTGCGACGTTCGACGAGTGCCTTCTCGTCGGCGAGGTCGGCCTCGAGACCCGCACGCTGCTGGACGAGATCGTCCGCCAGGAGGCGAAGGCGAGCGTCGCGCACCGTCATCTGGATAGACCGTGCCCGACGCGCCGTCTCCGCTTGTCGTCCGAGCGGCCCGAGTTGACGACGCACCTCGGCCGTCAGATCGGCGACGCGGGTCAGGTTTCCCTCCATCCCCTCGAGCTTGCGCAGCGCCTTCTCCTTGCGCCGGCGGTGCTTGAGGACGCCCGCGGCCTCCTCGATGAAGCCGCGCCGCTCCTCCGGGGTAGCTCGCAGGACGGCGTCGAGCTGGCCCTGGCCGACGATGACGTGCATCTCGCGGCCGATACCCGAATCCGAGAGGAGCTCCTGGATGTCGAGGAGCCGGCAAGGCGTGCTGTTGATCGCGTACTCCGAGCCGCCGCCACGGAACATCGTGCGGCTGATCGTCACCTCGGTGTAGTCGATGGGCAATGCGCCGTCGGAGTTGTCGATCGTCATCGTCACCTGGGCGCGCCCGAGCGGCTGACGCCCGGAGGTTCCCGCGAAGATGACGTCGTCCATCTTGCCGCCGCGCAAGCTGCGCGCACTTCCCTCGCCCATGACCCAGGCGAGAGCGTCGACGACGTTGCTCTTGCCCGATCCGTTCGGGCCGACGATGCAGGTGATGCCCGGCTCGAGGACGAGGTCGGTTGCCGAGGCGAACGACTTGAACCCGCGCAGGGTCAACCACTTGACGTACAAGCGGCTACCTCACGAACGAGCCGTGAGCACGAGCGGGCCGTCGCCCGTCACGGCGACGGTGTGCTCGCTGTGAGCGCCGCGGGAGCCGTCGACGCTGCGCAACGTCCAGCCGTCGGCATCCTGAACGAGTTGATCAGTGCCGGCCATGAGCCACGGCTCAATGGCGATGACGAGACCCTCTCGCAGCTTGAGCCCACGCCCCGCGCGCCCGTCGTTGGGCACGTGCGGCTCGCCGTGCATGGCGCGGCCGACGCCGTGGCCACCGAACTGCGTGTTGACGCGGTATCCCGCACCGTGACACACGTCCGCAATAGCAGCCGAGATGTCACCGAGCTTGCCGCCGGGGCGGGCCTGTTCGATGCCGGCGGCAAGGGCGCGCTCGGTCGTCTCGATGAGACGCAGATCTTCGTCGCGCGGCGTGCCCACAACGACCGAGAGCGCGGAATCACTCACCCAGCCGTCCAACGAGGCTGCGAAGTCGACCGAAAGGAGGTCGCCGTCGGCGAGGGTGTAGTCGTGCGGCAGGCCGTGAAGAACCGCGTCGTTGACGCTCGTGCACAACACCTTGCCGAAGGGGCTCGCGCCGAAACTCGGGTGATAGTCGATGTAGCACGACTCGGCTCCGGCATCCTTGATCATGCGGTGAGCGAGCGCGTCGAGCTCGAGCAGATTGACGCCCACGTCCGCTGCCTCACGCAGAGCGGTGAGGACGGAGGCGACGAGCCGACCGGCAGGCTTCATCTCGTCGAGTTCACGGGGCGTTCGCAGTTCGATCACGATCCAACGGTAGTGGAGAGCGACGACAGCCTCCGCCACCGGCAGACGTTGCCAGGACGAGAACGCGACCAAGTCGACGGATAACGACTCCTCCTCCGGTCAAATCCAAGGTGCTGGCCATAATGAGGTGGCTTGCGCCACAATCCAATCCGTGATTGGACGCATGCCCAATAATGACTCGTTGCGGCCCCGCCTGCTGCTCAGCGGCGCGCTGCGGCAAGTTTCGTGTGGGCTCCACTGCATCGGATCGACGATGCTCGCGCTCACACTCGTTCTCGCCGGCCCCATCCTCGTGATTGTCGGCATTCACCGTACCCTCGAGGCCGCATTCGGGCGCTCGGTCATCCCCGGCTGGCACCCCGAGCACGCAGAATCGCTCCTCGTCACATTCCTCGCTCTCGCAGCATCGACGTCGGTGGCCGCCGTGTTGCTCGCCACGAGTTGGGGCCTTCACGCGGCGAGGCGCCGCCTGTGTCCTTCCCCGAGCGGCCCGAACTCTCCACGTCCCCCGCAACGACGCTCGGGCGGGACGTTTCCGGCGCAAGCACGCGTGCTGCTGGTTCCGTTCACGAACGGCTCAGTGACCCCTGCCCCTCCGTCGAGGCAGACCGCTTCACCCCGCGTCCGCGGGGATCAGCGCGGCGGCTTCTGACAGGTCGGGCAGAAGTGTGACGAGCGGTTCATGAACTGCTCGCGCACGATGAGCGTTCCGCACCGCCGGCACGGCTTGCCCTGCTGGCCGTAGGCGTCGAGGGAGCGGTCGAAGTAGCCCGACTCCACAAGTTTGTGACGTTCACTCACAAGCGAGTCGAGTCGACAGTCGACTCGCAATTGAATAGGCACTCGACTCGCACTCCCAATCGGCAGGGCAGGACCGCGTTGAAGGCCATGATACTGATGTGGGTCGCCGGGTTGGTTTGAGCGCTCCAATCGAGGCATTCGGGCCGCGGCGGCGACATCGAGCTGCGTCCCGAGAAGGAGATGCTGCGAGACGACGGCTCAGCGATCTCGACCTCGCCCTTGTCCCGGACGCAGCCTCGCAGAGTTGAGGACGAACGCGCTCGCTGATCCGACGTGGATGAACGCTGCCGGCACCGACGGAGAGCGATCTGGCCCGCACGAAGTCGATGCCGAGCTCGACGGCGACGACGGTGGCCCGGCCGTTGTTCGTCTCCGGGCGTCGAAGACCAGGGCGACGACGGGTCGCCCGGGGATGGTCGAGCTCGGCTCGCGAGGACGACGAGGCATCCACGCTGTCGTCGATTCGACGAGTCAGGAGTGGCCGTTGGCGGTGAACGCGGAGCGGAGGGTGTCGACGATGACGCGGGCCGCGTCGTCGCCGTCGAGCCGGCCCGCAGTGACCTCTTCGGCTGCGGCGTTCATCGTCAGGTGGGTGACTGCGAGGAGCCAGTCGACAGGCATATCGACACGGAAGACGCCCGCGTTCTGGCCGCGCTCGAGAAGACCCCGCATCCGGGCTTCGGCCTTCTCGTGCATCTCACGGATGCGGGTCGACTGCAGCTCGCGCTGAGCCACCACGAGCACGGCTCGGATGCGCTCCAGGAGCATCCAGCTCGAGGCGATCAGGGCCTCGAATGCCTCGCCGGGATCACCGTCGAGGGGCACGTCGGCCAGGACGGCCTCGGCCTGCTCAAGGCTGTCGGCGAGCGTCGCGTCGATGAGCTCGGCGCGCGTCTTGAAGTGCCCGTAGAGGGTCATCCGGCCGACGCCCGCCTCGGCGGCGATGTCGGCGACGGAGGCATCGGGGTCTTTCCGGAGCGCGTCGGGAGTCGCCGCGAGGATCTTCGCCCGGTTGCGCTGGGCGTCCGCCCGCTGGTTGGCCGTCCTTCCTCGGCGCACCGGCTTCTGCTCACCAGCGCCGGCCGCGCCCGTTCCGTTCGGCATGCCCCACCCCTAACTCGTACGGGAATATACGAGATACTCTAGCCGTTAGAAGTCGTACATCGATGCTTGACTTCGGTGAGGGCCTCCCGGCCCGCGACGACCCCGCCGAGAGCGAAAGGACCTGTGGAGCCATGACAACGACGACGCAAGACAGGGAGGTGCGCCATGTCTGAGACGAACGCGCCCGCGCCCCGGGCCGGGGCGAAGCAGTGGTGGGGCCTGGCGGTCCTGGTGATCCCGTCGACCCTGCTGTTCATGATGTTGACGATCCTGTTCCTGGCCGCGCCGAGCATGGCCGCCGACCTGAGCCCGACGAGCGCGCAGCTGCTGTGGATCCTCGACATCTACGGGTTCGTCATGGCCGGGTTCCTCTTCGCGATGGTCGTCCTCGGCGACCGGATCGGCAAGCGACTCCTCATGGTGATCGGCGCGGTCCTGTTCGGGATCGTGTCCATCGCCGCGGCGTTGACGACCAGTCCCGAGCTGATGATCGCCTGGCGCTCCGTCCTCGGCGTGGGAGGAGCCATGATGCTCCCGTCCACGCTGGGACTGATCTTCGTGCTGTTCGCCGACCCGAAGGCTCGAGGCGTCGCGATCGGCGTGTGGGCCGGCGGGATCTCCGCCGGAGTCGCCCTCGGCCCACTGCTGTCCGGCCTGCTGCTCGAGGTCTTCGGCTGGCAGGCGACGTTCCTGGTCGCGGTGCCCGTGATGGCGCTGGTGGCCATCGGTGCGCCACTGCTGCTGCCCGAGCACAGGGATCCGACCGCGAAGATCGATCTGTTCAGCGCACTGCTCCTGGTCGCTTCGCTGCTGGCCATCATCTACGGCGTCAAGCGCTTCGCCACCCAGGAGCCGGCCGGTCCGTCGATCGGCCTCCTGATCGCCGGAGCACTGGTCGGGCTGTGGTTCGTGATCCGGCAGCTGCGTGCGGCCCAGCCCTTGCTGGACGTGCGGCTGTTCGCCAACCGCACCGTCAGCGGGGCGCTCGCGGTGTTCCTGCTGTCGGCCGCGGCGCTGGGCGGGGTGTACTCGCTTTTCACCCAGTACCTGCAGCAGGTCCAGGGACTCTCGCCCATGCAGGCCGGGCTGTCGATCCTGCCCGCCGCGGCAGTCCTCATCGTCGTCTCGACCCTCTCGCCGATGCTCGCCCGGAGGTTCCGGCCGGGCAACGTGATCGCCGTCGGGCTGCTCACCCAGGTCGTCGGCTACCTCCTGTTCACTCAGCTGGATGCCGGCACCGGCCTGGGACTGGTGATCGCGAGCTTCGTCGTCACCTACCCCGGGGTCGCGCCGTCCATGGCGCTGACAACGGACCTGGTGGTGAGCTCGGTCCCGCCGGAGAAGGCCGGCGGTGCCTCCGGGCTCGCGACGACCGTCAACGACCTGGGCATCTCCCTCGGCGTCGCGGTCATCGGCAGCATCGGTATCGCCGCCTACCGCAGCCAGCTCAGCGGCTCCCTGCCCGATGGAATGCCACCGGAGGCCACGGCCGCCGCCAAGACCGGAATCGACGGGGCCATCGCCGCCGCCGGGCAACTGCCGGGCGACATCGGCGAGGCACTGACGACCGCGGCCCAGCAGGCGTTCACCAGCGGACTCAACGCCGCCGGGATCACCTCCGCGGTCATCGCCGCCGTCGCCGCGCTCATCGCCGCCGTCGGGCTGCGCCACATCCGCCCCACCGGGCGGGCCCACGACGACGCCGAGAAGGAAACCGCTCAGGAGTCGTGATGCACCACCATCGTTCGTGTCCGGCGGACGGATGAGTCCGCCGGACGCGAACGCCGACACCCGCAACAGGTAATCCGAGAGGACGGCGGATCCGTCCTGCGACGAGGCCGCCGAACGACGCCGAAGGAGTCACGATGACCACGCTCAGAACCACCATCGACACTGTCCGACATTCTCCGACGCCGCGGCGTGTGCTGCACTGTTTGCTCCGATGCGCCGTGTCGGGTGCATCGGACCGTCTCGCCCGGGCCAGGCAGACGCCATGTCGGCGCGAATGAAGCTTCCAGGTCGCCAGGCCGGCCCGCCTGCGGCGCGGGGCCGCGCACCCGAGGAGGTGCGCGGCCCCGGTGCCTCAGTTCTCCTGGTAGGCGATCGTCGCCATCATCCCGGCCTCGCCGTGGTAGACGTTGTGGCAATGGGTCAACCACCGGCCGGGGTTGTCGGCGTCGAACTCGACGCGCAGCGTCGTGCCGGGCAGGACGATCGAGGTGTCCTTGCGCGGCCCGCCGCCGGGAAGCTGGTAGGTGTGCCCGTGCAGGTGCATCGGGTGCCACATCGTCGTCGAGTTCTTGAACTCGAGGGCGACCCTTTCCCCGTCGACGATGCCGAGGGCGTCGCGCATCGGCTGGTCCATGTCCATGCGCTTGCCGTTGATCGCCCAGTCGTACTTCTCCATGCCTCCGGACAGATCGAGAGTGAGCGTGCGGTCGACGCCGCGCTTGGGAAGAGCGACCTTGCTCGCCGCCCTGAGATCGGCCGCTGTGGCGGGGCTCTTCGTCTGCGGCAGCTTCGCGCTCTTCGACGGGGCCGACCCGGATCCGGTGCGCAGGACGGCGAGGGCCTGGTCCTGCTTCCCCAGGGCCTCGGCGACGACGGCGAACGCGCCGTCGCCGGCGGTGATGACCGCGTCGTAGCGCTCGCCCATGCCGAGCACGACGCTCTCGGCCTCATGGGGCTCGACCGGGAAGCCGTCGGTGTGGGTGATCGTCAGCTGGTGCTCGGCGACGCCGAAGCGGAAGGCGGTGTCGCCGCCGGCGTTGATGATCCGTAGCCTGATCTTCTCGCCCGGTTTCGCCGTGAAGGTCTGCGGGTCGTTCGCTGGCTTCCCGTTGATCAGGTACAGCGGGTAGTAGACGTCGCCGGCGTCGCCGCCGAGCAGCGGGGAGGTCGCTCCCATGAGGGTGTTGCCCATCCGCATCGGCCCCATGTCCATGCCGCCGTGGTCCATCATCCCCTTCTCGAGCTCGGCGAGGACCTCGTCCGGTGTCGTGGTGACGCCGTCGAGCCAGTCGTCCAGGACGATGACCCACTCCTTGTCGTAGTCGGCCTTCTCGTTCGGGTCGTCGATGATCAGCGGCGCGTACAGGCCGCGGTCGAGCTGGGTGCCGACGTGCGGGTGGAACCAGAACGTGCCCGGCTCGGGGAGCGTGAACTCGTAGGAGAAGGTCTCGCCCGGCCCGACGGGCTGCTGGGTGAGGCTCGGCACGCCGTCCATGTCGTTGCGCAGCGCGAGGCCGTGCCAGTGCACGGTGGTCGGGTCGGGGAGATGGTTGGTGAGGGCGACCTTCAGGGTGTCTCCGACGTTGCCGCGCAGGGGCTCGGTCGCCGAGGTTCCGCGGTAGACCCAGGTCTTGGCCGCCTTTCCGCCGAGGTCGAGGGTGACCGGTTCGGCGGTCAGTGCGCGCTGCACGACCGTGCCGGTGCGGCGGCGCTTGGCCTCGGCCGCGGTGACCGCGGCGCTGTCGGGCCGGACGAACGAGGTCGTCTTCTTGGTGGTGGAGCTGCAGCCGGCGAGGCCGGCGGCGGTGAGGGCCACTGCGCTGACGGACAGGAACTGGCGGCGGTTCAGGCTGGAGTGCATGGGTGATGTCCTTCTGGGTCGATGGTGAGCGGTGCCACGGCATCGAGCCGATGCGCTCGACGATCACGAGTGATCGGAGGCGCAGGGCTGCCTGGACCCGGAAGAGGGGCCAGCGTTCTGGGATACGGTGTCGTGGCAGGCACGGCAGGGTTTTGGACTCGCCGAGATGGCTGATTGAAGAGCGCCGCATCGGCGCTCCTCCGTGCTCACGTTCGGTAGATCGACAGCTCCAGATGCGTCAGCGCGAACCGGCGAGGCGTCTCCGACGGCGGCGTCGGCATGGGCGCAGAGACTGGTGTGGGCACAGCCGCGAACGGCGGAACCGGGAGGGCCGGGACGCTCTTGCCCGTCGGCACGGAAACGCAGGTGGAGCCGCCACCGCCGCTCATGGCGTCCGCGCAGCCGCCGGAGCCGTGCACCATGCCGCGCGCTCCGGACGCGATCGGCACTGGCGTGACCGCAGCGCCGGTCACGCCGTGCGATGCCCGGGACGCGTGACCCGGCGAGGCCATCGAGGCGGTCGCCGCCGCGGGCCCGCCGACCAGCGCATGCATGCCGAGGAGGCCTGAGATCAGCAGCGCCACGAGGACGACGAACTGCAGCCGGTGCCGGCTGCGGCAGCGTTCGTCGGTCGCGGTCTCCACATCCCCACCATACCCCGGTGGCGTATTCCTTCGGCATGGCGGGCCCATTCGGCGACGAGTCCGGACCGCCTTGCGGGAATACCCATGGGGGGGTGTACGGTTGCATCTCGTACAGGTACCCAGTAGGGGTACGACCACACGAGGAGGATATCCGATGGCTGCGAACGAGTACCAGGTGACGGGCATGACCTGCGGGCACTGCGAGATGTCGATCCGCGAGGAGGTCGGCGAGATCTCCGGCGTCACCGACATCCAGGTCAGCGCGCAGACGGGCAAGCTCGTCGTCACCGCCTCCGACGAGGTCGACGACGCGAAGGTCCTGGCCGCGGTCGAGGAGGCCGGCTACTCGGCGGTGCGCGTCTGATGAAGGCACCGGTCAGGCTCGCGGCCTACGGCGCGGGGCTGGCGGTGGCGTTCGGCGGAGCCTTCGGGCTCGCCGGGGTCGCCGTCCCCGACAGCGTCGTGGCCGCCTGGGCGCAGAGCAGCGAGACGAGGACGCACGGCGAGGGCCACGGCGGATCCGAGCAGGAGCCGGCGACGGAGGCCGTGAACGGCGTCTCGGCCAGCGCGGACGGCTACGCCCTCTCCCCGGTGAAGGCACCGGCCGGGACGGACGCCGCCGGCACGCTGAGCTTCCAGATCCTCGACGAGGACGGGAAGCCGATGACCGCGTACACCAGCACGCACGAGAAGGATCTGCACCTGATCGTGGTGCGCACCGACGGGGCCGAGTTCCGCCACGTGCACCCGGTCCTGGACGAGGCCACCGGCACCTGGTCGGTGCCGTCGTGGAGCTGGGAGGCGGCCGGCACGTACCGCGCGTACGCCGACTTCACCCCGGCCGGGCAGGACGCCGAGGGCATCACGCTCACCCGCACCGTCGAGGTGGCGGGGGACGTCGCCCCGGTCACGGCCGAGCCGACGCGCACCGACGAGGTCGACGGCTACACCGTCGCCCTCGACGGCGACCTCGCCGCCGGCACCACCAGCGACCTCACGATCACCGTGGAGCGCGACGGGAAGCCGGTTACGAAGCTCCAGCCGTACCTCGGCGCGTTCGGCCACCTGGTCGCGCTGCGCGAGGGCGACCTGGCCTACCTGCACGTGCACCCCGCCGGCGACGAGCCCCAGCCGGGCGACGTCGGAGGCCCGGACGTCGGCTTCGCCGCCGAGGTCCCCACCGCCGGCCGCTACCTGCTGTACCTGGACTTCCAGGTCGACGGCCAGGTCCGCACCGCCGAGTTCGTGGTCGACGCCGGGCACTGAGCCCGCACGACCCACCGCATCATGACGACCGCCTGCACGATCCGGTCGCCGCAGAGCTGAAGAGAGAAGGAAAGAGGATGACTGCACCAGCGCCGCAGATCGCGGACGCCGGCATCGAACTGGAGATCGGCGGGATGACCTGCGCCTCCTGCGCGAACCGGATCGAGAAGAAGCTCAACAAGCTCGACGGCGTCTCCGCGACGGTCAACTACGCCACCGAGAAGGCGAAGGTCACCATGCCCGCCGGGTACGACCCGGCCCTGCTAGTCGCGGAGGTCGAGAAGACCGGCTACACCGCCGCCCTGCCCAGGCCCAAGGACGCCGCGGCCGACGCGGCCTCCGACGCCGGGGACGACGACCCGGAGCTGACCTCGCTCAAGCACCGCCTGATCGGGGCGATCGTGCTCACCGTCCCGGTGATCGCGATGGCCATGGTCCCCGCCCTGCAGTTCACCTACTGGCAGTGGGCCTCCCTCGCCCTGGCAGCGCCGGTGATTGTGTGGGCGGCCTGGCCGTTCCACAAGGCCGCCTGGACGAACCTGCGCCACGGCACCGCGACGATGGACACGCTCATCTCGATGGGCACGACCGCGGCGTTCCTGTGGTCGCTGTACGCGCTGTTCCTCGGCACCGCCGGCACCCCGGGCATGACGCACCCGTTCGAGTTCACCCTCGCGCCGTCCGACGGCGCGGGGAACATCTACCTCGAGGCCGCGGCAGGGGTGACGATGTTCATCCTCGCCGGCCGCTACTTCGAGAAGCGGTCCAAGCGCGAGGCCGGTGCCGCCCTGCGGGCGCTGCTCGAGCTCGGCGCGAAGGAGGTCTCGGTTCTGCGGAACGGGGCCGAGGTCAAGATCCCGACCTCCGAGCTCCAGGTCGGCGACGAGTTCGTCGTCCGCCCCGGCGAGAAGATCGCCACCGACGGCACGGTCGTCTCCGGCACCTCCGCCGTGGACGCGTCCATGCTGACCGGCGAGTCCGTGCCCGTCGAGGTCGTCGCCGGCGACCCGGTCACCGGCGCGACCGTCAACGCCGGCGGACGCCTCGTCGTCCGGGCGACCCGCGTCGGCTCCGACACCCAGCTGGCGCAGATGGCCAAGCTCGTCGAGGACGCCCAGACCGGCAAGGCCGAGGTCCAGCGCCTGGCCGACAGGATCTCCGGCGTGTTCGTGCCGATCGTGATCCTCATCGCCGTCGCTACCCTCGGCGCGTGGCTCGGTGCCGGCTTCCCCGTCTCGGCGGCGTTCACGGCCGCGGTCGCGGTGCTCGTCATCGCGTGCCCCTGCGCCCTGGGCCTGGCAACGCCGACGGCGCTGATGGTCGGCACCGGACGCGGCGCGCAGATGGGCGTGCTGATCAAGGGCCCGGAGGTCCTGGAGTCCACCCGCAAGGTCGACACCGCGGTGCTGGACAAGACCGGCACCGTCACCACCGGCAAGATGACCCTGGTCGACGCGCTTACCGAACCCGGCACAGACCGCGCCGAGATGCTCCGCCTCGCAGGCGCGCTGGAGGACGCCTCCGAGCACCCCATCGCCCAGGCGATCGCCAAGGGTGCGGTCCAGGAGACCGGCCAGCTGCCGACGCCTGAGGACTTCGCCAACATCGAGGGCAAGGGCGTGCAGGGCGTCGTCGACGGGCACGCGGTGCTCGTCGGCCGGGAGTCGCTGCTGGCCGACTGGTTTCAGCGCCTCTCCCCCGAGGTCGCGCCGCCAAGGCCGCGGCCGAGGGCGAGGGCAAGACCGTCGTCGCCGTCGGCTGGGACGGGCAGGCCCGCGGGATCCTCGTGGTCGCCGACGCCGGCAAGCCCACCAGCGCCGAGGCGATCCAGGGCCTGAAGGACCTGGGCCTGACCCCGGTGCTGCTCACCGGAGACAACGAGGCCGTGGCCAAGCGGATCGCCGCCGAGGCGGGCATCGACCAGGTCATCGCCGAGGTCCTGCCCAAGGACAAGGTCGCCGTCGTCACCCGCCTGCAGGGCGAGGGGAGGGTCGTCGCCATGGTCGGCGACGGCGTCAACGACGCCCCCGCCCTGGCACAGGCCGACCTGGGCCTGGCGATGGGCACCGGCACCGACGTCGCGATCGAAGCCAGTGACATCACCCTGGTCCGCGGGGACCTGCGGGCCGCGGTCGACGCGATCCGGCTGTCCCGCAAGACCCTGGGCACGATCAGGACCAACCTGTTTTGGGCCTTCGCCTACAACGTCGCGGCCATCCCGGTCGCCGCGCTGGGCATGCTCAACCCCATGCTCGCAGGCGCGGCGATGGCGTTCTCCAGCGTCTTCGTCGTCGGCAACAGCCTCCGCCTGCGCGGGTTCAAGAGCGTCGCCAAGCAGTAACGCTGCGAACCACCCCTCCCCATCACACCAAGCGAAAGGTATCCACCGAGAATGACGAACGACGCCCAGACCACGTCCAGCTGCTGCAGCACCACCTCCGCGCAGCAGGTTCCGGAGAGCCTGCCTATGGCATCCAGCTGCTGCGGAGGCAGCGCGAAGCAGCAGATGCCCACCGCCGCCGACACCACCACCTGCCCCGTCATGGTCGGCACCCCGGTCGTCAAGGCCGTCGCCGAAGCCCAGGGCCTCTTCCGCGACTTCGAGGGCCAGCGCTACTGGTTCTGCTGCGCCAGCTGCGGCCCGGCCTTCGACTCCGACCCGGCCAAGTACGCCGCCAACATGGCGTGACCCCTCGGCGCGCGGGGCCCGCGGCACGAACCGCCGCAGGTCCCGCCGCCCGATCGGAGCGAACCGGCATGACCACCCCGACCACAGCAACCGACGCCCAGCGCGCCGCCTGTCCCTCCGACGAGGGCGCGGCCGTGCACGGTTACATCAGCGACAAGACCAAGTACCGCCACCGGCTGCGCCGCCTGGAGGGCCAGGTCCGCGGCATCGACCGGATGGTCGACCAGGAGCGGTACTGCATCGACATCCTCACCCAGATCTCTGCAATTACCCGGGCTCTCGAAGGCGTCGCCCTCTCCCTGCTCGACGACCACCTCAAGCACTGCCTGCTCGACGCCGCCGTCGCCGGCGGCCCGGTCAGCGAGCAGCAGCTCGAGGAGGCCTCGCAGGCCATCTCCCGCCTCGTGCGCTCCTAGAACCAGCCCATCGACGACGACCAGCACCAGGAGTACCCAGCCATGACCACGAAGCACGTCCTCGTCCTCGGCGCAGGAGCGGCCGGCACCGCCGCCGCCCGCGCCCTCGCGCCCAGCGAGGACGTCCGCGTCACGCTCGTGGCCCGGACCGGGGAGATCCCGTATACCCGGATGCTCGTCAAGGGCGTCGCATTCGGCCCCACCCCGCCGGAGATGATCAGGCTCCCGCTGCCGGACGTCGAGGTCCTCGCCGACACCGTCGCCGAGGTCGACGCGGCCGCTCGGCGGGTCGGCCTGGCGTCCGGCGCGCACCCGGACTACGACGCCCTCGTCGTCGCCACCGGAAGCGCGCCACGCATGCTGTCCGCCGACGTCCTCGGCGAGGAGGCCGCGGCCTCCGGCCGGGTGAGCGCCCTGCACTCGCTCGAGGACGCCCAGCAGATCCGCGCGCTGCTCACTGGCCTCGGCCGGCCCGCCCGGGTCGCCGTCCACGGCGGCGGGATCATCGCCGCCGAGACCGCCTCGACGCTGCACGCCGACGGCCACGACGTCGTCCTTGTGGCGCGCAGTGAGGTGCCCGGCGTCGCCGCGTTCGGCGCACCCGTCGCGGAGCACCTGGCCGCGGAGCACGCGGAGCGGGTGACCACCCGCTTCGGCCGGACGCTCCAGCACGTCGACGCCGCCGACGCCGGCGTCGAGACGACGCTCGACGACGGTCCCGGGTCGAGTCGGACCTGCTGCTGATCGCGCTCGGCACCATCCCCGCGGCCCCGGCACCCTGGACCGGCGGCATCGACGTCGACGACCGGCTCCGCGCCGGAGAAGATCACGTGTACGCGGCCGGGGGCGTCGCCGTCCACCACGATGAGGCGCTGGGGACCTGGCGCATCGACCACTGGGAGGACGCCGCCGCCCAGGGCGCGCACGCCGCCCAGTCGGCGCTGCACGGCCTCGGCCTGGCCGACGACCCCGGCGCGTACCTGCCCCGCAGCCCCTACATGGCCATGGTCCACGGCCTCATGGTCTCCGGCGTCGGGACCACCGTCGGCGCGCCGGCCGTTCCCGAAGACGTCCAGGAGTTCGTCGTCCGCCACGAGAAGGACGGCCTCGTCGTCGGCGTCACCGGCGTCGACGCGGTCGGCACCGTCTACGCGTGGGGTCAACGGCTCCACGGCGTGCAGGTCTGAGCCGTGGCTGGAGACTGTACGACGACCTCCCGCCGCGGAGGGTTCGCGCTCGCCCTGGCGGCGACGATCCTGACGATGGCGGCCGCCAGCGCGCCCTCGCTGTTCTACCCGCAGGTCGCCGAGCGCCTCGGCCTGCTCCCGGTCGCGACCACGCTGGTGTTCGCCGTCTACGCCTTCACCCTGCTGGCCGCCCTGCTGTGCCTGGGATCGGTGTCCGACCGGCTTGGCCGGCGGCCGGTAATCGCGACGGGCTCGCTCGTGCTCGCCGGGAGCCTGCTGCTGTTTTGGTCCGCCGGGAGCCTGGCGACCCTGCTGGTCGCCCGCGCCCTGCAGGGAGCCGCGGCCGGGGTGCTCGTGCCGGCGATGTCGGCCATGCTGATCGACTTCGAGCCGCCGTCGCGGCCCGGCAGCGCCGCCCTGTGGAACACCATCGGGCCGATGCTGGGCCTGGCCACCGGAGCGCTCGGCGCGGCCGTCCTCCTCGACGTCACCGCCGATCCGTCCCTGGCCGTGTTCGGCGTCCTGGTCGCCGCGTTCGCGGCCGTCGCGGCGCTGGTGTGGGCCACGCCCGAGGCGGTCGCCCGGACTCGGGTCCGCCACGGCGACCTGCGCCCGGCCTTCAGCGTCCCGCCTGGCGTCCGGCCGATGCTCGCCGCCGGCGTGCCGGCGATCGTCGCCGGATGGGCCACCAACGGGCTCTTCCTCGCCCTCGGCGCGGGCCTGGTGCGCAGCGAGCTCGGCGGCACCACGCACACCGCCGCGGGAGTCGTCATCTCGACCCTGGCGATCGCCGGGATCCTCGCCTCGCGGCTGCTCCAGCAGCACTCCGCCCGCACGATCAGCCTCTACGCCACCAGCGCCCTGGCGCTCGGCACCGCGCTCAGCCTGGGCGCGCTCGCCCTGCACTCCTACCCGGGCTACGTCGCCTCGGTCGCGGTCGTGGGCTCCGGGTTCGGCACCGCGTTCCTCGGCGTCCTGCGCACCATCATGCCGGCCACCCAGCCCTCGCAGCGAGCAGCCGTGATGGCCGTGGTCTACACCGTCGCCTACCTCGCCTTCGGCGTACCCACCATCATCGCCGGCCTGCTCGTCCCGGCGCTGACGCTCGCCGGGACGATGATGCTGCTCGGCGCGGCCATCGCCGTCCTCGCCGTCGTCGCCACGATCCTGCGCGCGCGCATCCCGGACAGGACCCCGAGTCGCGCGCGAGGAGAGGACACCAAGAATCGACGCCCTTGAAGGAATACCCCATGGGGGTATAGGGTTATCAAAACAGAACGGACAGGAGCACACATGCGGAAGCGAATCGCGGCAGCACTCGCCGCCGGAGTCCTCGGCGGAGCCCTGGTCCTTGCCGGCTGCTCGTTGAATGGCAACGATCAGGCCTCACCCAGCGGGGGCAGTCACCAGGGGCACGGCAACGACAAATCAGGGAACCAAACAGGAAGCAGTGACGACGGAATGGAACATCCGATGGACGGCGGGCCCGCGCCCGCAGGGATCAAGGACGCGACCAGCCCCAAGTACCCGGTCGGCACCGAGGTGAAGCTGACCGCCGACCACATGGACGGGATGGACGGGGCGAAGGCCACGATCGTCGGCGCGTACAACACCTACACCTACTCGGTGAACTACACGCCCACCACCGGCGGCGACCCGGTCACCGACCACAAGTGGGTTGTCCAGCAAGAAATCAAGGACGCCGGCGACAAGCGCCTGGCCGACGGCACCGAGGTCACGCTGGAGGCCGAGCACATGGAGGGCATGAAGGGCGCGAAGGCGACCGTCGCCTCCTCCACCAACGAGACCGTCTACATGGCCGACTACGAGTCCGACGGTATGAAGATGACCAACCACAAGTGGGTCACCGAGAGCGAGATCCAACCGGCCTCCTGAGCCGACAGCCGCCGACCCTATCGGGTCCGCGGCGCGAGGTGCACGACCCGATCGAGGAGAAGAACCAGCCATGACAGATCCGAACACACACCAGCACGGCCACGGCGACGGCACCGACGCGCACGGCGAGCACCGGGCCGTCGCGACGTCGGAGCACGCTCAGCAGGCCGATGCGCACGCCGGGCACCAGGGCCACGCCATGGACCACGGGCAGCACGCAGACCACACGGGCCACGACGAGCACGGAGATCACAGCGGCCACGACGGGCACGCGGGCCACGGGGACCACGTGGACCAGTTCCGCCGGTTGTTCTGGATCAACCTCGTCATCGCCGTCCCCGCGGTCGCACTCTCCCCGATGTTCGCCATGCTGCTGGGCTACGAGGTCCCCGGCTGGGCGGGCTGGGTCGCCGCGGCCCTCGGCACCGTCATGTACGTCTGGGGCGGCAGGCCTTTCCTCACCGGTGCTTGGAGCGAGCTGAAGAGCCGCAAGCCCGGGATGATGCTGCTCATCGCCCTGGCGATCACGGTCGCCTTCTTCGCCTCCTGGGCCGCGACGCTGGGGCTGGTCAACCACGAGCTGGAGTTCTGGTGGGAGCTGGCGCTGCTGATCGTCATCATGCTGCTGGGCCACTGGATCGAGATGCGCTCCCTGGCCCAGACCACCTCGGCGCTGGACTCCCTGGCGGCGCTGCTGCCCGACGAGGCCGAGCGGGTCGAGGGCGAGAACGTCGTCAGGGTGGCCCCCGCCGACCTCAACGTGGGCGACGTGGTCATCGTGCGCCCCGGCGGCAGCCTCCCTGCCGACGGCACCATCGTCGACGGCCGCGCCGACATGGACGAGTCCATGATCACCGGCGAGTCCCGCCCGGTCTCCCGCGGCGAGGGCGAGCCCGTCACTGCCGGCACCGTCGCCACCGACTCCGGCCTGCGGGTGGAGATCACCGCCACCGGCGACGACACCGCCCTGGCCGGCATCAACAGGCTCGTCGCCGAGGCGCAGAACTCCTCCTCCCGCGCCCAGCGCATCGCCGACAGGGCCGCGGCCTTGCTGTTCTGGTTCGCCCTCGGCGCGGCGCTGATCACCGCGGTCGTCTGGACCCTCATCGGCATGCCCGACGACGCCGTCGTGCGCACCATCACCGTGCTCGTCATCGCCTGCCCCCACGCCCTCGGCCTGGCGATCCCGCTGGTGGTCTCGATCGCCACCGAGCGCGCCGCCCGCGGCGCGTCCTGGTCAAGGACCGCCTCGCGCTGGAGTCCATGCGGCAGGTCGACGCGGTGCTGTTCGACAAGACCGGCACCCTGACCAAGGGCGAGCCGACCGTCACCGGCGTCGAGCCGACCGGCGACCTGGACGCCAATCAGGTGCTCGCCCTCGCCGCCTCCGCCGAGGCCGACAGCGAGCACCCGCTCGCCAAGGCGATCGTCGCCGCCGCGAAGGAGAAGGGCCTCGCCCTGGAGCGGGCCAGCGGCTTCTCCTCCTCCCCGGCCGTCGGCGTCACCGCGACCGTCGCCGGCCAGGAGGTCCGCGTCGGCGGGCCGCGGCTGCTCGAGGAGACCGGTCAGCACGAGGTCGACGCAGCAGAGGAATGGCGCTCCGAGGGCGCGATCATCCTGCACGTCCTCCGCGGCGGCCAGGTGATCGGCGGCCTGAAGCTCGCCGACGAGGTCCGCCCCGAGTCCCGCGACGCCGTGGACGCCCTCCACGCCCTGGGCGTCGAGGTGGTCATGATCACCGGAGACGCCGAGGCGGTGGCGAACGAGGTCGGCAAGGAGCTCGGCATCGACCGCGTCTTCGCCGGCGTCCGCCCCGAGGACAAGTCCGCCAAGGTCGCCCAGCTGCAACACGAGGGCAAGAAGGTCGCCATGGTCGGCGACGGCGTCAACGACGCCCCGGCGCTAGCGCAGGCCGACGTCGGCATCGCGATCGGTGCGGGCACCGACGTCGCGATCGCCTCCGCCGGGGTGATCCTGGCCAGCTCCGACCCCCGCAGCGTGCTCTCGGTGATCCAGCTGTCGAGGGCCGCGTATCGGAAGATGAAGCAGAACCTGTGGTGGGCAGCGGGCTACAACCTGATCTCCGTCCCGCTCGCCGCCGGTGTGCTCGCCCCGGTGGGCTTCGTCCTGCCGATGTCGGTCGGCGCGATCCTGATGTCTCTGTCCACCGTCGTGGTCGCGCTCAACGCCCAGCTCCTGCGGCGCATCGACCTCACCCCCGAAGCCAGCACCCGCTCCGTCCTGGAGCGCCAGAAGTGAATTACACGCCCATGATCACCGACATCGCTTCCGACAGCGCGGGCTCCGAGATCGAGACCGCGGCCCATCAGCACGGCTACATCAGCGACAAGGACCGCTACTTGGCGCGCATGAGGCGCATCGAGGGCCAGGCCCGCGGCATCGCCAAGATGATCGACGACGAGAAGTACTGCATCGACATCCTCACCCAGGTCTCGGCGCTCACCCGCGCCCTGCAGGGAGTCGCCACCGGGCTGCTCGACGACCACCTCAAGCACTGCGTGCTCGACGCCGCCAAGCTCGGCGACGAGGACGCCGCCATCGCCAAGATCCAGGAAGCAAGCGACGCCATCAACCGACTCGTCCGCTCCTGAATAGGCGAGAAGACGACCCGAGGGCAACCAAAGAGGAGAAGTTCATGCCCCGCTTCGACAGGCTGACTCCGGAGACCGCCGTCGGGGCGTCGCGCGAGCTGCTCGGCGAGCTCGTCGAGCGCCACGGCACCGTGGGCGACATGGTCTCCACCATGGCCCACTCGCCGGCCGTGCTCGGCGGGTACCTGCAGCTGAGCCGGGCCATGCGCCGGGCCAAGATCGACCGCAGGACCAGCGAGCTGATCTCGATCGCCGTCCAGGCCCAGCAGGGCTGCGGCATGTGCCTGGCCTCCCACGTCGAGGCGGCGCGCTCACTCGACGTCCCGGAGGAGAAGATCCGACTCGCGCACGACGGCACATCATCCGACGCTGCCCTCGCCGCGATCATCCGCCTCGGACTGCAGGTCTACCGCGAGCCGGCATCCATCACCGACGATCAGGTCGACGAGCTCCGCGCCTTCGGCTACAGCGACCGCGCGATCGCCGACGTCGTCGGAGTCGTCTCGCTCAACGTCATAACTGGAGCGTTCAACCTCGTCGCCGGGCTCACGCCCGGCGACGACGGCTGACGCTCTCGCGGTTGGGCGAGCAACGACCTGGAACCTTGAGCTCTCCGCCGCCGGGATCGGCCTTAGCCGAAGCAGCTTTGGATCCAGCGGATCCTCCAGGAGAGAGAACCTCCGCCGACGGCTACCGGGTGGGCCGATCAGCGCCAAAGGTCGCCTGACGTCGAGAAGACCACCCGTCTGTGGCCGCGGTGGCACGACTGCTCACCTACCGTCTTCGCTGGCAGCGCGGGCAGAGGTGGCTCGACCGGTTCATGAACTGCTCGCGCACGATGAGCGTTCCGCACCGCCGGCACGGCTTGCCCTGCTGGCCGTAGGCGTCGAGGGAGCGGTCGAAGTAGCCGCTCGCGCCGTTCACATTGACGTACAGCGCATCGAAGCTCGTGCCCCCTTGGGCGAGCGCTTCGCGCATGACGTCCTGCGCTGCCGTCAACAGGTCGACCAACTGACGCTTCGTCACCTTCGAGCCCAGCCGCCTGCCGTGAACGCCCGAGCGCCACAGCGCTTCGTCGGCATAGATGTTGCCGATACCGCTCACCACACCCTGGTCGAGAAGCATGCGCTTGACGGCGACGTCCTTGCGTCGCATGAGACGCGCGACCGCTTCGGCGTCGAAGGCGTCCTCGAGCGGATCTGGTGCGATGTGCGCGATTGTGCTCGGCACCTCACGTCCGTGCGCCACCGTCAGCTCGTCGAGATAGAGCCCACCGAAGGTTCGCTGGTCGACGAAGCGCATCTGCATCGGCGCAGCGTCAGATGCGTCGCCGTCGAGGTCGAACACGGCGTGCGCGTGCTTCTCCATCGGCGCATCCGCCGCCTCGACGAGAACCTGACCACTCATGCCGAGGTGGACGACGAGGGCGTCGCCCTCCCCCGCGAACGTCAGCCACAGGTACTTGCCGCGCCGCTCGGCGACTCCACACGGCGTCCGCGCAGGACGTCGGCCAGGTGATCCGGGCCCGGCACGTGCCGGCGCGCGACCCGTGCTCCGGTGACCCGAGACGTGACGAAGGCCCGGCCGACCACGTGGTCGGCCAGGCCTCGACGTACGACTTCGACTTCGGGGAGCTCAGGCATCGGAACGCGGCGAGACGTCCGATTCGGCGTCGGCTACCGCCTCTGCCGTCGTGACGCCGGAGTTCTTCGCCGCCTCCTCGCGCAAGCTCACCCATGCGTTCTCGGCGGCGAGCATCTCTGCGCTCTTCTTGTTCCGCCCGGTGCCGATGCCGAGCACCCGCTCGTCGACGACGACCTTCGCGGTGAACACCTTGTCGTGATCGGGGCCTTCGCCCTCGACGACGTACGCGGGCGCGCCGAGGCCGGCGGCCGCAGTGGCCTCCTGCAACGACGTCTTCCAGTCGAGCGCCGCGCCGAGGCTGGCCGTCCGTGACATCAACGGGTCGATGAGGTGATGCACGATCCGCCGTCCGGCCTCGATGCCGCCACACAGGAACACAGTGCCGATGACGGCCTCTGTCGTGTCGGCGAGGATCGAGTCCTTCGTCCGGCCGCCCGTGGCGAGTTCACCGCGTCCGAGCAGCAGATAATCGCCGAGGTCGAGCTCACGCGCCACCTCGGCGAGGGCCCGCGAATTGACGACGGCGGCCCGCTGCTTGGCCAACTGCCCCTCGGGAGCGTCGGGGTGGTCGCCGAAGAGCGTCTCGGTGACGACGAGACCCAGCACGGCGTCGCCGAGGAACTCCTGGCGTTCGTTGTGCGGGATTCCGCCGTTCTCGTACGCGAACGAGCGATGGGTCAGGGCACGACGAAGCAGCGGCTCATCGACGTCCGTACCCGAGATCTCACTGAGTTCTCGGGCCAGATCGCCGACGGGCCGCTGCGTAGCGTCAGCCGCCGACCGCTTCGAGCTTTTCTTGCCCACGGTCTGGCGAGTGAGGCCGGTCAGGCCTGGTGCTCGGTGCGCTCCGCGGCGCCGTAGTGACGGCCGTTGTACGTGCCGCACGACGGGCACGCCATGTGCGCCTGCTTGTTCGCGCCACACGACGGGCACGCCTGCAGAGCGACCGGCGTCGCCTTCCAGTTGGCTCGGCGCGAGCGGGTGTTGGCGCGCGACATCTTCCGCTTGGGGACAGCCACGTCAGTTCCTCTTCTCGTCGTGTGCCGGATCGGCGTCGGCCAGGTTGGCCAGTGCCGACCAGCGGGGGTCGATAGCTTCGTGGTGGTGGTCAGGATCGTCCGCGAGCCGGGCGCCACATTCGGCACACAACCCGGGGCAGTCCTCGCGACACACCGGTTGGAACGGCAGTGAAGGCACTACCGCATCCCTCAGCACGGGCTCGATATCGGCGTCGTCGCCGTCGAGCTCGGGCAGCTCGTCCTCGTCATCGCCGCCGGCCACCTCACGGTGGTGCGCGGCACGCTCGGCGTAAGCGAACAGTTCCTGAAAGTGAACGTCAACAGGAATGCTGACGTCGTCCAGGCACCGCACGCAGGCGCCGGTCGCCGTCGCTTCGACCTCACCGGTGATGAGGACGCCCTCCATCACGGCTTCGAGACGCAGGTCGAGCCCCATGGGCTGACCTTCCTCGATGCCGATGACGTCGGTGCCGAAGTCGGCCGGAGTCGCGACATCACGATGCAGACGCAGAGAATTACCGGGTCGGCGACCGAGTTCCCTGGTGTCAATCACCAGAGGTCGGCGCGAATCAACCTGGTTCATTACCCTGCCGTCTTCGTGAGTCGTGTCTTCGATCGCTTCGGCCACAGCGATGGCGTGGGCCGACGTGCAAGTCTACGCCAGCGCGTGACGCCCACCCAAATCGTCCGGCCGACCTCAGCCGGCGACGCCGAGTCGCTCGAGAAGCGGGCCGTGAACGGCCTCGGGAACCATGCCGGAGATGTCTCCCCCGAGCGTGGCCACCTGCTTGATGAGCGAGCTCGACAGGTGATCCATGCCGGGGTTTCCCGGCAGGAACAGCGTCTCGAGCCCCGAGAGCGAACGGTTCATCGTGGCCATCGGCAACTCGTAGCTGAAGTCGGTCTCACCCCGCAGGCCCTTGACGACGATCGGAGCCTCGAGGCGCGCACATACCTCGACGAGCAGTTCATTGGCGAAAGCCTCGGCGCGCACGTTGGCTAGGTGCGCGACCGACTTCTCGATGAGGCCGACGCGTTCGTCGGCCGTGAACGTGCCCTGCTTGTCCGGGTTGTAGAGGACGGCAACCACGACCTCGTCGAACAGGCGCGCGCTGCGCTCGACAACGTCGAGGTGGCCGAGGGTCAAGGGATCGAACGATCCGGGGCAGACACAGCGGGTCATCACTTCTCCTCGGTCGCGGCCGCGGGAACGACTTCGTCCAGCGTGGCGACGACGGCGTCGACGTCGTCAGGGTCAGGGCCCTCGCTGAACTCGGCGAACCACATCGTCGTCTCGCCGTAGACGCGCGGCTCCCACGGTGCGAGCCGCTCGTGCCACGTGGGTTCGGGCGAGCGCGACGAACGCTCGATGACGACCAGGGCGCGCGGTGCGAGCCAGCCGCCCTCGACGAGCGAGTTGATGGCCTGACGCAGCTGCTCCTCACTGACCGAGTACGGCGGGTCCATGAGGACCAGGGCGGCCTGCACAGTGGCGGGCTGGTCGAGGAATCGCTCGACGGCCTGCGTCACGACGCGTACCGGCGAGAAACCGAGGTTGCGCACGTTGGTGCGGATGACGGTGGCGACGCTGCGGTTCGCCTCGACGAAGGTGACGGACGCGGCACCACGACTGAAGGCCTCGAGTCCGAGGGCGCCCGATCCTGCGTAGAGGTCGAGGACGTCGGCTCCGAGCACGGCGCCGAGGTGCTCAAGTCGTGAGAAGAGTGCTTCACGCACACGATCCGCGGTGGGCCTCGTGCCCACGCCCGCTGGCGTGTCGAGCCGCCTGCCGCCTGCTTTTCCGGCGATGATGCGCGTCATTAGCCTCTCTCCAGGAACTCAGCCTGTTGGTCGTCGACACGCTCGTGCGCAGCCTGGGCCAGCAGGGGGTGATCGGCCATCGTCGGGTCTTGTTCGACGAGCGCTACGGCTTCGTCGCGGGCCTTGGCGATGACCTCGAGATCTGACGCCTTTGTCAGTTCCAACCAGTCGAGGGACGTACGGCGACCACTCTGCGCGGCGCCGAGCACGTCACCCTCTCGTCGTAATTCTAGATCCAGGTCGGCGATGGCGAATCCGTCGGTCGTCCCCGCGACGCGGCCGAGGCGTTCGAGGGCCTCCGGGGACTCGGAGCGTGTGACGAGCAGACACAGACCGCCGTGCTCCCCTCGGCCCACGCGGCCGCGGAGCTGGTGCAGCTGGGACAGGCCGAAGCGATCGGCGTCGACGATGACGATCATCGAGGCGTTGGGCACGTCGACCCCCACCTCGATGACGGTGGTGGCCACGAGAACGTCGACCTCTCCCCCGGCGAATCGCCGCATGACGGTGTCCTTCTCGTCGGCCGGCAACCGGCCGTGCATGAGATCGATCGAGACGCCTCCGAGCGCCGGCAGGTGACGCATCTGCTCGATGAGCTCCACGACACCGACCGGACGTAGCGCCTCACCGTCATCGGCAGGCGTGCCCGGGCCGACGAGCATTGCCCCGGAGCCGTCCTGCGCGTCACCAATCCGACCGGCCACGACGTAGACCTGTCGGCCTGCGCGGCACTCCTCGGCGATGCGCTCCCACACGCGGTTCATCCACGCCGGGTTCTGCGCCTGCACGACGTGGCTGACGATGGGTGCCCTCCCCCGCGGCAGTTGCCGCAGGGTAGAGACGTCGAGGTCGCCGAACGCCGTCATCGCCACGGTGCGGGGTATCGGCGTGGCCGTCATGACGAGCACGTGCGGCGGCGTGGCTGCCTTCGAGTTCAGCGCGGAACGCTGCTCGACTCCGAAACGATGCTGCTCGTCCACCACCACGAGCCCGAGATCGGCGAAATCGACGTGCTTCTGCAGCAGGGCATGGGTTCCGATGACAATGCCGGCCTCGCCGGAGACGATGTCGAGCAGTGCCTGCGAGCGCGCCGAGGTCGACATCGATCCCGTGAGGAGCGTGACGCGCGTGCCGTCGGCGTCCCCGCCGAGTTGCCCGCGTTGCGCGAGGTCGCCCAGCATGGCGCGCATCGACGTGGCGTGTTGCGCCGCGAGCACCTCCGTGGGCGCGAGGAGGGCTGCCTGTGCGCCGGAGTCGACGACGGCGAGCATCGCCCGCAGCGCCACGATCGTCTTACCCGAGCCGACCTCACCCTGGAGCAGTCGGTGCATGGGCACCTCACGCGCGAGGTCGTCGGCGATGGCGGCACCGACCTCGACCTGCCCCGACGTCAGCTCGAACGGGAGAGCGCGGTCGAAGCGCGCGAGCAGACCGTCCGGGCGCGGGACGCGAGGCGTCGCGGGTACCGAGCGAGCCTTGGCCCGGCGCTGCGCGAGCACGAGTTGAGTGATGAACGCCTCGTCGAAGCGGAAACGCTTCTTCGCCGCGCCCACGTCCGCCATGGTGCGCGGCAGGTGCGCGGCGCGCATGGCACGCGTGAGATCGGGCACGCCCATGCGCTCACGCAGGTCGTCGTCGAGCGGGTCGGGCAAGGTGCCGACCGCGTCGAGCACCTGCTTGATCGACAGCGTCAGACTGAGGTTCGTGATCTTCTCGACCTGTTTGTAGACCGGCACGAGGCCGTTCTCGTAGATGCTCATGTCAGCGTCGTCCATGAGCGAGTACTGCGGGTGGGTGAGCTGCAATTGCTTTCCGTAGAGCCCCAGCTGACCGCTGAAGAGGGCTCTCTTACCCGGCCGAAGAATGCCGTAGTGCGGGTGCGCACTGAAGAACGTGACGAGCGCGCGCTGGCCCGCGTCGTCGACGATGACGGCGTTGGCCATGGAACCGCGCCGGTTCTTCATGCGCCGCTGCGTCATCTCCGCCACCTCGGCGGTGAGAACGACGTGCTCGCCGAGTTCGAACTCCGAGAAGCTGCTGCCGGCGTGGGCGTCGATGTAGCGGCGCGGGAAGTAGTGAAGGAGATCGCCGACCGTCTCGAGGTTGCGCGCCTTCGCGAGTTTCTTCGCGCTCGTGCCGAGCACCTTGACGAGCGGTGTCTCGAGCGTTACCTCACTCATGGATCACTCCGAGTTGGACGAGGAAGCCCGATTGCAGACGCAGGAGGTCGAGCTCCGCTCCGACGCGTTCGGCCTCGGCTTCCAGGAAGGTGACGAACTGCTCTGCCGCGGCCGGTTCGGCGTCCGGCGCGATGCAGGCGGTGACGACCTCGGCTCCCTCGAAATGGCTGCGCACAAGATCTCGCGCGGCACGCCACGTGCCCGCCTGCAGTACCTCGATCTCCTCATCGGCATCGAAGCCCGTGGCAACGGCGTCAAGGCCCGCGAGCAGTGTGACGAGACTGTGACTGCGGGCTCCGTCACCGGGAGTTCCCCGGTCGGCGAGGACGAGAGTCGACCCGTTGTCCGGTTCGACGATGCGCTCGCTGACGGCGGCCCCGAGGCTGCGCGCATAGCGCTGCACGGCCTCGTCCTGGGCAACGACGACGACGTCGCTGACTGTGTCGAGGCCGCCGGCGAAGCGCGTGACCGCGATGTTGTTCACGGACCCCGCGTCACGGGCATGGGAGACCGCGACGAGCGGAAGGTCGGTGTGCACGTGGAGGCGGTGGATACCGTCTCCACCGGCGACGACGACGCTGTCACCGACCTCGGTGAGGCGCGAGCGCAACGAGGCAGCCACCTCGTCCGTGAGCCCCTCGATCACGCCCATGACTTCGAAGGCCGGACCGTCGCTCGTCACCTGACAGCCGCCCTCCGAACGGACGCTTCGCGCCTCGGCGCGGGGCAGCCAGGAGCGTTCGCTGGCACGAGGAAGCCCGTGGCGTCCGCTCGCAACACGGCTGAGGCACTCGAGCACGATGGCGAGGCCGGCTCCGCCGGCGTCGACGACCCCCGCCTCGGCGAGGACGGCGAGTTGTTGCGGAGATCGGGACAGGGCGAGCTTCGCGCCGTCGAACGCCGCCTGCGCCACGTCGTCGACCTGGGGCGTCTCGCCGGAGTGCACGGCCTCGGAACGAGCGTGGCTCGCCGCGACAGCCGCCGCTTCGGCGACGCTGAGCATGGTTCCCTCGACGGGGTTGTCGACGGCTCCCCTCGCCGAGGATGCGCCGGAGTGCAGGGCTCGCGCGAGAGCGTCGCCGTCCAGCCCGAGGGCAACGGCCTCGTCCACGCCGTCGGGGTCGACGGGCAACGCTCCGAGCGCTCCGACGAAACCCCGCACGTACTCCGAGAGGATGACCCCCGAGTTGCCCTGGGCCTCACGCGTGATGGCACCGAGCACCTGGCGCAGGTCGGAGCGAGCGGTGCGCGCACCCGGATCGAGTTCTTCGACTGCGCGAAGGCCGGCCTCGAGGGTGGCGCGCATGTTCGTGCCCGTGTCGCCGTCGGGCACCGGGTAGACGTTGAGGGAGTTGAGGATCGTCTCCGACGCGGCAAGCTCTGCTCGGGCCGCGACGAGGACGCGGGCGAGGGAGGCCAACGTGAGCGTCGTCGTCATGGCGCCCCTCCGTCCTCGCTCATCCGTGACTCACGGGCGACGCGTGGGCCGAGGCACCCACGAACCGCTCGTTCGCCCCTACTCTGGCACAAGGCACCGACAATGGAATCGTGGGCGAATCGCCGCTGCCTGACGGCTGACACCCCGCGCGTGCGCCCGAAGCGAGCCACTCGCCTCGTTTTGCTCCGCCAGGTAGGGCTCGGCTATGCTTCCCAGGTTGCCTCCGTGTCGCCCGTCGTCCTGACGTGCCTGCCGGGGCGAAACCCAAGAACGTTCATCGACTTCAGGAGAAACCGTGGCTGCCACCTGCGACGTCTGCGGCAAGGGACCGGGCTTCGGTCACAACATCTCGCACTCCAACCGCCGCACCAAGCGTCGTTGGAACCCGAACATCCAGCGCGTTCGCGCGATGGTCGGCGAGGCTGGCGTGACCCCGAAGCGTCTCAACGTCTGCACCTCCTGCCTCAAGGCAGGTAAGGTCAAGCGCTGATCTCAGCACTTGCGTCAAGAAACCCGGCTCCGGCCGGGTTTTTTGTTGCCCGCCTTCACGATATTGCCGTGAAAGCGCGGCATCCCTCCCGCGGTAACCGCTCACCATCGGTGGGTACGCGTGAGCCGGGCGCCCCCTTCGGGGGGACGCCCGGCTCAGTCGTTCGCAGTCAGTACCTCAGTGGGCGCTGGGCTGCTCGTGCTCCGCGGCGGCCTTGTCCTCGGCGAGCTCACGCTCATCGACGACGATCGGGCGAGTGACTGCCCAGCCGATGAGCGCTGCCGCCAGGACGAGCAGACCGACGCCGGTCCACAGGTTGAGGTTCGCGCCGTCGGCCTTGGCCCGGTCGGCCTCGCTCGTCGTGAAGCTCATCCCGACGAGGATGACGCCGTAGATGCCCATGAGGGCACCGATGATGTTGCGGATGTCGAACAGGCCCGCGCCGTGACGCGCGGAGTTGGCCGCCTTCGCGGTGCCTGCTCCGGCCTTGTCGTTCGTGGGAGTACTCATGGTTCAACCCCTCAGTGGAAGACGATGTTGAGCAGGATGACGAGGGCCAGCGAGATTCCGGCGAGCTTCGTCGGCGACTGCCACCAGCTCGTGGTGGTGTCCTCCTCGAAGTCCTCCTTCGGCGTCTCGCTGTAGACGAGGCCGCGCAGCGACTCCGCCGGCTTCGGCTGCGTCGCGAGGCTCACGACGTAGCTGACGAGGACGTCGACGACGAACGCCGTACCGGCAGCCACGAACGAGGCGCCCTGGCCACCGATCGGGATGACGCCGACGGACAGCCCGCCCAGAGCGTCCTCCGAGAGCACCGCGACGATGACCGCGCCGACGGTACCGGCGACGAGACCGGCCCAACCGGCCGTCGCCGTCATGCGCTTCCAGAACATACCGAGGATGAACGTGGCGAACAGCGGCGCGTTGAAGAAGCCGAAGAGCGTCTGCAGGTAGCTCATCGCGTTCTCGTAGCTGGCGGCGAGGAACGAGGTGAAGATCGCGACCACCGTGGCGACGACCGTCATGATGCGGCCGATGCGGATGTAGTACGCGTCGTCACGCTCCTTGACGACGTACTCCTGCCAGATGTCGTAGCTGAAGACCGTGTTGAACGCCGAGATGTTGGCGGCCATACCTGCCATGAAGGCGGCGAGCATACCGGCGATGGCCACGCCGAGCAGACCGTTCGGCAGCAGATCACTCATGAGGTACAGCAGCGCGTTGTTGTAGTCGGCGCTGCCACCCGAGGCCTTGGCCTTGGCGATCTCCGGCACGAGCACACCGGCGATGATGCCGGGGATGATGATGATGAACGGGATGAACATCTTCGGGAACGTGCCGATGATCGGAGCACGGCGAGCCGAGTTCATGTCCTTGGAGGCCATGACGCGCTGAACCTCGACGAAGTTCGTCGTCCAGTAACCGAAGGAGAGCACGAAGCCGAGACCGAACACGATGCCGATGACGGACCAGACCGAGCTCGTGAAGCCGGTCAGGGAGTTACCCGGCCACGAGGCGAGTTCGCCGTCGGTACCTGCGACCTGCATCTTGTCCTGCAGGCCGCCCCAGCCGCCGACCTTGTGCAGGGCGGCGAGCGTCAGCGGCAGCAGTGCGGCGACGATGACGAAGAACTGCAGCACCTCGTTGTAGATGGCAGCGGAGAGGCCACCGAGGGTGATGTAGCTGAGGACGATGACGGCGGCGACGATCGTCGAGACGGTCATGTCCCAGCCGAGCAGCATGTTGACGATCTTCGCCAGCAGGTAGAGGTTCACACCGGCGATGAGCACCTGCGCGAGCGCGAACGAGATCGCGTTGACGAGGTGGGCGCCGGTACCGAAGCGGCGCTTCATGAACTCCGGCACCGAGCGCACGCCCGAGCCGTAGTAGAACGGCATCATCACGATGGCCAGGAACAGCATGGCCGGGATCGCGCCGATCCAGTAGTAGTGGAACGTCGGCATACCCATCTGGGCACCGGACGCGGACATACCCATGATCTCGACGGCACCGAGGTTGGCCGAGATGAAGGCGAGGCCGGTGACCCAGGCGGGCAACGATCGGCCGGACATGAAGAAGTCGATGCTCGAACTCACCTGACGGCGGGCCAACAGGCCGATGCCGAGAACGAAGACGAAGTACAACGCGATGAGCACGTAGTCGACCGGCCCTGCGTCGAGACGCAGTGCGGGGGTATCCATAGGCAGCAAGGCTGGCTCCCGGTCTGAAGATTCTGCTTGACCGCCTGACGGTAGCCCACGGCCCCCTTCGGAGCCATGCAGACGGGCTCATCACAGAGGATTGCAATACGTTCGCAACAATCGGAGCAGTTCGCTCGTCAGCGAGCGCCGAAGTGCGTCCAGCCCTCCGTCTGCGCCGACTCGCCGTCGAGCGTCACGCCCCGGCCGTCCTCGACACGGCCGACGACGTGCCATCCCGCCGGAACGCGCCCCTCCGGGCTTGTCGCGAGCAGGGCGTGTTCCTCACCGCCGGAGAGCACACACTCGAGTGCCCGATCCCCCACCACCGGTTCGAGGGGACGCGCCATCGCACGGAGCGCGTCACCGTCGAAGGCGAGGCGCACGCTCGACGCCCGCACGATCCGTGCGGCGTCGAGCATCAGGCCGTCGGAAACGTCCATCGCGCAGCGCACCCCCGCAGCAACAGCTTCGTCACCCGCGTATCGCGGGCGCGGGGCACGATGCCACCCCACGCATTCCTGAGTCGCTGTCCCGGCTCTTTCCGAGGGCGCGACTTCACCGAGCAATACGAGCAGACCGGCGTGACTTCGCCCGAGGACGTCGGAGACGATGATCGACTCCCCCACTCGCGCGTTGGCACGCAGCAGCGGCTCGCGCCCCGCGGGCAGATCACCGAGGGCCGTGACCGCGATGACGACCGTGCCGTCGGGCGCTCCCGAGAGGTCGCCGCCGAACGAACCGACCCCGGCACGCCGCAGTTCGTCGGCCATACCGCGCGTGAGGTCGACGAGCCAGTCGACACGGGTGGCCCCCTCAGCGGCCAGTGCGACGACGACGCCGGTCGGACGCGCGCCCATCGCAACGACGTCGGCGAGGTTCTGCGCGATGACCTTGACCCCGACGTCCTGGGGCGACGACCAGTCGTCACGCCAGTCGAGGCCGAGCACCATGGAATCCGTCGTGACGACGGTACGGCCAGTGCTCGTTGTGAGGACGGCGGCGTCGTCACCGGGCCCGACATCGGCCGCCGCGGGTTCGACCACGGCGAGGACGGACCTCAGCACGCCCAATTCACCGACGTCGTCGACGGTCGGGGCGTCGCCGCCCACTCTCGGCGTCCACACGTTCCTCACGGCCCCATTCAAGCAGGCCGGAACAGACCGCATCCGCGCCGCACCAGGCAGCGCGCAGCCACCGCCGGTAGCGTTGTCCACCATGACGACGCTCCGTTCCCTCAGCCTCCTCGTCGCCGGTTCGTCAGCCGTGTGGGCGCTCGCCGCGTGCTCGCTACCTCCGGTGGAGGCCAAGCCCGCGGATCGCGCGGACACCCCGCAGTGCAAGGCGGCCTCGAGCGCCTGGCCGGCGAAGGTGGCCGGTTTCGAGCCGTACCCCGTCACCACGCCGTCCGACGCGGTGCGCGCATGGGGCGAACGGCCCGAGTCGTCCGTCATCGCGCGCTGTGGCCTCACCCCTCCCGGACCCACCACGGAGACGTGCTTCGAGGCGAACGGCGTCGACTGGGTGCAGTCCGACCTGTCGGACGGGCGTCGCTACACCACCTACGGCCGAGAACCGGCCATCGAGGTGCTCGTGCCGAAGGAGTCTAAGGCCGATGCCTCCACGCTCGCGGCTTTCGCGCCCGCAGCGAAGAAGATCGCCCAGGGCGAGCGGCGCTGCTCCTAGGCGATCTTCTGCGAGTTTCGAGGCTCAGCCGACGTCAGCGCAGCCCCGTGCGGCGCTCGCGCGCCAACTCGATGAGGTCGGTGATGAGCTCGGTGTAGCCGAGACCACTGGCGTTCCATACCTGCGGGAACATCGAGACCGGCGTGAAGCCCGGCAGCGTGTTGATCTCGTTGAGGTACAGCGTGCCCTCGGGCGTGTAGAACCAGTCGACGCGCGCGAGACCCTCGCAACCGGCGGCGTCGAACGCTGTGATCGACAGTTCCTTGATGCGGGCGGCGTCGTCGGCCGGGACGTCGGCCGGGCACGACAGGCGCAGCCCGTCGTCGTTGAGGTACTTGGCCTCGAAGTCGTAGAAGTCGTGCGCGCCGATCTCCTCGATCTCACCGAGTTCAGACGCTCGCGGCAGGTCGCTGCCGTGGCCTTCCAGCACGCCGCACTCGACCTCGCGGCCGACGATGCCCGCCTCGACGACGACCTTCGGGTCGCTCCGGCGTGCCATCTCGATGGCCGCCTCGAGCTCGTCCGGGCCGTTCACCTTCGAGATTCCGACCGACGAGCCCGCACGCGCGGGCTTGACGAAGACCGGCCAACCCAGCGACGCGACGGCGTCCATGGCTGCGGCCTTGTCGCGGCGCCACTCCTTGTCGGTGATGACGGTGTACGGCCCGACCGGCAGACCGGCGGCCGCGAAGACGACCTTCATCATGTGCTTGTCCATCATGACGGCCGACGCCGTCACGCCGGAGCCCACGTAGTGCAGGTCGGCCAGTTCGAGCAGCCCCTGCAGGGTGCCGTCCTCACCGAACGGGCCGTGCAGCAACGGCAGGACGACGTCGACCGAGGTGAGCGCCTCGGGGGTCTCGCCCGGCTCGAGCACGAGGATGTCGTGCTGCTCCGGCGACGGCGCGACGAGCACCTCCTTGCCGGAGCCGCTCTTCACCTCCGGAAGCTGCTTGTCCTTGATGGCGAGCGCCTCGACGTCGTCGGGCATGAGGACCCACTGACCGGTCTTCGTGATGCCGATCGGCACGACCTCGTAGCGGTCGCGATCGATCGCCGCGAGGACACCTGCGGCCGTGGCACACGAGATGGCGTGTTCGGAGGAGCGTCCACCGAAGACGACGGCGACGCGGGTACGGGTCTGGGAAGTGCTCATCGTCTGTCACTCTAGCCGTCCACATGCCGCAACCTGCGAACCTCGCACCGACGAGCCGTGCCAGGCTCGACGTCATGACAGGCGACCCTTCTCGACCCCTCGCACCTGCGACCCGCCTCGTCGGCTCGGGCCGTCCCCCACGCTCCCCCGGCGCCTCGGTGAGTCCCGAACTGGCGATGACGTCGACGTACGTCGCGGGCGGCGACGTCAACTACGCGCGCGTCGGCAACCCGACCTGGAGCGCCTTCGAGACGACGCTCGCAGCGCTCGAGGGTGACGACTCCACTCGCGCGCTCGCGTTCGCCAGCGGGATGGGCGCCATCAGCGCAACACTGTCCCTCCTGCCGCACGGCGGAACGGTGCTCGCGCCGCGCCACTTCTACAACGGCACCTCAGGGCTGCTCGAGACGTGGGTCGCAAGCGGTCGCGCTCGCCTCGTCCGCATCGATCTGTCCGACACCTCGGCCGTCGAACGAGCCCTGACGGACGGCGTCGACGTCGTGTGGATCGAGTCCCCCGCGAACCCGACGCTCGAGACCTGCGACGTCGCCGCCGTGACGAGGTGCGCGCACGCCGCGGGCGCTCTCGTCGTCGAGGACAACACGTTCAACACCCCGCTCGGCCGCCGTCCGCTCGACGACGGGGTCGACGTCGTCGTCCACTCGGTGACGAAGTACCTCGCCGGTCACAGCGATGTCCTCCTCGGCGCGGCGGTGACGAACGATTCCTCACTCGCCGAACGACTGCTCACGGCGCGCACCCTCGGTGGCGCGATCCCCGGGCCGTCCGAGACGTGGCTCGCGCTGCGGGGCATGCGCACGCTCCATCTGCGCTGGGAGCGGGCCTGCGCGAACGCGGCCGAACTGGCCGCGCGCCTGGAGGAGCACCCGAACGTCGTCCGCGTCCGCTACCCCGGCACCGGAGCCATGATCGCCGTCGAGGTGGACGGCGGCCAGTCGGCAGCGAGCGCCGTCGAGGACGCCGTCGACGTGTGGCTGCCCGCAACGAGCCTGGGCGGCGTCGAGTCGATGCTGGAGCGCCGCCGTCGCCACGCCCTCGAGCCCGAGAGCGTGCCGGAGAACCTCCTGCGGCTCTCCGTCGGTGTCGAGGACGTCGACGACCTGTGGTGTGACCTCGACGCCGCCCTCACGGGATCCAGCGCCTGAGTCCGACCAACCTCGAGCCTCAGACGCGCTCGCTCTTGCGCGAACGCGACATGAGGGCGCGGACCATCTCGTCGGGCGTCCAACCCTCGTGGAGGATGGCGTGGACGCCTTCGACGATCGGCATGTCGACGTGGACGCTGCGCGCCAGCTCGAGGATCGAGCGGCACGACTTGACGCCTTCGGCGGTCTGGTTGGTCGCGGCAGTGATCTCCTCGACCGTCTTGCCCTCCGACAGCGCGAGGCCGAACTGGTGGTTTCGCGACAGACGTGAGCTGCAGGTGGCCATCATGTCGCCCACGCCGGCGAGACCGAGGAACGTCTGCGGGTCGGCTCCCAGCGCGACACCGAGACGCGCCGTCTCGGCAAGTCCGCGGGTCAGCAGAGTGGCCGTCGAGTTCTCCCCCATACCCAGGCCGTGCGCCATGCCCACGCTCAGGGCGATGACGTTCTTCACCGCGCCGGCGATCTCGGTACCCACGACGTCGGCGTTGGTGTACGGCCGGAAGTACGGCGCCGCGCAGGCTTCCGCCACCTTCGAACGCACTCCGTGACGTGACGCGGCGACGACGGCCGCCGCGGGCTGCTTGTCGGCGACCTCCTTGGCCAGGTTCGGCCCCGAGACGACGACCACCCGGTCGGCGGGCACCTCCGCAACCTCTTCCATGACCTCGGTCATCCGCTTGAGGGTTCCGAGCTCGATGCCCTTCATCAGCGACACGAGCGGCGCGCCGTCCGGGATGTGTTCGCGCCAACCCTCGAGGTTCTCGCGCAACGTCTGCGACGGCACCGCGAGAACGAGGATGTCGGAGCCGTCCATCGCCTCTGCGACATCACTCGTGACATGCACACGGTCGGTCAGGCGCAGGCTCGGCAGGTAGTCGTCGTTGACGCGGGTCGTCTCGATGGCTTCGGCGAGTTCGGGGCGTCTGCTCCACATCGTGACGTCAGTGCCCGCGTCCGCCATCACCGCGGCGAACGCCGTTCCCCAACTTCCCGATCCCATGACCGTGGCCTTGGTCATCGTGCGCCTTCCGTTCGACTCGAGCGCGATCGCACGCGCGGGTTGTCCAGTGGTGTCGTCGTCGGGGACTCGCCCCGGATCTCGACGAGAAGCTCCGTGATGGCCGCCATGACCCGAGCTGTTGCCTCGGTGAGCACCTCGGCGTCGAGTGGCCGTGCTCGCAGGTCGTCGAGGTCGACGGGCGGCCCGGCACTCACCGTGACGTCGTGGCGGCGAACCACCGCGCTCGGCAGCGACTTCAGGGCGTTGCGCCTTGGGGGCAGGATCCGCTCGGGACCCCACATGGCGACGGGCACCAGCGGACACCCGGTCGTCAGCGCAATGCGAGCGGCCCCTGACTTTCCGGCCATGGGCCACAGGTCGGGGTCGCGCGTGAGCGTTCCCTCGGGCAGGAGGCAGACGATCTTGCCCGACTCCACGGCGTCGACGGCAGCGGAGAAGCTGTCAGCGGCCCGCGCTGTGCCTCGGTGGACGGGGATCTGGCCGGCACGCTTGAGAAGCGGCCCCAGGACGGGCGTCGCGAAGACCTCGGCCTTGCCGAGAAAGTGCGGCAGACGCCCTGCGTGCAGGAGGAAACGACCCAGGACGAAGGGGTCGGAGTAGCTCAGGTGATTGCCCGCGATGACAGCCGGGCCGTGGTCGGGCACGTGCTCGGCACCGCGCCAGGTCTCCCGCAACCACGGCGAGATCCCGGGCGCGACGACACGCGTGATGAATCGCACGACACCGTTGCGTTCACTCTCGTCGAGCGAAACGTCGGACATGGGCACCTCCTGGCTCGTGCGCAACTCTAGCCGCGGGCCGGCCCGAGGGCGGGCCGGAGCTCCGAGTCGTCGGCCACCGACCGCAGAAACACACCGGACGGTCCTCCTGGGCATTCGTCCGCGAAATCTGCGAGCATTCAAACCGTGCAGAACCGATCGTCCACCTGGAGCATCGTCCTCGCGTTCAGCGACGGTCGAAGCCTCGCCGCGCCCCGCACCGTCGACCCCGTCGCGTGGGCTCGAGCGAGCGCCCTCGACACGATCGACGCCGTGAGCGCTGCCGTCGAACCTGCCAACCTTCTCGTCCTCAGCGATGACGAGGCCGTGCGAACCGGCGCGACGGAAGCAGGGGCTCACGCACGCGAACAGGGCCGCGATCTCAACGCCGCACTGACTGCGGCGCTCGCCGACTGGGTCAGGTCCCATCCCGAACGCTCCGGCGCCGTGTTGCTCGGCCCGCTTCCCTACGCCGACGGCGACACGATCAGCGCTCTGCTGCGTGCTTGTGCCGCTACCGAATCCGCAGTCGTGGTCTCCGACGACGGCGGCTCCGTCGCCATCAGCCACCACGACCCCGCACGGCTGGCTCCCCGTTTCGGTGGCTCGAGCGCCGGACGTCACCAACGCGTCGCCGTGAGTGTCGGATCGCACTTGACGGACGATCTCGCGCGCCACGTCGTCGAGGGTCGTGAACCCGTCGGCTCACGCACCGCAGCCCTCGAACGCTCGGCGACGAAGGGAGCGTGAGCATCGTGCAGGAACAGGCGAGCGTCCACCGCTTCGATCCCGAAACACTCACCGGCGAGGTCATCACCGACAACGGCCGGGTGCTGGCCTTCTCCACCGAGGCGTTCATGCGCAGCAGCCTGCGCACGCTCCGTGTCGGTCAACGCCTCAACGTCGACATGGGCCCCGACGGTATTCGCCGACTGTGGATCGATGGAATCGGCGCCGGACAAACCATCCGCTGACCTCGACGCGAGTACTGGGAGAACGAAAGAAGGACCCCGAGACCAAGCCGGTCTCGGGGTCCTTCTTCGCTGTCAACGCTCAGCGCGAGGCGCTGGCACGTCCACCCGCATTACCGGTACGCGGAAGCTTGTTCGGGTCCGCAGTGACGACCTTGAAATTGGTGCCGGGGGTGAACTTCGGCACGGCGGTGGCGTCGATGTGGACAGCCTCGCCCGTACGCGGATTGCGACCGGTGCGCGCGGCGCGATCGACGCGCTCGAACGTTCCGAACCCCGTGATGCCGACCTTGTTCCCCGCTGCGACCTCACGGATGATGACGTCGACGACTGCCTCGACAGCCTCCAGTGCCGCCCTCTTGCTCCCGAGTCGCTCCTCGAGACGGTCGACAAGGTCTGCCTTGTTCATTCCTCCACCCTTCACTGGCGTGCATTGCCCCGCGAAACCTCGCAATGCGCAGATATATCGATCAAATTACCCACAAGGGTGGAGCATCGTCCATCCGACGCGTGCTATCGAACGCCGCTTCACGCGAGCGCGAAAGACCCGGACTGCCGCACCATTCCGCGGTAGAAGGGGAAGAATCGCCGACATCCTTGAGTGTGAACGTGATTCGCGAACTGTGCAAGACCTCACACTCGATTTGCCGCGCAACTTCCTTGTCGCAGACCGCTACTACCGGGATTCTTCGATCTCACCTATCGGACGCTCGTCGTCGGCTTCCAGGCCGGACGCTGAGCTTCGAACCGCTCGATGTCGCCCTCGTGACGCAGGGTCAGCGAGATGTCGTCGAGGCCCTCCATGAGGCGCCAGCGGATGTAGTCGTCCACCTCGAACGGCACGACGAGTTCGCCTGCTGTGATGGTTCGCGACTCCAGATCGACCGAGATCTGAGCGCCCGGCTCGTTCTCGAGGTACTTCCAGAGCAGTTCGACATCCCCTTGCTCGACCTGGGCCGTGAGCAAGCCCGCCTTGCCCGAGTTGCCTCGGAAAATGTCGGCAAAGCGCGAACTGATGACGACCCGGAAGCCGTAGTCCATGAGTGCCCACACGGCGTGCTCACGCGAAGAGCCCGTACCGAAGTCGGGGCCCGCCACGAGAACGGACGCGTCGCGGAAAGCGTCCTGGTTGAGGACGAACGACTCGTCCTTGCGCCAGGCCGAGAACAGGCCGTCCTCGAAGCCCGTGCGCGTCACGCGCTTCAGGTACACGGCGGGGATGATCTGGTCGGTGTCGACGTTGCTCCGGCGCAGCGGGGCGCCGACGCCCGTGTGGTTGATGAATCGCTCCATGGCAGTTTCCTCCTCGGTGCTCACAGATCGCCGGGCTCGGCGAGGGTGCCCGCGACGGCGGTGGCGGCGGCGACCTGGGGGCTGACCAGGTGCGTACGACCGCCCTTGCCCTGACGCCCTTCGAAGTTGCGGTTCGAGGTCGACGCGCTGCGCTCCCCCGGCTGCAGTTGGTCGGGGTTCATCCCCAGACACATCGAGCAACCGGCCAGACGCCACTCGGCACCGGCCTCGGTGAAGACCTTGTCGAGCCCCTCGGCCTCGGCGTCGAGGCGCACTCGCGCGGAGCCGGGCACCACGAGCATCGTCACGGAGTCCGCCACCTTGCGGCCCTTGATGACCTCCGCGGCGGCGCGCAGATCCTCGATGCGGCCGTTCGTACACGAACCGAGGAACACCGTGTCGACGCTGATCTCCTTGAGCGGCTGCCCCGGCGTCAGGCCCATGTACTCGAGGGCGCTGGAGGCGGCGGCCTTCGCCGAGTCGTCACCGAACGACTCCGGGTCGGGAACGTTCGCCGAGAGCGGGAGACCCTGACCGGGGTTGGTGCCCCACGTGACGTACGGCGACAGCGAGGCCGCGTCGATCGTCACCTCGGCGTCGAACTGCGCGTCGTCATCGGTGCGAAGCTTCTTCCACTCCTCGACGGCGGCGTCCCACTCCTCACCGGCCGGCGCGCACTCGCGGCCCTCGAGGTAGGCGAACGTCGTCTCGTCGGGAGCGATCATGCCTGCGCGGGCGCCGGCCTCGATCGACATGTTGCAGATCGTCATCCGCGCTTCCATCGACAGGCCCTCGATGGCCTCGCCGCGGTACTCGAGCACATAACCCTGGCCTCCCCCCGTGCCGATCTCGGCGATGACGGCGAGGATGATGTCCTTCGCGCTCACGCCCTCGGGCAACGCACCGTCGACGTTGATCGCCATCGTGCGGAACGGCTTGAGCGGAAGCGCCTGCGTGGCGAGCACGTGCTCGACCTCGCTCGTGCCGATGCCGAAGGCCAGGGCGCCGAACGCGCCGTGAGTGGAGGTGTGGCTGTCGCCGCACACGATCGTCGCGCCGGGCTGCGTCAGGCCGAGCTGCGGGCCGATGATGTGGACGATGCCCTGCTGGGCGTCACCCATCGGGAACAGGCGGACGCCGAACTCCTCACAGTTCTTGCGCAGCGTTTCGACCTGCGTGCGACTCACCGGGTCGGAGATGGGCCCCGGCGTCGTGGGAACGTTGTGGTCCTCCGTCGCGAGCGTCAGATCGGTGCGCCGCACCCTGCGTCCCGCGAGACGAAGGCCGTCGAACGCCTGCGGACTCGTCACCTCGTGAAGCAGGTGAAGATCGATGAAAAGCAGATCCGGTTCGCCTTCGGCGCTGCGCACGACGTGCTGCTGCCACACCTTCTCGGCCAGCGTTTTCCCCACGCGTCCTCCTTCGAATCACCGGGCCGTCCGACCCGCGAGACAAATGCCGTTGCTCAAGCGTTACGCTTTCTTCAGGCCTTTGAACTTGCGTCTCGCGTCATGAGACTGCAATATCAGAACATGGACAACTCTAGTGGAGTCGGCGTTCTCGACAAGGCTGCGATCGTGCTTTCGGCGCTCGAAGCCGGTCCGTCCACCCTGGCTCAGCTCGTGGCGGCCACCGGCCTGGCCCGCCCCACCGCTCACCGCCTGGCTGTGGCACTCGAACACCACCGCCTCGTCGCACGCGACATGCAGGGTCGCTTCGTGCTCGGCCCGCGCCTCGTCGAACTCGCTTCCGCCGCGGGTGAGGATCGCCTCCTCGCCGCCGCCGGCCCGGTTCTCGGCGCTCTGCGTGACCACACGAACGAGAGTGCGCAGCTCTTCCGCCGTCAGGGCGACCAGCGCATCTGTGTCGCCGCCGCGGACCGCCCCATGGGTCTGCGCGATTCGATTCCCGTCGGCGCGACCCTGTCCATGCAGGCCGGTTCGGCAGCCCAGGTGCTTCTGGCGTGGGAGGAGCCCGACCGCCTGCACCGCGGCCTCCAGGGCTCGAAGTTCACCGCCACGATGCTCTCCGGCGTCCGCCGTCGCGGCTGGGCCCAGTCGGTGAGCGAGCGCGAGCAGGGCGTCGCGTCGGTCTCCGCGCCCGTTCGCTCCCCCAGCGGCCACGTCATCGCCGCCGTGTCGATCTCCGGCCCCGTGGAGCGCGTCTCCCGTCAGCCCGGCCGCCTGCACGCCGCCACGGTGGTCGCCGGCGCCAACAAGCTCACGGAGGTCTTGGCTCGCGCCGCCGCTCAGCAGACGAGCCAAGTCACGCCACCTGCTCCGCGCTCCTGAACCCAAGCCTGCAATAGGGCACGACAAAGGGCACCTTTCTCACGACAAATCATGAGAAAGGCGCCCTTTGTTCGCGCGAAGAAAGAATTGCACCTACAGACAAAAAATCCCCGTCACTTGCGTGACGAGGATTCTTTGTCTCAATGTAGCCCCGACGGGATTCGAACCCGCGCTACCGCCTTGAGAGGGCGCGTGCTAGGCCACTACACAACGGGGCCATGGCCTGCCTGATGCCTTGCGGCTTTCAGCAGCGAGGAAAACTCTAACCGAAGTTGTCGATTTCCCGAAATCACTCGACGAGCGCGCGATCGAGATCGCCATTCTGCGCCAGTGATTTGCGCTGGGGTACCAGGACTCGAACCTAGAACAAATGAACCAGAATCATCCGTGTTGCCAATTACACCATACCCCAAGGGGGTTTCAGCGAACGCGCGCCCCGGCCTTGTGGGCCTCGGCCTTCGTTCCCCGAACCGAGTGAAAACTTTACCGAACGTTGGCCCAGGCGCCAAATCGGCGCCCGGTGCCGCTCCCCCGCTCCGGCCCGACCCATCGAGGGGCGGGGCCGGAGCGCGCTACGGCAACGTCAGAGCGTGGCGCGCAGAGCCTTGAGGCGCTCCATCGTCGAGTGCTTGCCCAGGATCTCCATGGACTCGAACAGCGGCGGCGAGATGCGCTGACCGGAGACCGCCGTGCGCAGCGGACCGAACGCGAACTTCGGCTTGATACCGAGCCCCTCGACGATCGCTTCACGCAGCGCCGCCTCGATGCGCTCGTGCGTCCACTCGACGTCGCTTCCGTCGGGCTTGCCGAGCGAGCCGGAGATCGGCTCGAGCGCCTCGATAGCGGCGTCGATGACCTGCGGAGCCGTCTCCTTGAGCTGCGAGCGGGCGTCGTCCGCGATGGGAAGCTCGTCGTCCTTGCAGAAGAACGGCGCCACGAGGGCCGTGGCCTCCGACAGCAGGTTGATGCGTGTCTGGATCTGCTCGGCGACGAGGTTGAGACGCCCGAGCTCCGGCAGCGACGGCTGCTCCGACAGCACGCCGTCCTTGACGAGGAACGGCAGCAGACGCGTGGCGAACTCGCGCGTCGGCAACTCGCGGATGTAGTGGCCGTTGAGCCAGTTGAGCTTGTCGAGGTTGAAGATCGGCCCGACGGTGTTGACCTTGCTCCACTCGAAGTTCTTGCTGAACTCCTCGAACGTGAAGACCTCGCGCTCCGAACCGTCCGTCTCGATGACGGGTGGGTAGCCCAGCAGGGCGAGGAAGTTGAGCAGAGCTTCGGGGAGGTAGCCCTGCTCCTTGAACCACGTCAGGCGTGCCCAGGGGCTCTTGCGCTTGGAGATTTTCGCCTTCTTCTCGTCGCGCAGCAGCGGCATGTGCGCGAACTTCGGCGGCTCCAGGCCGAGGCCCTGGTAGAGCAGGATGTGCTTCGGCGTGGAACTGATCCACTCCTCGCCGCGCACGACGTGGGTGATGGCCATCTCGTGGTCGTCGACGACGACGGCGAGGTGGTAGGTCGGGAAGCCGTCTGCCTTGAGGATGACCTGGTCGTCCGGGCGGGGAGCCTTGACCTCACCACGGATGAGGTCGGTGAAGGTGAGCGGGGCGTCGTCCGGCACGAACATGCGCACGACGGGGTTGTCGCTGAATCCCGGCTCCTTGGAACGCTCTTCGCGCGTCTTGCCGTAGCACATGCGGTCGTATCCGGTGGGCAGCTTCTGCTTCTGCTGGAACTCGCGCATCTCCGCCAGGCGCTCGCTCGTGCAGTAGCAGTAGTACGCCTTGCCCTCGTCGAGCAGCTTCTGGACGTACGGCTTGTACGTGTCGAGGCGCTCACTCTGACGGTAGGGCGCATACGGGCCGCCCTTGTCCGGGCCCTCGTCCCACGTCAGGCCGAGCCATTCGAGCGTGTCGAAGATCTGCTGCTCGGAGTCGGCCTGGAAACGGGCGCGGTCGGTGTCCTCGATGCGCAGGACGAACTTGCCGCCCTGCTGGCGCGCGAACGCCAGGTCGAACATCGCCATGTAGGCGGTGCCGACGTGCGGATCGCCGGTCGGGGACGGGGCGACGCGGAGGCGGACCTCGTCGGGCGTCGCGGGCTCGATGGTTGCAGCAGTCTTGTCGCTCATGATGCTCCCATCGTAGTGGTCGCCCCGGAGTCAGGCCTTGCGCATGACCGCCAGGGTCAGCGATTCCGACATCCACGTGAGGAAGTCGTAGTACGCGGCGAGGAGATCCTCGGGCGATTTCGGTGCGTCCTCACGCTCCACCTGGCGCGACAGCGCCTCGGCGTCCTCATCGGTACGCAGGCCGAGGCGTTCGGCGAGTACCAGCCGGACGTCGGTCAGAGCCATCATCATGGCGCGAGCCGACGCTTCGTCGAGGACGACCTCACGGGAACCGTCGCTCAACCCGTCCTGCAGGTTGTCGTCGTTCCCCTCTCGTTCCCCAGCATCGTCCCGCTCATACCGGGCGGCCGGGTCGTTCGCGCGCTCGTAGACGTCGTCCGCGATCGCCGCGGCCTGTTCCTCGTCGACGAAGCCCTCCTCGAGGGCGCGCATGGCGATGTCGAGATTGCGCAGCTTCCCGTCGCGCAGCGTCGATTCGGTGAGGCGGCGAAACTCCGATGCCGCGGCGTCGTCGTTCTTGACGCCGTCAGGCAACAGTCGACGCAGGGCCGGGTCCTGCGGCGCCTCCCGCTCGGCCATCGAACGGCTGAGGGCTGCGAAGAGGTCGTCGTGGGTGTCGCCGTCACTCGGCGCGCCCTTCTCGTCCGTCTCCCCCGCGTCCTCGCTGCCATCCGACAGGAGCACACTCGTCTGGTACATGAGCTCGATGACGAGCGATCGCTCCACGTCCTCGAGGAAACCGATGATGCGAGCGCCGTCGTCCGGGTCGCGGGTGAACGCCTGAGCCATCAGCCCTCCTGCTGGTAGGTCGCCCACAGGCTGTAGCCGTGCATGGCGATCGTGTCGGCCTCCATCCGCTCGCGCGAGCCCTTGCTCACGACGGCGCGGCCCTCGGTGTGAACCTGCATCATGAGCCGCTCGGCCTCGGCCTCGGAGTAGCCGAAGTAATCCTGGAAGACGAAGCTGACGTAACTCATGAGGTTGACGGGGTCGTTCCACACGAGCGTGACCCACGCGCGTTCACCGCTCTCGTGCGGTTCGCTGCGGGTCAACTGCTCGGTCAGCTCGTCGAAATCGATGTCAGGGGGCGCGATCGACACGCCCTCCACTCTAGAGTTCTTCACGTGACTTCCAACATCTCGCCCTCGACGGCCCTGTTGACCGACCACTACGAGCTCACGATGCTCCAGGCGGCGCTGCGTTCCGGCGCGGCCGAGCGCCGCAGCGTCTTCGAGGTCTTCGCTCGCAGGCTGCCCGACGGCCGCCGGTACGGCGTCGTGGCCGGAACAGGGCGCTTCCTCGAGGCCCTCAAGAACTTCCGCTTCACCGACGCGGAGATCGACGACCTGCGCGAGCGGGACGTCGTCGACGAAAGCACGCTCGAATGGCTCGCCGACTACCGCTTCTCCGGTGACATCTACGGCTACCCCGAAGGCGAGTGCTACTTCCCCGGGTCGCCCCTTCTCGTCGTGGAGTCGACGTTCGCCGAGGGCGTCCTGCTCGAGACCCTCGCCCTGTCGATCCTCAACCATGACTCAGCCGTTGCCGCAGCGGCCTCCCGCATGACGTCGGCCGCAGCGGGCCGCCCCTGCATCGAGATGGGCTCGCGGCGCACCCACGAGGAGGCCGCCGTGGCCGCCGCGCGTGCGGCCTACGTCGCGGGCTTCGCCACCTCGTCCAACCTCGAGGCCGGGCGGCGCTTCGACGTACCGACCGCCGGCACGTCGGCTCACGCCTTCACGTTGCTGCACGACGACGAGCGTGAGGCCTTCACCACGCAGGTCGAATCGCTCGGCAAGAACACGACGCTGCTCGTCGACACCTACGACGTGACGAACGCCGTGAACATCGCGGTCGAGGTTGCCGGTCCCGAACTCGGAGGCGTCCGACTCGACTCCGGCGATCTGCTCGTCCAGGCGCGCGAGGTGCGGGCCCAGCTCGACTCACTCGGCGCGAAGAACACGAAGATCGTCGTGACGAGCGACCTCGACGAGTACGCGATCGCCGCCCTGGCAGCCGGCCCGGTCGACGCTTACGGCGTGGGCACCTCGCTGGTCACCGGCTCCGGCGCCCCGACGGCCGGCATGGTCTACAAACTGGTCCAGCACTCGGACGACAACGGCGAGATGATCGACGTCGCGAAGAAGAGCAAGGACAAGATCTCCGTCGGCGGGCGCAAGTGGGCACTTCGTCGCCGCAACACCGAAGGGGTGGCCGAGGCCGAGATCATCGGCATCGGCACGAAGCCTCAGGACGACGGCGGCGACCGCGAGATGCTCGTGCAGCTCGTCCAGGGCGGCGAGGTCATCGTTGCCACCGACGCGAAGACGGCCCGCGAGACCCACGAGCGCTCCCGCGCGGAACTGCCCGCCACGGCGCACCAGATGTCGCGTGGCGAAGCCGTCATCCCGACGCGTTACGAGAGGCGAGGCGTATGAGCGACACCGGCCGCGCCCTCGTCGTCGTCGACGTGCAGAACGACTTCTGCGAAGGCGGCTCTCTGGCCGTGGCCGGCGGCGCCGGTGTGGCGGAGGCGATCGCGGATTACGTGGCGCTCTCGTCCTACGACACGCTCGTCGCCACGCAGGACTGGCACGTCGACCCGGGCTCTCACTGGAGCGAGACACCCGACTACCGCGACACCTGGCCCGTGCACTGCGAGGTCGGCACGCCCGGCGCCGAACTGCACCCCGCGCTCGAACCGGTCGAGGATCGCTTCGACGCTCGCTTCCGCAAGGGCCAGTTCGAGGCTGCCTACTCCGGTTTCGAGGGCCACGACGACCTCGACGGCAAGGGCCAGGGCCTGGCTACGTGGTTGCGGGGCGCAGGCGTGGGTGAGGTCGACATCGTCGGCATCGCCACGGATCACTGCGTGCGCGCAACCGCGCTCGACGCCGCGCGCGAAGGTTTTCTCACCCGCGTCCTGCTCGGTATGACGGCGGGCGTCGCGCAGGAGACCACCCACGCCGCGCTCGAGGAGTTGCGCACGGCCGGCGTCGAACTGGTCGGCACACCCGTGGTCAACGGCTGACCGTCGGAATATTGACGAAGGGCGGCTTCCCGGTGGGGAGCCGCCCTTCTTCAATGAGGTGTGTACGTCGTCAGCGAGTGCGACGAACCTCGCTCTTGACCGCGAGGTCGTGAAGCCCCTGACGCTTGGCGTTGCTCAGGGCCCAGAGGATGATGAGCGCCTGGAGGAATCCAGCGACGCCGGAGAAGATCGCAACGAGAGCGAGCGCGTCCGGGCCCCACTTCATGAGCGCGCGCAAAGCCGCCCGTCCGAGCGGCAGACGCTCCTTGGCCCCCTGGGCCGTCCCCGCGGGGACCACGGTGATGCCGAGCGCGCGCTTTCCGACGGTGGCGCCACCGGCGAAGTGCGTCATGAGCACCTCGTACACGAACAGTGCCGCGACGAGCGCACCCGCGAGCGCGAGCGGCGGCGTCATGAGGTCGGCCGGGATGGTCGGCATCTGCTCGCCCGCGGACGCCGCGGACATGAACCTGTCGACGTACTCCTGCATCTGCGTCATCCAGTCGCCGAGAAACGGCAGGACGACGAGCGACACCGGCAGCGAGACGATCAGCCTGTCGAGGAAGGTCGCGAGGATGCGGCGGATGAGCCCCGAGGGCTGTCCGACGGTGTTACCGAACGGCGCCGTGCCCGGCTGGGAGCCCTGGAACTGCGGGCCGTGGAACTGGTCGCGGCGCCCCGACTGCTCGGGGCCCCAGTGCGCGGGGTAGGTGCGCGGTTCACCGTCACGGCGTGGCGGCTCCTCGACGTGCTGAACGGGCCGGGCCTCACCGACGTGGTCGAGACCGGGGCGCAGCTTCGGCATGGTGCGGTCGCTCCACAGAATGCCGTCCCAGTAGCGAAGCTGGGTGTCGTCGTCGGGGTCGTCGTACCAACCGGAGGGGCGCTCGTTCATGCCCCTAGCCTAGGTGTCGCAGGAGCCTGCGCCGGACGCACCGTCTAGCGACGTCCGACGAACCACCGTCGGATGAGCTCGATCCGAGCGCTCACCTGCTCCGACGAGGCGCGGTCGAGCGTCGGCCCGCCGCACTGCTGACGCAGGTCGTTGTGGATGACGGCGTGGGGCTGACCGCTCTTGCGCGCGTACTGCGCGACGAGCCCGTTGAGCTCCTTGCGCTGGTTGGCGAGGGCTCGGTGGGCGGCCACCGGCTCGTCGTCGTCCCGGCGCTTGCGGCCGGACTTCACGAGCTTGTCCTGACGCTGTCGCAGCAGTTTGGAGACCTGATCGGGCTCGAGAAGCCCCGGCAGACCGAGGTACTCCTGTTCGTCCTCGGTGCTGACCTCGAAGCCCATGCCGAACTGCTCGGCGTCGAAGAGGACGTGATCGAACTCCGCTTCGGATTCGAGGGCTTCGAACGAGCCGTCGTCGAGCAGGTCGCCGGAGGCCTTCTCCTCGCGGTTGGTCGCGGCGAGCAGGCCCTCCTCCTCGGACCACATGGCGTCCTCGGGGCTCTCCCCCGGCCTGCTCGGCCGGTCGAGAGCGTGATCGCGCTGTTCCTCGAGACGTGCTGCGTGTTCGAGGATGATCGGCACGGTGGGCAGGAAGACCGACGCCGTCTCGCCCCGCTTACGAGCGCGCACGAAGCGGCCGACGGCCTGGGCGAAGAACAGCGGCGTCGAGGTGGAGGTGGCGTAGACCCCTACGCACAGACGCGGAACGTCGACACCCTCGGAGACCATGCGCACCGCGACCATCCACCGGTCGTCGCTCTTCGCGAAGTCCTCGATGCGGGAGCTGGCCCCGAGATCGTCGGACAGGACGACGGTGGGCTTGGAGCCCGTGATCGCCTCGAGGGTTCGCGCGTACGCCCGTGCCGCGGTCTGGTTGGAGGCGATGACCAGCCCACCGGCATCGGGCACGTGGCGGCGCACCTCTGACAGGCGTTTGTCAGCAGCCTGGAGAACTGACGGGATCCAGGCGCCGTTGGGGTCAAGGGCCGTGCGCCATGCACCGGCGACGGCGTCCTTCGTCATGGGGGTGCCGAGGCGCGCGGCGATCTCGTCGCCCGCTCGCGTTCGCCACCGCATGTTGCCGCCGTAGGCGAGGAAGAGCACCGGCCGCACCACGCCGTCCGCGAGTGCCTCCGCGTAGCCGTAGGCGTAGTCGCTCGCACTGCGCCGAATACCTGCAGCGTCGTGTTCGTAGCGCACGAAGGGAATGGGGCTGGTGTCGCTGCGGAACGGTGTTCCGGTGAGGCAGACGCGTCGAGTGGCGCCGTCGAAGGCGACACGCAGAGCATCGCCCCAGCTCTTGTTGTCACCGCCGTGGTGTACCTCGTCGAGGATGACGAGCGTGCGCGTGCGCTGCGTGCGGATGCGGTGCACCTCGGGGTTGCTCGCCACGCCCTGGTAGGTGAGCGCGACACCGTGGTAGTCGGATGCCTCGTCGACCTGGCGGTTGGTGAACTTCGGGTCGATCTGAATACCGACGCGGGCAGCGGCGTCCGCCCACTGCGTCTTGAGGTGCTCGGTAGGCGCGACGATGGTGACGCTGTCGACGATGCCACGCCCGAGCAGCTCCGTGGCGAGGCGCAGAGCGAAGGTGGTCTTACCGGCGCCCGGCGTTGCGACTGCGAGGAAATCGCGCGGGTTGGTCTCGAGGTAGCGCTGGAGCGCGCCGGCCTGCCAGGCACGCAGTTTGCCGGCCGTACCCCAGGCTGCCCGCTCCGGAAAGGCGGGTGACAGATGCTCTGCAGCCGAAGTACTCATAGGCGAGCAAGTCTACCGGCGACCACCGACAGCCCGGACGCCTCCGAGGGTGGCTCCGGCCACGCCGCCGAGCCCGAACGAGCCCTCAGCGAAAGGACCGCGCCAGCGGTGCCAGGAAGAGGACGAGCACCATGGGGATGGCGAATCCGTAGCGCAGCGAGTCGTTGCCGACGGCACCGGTCATCACGGCGCCGAGGATGCCGCCGAGGTAGTTGAACTGGTTGAACCGGGCGATGATCGCGTCCACCTTGGCGCGCACGGCCTCGGGCTCGGACGAGGTCTGCTCACGCGCGATCTTGGCCGCTGCGGAGAAGGCGAGAGGTGCCACCGTCGCGAGACCCAGGCCGGCTACGGTGAAGCCGAGCACGGCGATGAGCGGGTGGGGCGCGCAGACCACCACGCCCAACCCGGCGGCCCCGACGAAGGCCGCGGAGCGCACGAGATTAGCGGCGCAGAAGTGTTCTGCGAGGCGGTCACCGCAGGCGCGTCCCACGAGAGACGCGACGAGGTACGGCAACGTCGCCACGGCCACGAGCGCCGCGCCCGAACCGAAGACGTGGTGGAGGTAGCTCGGGCCCCAGGTCGTGGCGGCGGTGTCGACCATGTAGAAGAGCACCATCGCGATCCCGACGGGCAGGATGCGGCGCCACGGCACCTTGGAGCCGTCGTCACCGATCGGGGTCACGGGGCCGGCACCGCGCACGTACGGCGCAGCAACCAGAGCGAGCGGCACGAGAACTCCGACAACCGCGACGGCCTCGAAACTCCAGTTCTTCGTGAGGAGCGCGAGCACCGTGGCTGCCACGCCACCGCACGTCCACGCGGCGTGAAACGTGGGCATGATGGTGCGCCCGTAGGAGTGCTCGAGACCGACACCCTGCATGTTGGTGCCCGCATCCGCCAGCCCGAGGGCGATGCCGTAGGCGCTCATCCCGACAGCCAGGAGCGCCACCGACGGCGCGGCCGCCATCGCGGGGACGCTGAGCACGACGAGCGCGAAGCCCAGACGCAGCGCCAGGCCACTCCCCCGTCGCGGTGCAATGCGCTCACCGAGGAGGGAACCCACACCTGCGCAGAGGACGAGCGCCAACATGAGGAGGGAGAAGTCTCCCGGGCTCAGGTCGAAGCGCTCCTGAAGCCGCGGCAGCTTCGTCGTGAGCAGGATGAAGACGAACCCCTGACCGGCGAAGGCAGCCGCGACCGCGGGGCGACGTCGACCGAGACCGGCTCGGGTGACGGAACTCATACGCGGATGGTGCCACGCCGCCACCGCACTCGCGCACAGTTGGTCGCATGTTCGAGACTCTGCCCACGCCTCGGACGGCGCTCACTCGTCAGGTCAGTGTCGACGAGAAAACACCAGCGGCCACCGCGTGGGTGTCCGCTGGTGGAAGCGTTGTCTACTCGCCGCCGTCCTGCGGTGCTCGAAGGCCCTGGTAGATCTCCTTACAGGTCGGGCAGACCGGGAACTTCTCGGGGTCGCGCCCCGGCACCCAGACCTTGCCGCACAAGGCGACAACCGGCTCACCGGAGAGCGCCGACTCCATGATCTTCTCCTTGCGCACGTAGTGCGCGAAGCGTTCGTGGTCGCCGGGCTCGGAGAGCTGGTGCTGCGTCTCTTCGCGTTCGAGCACGGCCGTCGACGTGCCCGGTCCGCCGAGTCCGCCCGGGTTTCCGGGGTCGCTCTGCGGCGCGTTCGGGTCGTCGATCGAGGAGTTCGTGACTGGGGCGCTCATGGCCGCCAGTCTAGACCTGGCACACAGGCACCACGGCGAAGTGCGTCCCGGCTCCCGGGGGCTCCAACTCAGTTGAGCGATGGATCGTCCGGGAACGTGGCCATGAGGTTGAGCGGGAACGGCTGGCGCCTCACGATCCGCTGCCACAGCGTGTCCGGATCGTCGTCGAAGAGGTCGCCGATCTCGTAGTCCGCCGCGAACCACCAGTCATCGGCGAGTTCGGCGTCGAGCTGGCCCGCCTCCCAGCCGGCCGAACCGGCGAAGACGCGCATGCCAGCTAGCTGAGCTGCCAAGAGGGCCGGTGGAGCGTCGAGGTCGACGAGCGAGAGCGAACCGAACAGACGGGTCGTGCCGAGCACCTCGTCGCGGCCCGGGACATTGGCCAGGGCGATGGCCCGGTCGAGACCGACAGGACCGCCTTGGAAGAGACGGTCCGGTGCAGACACGACGTCCTGCCATCCGGGAAGCACCGAATCAACGCCGGCTTCCAACGGGAAGTCGAGGACGAGTCCCTGCGCGCCCTCATCGTCGTGGTGAAGGACGAAGACGACGCTGCGCGTGAACAGGTCGCCCTCGTCACCATCGTGCGGACGCGGCACGGCGACGAGCAGACGCCCCGTCAATGAACTCACGCGGCCATTGTGGGCCACGCACGTGGGCGGGGGCGAGCCGCCCCGCATCTCGTAGAACGGGCTCGACCCCGCCCGCACGAAGCGGACGGGGTCGAGCAACAGCACTGACGACTGCGATCAGTCGCGGCCTCCGCGGAAACCACCACGGTCGCCGCCGAAGTTCTGACGACGGTTCTGGCGCTCGAAGCCACCATCGATGTCGTCACGGTAGCTGCCACGACGGTCGTCGCGCTCGCCTCGGTAGCCACCGCGGCCACCACGATCGTCACGGTCACCGAAGCGTCCACGACCACCACGGTCATATCCGCCGCGACCACCGCGGTCGTAACCGCCCCGGCCACCGCGGTCGTATCCGCCGCGTCCACCGCGGTCGTAGCCACCACGGCCACCGCGTCCACCGCGGTCGTTGCGCGGCGAGAGCACGCGACGCAGGTCGTCCTCGGAGATCGAGCGACCCTCGGGCGTCGAACCACCGGCGGCGACGATGACGTCGTCACCCGGGCGGGCCTTCACGAGGCTGGTGTCGACACCGGCCTCGTCGAGCAGACGCTGCATCGAGCGACGCTGGTGCGGCAGGGCGAGGGTCACGACGGTGCCCTTCTCGCCCGCACGCGCCGTGCGACCGGCACGGTGCAGGTAGTCCTTGTGGTCGGCCGGCGGGTCGACCTGGAGGACGACGCCCACCTCGTCGACGTGGATGCCGCGAGCTGCGACGTCCGTGGCGACGAGCACCGGCACGCGGCCGTCCTTGAAGGCGGACAGGACGCGGTTGCGCTGGCCCTGGTTGAGGCCACCGTGCAGCGCAGCCGCCATGACGCCCTGCTCACGCAGTTCGTCGGCAACGCGGTCGGCGCCCATCTTGGTGCGGACGAAGACGACGGTGCGTCCCTCGCGGTTGGCCACCTCGGCCGTGACGACCTTCTTGTCGCGCGGCTCGATGATGAGCGCGTGGTGCGCCATCGTCGTGACGGTGGCGGTGCCGTCATCGGTCGAGTGCGTCACAGGGTCGACGAGGTACTTGTCGACGATCTTGTCGATGCCGCGGTCGAGCGTCGCGGAGAACAGCAGACGCTGACCGCCCTCGGGCACGAGGTCGAGGATCTCGGTGATGGCCTCGAGGAAGCCCATTTCGGCCATGTGGTCGGCCTCGTCGAGCACTGCGATCTCGACGCGGGAGAGGTCGGCCGCACCGCGCTCGATGAGGTCGGAGAGACGACCCGGGGTGGCGATGAGAACGTCGACACCGCGCTCGAGGGCCGACAGCTGCGGCTCGTACGGCATACCGCCGGCAACGAGCTTGTGCTTGAGGCCCACGACGTGAACGAGCGGCTGCAGCGCGTCGCTCACCTGCATGGCGAGTTCACGCGTCGGCACGAGAACAACGGCGCGCGGCATGTGGGCGCGGGCCGGGCCGCCCTCGGCGAGGCGCGTCAGCATCGGCAGACCGAAGCCGAGCGTCTTGCCCGAACCGGTACGGCCGCGGCCGAGCACGTCCTTGCCGGCGAGGGCGTCCGGAATCGTGGCGGCCTGGATCGGGAACGGCTTCGTGATGCCGTCGCGCGCCATGCGCTCCACGAGAGTGTTGGGCAGACCGAGGTCGGCGAAGGTGCGCTCGTCGACGGGCTCCGCGTCGGCTGCAGCGGCGTCGATGTCTGCCTCAGCGGTCGGCTCGACGTCCTCGCCCGGCACGACGATCGGCGCCTCGTCGGTGGGCTCGCCGCCGACGGGGTTCATCTCATCCGTGGCGTCGATGTCGTCGACGGCCTCAGCGTGGTTCTGCTCGCCCTCGGTGCCGGGCACCTCGGAGTCGACGACACCGGCATCGCGCACCGGGGTCTCGAACTGCGCCGACGCAGCCTGCTCGTCGATGTTGGCCGTCGCGAGCTCGTCGCCGGTCGTCACGCTCTCGCTCACGGCGTCGTCGCGAAGGGTCTCGTCGCGGAAGGGACGGTCGGGGCGCCCGTGGCGCTCTCCCTGGCGGTCGAAACCGCGGTCGCCGCGGTCATCGCGGCGGGCGAAGCCGCCGTCACGACGGCCACCGAAGTCACGGCCACCGCGGTCGTCGCGGTTGAAACCACGGTCGTCACGACGCGCGAAACCGCCATCGCGACCGCCACGGTCGTCACGGTTGAAACCACCACGACGCTCGTCACGGCCCTGGAAACCGCCGTCACGACGGCCACCGAAGTCACGACCACCACG